>JAFECS010000038.1 GCA_018241965.1 Pseudomonadota bacterium | reverse complement strand
ATTACCAGGGGCAGGCAGCTTAACTGATAATGGTGTAGGCGTGATTGCAGGGCAATTCATTCCTGTGGCTGATATTACTAGCGGGTTGTTGCAGTTTGCACCTGCCGCCAATGCCAATGGTTCAGGTTATGCAAGCTTTACCTTCCAAGTAGAAGATGACGGGGGAACCTCTAATGGAGGCGTTAATTTAGATCAAAGCCCTAATAAGATGACCATCAATGTTACCTCGGTCAATGATGCGCCTGCTGGCACAGATAACACGGTTACCACCTTAGAAGATACTGCTTATGTATTTGCCAAAGCGGATTTTGGCTTTACCGATCCCAACGACTCACCAGCAAACAATTTGCTTGCCGTTAAGATAAGCACCATACCGCTGGTCGGCAGCTTTACTGATAATGGTGTAGGCGTGATTGCAGGGCAATTTATCTCTTTGGCTGATATCACTGGCGGTTTATTGAAATTCACCCCCGTTGCCAATGCTAATGGTTCAGGTTATGCAAGCTTCACTTTCCAAGTTGAAGATGATGGTGGCACAGCAAATGGTGGGGTTAATTTAGATCAAAGCCCTAATACCATGACCATCAATGTTACCTCAGTCAATGATGCCCCTGCAGGTGCAGATAAGACAGTCACCACCTTAGAAGATACACCCTATGTATTTGCCACAAGTGATTTTGGATTTACCGATCCCAACGATTCACCAGCAAATAGCCTGCTTGCCGTCAAGATAACTGCCTTACCGCTGGCCGGCAGCTTAATAGATAATAGTATTGCGGTTATTGCAGGGCAATTTATCTCCGTTGCAGATATTACAAGCGGGTTATTGCAATTTACACCAGCTGCCAATGCCAATGGCACTGGTTATGCAAGTTTCACCTTTCAAGTTGAAGATAATGGTGGCACTGCCAATGGTGGGGTAGATTTAGATCAAAGCGCTAATAAGATGACTATTAACGTTACCTCGGTCAATGATGCACCTGCGGGCACTGATAACACAGTTACCACCTTAGAAGATACCGCCTATGTATTTGCAAAAGCGGATTTTGGCTTTACCGATCTCAATGATTCACCAGCAAACAACCTGCTTGCCGTTAAGATAACCACTTTACCAGGGGCAGGCAGCTTAACCGATAATGGCGTAGCGGTTACCACAGGACAATTTATATCACTTTCCGATATCACAAACAGCTTGTTGAAATTTACGCCAGCAGCTAATGCCAATGGCACAGGCTATGCAAGCTTTACTTTCCAAGTTGAAGATGATGGAGGTACCTTAAACGGAGGCGTTAATTTAGATCAAAGTGCTAATTCTATGACTATTAATGTCACCCCTGTTAATGATGCACCCGTTTTAAGTGGTAGTAATGATCCTAGTTTTGATCATAAAACACCTGCAGCAGTTGTTGCCGATAACGCAATTACGATTACCGATATCGATAGCGTTAATATGAGCTCAGCAACTATCACCATTACAAATGCAAAATCTGGTGATTTTTTAACCTATAGTGGTGTGCTTCCCGGTGGGATAACTATCAGCGGAAATAATACCACCGCGATCACGCTAAGTACTAACTCAAGTCTTGCTAATTATGATTCAGTTCTAAAAGCGATTACATTTAATTCAACCTTTAATGGCGCTGGGCCAAATCGTGATATTAATTGGACAGTGACCGATGATGGTTCTGCCACCAGCAATACTTTAACAACCCATATCACCATTACGCCCGTAGTACTAGACTTAACTGGTGATGGCATTCATCTGGTTTCAGCAAGCGCTTCTCATGTAACTTTAGGTGATGTCACTGGCACTACCATTCTCAACCCCATTGGTTGGATCACTTCTGGCGAAGGGGT
The DNA here is from genome assembly GCA_018241965.1 of Pseudomonadota bacterium. Taxonomy (GTDB): domain Bacteria; phylum Pseudomonadota; class Gammaproteobacteria; order Berkiellales; family Berkiellaceae; genus Berkiella. The sequence continues at coordinate 64,138 of JAFECS010000038.1, read as the reverse complement.
GTTGATGTTGGATTCAAATGGTAATGGAACACTGACGCAATTCAATCAAATTTCCTTTGCAAGTTATGTCCCTGATGCCAAAACCGATCTTCAAGGCTTGGTTGCATTTGATACCAATCATGATGGCTTCTTAGATGCGGGAGATGCACAATACAATCAATTTGGCGTCTTACTCGCCAATGGTAAGTTTGAATCGCTCTCACAATTAGGTATTAATAACATTTCTTTACATTCTGATAATCAAGCCCAACTTGTTAACGACAATGTGGTCTTTGGCTCAAGCAGTTATCAAGGAGCCAATGGAAAATCTTATCAAGTTGCCGATGTCGGCTTTACGGTAGGTCAAGTCAACAAAGGGGTTGCATTACAAACCAGTGATGTTTTACTAAACCCCAATCACCTTGATTTTAACAACTTAGCCGATAACAAATCACCTGATTCTAGTAGTGCTGCTTCACATAGCCCTGTTTCTGTTGCCGTTGATGCGCCAACAGCACCTATTCAAGCCCCGCAATTGCCCGCTACTGTTGCAGGCCTTTCTGCGCCTGTTAGTACTGAAACCAGCCCACAAACTTCAAGCCATAGCGCCTTAAGCTTGGTTGAAATTGCTCATATACAAGCGCAAATAACCATGGAACATATTGAACATTAAGACACTACGACCAAAGTTGCATTTACCCAACGCTTAAATTCCGGTACGCTGAAATAATGGTAAATGAAGAGTTGTAGTTTCATGATCCAAAGCGCCTTTACTGATCATCTTTCCAAAGAGAATTTTATACAGGAATACGAGTTTCTGACCAGCAGAAAAGCAGCGCTATTATCTGAAATTACTTCAAATAAAATAAGCATTTCCACACAGTTTGATAACATGGAATCCTTAATCGCGAAGGGGATGGAATCATTAGAGGATCTTATTGAAATGGACATTTGCTTAACGAAAATAAACACCTTTATCGCGATGGCTTTTTTGAATATGGTAGAAGATCATGAAGTGGAATTTAAATATCTTACCCGACTACCAAGTTTAGTTTTTAAACTACATATGAACAAATTAAATATTTTAAAATCCATTACGCTCAATGGAAAAGATAATTTTCTTAGCAAGCTTCCTATTGAAATTAAGTTTTTGCAACAATTAGAAAATCTTGATCTGAACCATTGTGCCTTAAAAATGATCCCTAAAGAAATTGGGCAACTGAAGTCCTTACATAATTTAAATATGGATTATAATCAACTTAATGCTATACCTATTGAAATCTGTCAGTTATCGGATTTAGAAGAGCTGCATTTAAGACATAATCATCTTAAAGAGTTGCCCATCGCCCTGGCCCGCTTGGCTAGGCTTCGTAGGATTGATGTTGCTGAAAATGATATTGCTGAGCTACCCGCTGATTTTAGTCGTTATATACATTAATGTAAGTTGAGTATCTAAGAAAGGGATTAATATACTCGAAACAGTTCGAAATATTTGTAGGGGCCGATCCCCGTGTCGGCCCAGGTGCAGAGAATAATCAAGGAAGAAATGCAGCAAGAGCCAATACTCATAGATGAGGAAAAATTACTCACTCTCAAAGAGGTATCACTTCCATTAGACCAAACTTCCTTCCATTATCAAGCATTATTCTTACCCTTTAATTCAGCGTTTAAAAAATATGTATCCTTAGATAAGAAAGCTTTTCTTGAGCTATTAAATTCTTTACCCGATAAAGTGCATCCCAAAGAAGAAGATTTTTTAGATCGTAAATTCGAAGAGTTATTAAATTTGCCGGTCGAGATCTCACGAAAAGAAGTAAACCAGGTAACACAAAAAGATAGTTCTAGTCATGTTGAATCATTGGAACGGAATATCGATCAAAATGATATGCTAGATATTCAAAGCGAATTATCAGACAATATTCCCAAATTTCGACAATTCACGATCAATTTTTTACCGTCAAATACCTATCCCTCAAATCCGATAATGTTACCCCCTGTGGTTTCGCCAGCGCCTGGCGCGCCGACTACCCCTAATATTACGATAGATAGTCAATTTACTGGTGGATTAAATACCGAAGTTCTTCTTAACACACAGCAAAGTGTAAGCTTAACCGGAAATATTTTTCATGAAGGAGCCACTGGGGGCATTCGTATCAATGCCTATTTTGCGCAACCTGCGCGCCCTGGGGCCTCGGAAAATCGTGCCTTTCCAGATAAAGTGATACTAACAACGCCAGAAGGGAATACTTTAACGTTTTATACAGCGAGTACTCAAGAAAATTGGATTGGTGATTTTATTTATGAATTAAACCATGCCTTACCCCATTTATTAAATACGCCTGGTTTAGACGTAACACTGGTCGGTGGACATAAGATATTCACAGAACATTTCTTGTATAGTATCACCAATGAATTTAATAATAGTAATGTTGGTAAAATAGACGTACAAATTATTGATGATATTCCTATCGCTAATAACCAGCTTGGTTCGGTAATACTCACAGAAGCTGATATACAGGCAATAGGGTCAAATCAATCCAATTCTGTCCCCACGTTAACAGGGAATTTGTTATCAGCCCCCAATTTGGCCATTAATCGTATAGGCGCCGATGGTGGTACAGTTTTTGATATTGCCTTGCCAAATAACAGCGGGACGGTGGTTGCCACGCAAACTACACTAACAGTCACCACCAATCAAGGAAATACGATGGTGGTTAACCGCCTAACAGGCGCTTATACCTATACCCTTAACAATCCCTTTGATAATAGCCTTGATCCCAATACAACCAATTTACAAGCACAGGAAATTTTTACATACGAATTTTTGGATAATGACGGCGACAGTGCTACGGCTACGCTTACCATTACTATTTTAGATGATAAACCTATTGCCACCGTAAAATTGAACAATGCCGATGAAACAGCGCTTTTTGTTAATTCATCAGAAATTGTTAGCGGTAATTTAATTACTGATGATGATGGTTTTGGGGTATCTTTATTAGGTGCAGATGGCGCCAGTCTCACTAAAGTGAATAATACAGCGCCCGTCAATGGCATCATTAATGCTGCAACCACCTATGGGAGTATTCAAGTTTATGCCAGCGCACAAAATGGACATGCCGTAGGGGATTATAGCTATAGTTTAGATGGCACAAAGACAGTATTAGCCAATGACGCGTTAGGACAAGTACTTGATACGATTAGCTATGAGTTAACCGACGGTGATACAAGTTCTATTGCCAGTTCTCAACTCAAAGTTACGGTTACTTTAAATCAAGCACCCACGGCCAATGATGATACAGGCAATACCAATGAAGATACGGTGTTAAGTGTTAATGCGGTAAATGGTGTTTTAGCAAATGATACCGATCCGAATATGGGTGATACTAAAATAGTAAGCGCCGTAAACGGCGCTGCTAATGCGGTTGGCGCAGTAATTACACTTCCCAGCGGCGCGACTTTACAACTAAATGCCAATGGTTCTTATAACTATGATCCCCGTGTTGCATTTAATTATTTAGCCGTTGGTGCATCCGCGAGCGATAATATCAATTATACAATGCATGATGCCGAAGGTTTAGCAAGTACAGCGCAATTAAGTATCACTATCACAGGTGTAAATGATGCCCCCACCGCGGTGAACGATAGTAACACCACCCACGGTACAACGGTGATTAATGTTAATTCAACTTTAGATCCCAATGCCCTGCTTGCAAATGATACGGATCCCGATATTGGTGACACTTTAACCATTATTAAAGTTAATAACATTGGCGCCAATGTGGGAAATCAATTTACTTTGCCATCAGGGGCGTTGCTTACCGTAAATGCCGATGGTACTTATCAGTATGATCCCAATGGTCAATTTGCTGCCACCGGCTCTGACAGCTTTACCTATACAATCAGCGATGGACATGGTGGAACAAGTACTGCCACCGTGAATATTAGTGTGATTGTTCCTCCCATCGTTTTTGATTTAAATGATGATGGCATCAACTTGATCCCTCTTGAAAACTCGCAAATCGTTTGGCAATTCCCATGTGGCAATTACCATCTGACTGGTTGGGTAGGACCTGAAGATGGTTTATTAGTTTATGATTTCAATAAAGATGGTAAGATCACTTTGCTAGAAGAGTTTAGCTTTGTTCTTTATCATCCTGATGCCAAAACAGATCTAGAAGGCTTACGTTTGGCTTTCGATACTAATCAAGATGGGATCTTTGATAACCAAGATGCTTTGTTTAGTCAATTTGGTATTTGGCAAGATAAAAACAGCAATGGTATTACGGATGAAGGGGAACTACTCTCCCTTATTGATAAAGGGATAACAGCGCTCTCTTTACAAACGAATGAAGTACTTCAATTCGAAGCGGGCAATGTAATTTTTGGCTCGACGCAATATCAAACCAGTGATGGTTTATCGCATCTGGCGGCGGATGTAGGGTTAATGGTGGGACCAATCATTCATCATGAAGAGCCACAAGCTGTATTTGCTTAGTAAGATCTATACTGTAAGAAGGGTAATTTTTTTCCAAGCCAAGCAAAGATCCCATGTTCATTCATCCATAAAGCATATTCTACATATACAGGATCTTGTGAAAGATGAGCCTCTTCGGTTTTGGCGCGTAAATAATAGATAAAACTCACCCCACTTAAAAAAAAGATAGCCTTTATGCTCATATAAGGTTGAGTTGAAATATAAGCAAATGGCACGGTAGTTAACCACCAAAATATATTTTTAGAAACATAAGCGGGATGTTTTGTAAAACGATAAGGACCATTGGTGATTATTCCCCGGTGGGTTAAATTGGAAAATCGTACACCAAAAACAACTGTAGAAAGTACATAAATTAGCAACAAAAACAATGCCGTGGCACACCAGATCATGGTTAGGGTTTTATAGTGTATCCATCCTATCCAGGATGTTTGTGCTTTCATCCAATCCAAATAGTGCGTCAAAATAGCATCGTTAAATGGTGTATAACATAGTACACAGACAACCCATCCGAATAAGGTCGTATCCACGCTTCTAATATGAGTATTAAATAATTTAAATGTACACAGATATCCTATCACGCCAACAAATAAATCGATGCTGTATAACCAGGTGATGGTAGCTATGAAAAGGGTGGGGACAGTTTGCCATTGAGTTGTCTGTGTTTGATATAAAAAATCAAGGTTTTTAAAAAGAAATACATACATGATTGGCAAAAAGAAAGCTTTTACCAACCAACCTAAAAAATGTTGCGTTAAGACAAAGTGAGGTTGTTTAAATTTACGTAAGGCTTGCGCTTTGTCTAAACAAACTATTTTACCTATTAACCAATAAGCATCTTTATCAGGGTTATTCAGGTGCATGTAAATAAAATACAAAGGAGCTGTTAACATGATGAACAAAGCAAGTAGGGTTATAAAATCCCAATAGGGGAAATATAGCGGTTTAAGATATTCAGGAAATAGCCAATATCCAAATAGAACAATCGCCAAGGTAACATAAAATCCCAGGAGTTTGCTGAGTAAGTCTTGCCATTCAAAAGCTTGTTTAGGTTTTGGGAGTGATTCTTTTTTTAAGTTTAAAAACTCATAAATAAAAATAGGCGTACTATAGGTAAGCAAACCAATAAATAATAAGTGAACCGAAGCAAGTTCGGCTTTATAGCAAAATAACATTGCTATAAAGCCTAAAAGTAAAGCGAACAGATTAACCCACAAGTTGGTGACAGAGTGAGGTAATGTCGCTTTTTTCATTTTATGTTAAGTGCCTTTTTTCAACATCGCTTCTCTTTGCGAGGGCAAAATAGGGCTATCATCAGTTACAGGTAAGGGCGCTTTAGATTTTGTTACTGTTGTTGTTGCATTTTCAACGCTTTGCGATTTTTCACTTGTTTGTGTCTTTTCAGGCGTCACCATCACCAGAACACCATATTTAGGATGATCTATATAAGTAATCTCATCTACGCGTAAGCGGCTAGATTCTTTTAAACGAAAAGATTGTCCATTTACTTTTTTGAGAACGAGATCAGCCTCAACATTAAGATTTCGCCCCAAACTCAAACGGACTGTACCATCGACTTCACGTTCACCATCAATGGTTTTACCGCCTTGAATGTGAACTTTTTGTGAATGCTCTTTATCACTGATGTTTTGGCGCCATCCTTTGTGCATCAAAATTGGATATCTTTTTTGAAGACGAGTTTTTGCAGTCTGTAAACTTAATTGCTTGTCTGTCAATTCTGCATAATCGCTGTCTGAAGAAGTGCCAAGGGAAACGGCATTGGCAACAGAGGGCTTAGATAAAGTACTGACATCATCGCCTGATTTGTCATCCATTTCAAAAACAATCATTTCAACACGATACCATTTTTGATCTTTAGCATAAGCGTTGGTAATACATAATGCGCTAAGAAGGATAAGTAAAATCGGGAGGGGCTTTTTCATCTTCATTCCTTTACATGGCAGTCTTGAGTTCATTTATTAAATTATTAACTACTTGGAAACGTAATTCAGGAGTTTGCATATCAAACATAAATTTAATTTCTTGCGATCCCATCAATTTAAAATGAGATGGTTTATTACGGATCATTGCAATCAATCTTTCGGGATTGATATTTGGGGTAGGATCAAATTCAATTTTGCCGCTTTTCGTTGCTGCTTCTATTTTTCTTATCCCAATAGGGGCAGCATTAAGTTTTATTTCTGTTATTTTAAATAGATGTTTAGTCTGAACCGGTAATAAACCAAATCTATCAATCATTTCAACTTGCAATTCATGTAAATTTTCGACAGATTTTGCATTAGCAATGCGTTTATAGAGAATAAGACGGGTATGTACATCCGGCAAATAATCCTCAGGTATAAGCGCGCTGACTGAAAGATTGATTTCTGCGCCTTGGCGTAAATGATCAGCGAGGGTAATTTTTTTGCCTGATTTTAACGATTGCACCGCTTTCTGTAATAACTCCATATATAAACTAAAGCCTATCGCATTCATGCTTCCACTTTGTTCTTCACCTAACAATTCCCCTGCGCCACGTATTTCCAAATCGTGGGTAGCTAAGCTAAAACCTGAGCCTAACTCTTCTAATGATTCTAATGCATCTAAGCGTTTAATGGCATCGGCGGTTAACCGATTTTTAGGGGGGGTTAAGCAATAGGCATAAGCTTGGTGATGTGAACGACCAACTCGACCGCGAAGTTGGTGGAGCTGGGCTAAACCTAATTTATCGGCTCTATCGATAATGATCGTATTGGCAGACGGAATATCTATTCCTGTTTCAATAATCGTTGTGCACACCAGCACATTAAATCTTTGATGATAGAAATCTGACATTACTTGTTCTAATTGTCGTTCACGCATTTGACCATGGGCTACCCCCACTCTGGCTTGTGGGATAAGTTCAGAAAGTTCGCGCGCCACTTTATCGATACTTTCAACATCGTTATGTAAATAGTAAACTTGGCCGCCCCGCATTAATTCTCTCAAAATAGCTTCTACAATTTGAGTTTGATTATACTCACGCACAAAGGTTTTAATGCTTAGCCGTTTGGCTGGTGGGGTTGCGATGATGGATAAATCTCTTAAGGAAGAAAAAGCCATATTTAATGTTCTGGGAATGGGCGTGGCCGTTAAGGTTAATATATCTATTTCAGCACGCAAGGATTTTAATCTTTCTTTTTGTTTAACCCCAAAGCGATGTTCCTCATCGATAATTACCAAGCCTAAATTAGGGAATTTAATCTCTTCATTTAAAAGTTTATGAGTGCCGATAATAATATCTATTTTACCTTCCGATAATTGATGAATAACGCTGTCTTGCTCTTTTTTGGTTTTAAAGCGTGATATCACTTCAATTCTTACCGGCCAATCAGCAAATCTATCGCAAAAGGTTTCATAATGTTGTTGCGCCAGCAAGGTCGTGGGCACTAAGACAACAACTTGCTTGCCATCCATTGCACAAACAAAAGCTGCGCGCAAAGCGACTTCAGTTTTGCCAAAGCCAACATCTCCGCAAACTAACCTATCCATCGGTTTATCTGAACGCATATCTTCAATAACTTGTTCGATAGCTTTAGCTTGATCGGGGGTTTCTTCAAAGGGGAAGCTACCAGAAAATTGAAAATAATGTTCGGACGGTGAGCTAAAGCGATGCCCTTTTCTTAACGCGCGAGAGGCATAGATATCAAGGAGTTCAGCAGCAACATCATAGGCCTTTTCTTGTGCTTTTTTCTTGGCTTTGTCCCATTGCTCAGTGCCTAATTTATGCAAAGGAGCATGATCAATGTTGGCACCGCTGTATTGACTAATAAGATGAAGTGAACTCACCGGAACATAAAGCTTATCATTGTCAGCGTAAGTTATAATTAAGTATTCAGCAGGGGTATTATCGATAGTGATATGTGTTAAACCCTGGTAACGTCCTACCCCATGATCAATATGAACTATCGGTGCACCAGTGGTAAGTTCAGCTAAATCTCGAATGGGAGCATCTGTATCTGTCGTGATTTTTTGGCGACGTCGGCGCTGCATCACTTGTTGACCATACAATTGATGCTCAGCTATCCAGATCATGTTGGGTTCTTCTAACCATAAACCTTCATCCAATGAAGCAATGGTTATTCCCAAAAGACAATCTTCTTGATAAAAAGATTGCCAATCTTTGACGATTTTGGGGTTAATTTCATGGCGATGGAACAACTCTAATAAAGATTCTCTTCTGCCAGCTGATTCGACGCAAAATAAGATTTTTTCATGCTGTGTATTTAGAAAATTTTTTAACTTTATTAAAGGATCTTGTGCACGTGACTCAATGGTCAAAGAAGGAAATTCTTTGGTCTTAAAATTAAAGACACCTTTCTTGGTTTTTTCAAAGGGTGCTTTTTGTATTTGTATTTGAGGAAATTGGTTAATATGTTGAAATAAAGTGTTTGTTTTAATAAATAAATTATCTGGCTTTAATAGCGGACGTTGATAGTCATGACGATATTGTTCATAACGATCTTCTACTTCTTGCCAGAAAGCGTCACAAGCTTGTTCAATGTCTTGTCGAACAATGCAAGCATCTTGTGGAAAATAATCAAACAAAGTATTGGTTTTTTCAAAAAATAAGGGTAAATAATATTCAATTCCTTGAGATGGGGTTCCTTGCGAGATATCTTGATAGATAGGGCAAAGAGAAGGATCTCCTTCAAATTGTGAGCGCCATTGCTGCCTAAATAGCGTAATAGCTTGCTCTGTTAAGGGAAATTCTCTTGCTGGCAAGCAAGTCAGAGAGTCAATTTTTTCTTCGGAACGTTGTGTTTCTGGATCAAAAACACGTAAAGATTCTATTTCATTATCAAACAAATCTATTCGCACGGGATTATTGTGCCCCATTGGGAAGATATCGACAATGCTTCCACGCAGGGCGAACTCGCCATGGGTCATGACTTGAGAGACACAGTTATAACCGCTTTGCTCAAAACGCTTTCGCATTAAGTCCCAATCAAATGATTCGCCTATTTTCAGTATTAAACTATGCGCATGAACATAGGTTTTTGGCGACAGGCGATGTAATAAAGTGGTGATGGGGACAACAACAATTCCTTGTTTTAGCGAGCCAAGTTCATTTAAAACCAGCAGCCTGTCTGAAATAATATCTTGGTGCGGGGAAAAGTTATCATAAGGAAGCGTTTCCCAATCGGGGAATTGTAAAACCCGCACCGTTTTGGGCAAAAAGAGTTTAAGTTCTCGCTCTAGTTGATTTGCACTTTGTTGATTTGTGGTAATGACTATAAGCGGCTTTTTCAAAACAAGTTGAGTATGGGCGACAACTAAAGGTAAAGCAGAACCCTGCAGATCCCCCCATAAAACTTTATCACCTGGCTTTTGAGGTAAAAGCGCATTCAGACTTTCAAACTTCGGGAACATAATTTAACCTAGGCGTTTAATTTTTTGCGAGCAAGCAAAACACGTTTTTCAAAAGCATCACGTGCAATAGCAATATCTTCTAAATACCAACCCAAATTAGTGATAGGAATGGCTTGTTTACTGTCCACCACAGCAGTGGGTGGAAAAGGGTGAAAATCTACTAATACCATGTTAGCGCCGCTAATAACACCTTGTGCTGTGGCATGAAAAATATCACTTAATCCTTCAGGGGTACGTTCTAAGCTCCCCACTGAATGAGAGGGATCAATGCAAACAGGCATTTTGGTTAATCGTCGAATGACGGGCACATGTCCAAAATCCACCATATTACGATGTGGTGGGCCAAATAAGGATTTTACGCCGCGTAGACAAAAGATAATGTTATGATTACCTGCATGAGCCAGATACTCAGCAGCATGCAAAGATTCCCCGAGTGTTATACCGTAACCTCTTTTAAAGAGGACAGGAAATTCTTTTTGTGAGCCTACTTCACGTAGTAATTCAAAATTTTGCGCGTTGCGTGTGCCAATTTGTAACATCACCCCGGTGGGATTACCCGCCTGGTTCAAATACTCGATAATTTCTTCAATATGACGTTGATGTGTTACTTCCATGGCTATCACTTTAATGCCATATTTACCTGCTTTTTCAAAAACATAAGGTAAACAAGTTTTGCCTAATCCTTGAAAAGCATAAGGGCTAGTACGTGGCTTATAAGCGCCCATGCGTGTACAAGTTTGTCCATGGGCATGCAATGAGCGCATCATCACTTCTACATTTTCTATGTTATCCACGGCACACAAACCCGCAAAGACATTTAAGTTGTTCTGTGAAAAAACAACACCATTGTAGGTAAATTCAAAACCTTGCGTGGCTTTGGGGTGACGCCCCAAAATTTGATATTGAGCTGAAATTCGAATAACGCGACTGACGCCGGGTAATGCCTCTATATTTTCTATAGAAATATGCTCGGTATCCCCAATGAGGTAAATCTCATGAATAACCTCTAGGTGCCCTTGCGTGCGGTGCATTTGAATATCGATACCTGGCAATTGGCTTAAAGTATCAAGCGTAAAACGATATTCGCTTGAGTGTATATCAATGGATGGCTTTAAAATGACTATCATCGAATTGCAACGGGACCCCTTTAGTTATGAGGTTGAATAACTAAGAATAAAGATTAGCGCCTTGGTATTCTTCCAGGGAGCTTTCTTACTGTCAATTGGCGTACCTTATAAATTTAGTTACTCATTTTACCCTCGATTTAGGTTAAAATGGCTTAACCATTTAATAGTGATAGAAAATAATGTTTAGACCTTTTTTCCTGTTCATCGGTGCAAGATACACCAATTTTAAACGTCGAGATCATTTTATTACCTTCATATCTGTTGTATCTATGCTGGGCATTGCCTTAGGGGTAATGGTGTTGATTACGGTTTTATCGGTAATGAATGGCTTTACCAAAGAAATTCGAAGCCGAATATTAAGTATTACGCCTCATGTTATGGTCAGTGGCTGGGGGGAAAACTTACAAGATTGGCAAGGGCTTGCCGAAAAACTGGAAAAGCATAATAGCGTTGAGGCTGTTGGACCTTATGTCGATGGTCAAGGTATGTTAACCCGAGGTCGTGAAGTCCGAGGTATTGTTGTAAAGGGGGTCGACCCTAAAGCGATTGATGCAGTGTTTCCATTGCGTAGTACATTAAAAGTGGGATCTGTAGATGATTTAACGGAAGGTTCATTTAACGTTATTCTTGGGTCTTATTTAGCTAAACTGCTAGGTGTCAATATTGGTGACACAGTCACACTGGTGATCCCTGAAGTGACCGTCTCCATGGCGGGTGTGGCCCCACGTCTTAAACGCTTAACGGTGGTTGGGATATTTGAGGTGGGGTATATCTACGATAGTGGTTTTGCCTTTATGAATATTCAAGATGCTGCCAAGATTTTTAAAACGCAAGGGGGCATCACCGGGGTTCAATTGCGTTTAGCCGATCCCTTTGCTTCGCCGCGAGTCGCAAAAGAAATCTACGATGAACAGCACGGTTTGTATAATGTGGTAGATTGGACATTGCTCAATAGCGCTTATTTCAGTGCGGTAAAAATGGAAAAAACAATGATGTTTTTTACCTTAATTATGATACTTGCTATTGCGGTATTTAACTTAATTTCAACCCTGGTCATGGTGGTGACAGATAAACGCGCAGATATTGGCGTTTTGCGTGCTTTAGGTGCTTCTGCGCGCAAAGTGATGGCTATATTTATTTGTCAGGGTGCAATCATTGGTTTGATTGGTACCATCTTAGGTGTGATAGCTGGTATAGCCTTGGCACTCAATGTCAGTGATTTGGTCGCTGCCATTGAACGTACATTTAGGGTTAAATTCCTGTCTGGCGATGTATATTTTATTAGTTTCTTACCTTCTGATCTGCAAACTCATGATGTTGTCTTAATTGCAGTATGCGCAATGATTTTAAGTTTGCTGGCAACGATTCATCCTGCTTGGCGGGCTGCAAATGTACAACCCGCGGAGGCCTTACGCCATGAAGCCTAAAAAATTACATCAAGAAAATAAAAACCCAATATTATTTTGTACTGATCTCAAAAAGGATTATCAGGATGGTGATAAAATCATCCCTGTTTTAGAGAAAGTAAATTTCTCGGTGATGCCAGGGGAGAGTGTGGCAATTGTGGGACGCTCTGGTTCGGGCAAAACAACCCTGCTTAATTTATTAGGGGGGTTAGAAACGCCAACGGCAGGCAAAGTGGTATTAAATGACACGAATTTGCAATCTTTGTCTGAACGAAAGCGTGGTTATTTGCGTAACCGTGTACTCGGATTAATATTTCAGTTTCATCATTTATTACCCGAATTCACTGCTCTTGAAAATGTTTGTATGCCCTTACTCATTCAAGGATTATCGGTACATACGGCTAAAAAGCGTGCGCTGTCAATTTTAGATAAAGTTGCGTTAAGTCATCGTATTTCTCATAAACCGGCGACCATGTCTGGTGGTGAACGCCAACGGGTGGCCATCGCCAGAGCTTTAGTGACTGAGCCCAAGTGTATTTTAGCAGATGAACCAACGGGTAATTTAGATAATCACAGCGCAGATATCGTTTATGATTTGATGATGCAACTCATCAAAGAAATAGGCACAAGTTTTGTGGTTGTGACCCATGACTTATCATTAGCTAAACGCATGGATAGAATAGTTTCTATAGACCGAGGCGTACTAAACGACGGCGAGCTTGACGCTGGCGCCAATTCTTAATAACAGAATAACGCCACAAAAGTCTCACTAAGGCATTTCCGGCAATAGATAGGAATGCGCCACACAGTAAGCAACCTAGTAAGAAGGGTTGCCAAATGTCTTGTATCACGGCGACAGAATCAAAATTCAGATCTTCTATACCAATACCCAATAGTAGTGCCCCTACAGTGTAAGCAAACCCAAACATCGGGATCATGGTTAGAGGGTTCACAACCCAAACAAGGGCCATGGAGATGGGTAAATTAGCGCGCAACAAAATAGCCATAAAGGCAGCTAAGATCATGTGACCTGGAAATGGGATATAGGTAATAAATAAGCCAATACTCACTGCTTTGGCAACACTGTTGCGGTTAAGATGCCAAAGATTAGGGTTATGGATAAGTTTGCCAAAAACCCGCAAATATTTATTCGCTTGGACTTTTTCTGGAGTAGGTAGGTAGCGTTTAATGAAGTCTTTGGCCATGAACTATCAACTTATTGAATTTAAAGCTCTTAAAATACTAGTCTTTACTTGCCTGGATGTCCAGGGTATGCAGAGCAATATGACTCAATTTGGTCTGAAACTAGGCGTGTATATCACCTGAAAGTTGTTTTTTTCGTTGTTTAGCTCTTTTTCGCCAGGCGCTCACAACGTGGTATCGCCAAAATAAACGCACAAAAATATTTCCCAGCACGGCAAGAACACTGCCGCTAATGAAGCAACCCAATAGCAATGGTTCATAATAGCGTTTAAGCTCATGCAATATCCAATAAGTCGATAACTCAATGTGAAAAGTTTCATGCGGGACTTGTAATAGATGAGCTCCTAATTCGTAGGCAAAAATAAACATGGGTGCGATAGTAAATGGGTTATTGACCCAGACCAATGCTATAGATAAAGGGAGGTTGGCTTGCACAAGTAAGGCCACAATAGCTGCTATTATCATATGTCCTGGAATAGGCATATAGCCGACAAACAATCCAATACTCATCGCTGTGGCGACAGAATAACGGTTTAAATGCCATAAGTTAGGCGTTGAGAATAAATGGCTGAAATGGCGTAAATAGCGATTTTCATAAATCTTATGCGAAGAAGGCATATACTTTTTAAAAAATTTTTTAGCCATGTTCTTTATCTCTTAATTTTTTTGCGCTTTTTCTTTCTTTTGAATAGAATTTTGCGAGCTTTCAAGCGCCGCATGCGTTTTTTCCAGGCGCTAATAACGGATAGGCGCCAAATTACACGTACAATAAGATTACCGAGGATGGCAAAGGCAAAAGCAGCAATAAAACAACCTACTAAAATAGGAGCTGCTAAGGAATACGATTGTTGCATAACCCAATCTACGGAAGCCTCAAAGCGAAATTCTTGCGGGGTAATTCCAAGCACGTAAGTGCCAATTTTGTATTCTAAATAGAGTAAGGGTGGGGTAGTGATAGGGTTAGAGACCCAAGCTAAAGCAGCCGCGATAGGAATGTTACCTCTAAAAATAATAGAGAGAATAGCTGCTAGCATCATTTGAAAGGGCACAGGAATTAAAGCCGCAAATAACCCCGTGCTAAAAGCCGTAGAAACTGAATGTCGATTGAAATGCCAAAGATTAGGATCATGAATAAACTTTCCCAAAAGCTTGAGCTCTTTGTCTTTGAGCTCTTTGATATTGGGAATGTATTTATGAACTAGTTTCTTAAAAAGTTTTTTAGACATTTTTTAGGTTTAAAACCATGCTTATTGTGCTTGCCCTGGGTTGTTTAACAGGCACGACTTTCCTCAATACTTTTTCTACTTTAGCACACCCTTTGCCTATAGTGATGTCTTTCACAAGTTTGTTAGTGATATCGCTATTTGCTTTATTCTTTAAAAATCAGAATATTAAAAAAATAGGCACTTTTTTACTCAGTGCAAGTATGGGCTTTAGTTGGGCCTATTTTGCTGCAACGCAAAAACAGCAATGGGAACAACCATCAGTGGATATCAACAAACCTATCAGTGTTTGTGGAACCATTGATGGCTTGACTCAGTATCGTGAGCATACTTTGCGTTTTGATGCATTGCTTGATATTTATCATGGCAAAAAATTAATGACCAAGCCTGTTAAGGTTCGATTACATTGGTCAAAGCCACCGATATTGTTACACCATCAAGATAAATTTTGTGCAAAGGTGAAATTAAAGCCGCGTTGGCATTTAGCAAATCCTGGTATGAGTGATCAAGAAAAACAACTTTTTCTGGAAGGGATCAGTCTAACAGGCAAAATACTTGAACTTGAAAACTATCAACAGGTTCACTCTTATTCACTTACTCGATTTAGACAAAAATTAAATGATGACTTAGCTAATTTATTGGTTGATAAAACTTTTTTAGGTGTTATTCAAGCTACCACCTTGGGTGTCTATCACAACATAACCCCCGGTCAGTGGCAAATCTTTCAAGCTACAGGGACAATTCATGCAATTGCAATTTCGGGGTTACATATCAGCATCATTGCTTTGATATGTGGTGGCTGGGTTACTTTTTTGGTGCGGCGCTTTCCACGTTTTACGGATCTGATGCCTGCCCAATGTTATGGGGCAATATTTGCTTTAATAGGCGCACTCATCTACTCAGCGCTAGCTGGATTTTCTGTTCCCACGCAACGTGCTTTAGTCATGATTGTGGTATGCATTTATGCGTTATTTAAACGCCATATGCTTTTTACCTGGCATGCCTTGGCAATAGCTTGTTTAGGCGTTTTGTTAGTGGATCCTTTGGCAACGATGCAAATTGGTTTTTGGCTTTCGTTTGGATGTGTAGGGGCATTAATTTATGGTGGCTCACACAATGCATCATCCTGGTGGCATCAATGGGTTGTGCCGCAATGGATAGTTTTTATCGGGCTTATTCCTTTTTGTGTCTTTTTTTTCCAATCTATTCCATGGTTATCTCCCTTTGCAAATATGATCGTGTTGCCAGTCATCGATTTTTTCATTGTGCCTTGTTGTTTAGGTGGATTGTTTATCTCTTTTATTTCTCCCTCAATGGCAAAATTTGTCTTCACGATAGCCGATTTCACCCTGGGTTTTGTTTATACGATTCTTGAGAAAATGGTGAATATGTCATTACCAGTGATTGAGATAGGTGAGATCCCAACAACGTATCTTATCCTTGCATTGATAGCTTCCTGTTTGCTAATAGCCCCCAAAGGGCTGCCGAGTAGACATCTGGCATGGCTTGGTTACTTGCCCATGTTACTTTACCAAGGCCAACACCCTAAACAAGGAGAATGTTTTTTTACGTTATTGGATGTTGGGCAAGGATTAGCTTCAATTATTCAAACAGAACATCATGCATTATTATTTGATGCAGGCCCTCGTTATCATGCGCAGGATAATGCAGGCAAACGGGTGATAAAACCATTTATGCGCCAAGAACATATCAAACATTTTGATAAAGTGATTATCAGCCATGGTGATTTAGATCATCGTGGTGGGTTAGAGGCTTTTGAACAAGGCAAGATAAATGAAATTTTATCAAGCGAACCTTTGTTATTAACGCAGCAAGCAAGCTTATGTAAAGATGGAAGTATGTGGGAATGGGATGGTGTTACTTTTACCTTGTTAAATGGTGCATCAGAAAGTGAACAAGCCGCTAAAAGAAAGCATGACAGAAATAATCACTCGTGTGTGTTAAAGGTGAGCACACAACACCACAGTATTTTATTGACAGGAGATATTGAACAAAAAGCTGAAGAACGGTTGTTAAAAACATATCCTCACATGCTTGCGAGCACGATATTAGTTGTGCCACATCATGGAAGTTTGACTTCTTCCTCGCAAGCATTTGTCCAAGCAGTGAAGCCACAATACGCATTATTTCCGGTAGGTATAGCAAATCAATATGGATTTCCTAAGCAAGCAGTGTTAAAACGCTATGAAGAGGTAGGCGCAAAAAATCTACTTGTATCGCAAACAGGAGCATTGTTGTTCCGTTTGGAAAATAAGCCAAGCTTAACGCCTCCTTTGGGTTGGCGAGAAAAATCTCGTCGTTATTGGCATCGCACAATGGATATCGGAGATATAAGGTGATTGACATACTACTGGCAGGAGGCTGGTTAATGTTCCCGCTTTTGGGATGTTCCATTATTGCCTTGGCAATTATTGCCGAGCGATTTTGGGTACTGCGAGAGCCAAAAATAATACCGCCAGATTTAGTTCAACATATCTTACGTAGTCTTTCTATGCGTGAGGGTAAACCTATACGCTTAAGTGAATTGGCTGTGCAAAGTCCACTGGGACATATCTTATCCAAAGGTCTGCAACACAGTGAGCAAGGGATCACCGCTATGCGTTCACGCATGGAAGATCAGGGGCGCCAAGTCATTGTTGAGTTGGAAAGGTACCTCAATACTTTGGGAACTATCGCTTCTGCCGCACCGTTACTTGGTCTTTTGGGTACGGTTTTAGGGATGATTCAAATTTTTGCTGTATTGGGCGGAAATCCGGATCCTGAAGCATTAGCGGGAGGCATCGCGCAAGCTTTATTAACAACAGCATTTGGTCTTTTTATTGCGATACCTAGCTTAATGTTTCATCGCTATTTTAGACGTAGAATAGATGAGTTTGCTGCAAAACTTGAAAAAGAAGCTCAAAAGCTTATAGATGGGTTAAAAGCGCTAGGCCCCACTATGACAGTACGCAAACTAGATCGCGCAGAAAGCTAAAGTTATATAAGAAAATAAACTTCCCCGCAGCGGCAGCTGCGGCGTATAATAGCCCCGCGTGTAGCGCCTTGTCCTGCGAAGCCTTTGGCGAAGCAGGAAGCGGAACGCGGGGATCACCAGGGATTGGGTAATGAAATTTAGTGAAAGAAAACAGGAAGAGGCAGGAATAGATCTAACCCCGTTTATTGACGTGGTTTTTATGTTGCTGCTTTTCTTTGTGGTATCAACCAGTCTATTTAAGGGTGCTACCCAACTAGATGTGCAGTTACCCAAAGCAGATGTGCAAGCGCTCACAAAAGAAGGTAATACCCTTGAAATTGGGGTTGATGCTAAGGGTGAGTATTACCTCAATGGAAATCCGTTAGGGAATGAACCTAAAAAGCTAAAGCGCGTATTAGCGTCGAAGCTTGAACAAAATAAATCACTTGCCATTGTCGTTGCAGGTGATAAAAAGGCCCCACATCAAGCAGTGGTTAGTGTACTGGAAGTTGCTTCACAATTGGGAGTAAATAAAGTACAAATCATTGCGCAAAAGTAATTCAAATGCAGTAGGTTTAACACAAACAATGACTTCCACATCCGGTTACTCCAGCCAAGCGGTTTATCGACGTTTATTATCCTATGTTTGGCCTTATCGCTACGCTTTTGTGTTAGCCATTTTAGGAAATATTTTATACGGCGCAGTCGATGCCGGTATGATTAAATTACTAGAGCCGCTTTTGAATGAAGGCTTTGTTAATCATAACAAAACTTTTATTCATTGGATCCCCTTTGTCATTATCGGGATCTTTGTCATCAGAGGCTTAGCTACTTTTTTATCCACTTTTTTTATGGGATGGGTGGGCAGAAATGTTGTTATGACTTTTAGACAAGAAATGTTTTCTCACTTATTAAAACTGCCCACTTCCTATTATGACCGCACGACCAGTGGTGAAATATTATCAAAAATTACTTATAACGTTGAACAAGTCGCTAATGCCAGTTCTGATGCATTAACCACGCTAGTGAGAGAATCATTTACGGTTATTGCTTTGATAGCAGTGATGCTTTCAATTAGTTGGCGTTTAACCTTTTTATTTTTTGTGACCATCCCCATCATGATTGGGGTGATGCATGTAGTGAGTAAACGTGTACGTGGGGTGAGTTCACGTATTCAAGATTCAATGGGGAATGTGACCCATGCCGCTGAAGAAGCCATTGAAGGGCAAAAAGTTATTAAAGCCTTTGGTGGGCAAGCATTTGAAACAAAGCGTTTTGAACAGGTACTGCAACGTAATCGTCGTCAAGAAATGAAGCTTATTGCCACTTCTGCTTTAAGTGTGCCCATGGTGCAAATTATTGGTTCGATGGCTTTGGCTGTCACCGTGTATTTAGCAACACTGAGCCCTGAAGATGCATTACGTACTTCTATCAGCCCTGGTGCTTTTGCTGCCATGATGACTTCCATGATTGCTTTATTGCGTCCTATTAAAGAATTCACCAAGCTTAATAATAATATTCAAAAGGGCATTGCAGGGGCGGCAAGTATTTTTGCCTTTTTAGATGAAGCACCTGAACTGGATAATGGAACATCAACGTTACGCTTCCCAGCTGGTAATGTTGCTTATCGTAATATTAGTTTTACCTACGGACCGCAAGCAGAATCTGTGCTAAAAGATATCTCTTTTGAAGTCAAAGCCGGTGAAACCATCGCATTGGTGGGGCGTTCAGGGGGTGGTAAATCCACCTTAGTAAACTTATTGCCACGTTTTTATGATGCCAAGGGTGAAATTTTTGTCGATGGTATTAACATTATGGAATTACCCTTAGCCACTTTACGACAACAGATTGCTATCGTGTCTCAAAATGTCACTTTGTTTAATGATACAGTTGCTAAAAATATTGCCTATGGCTGTGATAATGTCACTTCACAAGACATTATCAATGCCGCTATTTCTGCCCATGCCAAAGAGTTTATTGAAAATTTACCACAAGGTTTTGATACCATCATTGGTGAAAATGGCGTCAGACTATCAGGAGGGCAGCGTCAGCGTATAGCCATCGCCAGAGCTATTTTGAAAAGAGCCCCCATTTTAATTCTAGACGAGGCAACAAGTGCCTTGGATACAGAATCAGAACGTTATATTCAAGAAGCCCTAGAGAAATTGATGGCTTGTTGCACAACGTTGGTGATTGCGCACCGACTTTCTACGATTGAAAAAGCAGATCGCATTATTGTTATCGACAAAGGGCGAATCATTGAAATGGGCTCGCACGAAGAGCTAATGAGTTTAAATGGCGTGTATGCCTCGTTAAGAGTTATGCAATACCAAGATCCCTCGATTAAAGTGGTAAATGCTTAATGAAACAAGCTTTCACATTGAAGTTGCTTCAATTTTGGCATACAAGAACGCTGATACATTTTTTACTTTTGCCCTTGTCTTGGCTTTTTCAATTAATTTCACTTTTGCGATATTATTATTTTCGAGGTAAAGGACCAACTAGCGCGAAAATTCCGTTAATTATTGTAGGTAATATCACCGTGGGAGGAACTGGTAAAACACCGCTGGTTGCCTACTTGGCCAATTATTTGCACAAACAGGGTTATACACCCGCTATATTAATGCATGGTTATGCCAGCTCCTTAAACAAAAATGAGATCAGCCAAGTTGATACAAATTCTGACGTGAAAAAGGTGGGAGATGAAGCTTTATGGATGGCAAGTGCTTGTAAAGACATCACCGTTCTTGCAAGTCGTTCACGTGTTTTAGCGCTTCCCTTTATTGAAAAACATTTTCCCAAGGTAGATGTGATTATTTGCGATGATGGCTTACAACATTATCGTCTTCAAAGAGATATTGAAATTGCCGTTATTGATGCCCAAAGACGCTTTGGCAATGGCTTTTGCTTGCCAGTTGGCCCCTTGCGAGAAAGTCCACAACGTCTTAAACGGGTAGATTTTATCGTCGCAAATGGTAAAGCGCTGGAAAATGAATGGGCGATGCAAACGCAATTAGCGAATACGGTTACAAAGCTAAACGACAGCCATAGTCAGCAAACACTGGATGATTTTATTGGAAAGAAAGTACATGCTGTTGCGGGTATTGGCCATCCTGAAAGATTTTTTAATATGTTGCGAGACAAAGGCATTAAATTAATAGAACATCGATTTAGTGATCATCATGCCTATTCAAATAAAGATCTTACTTTTGATGATAATTATCCGATTTTAATGACGGAAAAAGATGCCGTAAAATGTCAACGATGTGAACAAGGCAATATTTTTGTCGTACGTTTAGAAGTTAAACTACCAATAGAAATGATGGAACAAATATTACGGAGATTACGCAGTGGACAAAAAGCTACTCGACATTCTCGCTTGCCCAATTTGCAAGCAACCCCTCCTTTATAAAAAAGAAAACAATGAGCTTATTTGTAAATTAGATAAGCTAGGGTTTCCTATTCGAGATGATATTCCGGTAATGTTAGAAGAAGAGGCGCGTAAAATAAGTAGTGATGAGGAATAATAAAATTCCCATCATGAAATTTTAATCTTTGTAGGGGCGATGCGCCCATAAAGAGCAAAGATTTGATGGGCGCATACAGGATGCGCCCCTACTTAAGGATGAGTTATGAGCAAAATAAAAAATTACTTTTTTCTTAGTCTTCTTCTCCCCCTTACCTGTTTTGCCCACCCTAATCATTTAGGCTATCAAGGATTTGAAGCCGGCTTTTTACACCCATTAACGGGTATGGATCATGCGTTAGCAATGATTGCCGTTGGTTTGATAGCGAGTCAAAAAAATAAGCGCTGGCTTTATCCGGCCGTCTTTGTAGGCATGATGATTATGGGCGGTGTCATCGGGGCGCTTGGCGTACACTTATCTTTAGCTGAACTAGGGATCACCTTATCGGTGCTGGTATTAGGTTTGTGTGCATCTTTTCCAAACCATCTTCCCTCAATATTCTTACTGATACTCATAGGCTCATTTGCTTTGTGCCATGGGTTTGCGCATGGTGCAGAAATGCCAGCTACTGTTTCTATTTGGCAATATGCGCTAGGGTTTATGAGTGCAACTTTGGCACTTCAACTTTTAGCGATGCGAGTGGGCTTATTTTTGATCCCTAAGCAAACCTGGATTTTGCGAGCAATGGGCATGTTGCTGGCAGCTTGCACATTTTGGATATAAAGCACCATGAAAGCTAACAAAAAAGGTAAGCTCAAAGCCCAAGATTTAAACTTGCTTTTTTCCTCATTACAAAAAGCCGGGTTTGATCTTATTGGACCTAAGTTAACAGATAATTGCATTACCTATGATCATATTCAAACAGCACAAGACTTACCGCAAGGGTGGTCTGATTTTCAAGAAAAAGGGACTTATCGGCTAAAAAAGCGTAACGATAATGCCTATTTTGGTTATAACATTGGCAACAGAAGTTTTAAAGAATTTTTATTTGTTGCCAAAGAAAAGAGCTATCAAATTTCTAAACAGGGCGATGTGCAAACCCTCTCAATCGATAACATTAAAAAAATGGCCTTTATCGGTGTCAGATCCTGTGAATTACATGCTATTCACATTCAAGATAAAGTGTTTATTCAGGGGCAATATATCAACGAACATTATAAACAAAGACGCCAGAAGGCTTTTATTGTTGCGCTTAATTGTCACACGGCTGCCAATACTTGTTTTTGTGTTTCCATGAATACTGGCCCTGAAGTAACTTTAGCATATGACTTAAATCTAAGTGAAATCATCAATGAGAATGAACATTATTTTATTCTCGAAGCAGGAAGCATTAAGGGCCAAGAAATTTTTGATACCTTGCCGATGGATGAATTAACACCAAACGAGTTTGATGCCAAAAAGAATATGCTGGCACATACTGCAAGTCACATGGGGCGTAAAATGAACACGCTTAATATCAAAGAAAAGCTCTATGCGGCCCATGATAGTGATCATTGGAATGAGGTGGCGCAAAGATGTATTAATTGCGCGAACTGTACGCTTGCATGCCCAACTTGCTTTTGCTCGCGCGAAGAAGTTGTCAGCGATTTAGCTAAGCAAAATGCAACGCATATTAAACATTGGGATACTTGTTTCTCTCAAGAATATTCAGCTGTGCATCAAACCCCGGTTAGATCCTCAGCGCAATCACGTTATCGGCAATGGATCACCCATAAACTTGCCAGCTGGTATGATCAATTCGACACATCAGGTTGTGTAGGTTGCGGTCGGTGTATCACCTGGTGTCCTGTTGGGATAGATATTACCGAAGAATATACAGCCCTAACAAGAGGTGATGAATAATATGAAAAATATTAATCAAATATTAAAAGAACATCATTTCTTTAAAGATTTTAGCGATGAAGATATTAATTTTATTAGTGGGTGTGCGCAAAATAAAGTTTTTCACAAGGATGATATTATTGCCAAAGAAAATTCTCCTGCCGATGAATTTTATCTGATTCGTGCAGGTAAAGTGGCTATTTGCTTGCCAATAACACATCATGAAAGCAAAGTCATACAGACCATCAGTGAAGGGGAGTTTTTAGGATGGTCATGGCTATTCCCGCCATTCAAATGGTCATTTGAAGCGATAGCCACAGAGCCTACGCGAACCATTATGATTAACGGCAAATGTTTAAGAGAAAAATTAGATAAAAAACCTGAAATGGGTTTAAAACTGATGAAGCGATTTGCACAATTATTAATTGCTCGGCTAAATGCGACAAGATTACAACTTCTTGATGTGTATGAGAAAAAGCAATGACCCTAAGCTCTTTTCCTCAAAGTTTTCGTATAAAAGAAGTGAAACAAGAATCTCATGATGTTTATACGCTTATACTTGCGACAAAACAAAATAGCCCATTTGTGTTTAAACCAGGTCAATTTAACATGCTCAGTGCCTTTGGGATAGGCGAGGCGGCTATTTCTATAAGTTCAGATCCTAATAATACAGAGCAATTTTCACATACCATTCGCATGGTAGGCCAAGTAACCAATAATTTGCAGCAATTGAAAATAAATGAGTTGGTAACATTAAGAGGCCCTTTTGGCACCCCTTGGCCTTTAGCGCAAGCAAAAGGTATGCGTGTCTTACTGATTGCCGGTGGCATCGGCGTGGCGCCGTTACGTTCAGTAATATACGCATTGTTAGCACAAATAAACGATTATGAAAGTATTGATCTTATTTATGGTGCACGTACGCCAGATGATCTTATTTTTCAAGATGAAATAAAAAGTTGGCAAAAGAAAATAAATGTAACCATTACTGTTGATCATGCTAAAAATTGGTCAGGAAATATTGCGGTAGTCACACAGTTTATTCCTCAAGCTGTAAAAGACGGTGAAAATACCCTGGTGATGTTATGTGGTCCTGAAATCATGATGCGCTTTAGCTATTATGCTTTGCAAGAAGCAAATGTACCCACAAATAATATATATTTTTCGATGGAGCGCAACATGCAATGTGGTATTGGTCACTGCGGTCATTGTCAATGGGGACCCTTCTTTATCTGCAAGGATGGGCCAGTGATGAATTTTAAAGAAATAGAACCCTTTTTCTTTAAGAAAGAGCTTTAGTATGGATAAAAGTAAGCCTACATTAGCCGTTTGGAAATTCGCTTCGTGTGATGGTTGTCAATTGAGTTTATTGGATTGTGAAGACGAACTTCTAAAACTCAGCGAAAATTTAGAAATTGCTTATTTTATGGAAGCCAGTAAAAAAAACGCACAAGGTCC
This sequence comes from Pseudomonadota bacterium, assembly GCA_018241965.1. Lineage (GTDB taxonomy): Bacteria > Pseudomonadota > Gammaproteobacteria > Berkiellales > Berkiellaceae > Berkiella. The sequence goes on along the minus strand of JAFECS010000038.1, from coordinate 39,576 downwards.
TTTTGATTTATCGCTGGTAGAAGGCTCTATAACCACAGAAGAAGATCTTCAAAGAATAAAATGGGTTCGTAGTCAGTCTACCCATTTAGTGACTATTGGGGCTTGTGCTACGAGTGGCGGCATACAAGCGCTGCGTAATTTTACGAATGTAAAGGATTTCGTTAAGCTTGTTTATCCAAAAGCAGAGCTTATTTCTACCTTATCCACCTCAACTGCAATTGCCGAACATGTTAAGGTGGATTTTGAATTACAAGGTTGTCCTATTAACAAATATCAACTCTTAGAAGTTTGTCGCAGCTTTTTGCTAGGCAAGAGGCCCAACATTCCAAAGGGGGCAGTTTGCATTGAATGTAAGCAAAGAGGTAACCCTTGTATTATGGTTACCCAAGGCGTGGCATGCTTAGGGCCAGTTACCCATGCGGGGTGTGGTGCATTATGTCCAACTTATTCTCGAGGTTGTTATGGGTGCTATGGACCCAAAGAAACCGCTAACCCTAAAGCGCTTGCTCAGTGGTTTGATAAAGAACTAAATGTACCCAAATGGCAAACATTGCATTTATTGAGAAATTTTAATGCTAATGCAGAACCGTTTACAACTGTAAGCAAAGATTATGAGTGATCCTAAAAAACCTGATATTAAAGAAATTCCTGTTAAAGCAGGGATTAAATCGCGGACTGTGCAAGTAGATTATTTAGCTCGGGTAGAAGGGGAAGGTGCTCTTTATATTGAAATTGATGGTCAAGAAGTTAAAGACGTAAAACTAAAAATATTTGAACCCCCTCGTTTTTTTGAAGCTTTTATGCGTGGGCGTCATTTTTTAGAGGCACCCGATATTACTTCTAGGATCTGCGGCATTTGTCCTATAGCCTATCAAATGAGTGCTGTCAGTGCCATGGAGCAGGCATTAGGCGTAAACATCCCTGAAGAGATACAGATTTTTAGACGGTTATTATACTGTGGTGAATGGATTGAAAGTCATGCTTTACATGTTTACATGCTGCACGCTCCCGATCTATTAGGACTTGATGATGCAATACAAATGTCTAAAGTACACCCCGAGATTGTTAAAGATGGGCTGTTTTTGAAAAAGAGCGGTAATCAGATTGTACAAGTTATAGGGGGCAGGGAAGTTCATCCTATTAATATTCGTGTTGGTGGATTTTATAAATGGCCTTCAGTGAATGATTTGCAGAAATTGAAAAATCAATTATTGCAAGCAAGAGATAAAGCCTTGCAGGCCATTGCTTGGTTAGGTCAATTTGAATACCCTGATTTTAATAAATCGTATGAATTTGTTTCTCTATCTCACCCAGATGAATATCCGATGGCGCGTGGTAAAATTATTTCAAATAAGGGTTTGGATATTTCTGTAAGCGAGTTTGATCATCATATAGAAGAATTTCAGGTGCCTCATTCAAATGCTTTACATGCCAAATTAAAAAACAGAGAGAATTATTTTCTGGGGCCGATGGCGCGTTATAATCTGAACCGTGAAAAGCTATCAAAAATTACCTTGCAAGCGGCAGATAGCATCCATTTTGAACCCCACTGCACCAATCCATTTCGCAGTATTATCGTGAGAAGCTTGGAGATATTGTACGCTTTTGACGAGGCTATCCGCATTTTAGAGATCTTTAAACCAATTCAACATCCTTTTGTTGAGGTGAAACCGAAAAAGGCGATAGGATATGGGATAACCGAAGCTCCTAGAGGAAGCCTGTATCATCGTTACCATATTGATGAACAAGGGGTGATTCAAGATGCCAAGATTGTGCCGCCAACATCTCAAAATCAATACACTATTGAAAAAGATTTAAAAGAGTTTGTAGAAAAAAACTTTCATTTACCTCAAGAGAAACTAATATGGTTGTGCGAGCAGGCAATTCGAAATTACGATCCTTGCATTTCTTGTGCGACACACTTTTTAAAGCTACATCTGCATCATGCGTCATGATCTTATTCTTGTTGGCATAGGACACCCGGATAGAGGGGATGACAGTGTAGGGCCTCTTGCTATTGAGGCTTTAAAAAAACGTTTACCCACAGTTAAAATGAGATCTATTTTAGGAGATGTTTCAAGCTTAATAGATATTTTTGCGAATCATGCTTGTGTTATTTTAATCGATGCAATTACCTCTGGTGCGAAAAGTGGGACTATATTTCGCTTGGAGGAGAATTTGCTTAACGAGCTAGCTCAAAGTTGTAGATCATCAACGCATACTTTTGATCTTTCTCAAATACTTGAAATTGCCAATAATTTGAATAGCTTACCAGATAAACTCATTATCTTTGGTATGGAAGGAGCTAATTTCAGTGTAGGCGAAGGGTTGTCATTACCGGTAGTAGCTCAATTTGACACTTTTGTTGACTCGATCTATAAAGAAGTGCAAAAAATTTTAAGGGGATGATCATGCATGAGTATCATTTGTTTAGACAATTTATCGATAAAATTGAGGAAATTGCCAAGCTTGAGAAAGCAACAAAAGTTACTAAGTTGCATTTTAGTATTGGTACGTTAGCAAACATCACAACAACGCATTTTCTTGAACACCTTAACCCGCTACTCAAAGAAACCATTGCTCAGGATGCCGAGATTGTTATAACAGCTGAAAATGATTTAGATTCAATCAAAGCACAACAGATCACATTAGTTTCTATTGAGTTTTTGGATGCCTGATCTTGTAGAACGTTACCGGTTAACCTTGTCGGGCGTGGTGCAGGGCATAGGCTTACGTCCCTTTTTGCATAACATTGCTAAACAACAACAATTAACTGGATGGGTTCAAAATAAAGAATGCGAGGTTTTATTAGAGTGGCAAGGCAAAACAGCTGATTTACATGAAGCAATAGGAAAACTGAATCGTTTTTTGCTTCCCTATGGTCAGCAACTTATCACTAAAAAGCAGCTGGCAGTTTTTCCAGAAAGCGATTTTGCCATTATACAAAGTGAAGGCCAAACTTTTTTACAAGGCGGGATTAGCCCGGATATTGCACTTTGTCAAACTTGTGTTGAAGAATTATATGATAATAGCAACCGACGTTTTCATTACCCATTTATCACCTGTGCGCAATGTGGCCCTCGTTTTACGATAACATCTAAGCTTCCTTATGATAGAAAAAACACCTCAATGGCAAAGTACCCTTTATGTAAAGCTTGCGATGAGGAATATACTAGCTCCTATGATAGACGTTTTCATGCGCAAACGATTTCCTGTCATGATTGTGGTCCTCAGCTTTGGTTAACAGACAAAACTAAAAAACCCATTGCAGTACATCAAGCAGCCATCATCGCTTGTTGTGATGCTTTACGTCGCGGGAGAATTGTTGCTGTTAAGGGAATGGGCGGTTTTCATTTAATGTGCTTAGCAACGAATGATGTGGCTGTGCAAACGTTGCGAACGCGAAAACAACGACCCCATAAACCCTTTGCAGTAATGGTCAGAGATCTAGAACAAGCTTTAGCGCTGTGTAGTTTAAATGAAATTGAAAAAGCAGCGCTTAGATCACCCCAGGCACCTATAGTTTTGGCTCATAAAAATCCACAATATAGTTTGTCCTCGTGGGTGGCACCAGATTCTTCGTTTTGTGGAATGATGTTAGCATATACGCCTCTTCATCATTTATTGTTATCATCTTTAAACGAGCCACTTGTTGCCACCAGTGGTAATCTAAGTGACGATCCCATTGAATTTATTAATGAACAAGCATTAGAAAGTTTGCAAGATGTGGCAGATCTGTGGCTATTGAACGATAGAGACATTATTCATCCTTTGGAAGATAGTGTTATGCATGTCGTGAATACCGAGATCCAGTTTATTAGAAGAGCAAGAGGTTTTGTTCCTTTTAGCTTTTCATTGCCATCTGGTAATCACTCTACTATCAGCCTTGGTGGTCATTTAAAAAACACAGTTGCCCTGCATGTTAATAATCAAATGCATATCAGTGCTTATATTGGCGATTTGTCTAGCCAAAAATCCATTGATCGATTTCAAAAAACGGTAGAAAATTATTTAAACATAGCCCCGAAGTCAAAGTTTATTGGTGATAAACATCATGAATATGCTTCAACGGTATTAGCTCACACCTATCAAGAACCTCCTTATTTAGTTGCGCATCATATAGCGCATGTTTTTGCCGTCATGGCAGAGCATGGCTTAAGAAAACCAGTACTTGGTTTTGCTTGGGATGGCATAGGTTTAGGTTTGGATCAAAAACTGTGGGGTGGCGAAACATTTTATATCGATAAAACCTGTGATCACGTCGCTACTTTAGCGACATTTTACTTGCCTGGCGGGGAAATGGCTATTCGAGAGCCAAGACGTGTTGCATTAAGTTTATTATATACAATATTTAATGAAGATTGTTGGCAAATGTTTCCTGCGCATTTATTGCACTGCTTTCCTTCATCAGAAAAAAAAGTCTTCTTAGCTCTTTTAAAAGGGTGCTTTCAAAACCCAGCTTGCACTAGTATGGGAAGGCTTTTTGATGCAATAGCTTTCTTGCTAGGTGGCATGGCCAAAATGACCTATGAAGGCCAAGCAGCGAGCTATGTTGAGCAATTAGCAACCACGCAAAGTCAGGCTTTAAAATCCTATCCGGTTGTATTCATTGAAGGCGAAAATAAACTGGTTATTGATTGGCGTCCAATGCTGCTTGCGCTTTTAGAAGATATTTCTCAACAAATTGCCTTTCCTTCGATAGCTTGGCAATTTCATCGTTGGTGTGCCGATGTGATTTGTAAGATTGCTAGCAAATTTGATTGCCAGCAAATTATTTTAAGTGGTGGGGTCTTCCAAAATAAACTGTTAACTGAGTTAACCTTTGAAAGTTTGCGCCAATCTGGCTATCACGTATACTGTGCAAAACTATTGCCGCCCAATGATGGGGCTTTATCGGTTGGGCAAGCACTTGCTTATCAATACTTTGGGGAAGCATAAAATAAAAATGCAAATAAATGGCATTTAAATCTTTGTAGGGGCGCAGCCTGTCTGCGCCCATAATGAATACATGTTCAATATTTATAGAAAGTGGTTGTTAGGTATTGTAAGCACAGAAATTAATTGAACTAAGATTTGATGGGCGCAGACAGGCTGCGCCCCTACGATGAGATGAAAAATGGAACCAATATATGTGTTTAGGTATTCCAGGAAAAGTAATTGAAATAGATAATTCAAATGCGCTGCTTACACAAGCCAAAGTTGCTTTTGGCAGCATTAGCAAAAGTGTATCGCTTTGTTTTACTCCCGATGCAAAAGTAGGGGATTATGTTGTCGTGCACGTAGGTTTTGCCATCAGTATTATAAACGAGGAACAAGCCAACGAATTAATGCATGCCTTAGCACAATTAGGAGAAACAGATGAAATATCAAACTGAATTTCGTTCTCCTGATTATGTAGAAAAATTGTCCAAACAAATTAAAGCCATTACCACCCAAGAATGGAAAATCATGGAAATTTGTGGTGGGCAAACACATTCTATTGCTAAGTTTGGATTATTTGATTTATTACCTGATAAAATTGAGCTCATCCATGGCCCTGGTTGCCCCGTGTGTGTGACCCCTAAACGTACGCTTGATCATGCTATGGACATAGCAAGTAACCCTAAAGTTATTTTTTGCACTTTTGGTGATATGTTACGTGTGCCAGGAAGTCGTGAGGATTTACTTGCCCTAAAAGCAAAGGGGGCAGATATCAGAATGATCTATTCTCCCTTAGAAGTCATTGAACTTGCGCTTAACAATAAAGATAAAGAAGTCATACTATTTGCTGTTGGTTTTGAAACCACAGCCCCCATGCATGCAATGGCAATTAAACAAGCAGCAATACTTGGCCTTAAAAATTTTTCTGTTTTAACATCATTAGTGTTAGTGCCGCCAGCCATGGAATATATTTTGCAATCACCTTTAAATCAAGTTCAAGGGTTCCTTGCAGCAGGACATGTTTGCACGATCATGGGGGATGCAGCCTATTATCCTATTGCCAAAAAATATCATGTTCCTATTATAATAACCGGTTTTGAACCAGTTGATATTTTACAAGGCATTTTGCATTGTGTTCTACAATTAGAGAAAAAAATAGCAATAGTTGAAAATCAATATACTCGCTTAGTTCATCCTCAAGGCAACAGCTATGCAAAAAACCTTTTAGCTGAAGTATTCGATGAAACTGACAGTCTTTGGCGTGGTATCGGGAATATTGCGAAAAGTGCTTTTGTCATCAATGAAAAATATGCTTATTTTGATGCCAATAATCGTTTCCCTATAAGGGACGTACAAAATAGCGCCGAGAACGCCATTTGCATTAGTGGTGAAATATTACAAGGACTCAAAAAACCTTCGCAATGCCCAGCTTTTAAAAAAGCATGTACTCCCGAAACGCCATTAGGTGCTCCCATGGTATCCACTGAAGGAGCCTGTGCTGCTTATTTTCGTTATAGTAGAGATGATCATGAATACGTCTGATGTAGGATTTCAATGTCCTTTCCCGTTTTCTCAATATCCTATTATTACCATGGCGCATGGTGCTGGCGGGCGTTTAACGCAGCAATTGCTGGAGGGTATTTTCCGTCCGGCTTTCAACAATCCTATTTTGCAGCAGCAACATGATGGCGCTATGTTAAAGTTGCCATCCGAAAGAATTGCCGTATCAACGGACAGTTATGTTGTTGATCCTTTATTTTTTCCAGGCGGTAACATCGGCAAACTTGCTGTGATTGGTACGCTTAACGATTTAGCGATGTGTGGCGCAAAACCATTATACATAACCTGTGGCTTTATTCTCACAGAAGGGCTCAGTAGTGAGGTGCTTGTTAAAGTGGTTGCACATATGCGCCAAGCAGCGATTGAAAATAACATTGCCATAGTCTCAGGTGATATCAAAGTCGTTGAAAGAACTGCTAGTGCAGGGCTTTATATCAATACCACCGGTATTGGTGCATTACCACCAGAATATGTTATTGCCCCTGATAAAATTCAGTCTGGCGATGCCATCATTATAAGTGGTGATATTGGTCGGCATGGACTTGCTGTATTAAGCCAACGAAACAATTATCAATTTGAGCCGCCCATAGAAAGTGATTGTGCTCCTTTATGGGGGCAAGTTTCACAGTTATTTAATGAACAGCTTACACCTCATTGTTTGCGTGATTTAACCAGAGGAGGGCTTGCTGGTGCACTTATTGAGTTGGCCGACAGTGCGCGCCTTACCTTTGAAATACAAGAAGATAAAATTCCCATTAGCCAAGCGGTCCATGCAGGCTGTGAGATCCTTGGCATTGATCCCTTATATGTAGCCAATGAAGGGAGAATGATCGTATTTTGCCCTGCCGATGTTGCTTCTCAAACGATTGCTTGTTTGCGTAAATTTTCCGATGGTGCCATGGCTGAATGTATTGGTCATGTTTTACCTAAGGTGAATCATTCCCCTGGTAAAGTGGTCTTGAAAACCAGTTTTAAAACTTCGCGAACGCTCACACTCTTTTCAGGCGAGCAGTTACCAAGGATTTGTTAAGCCTTTTGCCAGAATTTTCCAACAGCTTATCTGAATTTTGTACAAAAAAAATTTACAGCCTTTAAAGTTACCCAATTCTATTTATATAAAGTTGGCTAACATATTATGAAGTACCAAAATCTGACATTAAATATTGAACATTCACCTATTTTACAACAATGGTTTTCTGCTGTGATCGAGCTTATCCCCCAAATCCCAGCGCTTAAAAATTTAATAGAAAGCGCAACAGTGAATGGTCCTATAACTGTCGATTTTGTTTCTAGGCAAGAGACAGCAACGGGCGGTTCGTACGAAGAACAAGGTGTTATTAGTGGTAATAAGAAAACCCTAACAAGACGCATCAAAATTGCTGCTGAAAATGCTTCTTTCAAAGACATGTTTGAAACGCTGATTTTTGAATTGTGTAATGCTAAAAATCCCTATTTCCAGTTATTTAGTAAAGAACATATTTCGCCTGAAAAATATGAAGACAGTGAAGCTTATGCATTAGCAACCGAATTTGCAGAATATACCTGCACGCATGTGCCAGCAAAACAAATTACCAAAGAAATATTTTCAGACAAAAAAAATGTAGCTGCCTTTTCGGCAAAAGGATTACCCTTATCACCAAACGATTTATATAACTTCACCAATGATTTTTTTACTTCATTTAACGATTGGTGGCAGCACACGAATAAACTTGTAAAAGGTAGGGATTATAGCCATGCAGATGTCTATAGAAGACAGTTTGATCGAAAAAGATGGTATACGCTGCAAGATCCTGTATTACCACCCCCAATGATAACACCTTTAAAAGGCCAAGAGGCTGTGGTTGTTCAAAAAGCTCAACCGGTTAATCCAGCACCAGCAAAAGTTGCACCGGCAAAAGCTATACCGGCAACAGCTGCACCAGTAACATCTGCACCAGTAAAAGCTGCACCTAAAGATTTTATGCAGGAGCTAAACGAAAGATTAAAAAAACCCGTAGCACAACAGCAAAAACAACCCGAGTTACCGAAACCTGCTGCTGTTAAGTTAACAGAAAATCGTCAACCGACGGCTTTAAAAAGACCATTACCCCCACCGCCCAAAGGAAGACCCTTGCCGCCACCTCCGGTTAAAAAAGAAGTGCCCGTGCAACCTCAGGCAGTGCAACCTGTTAAAAAAGAAGTGCCCGCACAACCTCAAGCTGTGCAATCTGTTAAAAAAGAGGTGCCCGCACGACCTCAAGTAGTGCAACAAAATCCACAAGGCGATGCAGGGAAAACTCCCAAAGTAATGTTGCCGCTAGATAAAATGGGTATTCCAGTTAATCATCCTTGTGCTGCTCAAATGCAAAAAGCGCTTGATAGTTTTGTTGAAGATGTTCTAAAACGTCATCCCAATTGCCAACATGTGAACATCACTTTTCAATGGCAAACACAACAAGCACAACAAACACAGCCACAAGGTGTTAAGGTTTGTCACCACGTTGGGCACAAACAAAAAATGCGGTTTCAATAGAGTGTGAAAACGGGGGAGTGCTCCCCCGTTGTGTAAGTGCTAGTGGTGCTCGTCTTCGACGATGGTTTCATAAGAAGGTGCAGGAGTAGGCTTTTCTTCTTTACGAGCCACTGTACCTTGTTTAGTCACCACTTGGTTTAATGTTTGATGAGATTGAGGTTGTGCTGCTGAAGAATCATCCCAAGATACCATGGTGTCAGGTGAAACAGTTGTCGTTATCCGTGGTGCACTGTGAGTCTTCGCTGGGCTATTAACCTCAGTTTTCTTAGTTGTAATTAAAGTATAGTGATGAGACTCTGGGCTAACACTAGACTCCTGTATCGTCACCATCGTGCGCTCTTTTTCTTCAGGTGATAACTTCACAAAGCTGGTTGCATCTTGCTTTTTACGGCTTGCAATTGCTTCAGGTGTAGATAGCTCAGGAAGCGGCACGGGTTTTTTCACGACGGGTGCAGGTGCTGCAACTTCTTGAATGGCAGGTTTTGGTGCCTCGACTGGTGTGTGTGTTGGGGCAGTAGCCACTATGGGCGTTTCAACTATTTGTGGTGCTTCTACAGTTTCACGTTGGTATCTGTCATCACGTCGTTGACCACCTTGACGGCGATTGCGGTTGCCGCGTCTACCTCTGTCACGTTGCTCACCACGCTCATGACGATGCTCTGATCTATCATGGCGTTGTTCTGATCTTTCATGATGGTGTTCTCTACTTTCATGACGTTCGGCACGTTCAGATCTCTCATGATGACGTTCATGTCGTTCTTGGCGCTCACCACGTTCAGCTCTATCATGATGACGTTCGTGTCTTTCTTGGCGCTCACCGCGCTCACCACGTTCACCTCTTTCATGATGACGGTCTTGTCGTGCATTGCGTTCACGGTCTCTATCTCGACCATGTTCCCCTCTTTGGTGATGACGTCTACGAGAATGTTGATGGTGACGACCTGTTGGGCGCTCGCTTGCTGTAGAGGTTGTCGTAGACTTTGGACGTCGTGTTGTGGATTCAGTGCTTCCAAAAACGGCAGTCCAAATTCGTCTGATGAGCCCTTTATCGCGCTGTATTTGCACTGGCGCAGGTGTCATGCTGGTAATATGTTTGATAGCAGGTTCATCTGTTTTTTCGATTTGTTTAGTTCTTGCAAAGTCTTCGGTCTTTGTTTCAACTTGTGTGATTTGTTTATAGCTTGGTAATTCACCTTGCTCGCTGTCATCCTCACGTATTCTTACGACTTCATATTGAGGCGTTACCAAGTGTGGATTAGGTAAAACTAAAATACGAAGGTGATGTCTTTCTTCCAGCGTCATCACAGCTTGACGTTTTTCATTAAGCAAATAAGCTGCTAAGTCTACCGGTACTTGGACATTCACTTGGCGAGTGTTTTCTTTCATCGCCTCATCTTCGATGACGCGCATCAGCGCTAAAGCTAAAGATTGAATGTTGCGAATAGTGCCTTGGCCTTCACATCGTGGACAGGAAACACCGCTGGTATCTCCTAAGGAAGGACGTAATCTTTGGCGTGACATTTCTAATAATCCAAAACGGGAAATTCTCCCCAGTTGGATACGGGCCCTATCAGACGCTAACTCTTCTCTGAGCTGGTTTTCAACCATCCGTTGGTTTCGAGAAGAATTCATGTCAATAAAGTCGATGACAATCAAACCACCAATATCTCGAAGACGAAGCTGTCTGGCGATCTCTTTGGCGGCCACTAGATTGGTTTGTAATGCCGTTTCCTCAATATCTGAGCCTTCAGTTGCTCTGGCTGAGTTAATATCTATGGCAATGAGTGCTTCAGTAGGATCAATTACAATAGAGGCGCCATTTTCCAAAGCCACTTCTCGCTTAAAAGCGGATTCTATTTGGCTCTCAATTTGAAAACGATTAAATAAAGGGATAGCGTCTTGATAACGTTTTACTCTATCTGCAAAGTCGGGGCGTACGACTTCAATGTGTTTTTTTGCGTGCTGATAAGCTTCTTGGTTATCGACTAATATTTCAGATATATCTGGTCTTAAGTAATCTCGAATTGCGCGGATGATGACATCGCTTTCACGATGTATTAAGAATGGCGCAGGTCTTGAGGAGGCTTGCACAATGGCTTGCCATTGGCTAAGTAACACATCCAAATCCCAGCGGAGTTCTTCTAAATTTCGTCCCAACCCTGCCGTACGCACAATCAGGCCCATGCCCTCAGGTAACGGAAGTTGGCTCAAGGCATCTTTTAAGTCATCACGTTCTTCACCTTCAATGCGCCGTGAAATTCCGCCTGCTCTTGGATTATTGGGCATTAAGACTAAGTAACAACCTGCCAATCCAATGAAAGTGGTGAGTGCTGCTCCTTTGTTTCCACGTTCTTCTTTGTCAACTTGAACTATCAGTTCTTGACCAGGCCTTAAGGCATCACGGATATGAGGCCGTCCTTCATATTGGTTACTGAAATATTCTCGAGCCACTTCTTTGAGAGGTAAAAAGCCGTGTCTTTCAGCACCATAATCGACGAAAGCAGCTTCAAGGCTGGGTTCAACACGTGTAACCCTGCCTTTGTAAATACTGGCTTTTTTTTGTACTCTGCCGGTGTGTTCTATATCAAGATCATAAAGGGTTTGGCCGTCTACTAAAGCAACTCGAATTTCTTCTTTTTGCGTAGCATTGATTAACATTCTTTTTGTCATGGTATTCCGTTGTATATATTTCTATTTATCGTTTTTTCATTGAACTATTTTGTTAAACGCATTTGCACTTTGCAAAGCGGACATAACCAAAAGGGGACACACAATCTATCTACCAACAAAGGGGAAGCTTTTTGTTACAGGAGATGAAACTAAACCTAGCCTCGAGATGGTTCGCTCCTAATGGCAAAACTGTTGCTAAGTAAGCCTTATAAATTCAAGAAGTGCTAGCAACTCATTAATTTTATCAGTTTTTGACCGACCGAACTAGTTGATCTCTAAAGGGAAAAAAAGCGGACAAAAATGGGTGGGCGTTATATAATCTCTCAATGTTAGCCAGTCATCAGCCACTTACCCAAGTCCAGCAAATCGTTATATGCGAAAACCATGCAGGGCAACGTATCGATAATTTTTTATCGACTTTTTTACGTGGCGTCCCCAAAAGCCGAATTTACCGCATTATCCGCAAAGGAGAAGTACGCGTTAATAAAGGCAGAATTGCTGTCAGTTATCGCCTGGTGAAGGGCGATACTATTCGTGTTCCACCAATTCGTATGTCATTGAAAGAAGAAGAGAATCATCACCCTGGCGCCAAGCTGAGTCAAGTGCTAGTTCAAGCGATTTTATATGAAGATGATCAATTATTAGTCATCAACAAACCTGCGGGGTTGGCAGTGCATGGTGGCAGTGGCGTATCTCTTGGTTTAATTGAAGCTATCAGGGGTATGCGACCCGATGCTCCTTTTTTAGAGCTAGTGCATCGACTAGATAGAGAAACCTCGGGTTGTGTGATGATTGCCAAAACACGCGCTATGCTTACACATTTACATAACTGCCTTAAAGAGGGAAAAATAGAGAAGCATTATTTTGCCTTGGTTCATGGCAAATGGAAGGGTGGAAAGTCAGTTGATGCACCATTACACAAATTTGTACTAAAATCAGGCGAAAGAAGGGTAAAAGTTGACCCAGAAGGCAAAGCATCTAAGACCCTATTTGAAGTGATTGAAAATTTAGAAGAGGCAACGTTGCTGCGCGCAACTCCGATGACTGGCCGTACCCATCAAATTCGCGTACATTGCCAATTTATGGGGCATCCCATCTGCGGGGATGAGAAATATGGTTTTGCTGAACAGGGACCGGCAACAGATAAGCGTTGTAATCGATTGTTCTTACATGCGCATCAGTTAGTAATTGACTTACCCTACAAACCTTATCAGTTAATCATTACTTGCCCTATGCCAGAGGGCTTTGAAAAGTATTGTCAGAACCTAAGAAAATAGAAGAGGAACTGCTATGCAGGAACAGGCTAATATGTCTCCAAGTTGGGAACGAGAAGTGGTTGAAAAAGCCCTTTTAGCGTCGGTCGATGAGCACCGGCGTACAAGACGTTGGGGAATATTTTTTAAAATTATCATATTTGGTTATATCCTTTTTATGACCATTTATTGGTTTCAAGGTAAGCCTAAACAAGTACTTAAAGAGCATGTTGCGCTCATCGATTTAATGGGTACGATTGGCCACGGACAAGAAGTTGAGGCAGATCAAATCGCTTCTAGCTTACGCCGCGCTTTTGATGAACCAAAAGTAAAAGCAGTAATTTTGCGCATTAATTCACCCGGCGGCACACCTGTGCAAAGCGCTTATATTTACGATGAACTGATGAGATTGCGCAAAAAACACAAAGAGAAAAAAGTGTATGCAGTAGTCGTTGATATTTGTGCCTCAGGGGCTTACTACGTGGCTGCGGGTGCTGATCAAATTTATGCGAATCCTTCCAGTATTGTTGGATCGATTGGCGTTTTAATGCCCGGATTTGGCTTTGTGGATATCATGAAAAAAGTCGGCGTTGAACAACGTTCACTGTCTGCGGGCAAAAATAAAATGTTTATGGATCCTTTCAAACCAGAAAATCCTGAACAAATTAAATATGCGCAAAGCCTGCTCGATAATGTGCATAAACACTTTATTGACGCTGTTAAAGCAGGACGCGGAGATAGAATTAAAGGCAATCCCGAAGAGCTTTATAGCGGTTTATTCTGGACCGGCGAAAAAGCCTTAGAATTAGGCTTGGTTGACGGTTTAGGTAGTGCCGGTTTTGTTGCAAGAGAAATCATCAAGGTTGAAGAAATCATTGATTACAGTGCAACCCATAGTTTACTCGACAGATTGGCTTCCAGAGTCGGTGCGAGCATGAGTAAGCAACTTTCTTCAGAATTGGGGCTTAATACGCAGACATTGCGTTAATTGGTGTAGCTCCTCTCTCTCAATTCTTGCCGCGACTTGTTCGCGGCATCAACAAACCCATAGTTCCTGCGCACACCTTCGGTGTTGCGCATCCACTATGGGCTAGTAGGGGCCGATCTCCGTGTCGGCCCGATTTTTCTATTTACATATCCCCAATTTGATGTTAACTTGATAACTTATTTCGGTTCATCTGCCAGGTTGCTATGTTTATCAGGTTTTTTGAAGACAGGCTTTTTCCCAGAACAGCGGCAGACGCAGCGCAAGTGACTGCATTGGTGCCCTCTCACACCAGTGGAGTCACTTTTGATGCGCAAAATCATGCTGATGCGGACAAAAGCACCTTAAGCAAATGGACAAGCTATGTCAGTTCCAAGGCAAGTGAGTTCCATGCCGAATATATTGCCCCTATCACCAAAGCACAAGTTGATGCCATGATTGTTAATTCCATTGAGTTTTCGGCCTATGGCTCTTTAACGACTGTTTTTGGGGTAATGGATGCTACGGCTTTTATGACCCGGGCAAAAATTTCCATAGGCTATAAATTGTTTAATGCCGTTGCAAACCCATTGATGGCACAATTTGTAGAATCATTTACCGAATTGCATATCAATAATGCCAAATATGTCTATTACAAAACCAAATGTACGATAAGTGGGCAAGAATGTCAGATCGCAGATAATTTGCCCTCACCGATGATGAGCCAAGATATCAACGGAAAAACGACATTACTCAACGATTTTACCCAATTTGATTTAAAACGCTATGTGAGTGAAGTATCTCAAGGTCTTGATGCATTAAGTATTAAAAAATTAGCTTTAGGCGGTGTACTAAGTGCTACAGCCTCACAAATTAGAGATACCATTTATGAACAAGTAGGTTTAACTGATCATGCTAAAAGTTACTTATTTAAAAATTGGATCAATTATTATTTTAAAGATTGGATTAATAGTGAATTGCATAGCGAAGTGAATAAATTAACGCATATGGTTCAAGATAAATTAGGTTTGTCAGATTTGAGCATCTCGCCACAGACAAGTGCAGTACCACTTTCTATGGGTGATATTATAACCCAAGACAATCATCCTATTTTTACACCAAGCCCGCAAACGCCAGCGGGGCCTTTAATTGATCTTAATATTCAAATTCCTTTAATAACCGTCGTTGAAGGCTAGAAACCTAAACAATGGTTATGCCTGCTTGAGTGAGGATCTCAGAAAGAATAATCAGCGGTAAACCAATTATCGCCGTAGGATCTTCGCTTTCAAATCGGCTAATTAAGGCCGAACCTAAAGTTTCCGATTTAAAACTCCCTGCGCTTTGATAAGGTTTTTCTTTTTGTAAATAATTTTCAATCATGGCAGGGGTGAGCTGTCTAAAAGTAATGGATGTGGTGCTTAAGCGGTATTCTTCAAAAGGTAAGAAAGGAGCACTGACACACACGCCAGTATAAAAAACAACTTCCTTACCACTCATGTGGGTTAATTGTTTGATGGCGTTTTCATGGGTGAGCGGTTTTCCTAAAATTTCACCATCCAGGCCTGCTACTTCATCTGAGCCTATACAAACGCTTCTTGGATTTTTTTCACAGGCAATGCGCGCTTTGGCAATGGATAATCTTTTCACCATGTCTGGAATAGTTTCGCCCTGTAACCGAGTTTCATCGACATCAGGCGAAAAAATGCTAAAAGGTACTTTTAGTCTAGAAAGCAGCTCTTTGCGGTAGATGGAGCTAGAAGCAAGGATTAAGGGATGCGTGTTTTGATTCATTTTGCCGATTATGGTGTATCTAATTGCATCCTTCAAGTTCTTTGACTAGTCATTGCCGAAGCGATATTATCCACGCCCTATGTTACATAAAGAACTACCAATACACCTGGCACCAGAGAAACTCTGCCGGCATGCTCCCCCTGAAGGGACACCCCTTGTAGGTGAAATAAAATTAAGTGATTTAACAAACCTTTCAAAAGAGTTAAAGGCTAAACCAGATACGGTGGTCACAGTAAATTTATTATTTTCAATGGATGCTGATGGTTTATGTGCTATTACTGGCGAACTATCAGCAGATTTAGAAGTAATTTGCCAACGTTGTTTAGCCCCCATGATATACCCCCTGCGTGCCGAGATCTCGGTTAGCCCAGTGGTCAGTGATTCTCAGGCAGAGAACTTGCCAACACGATATGAGCCTTTATGGGTACCTACAGGTGAAATTAACGTAGCAGAATGGATTGCAGAAGAGATACACCTTGCGTTACCCTTGGCACCTTCGCATGAGCCACCTTGTGTAAGCTTTGATAGCGAAGAAGAATCAAGTTAGAATAGAACCATTGTTTAGAAAATAATCTTAGTTAACTAAAATAAAACGGTGAAAAGACATGGCAGTAGGACAAGCGCGAACAACTCGCTCAAGACGTAACCAAAGAAGATCCCATGACAAGGTTCGTAAACCTACCTTGTCTATAGACAGAGAAACCGGTGAAACGCATCGTCGTCATCATATTACAGCAGATGGTTATTACCGTGGCCGTCAAGTGATCGCACAAGCGGCTGTGGATGCAGACGAAGAGTAATCATTTGAATAATATCTGCATCGCTTTAGATGCGATGGGCGGTGATCACGGCCCAAGTGTTGTGGTTCCCGCAGCCTTGGATGCTTTATCTGAGCATCCTCAGCTTGCTATTGTTTTAGTTGGCGATGCATCGCTGATCCAAAATGAATTAAAGCGCCATGGGAATTCATTCGATGAAACTCGCCTTCGTATTCATCCTACGACAGAAAAAGTAGAGATGGATGAATCACCCGCCACTGCTTTGCGCATGAAAAAAGATTCCTCTATGAGAGTCGCCATCAATATGGTCAAATCAGGAGAAGCTGCCGCCTGCGTGAGTGCTGGCAACACTGGTGCATTGATGGCTATTGCAAGGTTTGTTTTAAAAACACTTCCCGGTATAGACAGGCCTGCCATTGTTTATTCTATCCCCATCAAGGCCGATCAAGACAATATGGGTCGCATGCGCATGTTGGATTTAGGGGCTAACGTAGATTGCCAAGGGGAACACTTATTTCAATTTGCCGTGATGGGCTCAGTGCTAGCCGCGGCTTCTGACAATATCACAAGGCCACGTGTAGGTTTGTTGAATATTGGCTCTGAAGCTATTAAGGGCTCTGAGGCGGTAAAGCAAGCAGCACAAATGCTGCAAGAAACGGATATGATTAATTATATTGGTTTTGTTGAAGGTACAGATATGTACCAAGGCAAAGCCGATGTGGTTGTGTGTGATGGTTTTGTGGGGAATGTGGCTTTAAAATCAAGTGAAGGCGTTGCTAGAATGCTTGTTGATTTTATTAAACGCGAATTTACCCGCAACCTTTATTCAAAATTCATTGCCTTTTTGGCCATGCCCATTCTTAAAACGATTAAAGCACGCTTTGATCCTAGCCGTTATAATGGCGCCAGCTTATTGGGGCTTAACGGCATTGTGATTAAAAGTCATGGTAATGCGCAGCGTTTTAGCTTTAAACAAGCCATTCATGAAGCTTTTATAGAAGCAGAAAATAACGTTCCTGAAAAAATTCGCTCTGAAGTAGAGCTATATTTAGGTGAGCGCAAGAGCTCATGAAATATGCCAAAATTACCGGTACGGGCAGCTATTTGCCCAAGCAAGTATTTACCAATGCTGATTGGGAAAAACGTGTTAACACCTCAGATGCGTGGATAGTCGAACGTACGGGCATCAAATCTCGTCATATTGCATCAGAGAATGAAACAGCAACCATGATGGGCGCAAATGCAGCATTAAATGCCCTGAACATGGCGAATGTTAATGCAAAAGATATTCAATTGGTTATTGTTGCAACCGGGACGCCAGATAAAATTTTCCCTGCTACCGCCTGTTTAATACAAAAGCAGCTTCAAATCCCAACTTGCATTGCCTTTGATATACAAGCTGCTTGTTCTGGTTTTGTATACGCTTTAAGTATTGCTGATCAATACATTAAATCAGGGGTAATCAAACGGGCATTAATTATTGGCACTGAAGTAATGAGCCGTCTTATTGATTGGCAGGATAGAAATACTTGTGTTTTATTTGGTGATGGCGCAGGTGCTTGCGTACTTGAAGCAAGTGATTCTCCTGGCATATTGTCTACGCATTTGTATGCCGATGGCAATTATAATGATATTTTGTATGTTGATATGCCTTCAGGAAAAGAGCCTTGTTATATTCATATGCAGGGGCAAAAAGTATTTAAACTAGCAGTTGCGAAATTGGGTGAATTAGTTAAAGACACATTACAATTTCATAACATCAAATCTGAAGACATAGATTGGCTTGTCCCGCATCAAGCCAATATCAGAATTATTAAAGCCACAGCTGATAAATTAAAACTGCCCATGGAAAAGGTAATTTGTACAGTTGAAGCGCACAGTAATACCTCTAGCGCTTCAATACCGCTGGCATTAGATATTGGTATTCGTGATGGACGAATCAAAAAAGGTCAGACCTTATTGCTAGAAGCGATCGGGGGTGGCATGACCTGGGGATCTGCTTTAGTCAAGTATTAATGAATGAGTGAAAACGATGAGTAAACGACTTTCACATTTAGGTTTTGTTTTTCCCGGACAAGGTTCGCAACAAATTGGTATGTTAAAAGCAATGTCCCAAATGTACCCTGTCGTGGGGGAAGTTTTTGGGTTGGCCAGCGCTGCTTTAAACAAAGATCTTTGGGAAATAGCCCAGTTTGGTCCTGAGACAGTTATTAATGATACCGTAAATACGCAACCTTTACTGCTAACAGCAAGTTATGCTTTATGGCAAGTTTGGCAAAAAGTAAATGGCGTGCAACCTGCATTGATGGCGGGGCATAGTTTAGGAGAATACTCTGCTTTAGTGTGCGCGCAATCGTTATCACTGACCGATGCGGTTAAACTAGTTGCCATGCGCGGTAAGTTTATGCAAGAAGCCGTTCCTCAAGGCGTTGGCGCCATGGCTGCAGTCATTGGTATGGAGGATGCGCTGTTGGCAGAAGTTTGTAAAACTGCTGCAGAAAATGAAGTGGTTGCCCCCGTGAATTTAAATGCACCAGGGCAAACGGTTATTGCAGGTCATAAATCTGCGGTAGAGCGTGCAAGTGCTTTAGCGAAGACCAAAGGCGCCAAAAAGATCATTATGTTGCCAGTGAGTGTGCCTTCTCATTGCGCACTGATGAAACCAGCGGCAGACTTGCTTGCCCAATACTTAACCAATGTAAGAATAGAATCGCCCAAAATTCCTGTAATACAGAATGTCAACGTTGAAATATCGCAACACCCAGATGATATTCGTGCCAATCTCGTCAAGCAACTTTACCAACCGGTAAGATGGGTAGAAACAGTTCAGCGACTAGCCAGCGAAGGTATTTCTGTTGCCTTTGAATGTGGTCCAGGTAAAGTTTTATGTGGGCTTATCAAACGTATTTCACCGGACATTAAAGCCATGGGCATTGAAACACCTGAAGAATTAACGACAGCGAGTGAAATACTTGCTTAAAGAGGTAAGGAAAATTTTATGTGGCAATTATCTACACTAGAAGGAAAAGTCGCCCTTGTTACCGGCGCAAGTCGTGGCATTGGCCAAGCAATTGCTTTAATGCTCGGACAAATGGGTGCTACGGTTGTAGGTACAGCAACCTCTGAAAATGGTGCGCAAGCTATTTCTAAATTTTTAGAACAACATAAATTAAAAGGTTATGGCCGTATATTGGATATCGCCAATCCAGATTCGATTTTGTCTTGTCTTAAAGCAATCGAAGAAGATGTGGGGGCGCCGTTAATTTTGGTCAACAATGCCGGCATTACGCGGGACAATTTAGTGATGCGTATGAAAGACGAAGAATGGGAAGCAACGATGCAAACTAACTTAACAGGCATGTTTAGGATCTCGAAAGCCTGTTTGCGCGGTATGCTCAAGGCAAAGTGGGGAAGAATTATTTCTATTAGTTCAGTTGTGGGGATAACCGGAAATCCAGGTCAGGCGAATTACTGCGCAAGTAAAGCTGGGGTAATTGGTTTCTCTAAAGCGCTGGCAAAAGAAATTGCATCTCGTGGTATAACTGTTAATGTAGTGGCACCTGGTTTTATTGATACAGACATGACCCGGGTGTTACCAGAGGCACAAAAGGAAGCTTTGCTCAATAGCATTCCGATGGGCCAAATGGGCCGTCCTGAAGATATCGCAGCAAGCGTTGCGTTTTTAGCTTCAGAACAAGCGCGCTATATTACAGGAGAAACGATACACGTGAACGGTGGTATGTTAATGGTCTAACCTATTTTTGGGTGATGAATGGTAGCGTGGTTGAGAATATTTTGCTAGCATTTGCGCTCAATCTAACTAGGTATTAAACCATTAATGTTAGTTTTTTAACTTTATTTGGTGGAGCGTAAGCAATAAAATGGCTGAGGAACAAGTTGTCATGAACAGCATTGAGGAGCGAGTAACGGATATCGTGGTGGAACAACTCGGTTTAGAACGAGATAAGGTTCACCCCGAATCAAAATTTGTTGACGATCTTGGAGCAGACTCACTCGATACCGTCGAGCTGGTGATGGCTTTAGAAGAAGAATTTGAAATAGAAATTCCTGATGAAGAAGCTGAAAAAATCACTACCTTAAGAGAAGCGATTGCCTACGTTGAAGAGCACGCTAAGAAGAAGTAGTTCTTTAAAACAGGGCACTTGTGGCCCTGTTTGTTTTACGTGGTAGGAGTTTTATTATGAGCGGCCAACAGCAACGTCGTGTTGTTGTCACTGGTTTGGGTGTTATTTCCCCTGTAGGAAATGATGTTGAAACCAGCTGGAGAAATATTCTAGCTGGCAAAAGCGGCATCCGACTAATCGACACATTTGATGTGACGAATTTTAGTGCCAAAATCGGTGGTTTGGTGCGTGATTTTGATCCCCAGCTTTATGGCATTTCCCCTAAAGAAGCACGCAAAATGGACTTTTTTGTCCAATATGGTATTGCTGCGGCTGTGCAAGCTGTCAATGATGCTGGTTTAAAACCTCATCCGGAAAATGCTTCTCGCATTGGGGTTTCCATCGGTTCAGGGATTGGTGGATTAGGTTTTATTGAAAAAAACCATGATGAATTCCGTGACTCAGGTCCCAGACGTATTTCTCCCTTTTTCATCCCAGGCGCCATTATTAATATGAGCGCAGGCTATTTTTCAATTATGTATGGTTATAAAGGTCCTAACCTGGCTTTCGCCACGGCTTGTACTACTGGCGCACATAGCATCGGTATGGCCGCGCGCTGTATAGCATATGGCGATGCCGACATTATGGTTGCTGGTGGTGCAGAAAAGGCCAGTACACCGCTGGGATTAGGCGGGTTTGCCGCATCCCGTGCACTTTCCACACGTAATGAAGCCCCAGAACAAGCAAGTCGCCCTTGGGATGTACAAAGAGATGGATTTGTTTTAGGCGATGGCGCAAGTGTTTTAGTGTTGGAAGAATACGAAAACGCTAAAAAACGCGGCGCTAAAATTTATGCAGAAATTATTGGCTTTGGCATGAGTGCCTCAGCTTATCACATCACCAGTTATTCAGAAGGTGGTATCGGTGAAGCGGCTGCCATGATAGCGGCTCTAAACGATGCCAAGCTATCCCCAGAAGCAGTGGATTATGTAAATGCCCATGGTACCTCCACCCCAGTGGGTGATGTAGGTGAATGTTTGGCCATCAAAGCTGCTTTAGGCGCACACGCCAAAAAAATTGCAGTAAGTTCTACCAAATCGATGACAGGACATTTGCTTGGTGCCGCTGGCGCGATAGAGTCCATGTTTAGTGTGCTTGCGCTTCGCGATCAAATAGCTCCACCCACCATCAACCTTGAGCAAACCAGTGAAGATTGCGATTTAGACTTTGTTCCAAACGTAGCACGTGAAATGAAAATGGATGTTTGCATTTCAAATTCATTTGGCTTTGGGGGCACTAACGCAGCGCTGGTGTTTAAACGGATTTAGTCTTGTTGTCAAAGCGTCTGGTTATATCACTAGCGGTAATCACGCTAGTGATAATATCTTTCGTATTTGCCTGCTTCTATCAATTTTCCCAATTTATAAAAGCACCGCTATCACAATCGTCTGATGCTATCACTTATGAGTTAGCACCAGGCACTGGTGCTTTGCGTATGCTTTACCAATTAAAGCGTCAAGGCGTTATCAATGAGCGCCAAAGGGTACTATTAGGTTGGTATATTCAATATAAAGGTCATGAGAAATCACTTAAAGCAGGTGAGTACCTTATCCCTTTAGCTATCACGCCTATGCAATTAATGCACAAACTCATTAAAGGGGAAGTAATCCAATACCCCTTTACTCTCAAAGAGGGCGCGACTTTTAAAGAAGTCATGCAGGCAATACAAGCCTTACCAAAAGTAAGAAATACTTTAACGAATCAAACTCCTGAAGAAATAATGAAGCTACTTGGAGAAAATGGATCGCCAGAAGGTAAGTTTTTTCCAGAAACTTATTTTTACACTGCTAATATGACAGACTTGAATTTATTAGTCAGAGCACATGAACTGATGCATAAAAAATTACACTTGGCTTGGCAGATGCGATCGCCTGAGGTGGTAGTGAATTCACCGTATGAAGCATTAATTTTAGCCTCTATTGTTGAAAAAGAGGCAGCACAGGATAATGAGCGCAGTTTAATTTCAGGGGTCTTTCAACGGCGTTTACAAAAAAACATGTTGCTGCAAGCAGATCCCACAGTGGTTTATGGTGTGCAAGATGAGTATACAGGTAAGCTAACGCGTGAGCAGTTAAGAAAAGATACTCCCTACAACACCTATGTACATAAAGGGCTTCCTCCCACGCCGATTGCATGTCCTTCTTTAAAATCTATTATTGCCGCAATGCATCCAGATAAAAGTGAGGCTTTGTATTTTGTAGCCAAAGGCGATGGCTCGCATGTTTTTTCAAGTGATTTAAAAGCACACAACGAAGCGGTTAGGCAATATCAACTTCCTGCACTTTACCGTTTTGGTGTGGGCATTAATCTTGAAGGTGTAAAATGAATAAAAAGGGAACAAAAGGCAAACTGATTACCATAGAAGGTATTGAAGGCGTTGGTAAAACAAGTAATGTTAATTTTATTGCCAAATATGTTCAAAATGCTGGCTACCAAGTGATTGTCACCAGAGAACCCGGTGGCACGCCAGTAGCCGAAGCTATTCGCGGCATTATTTTGTCTGATTTTGACGAACAAATGTATGGCGAAACCGAATTGCTCTTACTTTATGCCGGCAGATTACAGCATGTGGAAAATGTCATTAAACCCGCTTTAGATAAAGGTCAATGGGTGGTGTGTGATAGATTTACCGATGCCACGTATGCCTACCAAGGCGCAGGTCGCGGTGTTGCCATTGAAAAGATTGACGATCTATATCGTTGGACCTTAGGCGACTTTAAACCCGATTGGACCATTTTATTGGATGCGCCTGTTGATCTTGCCTTTGAAAGGATCCTTAAGTTACGCGATTTAGATAGAATTGAAAGAGAAAAGAAAGGCTTTTTTGAACGGATCCGCAATCAATATTTAGTTATGGCTAAACGCCACCCGGAACGTTATCGCGTTGTGGATGCTTCCCAATCTTTAGAGGATGTCCAAAAAGTGATTAGTGATATCATGAAAGAAATTATTGAGTGATAAAATGAATGTTGTGGATTATCCTTGGCTTTCTCTTCATTGGCAACGGTTAGTACAGTTAACCGAGTCACAGAAATTACCGCATGCTTTTTTATTTATCGGCTCGCAAGGGATTGGCAAAAAGACATTAGTGCAAGCTTTTGAAGCATTACTGTTGTGCCAACAACCCACCTTACAGAGTGCTTGTGGGGAATGCCGTTCGTGTTACTTACAACAACAAGGGCTTCATCCGGATAGTCGTCGTTATGGTGAACAAGACCCCATTAGCATTGATGATATTCGTGAACTTAAATCCTTTATCGAAGAAACGCCTCATCAAAATGGCAAGAAAGTGGTCTGTTTATTTGGGGTAGATAAGCTACAAACAGCCCAAGCAAATGCTTTATTAAAAATGGTAGAGGAACCGCAAGATAAAACAGTGCTGCTTTTAGTTGCCAATAAAGGCACCATTTTGCCTACCTTAAAAAGTCGCTGTTTTATTATCAATATTCCCATTCCTGCGTCACAAGTTGCGCTTGCGTGGCTAGTGCAACAGCATCCTCAAGTGGCAATATCGCAAATTAACATGAGCCTCTATTTTGCTACGGGGGCACCACTTCAGGCCAGAGCGTTACTGGCAGCAAATTTAAATGAATATGAAGCGATGATTAGCGCATTATTAACTGGGAATGTTGCTGCTTTTGACAGTGCACAGATCCAGGAATTTATTCTGTCAAAGCCTTTGGCTGCACTATACTTAATGTATTACTTTTTGGCTGATTTATTGAAGGTTGTGCTAAAAGGTGAGCCTGGGTATTTATACAACGACGATCAAAGTCAACAAATCGCAAAATTGAAAATGTGTATCCCCACGCCACGAATTGTTGAATTTATTGATAACGTGAATGAGTCAATAAAATCATTAGCGCTACCTGGAGTGAATAAATCATTGCTGTTTGAATCCTTATTTTGTCAGTGGCAACTGTTATGCCAGCAAGGAATAAAACATGAGTCTCGAACATAGCGATAATTTAAATAATCAGGTTGCAACACCAAGACCAGGCATATTATCGCTGACAATTCGTGATAAAGCGGTGTTGTATGCCACCTACATGCCTTTTGTTAAAAATGGTGGTTTATTTATTCCAACGAGCAAACCTTATAAACTAGGTGAAGAAGTATTTTTATTGTTAAATTTAATGGAAGAAACTGAGAAAATGCCAGGGCAAGGAAAAGTCATTTGGATCACCCCCAGCGGCGCACAAGGAAACAGAGCCGCAGGAATAGGGGTGCAATTTCAGGGTGAAGAAGGGATTAAAATTAGAAATAAAATTGAAACTTACTTAGCTGGTGCTTTAAAATCAGACAGACCCACACATACGATGTAACTAAAATCATGCTCGTTGATTCTCATTGTCATTTAAATATGCTCGATCTTTCCACTTTTGATGGCAAGTTAGAAAATGTGCTTCTCCACGCAAAAGAAAATGGCGTGGGGTATTTTTTAAGCGTGGCGGTAACATTAGCTGATCATCCTGATTTAGTGGATATTGCCAAGCAGTATGAAAATGTGTTCATTTCAACGGGTTTGCATCCTAATGAAAACCCTGGCGAGGAGCTTGATATTACTACGTTGCAAGCAAACGCAAACCATCCTCGTGTGATAGCCATTGGTGAAACGGGGCTGGATTATTACCGCCAGGAAGGAAATATTCAATGGCAACAAACGCGCTTTAAACATCATATTGCATGTGCAAAATCAGTTAAAAAACCGCTCATTATTCATAGTCGACAAGCCAAAGAAGATACCCTTTCAATACTGCAAAGTGAAAATGCCAAAGATATTGGCGGAGTAATGCATTGTTTCACTGAAGATTGGGAGATGGCAAAGCGTGCCATGGATCTTAATTTTTATATTTCTTTTTCAGGGATTGTTACTTTTAAAAATGCAACCGCATTACAAGAAGTTGCTCAAAAAATGCCTTTAGAAAGAATGCTAATTGAAACAGATTGTCCTTATTTAGCGCCTGTTCCTCACAGAGGTAAACCTAACTTGCCCGGGTATGTTTGTCATGTGGCAGAATTTATTTCTACCTTACGAAATGAACCACTTAGCAAGATATCTGAAATTACAACACAAAACTTTTTTGCCCTATTTCGCCCACCAGTGTAAATTACCTTTTGCGCAATTTAAAAACGTAGTCATGGAGGTATTATGCGTGATTTGCTGATCAATGAAGTTCAATGTGTATCAGGTGGCAATATTTTGACGGATGTGCAAGCATTAGCTCAAAATGGGATCACAGCGCCAGAACAAACTCTCAGTATCTTGTGTCTGTGCACAGGTTCTGTTGTAGGTGGCTTCCTCGGTGGATGGGGTGTTGGCCTAGGTATGGGGATAGTAGTTGGTTGGATTGGGTACGATGTCTATAAATCGTTAAATACCGCTACTGCAAAATAAATAATTTGAATTTATTCTCATCGTAGGGGCGCATCCTGTATGCGCCCATATTGAGCACATCTTCAATATCCCTAGGATGAAATTAAATTAAGATTTGATGGGCGCATACAGGATGCGCCCCTACTAAAATTATCTCAGCGTGCTTTTTGCGGAATGTTTAACTTTTGAGTTTAAAGATAACTCAGCACCTTGAATACGATTAACTGCATGAACAATTCTATCGATCTCAAAGCGAGCTTCTTTAGGTAATGCCATTCTATCGAGACGAATTACGGCATCAGCAATAGTATAACTTGCACATTGCGTTGCAACGGGCAATGGTAATGCATCTGGAATATCTGCTTTTGGCCTATCCTTTGACCCAAGTGAACTACGCTCCGTTCCTGGGGCGCCTGGTGTAAATAATGTAGCCATAGTTATTCCTAATCAACCATCCAACTTCTTAATTTTTAGTATGTTAACACATTTAGTTGGTATGTAAAGTGTGTTGAAGCAAAAATTTCTCACAAAAAGCATATTAACGCTAGTGTTTGCCCGATAACTGGTAGGTTTGCTTAGATTAAAAGCGTGTAACTACCTTATATCTAAGACAGGGTTCTAATTATTTGTGACTAGGATAATGACTTACAAAATTTTGTAAAGGGGGAAGCGAAAGATTAACTGCCAGGTTTACTAGATGGTTTCTTGGTTTCTTGTGCTTCAACTTGAGGATTTTTCTCAGCTTGATTGCATCTTGCTTCGGCATTTTGAAGTGATTCAATCTTTGGGTTGCCTTCGGAGAAAGTAAATTTATTGGGGGTTGTTTGTGAGGCTTTTAATTGAGCAATGAGAGCTTGATCATTAGCAGGATCGCTTTTGGCAGCCATATCAAATATAGCATCCGAATTATTTCGTGCCGTTTGTGCTGATTTCACTTGTTCTTTACCATGATTTTGTTGATTGTTAAATCCGGGAAGAAAAGTTGACATAACTACCTACCTACTACTTCGTACTACCCAACTACTCGAAAGGTGCTCCATTATGTTACGTCTCAATAGAGACGTCAAAGAGAAATTTTACTTTTTGCCCTTTAAAGAACGTGTCTTTTCCAGTTCTTGCGCTTTTTTTGCATTTTTCTTCGCAACTTCTAAAAGGTCTAGACGTAAGGGATCTGCCGCTGCGATTTTTTTAAGTTCATCAATTAATTCAGGCGCAAAGACTTCTTGCCAGACTTTATCACTTATTTTAGATAAGTCCTGAGAGAGCAGCTCCTGTATAAATTTCCTGTCCTCTTCTATTTGCTGCCTACTCATAAGAATCGGACTTACAGTAGACTCATTGGGTTTATGAGGGTCACGTTCGCCAGACATTTGGGACTCCAAAAATCCTAAGCACCTATAAGATAAGTATGACATAACTTGGTTTGATAACCAAAAATACTTGATCTGGTAAAAAATATTGAATTTCAATGAGTTGCAATGAAATAAGGGGTGTTAAATATATTATTAAAGAGGAATTTCGAACGGTTTGAGTTAGTCTTCTGAGAATGGTGTATACGGGAATATACCCTGATTCTCGTAGATCCTTCCACTGGAAACGCCCTGTTCATATAGCGCTTTGAATTTAAGGATCAGAAATTGTAGCGCTGAGTCGCGTTGGCCAACCTGAAGGCGGGTTTCAATAATCCGCATCATTTGCTCAGCTTGTGCTCGAAAATCAAGAACGTTTCTGTCAGACATCCAACAAACTCTCCGTGGCAGTACTGCAAATTCCTAGTGTTTATCATTAAAGGGGAGTATATCAAACCTAATTAGCAGGATAAATAATCCCCAATTGCCAATACCCTCCATCATGCCAAAGGTTTGGCTGAGTAGCAAATACTCTGAGATATCAAGTAAAATGCACTTTAACGAATTAGTTAGACGTGGTGAATAAATGAGTGTAGATGCCCTAGCAGGCCCCAAAATTAATATTACCGAGAGTGCGCAGGGGCATTTTAATCATCTCATTGCTAAAGAAGACATTCCCGGTATGGGCTTAAGAATATTTCTTGATTATCCTGGCCGACCTAACGCTGATATTAGCATTTCTTTTTGCCCGCCCGGAGAACATCGCGCGGGCGATATCCCGTTGGTTTTTGAACAGTTTACCCTTTACATCGATAGAGCCAGCGTAAGCTATTTAGAAGATGCTGAAATAGATTACAAAAGCGATAAAATGGGTGGCCAATTAGCGATTACAGCACCGAATTTGCGTGGCGTAAAACCCAGCGATGAGGATAGTTTAGCTGAGAAAGTAAATTATATTTTGCACAATGAAGTGAATCCGAACTTGGCAAGCCATGGGGGCATGGTATCTTTAGTAGAAATCACCCCAAATAATGAAGTGGTGTTGCGCTTTGGTGGTGGCTGCCATGGTTGTGGTATGGTAGATGTCACTTTAAAGCAAGGCATAGAAAAGACATTGATGGCCGAGTTACCAGAAATAACAGCCGTAGTGGATGTCACTGATCATTCTCAAGGCGAGAACCCTTACTACACTTAAAAGAAAAAGCAGGATGATATGGCAGACAAGATCCAAAGAACTGGTTATATGAGCGAGATAGATTCTTTCTTGCGAGAATTTAACCAAAAGCGTAGCCAAATTCCGGATTCTGTTAAGAAAGAAGCCGAAAAACATAAGAAAATTGCCGATAAAAGAGATAGGGTAGTGGATGAAAACAGCTCTCCTATCTGGAAAGATTTTTAGAGTTAAGTGAAATAGCTAAATCAAAATGGGCTATGGACACAGACTTGTGCCATAGTTATAATTTCGAAAAATAAGTTAGGTTTAAGGTTAGGTGTATATGACCTATAAAGCACTGCAAAAAGTCCCAAAAGACTTTAAAACTTTCTCAAGACATTACGATAAGTTACATGCGGCAAGCGCACATATCGGCAAAGCACAAAATTTTGGCTTTGAAACTGTTCGTCATGGTGATTATCTTGAAAATGCGAATCATTTACCCAGACACGCAGTTGCACCCGCTGGTTTTGATCCCATGCAAGCTTTTGATCCAAGACTTGCAGGTCTAAGACAGAAGGGTCCTGATCACCAAAGACCAAGACCAGAACGTCGAGATGACGATCCACGCAACTTCCCACGCCCAAGACTTGGGGTATAGTTAAAAAAGAAGCCGGCCACTCGCCGGCTTTTTTATACACAGGGAGGGTTCATTGTCTGTACTAAACTTCTGGCAAGATAACGCATTTAAAGTTGTATTAAACAATACAAAACTTACGCACAATAGCGCATTTGAATTTGTAGATCTTAACAATATTTCCTTTGATGAAAAGCAACCAAACGTATGGGTTGCACCCATCAGTGCTTATCATCCAGAAGAAAAATATTATTGGTGTCCCGTTTGGATCCCGCTATTTGACAAGGCGCTACCCTGGATGGGAAGCGCTTATTGTGAAAACCAGAGTCACAGTTTTGATGAATGGTTACGCTTTGAATGGCTAGATGAAGAAAACAATAAAGTATTTACTTCTTGGCAACAAGTAATTGAATCATTAAATACGCTTTTAAATCAAATAAATGAAAATTGGCAAAGCCAATTGGAAAATCAAGGTTATATTCTGAATAGACAAGCTATTAAGCTGCAAACGCCAAAAGAATCACTAGATTTTAATATCATTTGCCAAGCATATGCCAGTGTCTATGAACCTGAAACCCAGGCGCAATTATCATTTAATGCATGCTTACCTAAAGCCGAATTTTTATGTGCAAAGCCAAGTAATAAAGTTTTTAACAAAAATACTTTTACGAGCGCTGTTCATGCGCTTTTACTCCAAGAGGGTGAGTTGCTGGCTATCACCTCGCCTGTTGGAACTCAAAAGACTGAATTTATTGAGGCAGTTGCAGCTTCAAAGAGTATTCGTGCAAGCTTACTCAAACAAACACCGCCTACAATAGTTCTTTTTAAAAATAATGCATTTTACGTTTATACAAATACGATTAAACAGCAACCGCAAGGTGAACACTATAAAAAGGCCTTGGCGCTAGCTATTGATTATAGTCAGTCAGTACAAAAAACAGTTGATATGCTGAGTGAAGATGAAGACACTGAGGAATTAATTGCTGACTTGCAAGCGCAAGATGAAGCTTATGAAAAAGAATTGGCAACAGTAATAGCGCTGCAAGCTGAATGTTTGCGCAAAAACAAAAGTAACCTATTTTCAAGGCTGTTAGGCCCTAATAAACAACAAAAACAAGTAATTCAAGATTTTAGTGATAAAGTTCGTGCACTTAAAGTTTCGCGCACCAAAATTCACCAACAACTGGTTGAAGTAGTGGAAACAAGTGCCGCAAGCATTGGTGCAAAAAATCGCTGGCAAGAATGGGTTAGGGAAAACATACCGGCAGATCAACACCTTAGTTTTGAAGAACAGTTTCTAGCTTGTCAGGCCTTTTTTGCTAAACAAATATATGATGAATGTTTGGAAGGCGGGCACTGGGAAAGTATTGAGAGCCCGATAGCGTGTGATTTACTGATTATAGAAGATGCGCATCGGTTGTTAGTGCAAGAAGTATTAGCGCCACTGGCTAAAGCGAAAGTAGCACTCTTTTTAGGGGATAATCAAGAAATTACCGCTTTACCTTTAATGAGCGCAT
This sequence comes from Pseudomonadota bacterium, assembly GCA_018241965.1. Lineage (GTDB taxonomy): Bacteria > Pseudomonadota > Gammaproteobacteria > Berkiellales > Berkiellaceae > Berkiella. Next base: position 8,910 of record JAFECS010000038.1, on the reverse strand, counting down.
TACCTGAGGAATGGGAATTACAACGTTTTGATTTGGCTGATGAAGAGCTGATTGAGCAATTACAATATAAAGGGATGCTACCAAGCAATGGCAATGCATTTACAGTTGCTTTAAGCAATAGCCGCTATCAAGAACCGTTAGAGCATGGGATTGCGCAGGCAAGCTTATCGTTGCAAGACGATGTTTTGCCTGAAATTCAATTTCATGGTATTCAAGATCTAGGGAAAAGCACATTTTTTCAAAATCAATGGTCCAATCAAGCGCAAGCGCAGTTTATTGCTAAGTGGTTAATCACAGGTCCCTTGGCGGCGTCCCTTAAACAAACAGCAATCTTCACGGCTTTTGCGGCACAAAAAGAACATATTCAACACGCCTTACAAATGCATGATCTTCATGTTGATGTTTTTTGTGTCAATGAATTACCCGACAAACAATACGATAATATTATTTTTTCCGTTGTTTATTGTGCCAACGATCCACGACCTTTTGTTTTTGATGTGGGCGATAATATGCTTTACAGTTTACAAAAGCGGGCCACTAGAAATTTGTGGATAATTGGCGATCTGGCGATATTTGATACCAGAATGCATAGTCCTTCAGGGAAAGTGGCTAAAAAACTATTCGCAAAAAGCACGCTTTTAGTTGAGTAAAAACAATCCATTAGGCGGTTCTGGGACCGTGTCTCACACTTTTTCTCTTATTTTCAATTTTTGTTGCAGCATCTGCAAGTGCTGTATTTCTTGTTGGCCTAACGCGTGAACTGAGATATGTATATTTGCGTCCTAATACTTCTTTAACTGGGGCGCTTAAGGCAGTAGGCTGGGTAATGAAATTAAACTTCGCAAACCTCTACTACAACAACATGACTGCGAGGAGTTTAGGAGACTTTCTTATTCTCTGGAAAAATCTGATTTTGATAACTGGCTAATGTTTTTAGCAGGCTCTCGTTATCTTCGGTTTTGATAACATAATCGTTCATTCCGGCTTCTAGACAAGTTTTTTTGTCTTTTTCATCGGTACTAGAGGTATAAGCAATGACTGGTATGTTAGACTTGTCACTTTCAAGGGCGCGGATGTGTGAAGTGGCCTCATATCCATTCATTTGAGGTAAAAAAACATCCATAATTACAAGGTGATAATTTGAATGTAAAATAGCTTCAACAGCTTCTGTGCCGCTGCTTACGGCTTCTACACTATAGCCCTGGCTTTGTAGCAGTCTGGAGAGCAATAACCTTGCTGTGCGGCTATTTTCCACAAGGAGAATTTTTAAGGAATTATTTGGTGCATCCTGACTCATCACACATCCATGGTATACTGTTCCCTTCGACATGGATTCAGTGTACATGTATTGTAAGGCAGGAGCTAGACGTAGGCTCCAAATCCGAATAGGGAATAATTTTTAAGACCTAACCTAGGATTGAAATGAGATTAACTAAAATTAAACTTGCAGGCTTTAAATCATTTGTTGATCCCACCACGATCCAATTAATAAGCAATTTAACTGCAATTGCAGGGCCTAACGGATGTGGTAAATCCAATGTGATAGACGCTGTGCGATGGGTCATGGGGGAATCTTCCGCTAAACACTTGCGCGGAGGGTCTCTTACTGATGTCATTTTTAGTGGGACCACGACCCGTAAGCCCGTTGGTCAAGCCACCGTAGAATTATTATTTGATAATAACGAAGGCAAACTGGGGGGCGAATATGCTGCTTACTCAGAAATTGCCATTAAACGTCAAGTAAGCCGTGATGGCCAATCTATCTATTTCTTGAACGGACAACGTTGCCGCAGACGTGATATCACCGATATCTTTTTAGGTACCGGCTTGGGCCCTAGAAGCTATGCCATTATTGAGCAGGGCATGATTACCCGAGTTATTGAAGCTAAACCAGAAGATCTCAGAAACTTTTTAGAAGAAGCTGCGGGGATCTCTAAATATAAAGAACGTCGCAAAGAAACAGAAAATCGCATTCAGCATACTTTAGATAACATTGCCAGGCTTAACGATATCAGGGGTGAGCTTGAAAACCAGCTTAATAAATTAAAGAGACAATCTCAGGCAGCAGAGCAATACAAAATTTTAAAAGCAGAAGAAAGTGAGAAGAGCGCGCAGCTAGCTGCTTTAGCATGGCAAAGACTCGATGGGCAAATTAAGGAAACGGATGCCAAAATCAGAGAGTTAACTGTTAAATTAGAAGAAGAACAGTCAAATGCCCAACATCTCAAAACAGAGCAAGAAAAACAACGTCTTGCTCAGACTGATGCCAATGAAGCATTAAATGAAGTACAAAAACGCTATTATTCTGTCGGTGGAGAAATAGCTAAAATTGAACAATCCATCCAACATCATCAAGAACGACAACAGCAATTGTTAGCGGATAAGCTAGATGCTGAGCAGACTTTGCTAAGCTCTCAATCACAATTAGAGCAAGATAAGCAAAGTTTAACTTCCCTTGAAGCAAAAATTGCAACGTTAGCGCCTAAATATGAGTCAGCGAATGAAGAATCAGAGCTTTGTTCAGCATTACAATTAGAAGCAGAAAATGCTCAAGAAACATGGCGTGAAAGTTTATCTAAAGCGCAACAAGATGCTGTGGCGCCGACTCGTCAAGCTGAAGCTGAAAAAGCAAAAATTACTCAATTAGAGCGGCAAATTCACTTGACGCAAGAACGTATCAATCGTTTGCAAAAAGAATTGAGTGAGCAACCAATAACTGATAATACAGAGCTGCAAGTATTAGATGAAAAAATTCTCATCCAAGAAGAGCAATTGGAAGCACTTTCAACCGAACTAACTGATTTATCAACGCAAAAAGAAAAACTTTCACAAGAATTGTCTGCATTACGGCCCCAAATTAAGGCCAATCAACAAGTGCTTAATGAGCGACAAGGTCAATTAGCGGCGCTCAAGGCATTGCAGGCACAAGCTTTAGGTAAAGACGAAGCAGCAAAGAAAGCTTGGTTTGAGAGTCAAGGGATTTTAGATACCCAATATGTGGCTCAACTGATCGAAGTTAAAAGTGGTTGGGAATTGGCCATTGAAACTGTATTAGAAGGCTACTTAGATGCCGTTGGCGTCCAATCAGATCAATTGCTTGGTCTTGCTAAAGCAGTAGATTCCTTACAAAAATCGGATCTTAACCTTATTGCTTGGACAAAAGGGGAAGTTCCTGCGACTGACGATTCAAGACTATTGAGCTGCATTAAAACAGCCCAAGCCTTTCCTCTGGGGATATATCAGTTACTTAACAGTGTTTTTGTCGCTCAGAACTTAAATGAAGCAACCGAACTATTGCAAGGATTAAAACCTCACGAATCAGTGATTACCCCACAAGGTTATTGGATGGGGCAAGGATGGGTGAAAGTTAAAAACCCGTCAAATGAAAGTGAAGGTGGCCTGATTGCCAGAGAAGAAAAAATAAAAGGCACAAATCAAGAAGTGCTACTTTTAAATGAAAAACTTGAGATGCTTCAGTTGGCAATTGAGGGAAATGAAGAATCTTTAAAAAACATTGAGCTTGAAAGAGAATCGAAGCAACAAGAAAAGAGTAAATTCCAACAAGAAATTAATGCGCTTCAAAGTGAACGTAAAATCAAACAGAACAAGTTAGAGCAAATTCAAAAGCGCAACCAACAAATTACGCGCGAAGAAAATGAATGTAAAGAAATTATCCATACCGCTCAAATGGAAGTGCAAACCTCGCGCAGCAATCTGCATGGCGCACTTGATGAAATGTCTCGCCTGAATAATGAGCAAGCATCATTACAGCAAAATAAACAACAGATCCATGATGCGGTTGTTATTGCGCGTCAAAAAGCAAAAGAAGCTTCAAACCTTGCGCAACAACTTTCTTTAGAATTACAAACGGCGAAAACGCAAACACAATCTTTACAAAGTAACGTTACCCGGTTTGCTGAACAAATTCAAAGTGCGCAAACAAGAGTTCAAAACATTATTTTATCACTAGAAAAAAATGAAGAACCTATTGCGACATTACGTGAAGAATTAGAATTAAATTTAGAAAAGCGCATTATTATTGAGGATCAATTGAATCAGGCACGCGACAACGTTGCCGCGATTGATAACGTGTTACGTTCCTTAGAACAGCAATTATTTGCCCATGAGCAACGCATAACCCAAGTTCGTGAACAGCTTGAACAAAGTAAAATGTTATGGCAAGCCTTACAAGTGCGTTGTGAAAGTGCTTTAGAAAAGTTGAAGAATACAGAATTTACACTGGCAACTTTACTTGAAACAATGCCAGCCGATGCCAACGAACAAGTTTGGCAAGAAATGATTGAAGATTTGGAAAATAAGATCCAACGCTTGGGGGCAATTAATTTAGCGGCTATCGAGGAATATGAGGCAGCCCTGCAACGTAAAGAATATTTAGATTCTCAGTGTAATGATTTGAATGAAGCGCTTGTCACATTGGAAAATGCGATCAAGAAAATTGATAAAGAAACACGCGCTAAATTCCAGGAAACTTTTGATAAAGTTAATGAAGGATTCTCTAAACTCTTCCCCATTTTATTTGGGGGTGGTCAAGCGTTCTTACAGATGACAGGCGAAGATCTTTTAGAAACAGGGTTAACTTTGATTGCAAGGCCCCCTGGGAAGAAAAATAGCACCATTCAACTATTATCTGGTGGAGAAAAAGCACTCACTGCGGTGGCCTTGGTTTTTGCTATTTTCCAATTAAATCCAGCTCCTTTTTGTATGTTAGACGAAGTGGATGCACCGTTGGATGATAACAATGTTGGACGTTTCTGTAATTTGGTCAAAGAAATGTCAAAATCAGTTCAGTTTATTTATGTTAGCCATAATAAATTAGCAATAGAAATGGCCGAGCAGCTACAAGGTGTTACGATGCGTGAGCCTGGTGTTTCTCGTCTGGTGACAGTGGATATCGAAGAAGCTAAATCTATGGCGCAAAGCTAGATTGTAAAGGGAGATGTTACATGCGCTTAATGTTATTAATTATAGCAATGGTTTTGGGCAGCTTTATTCTCTTTAATGCATTTACCCGCCGAAAACAAAGCAATCAAGAAAAGCTTCATGACGAATTTGAGCAATCTATCCTGAAAAATTCTGAAAACCAAGCCATGCAAATCAAGCGTGTCGAGCATATGCAGCAGCAACATGAAGCGCACAGTGCTTATCAAAGAGAACACAGCCAATCTTTTACAAGACCTGTCAGCGATCCATTAATGGAAGATTTTAAAAATCCAACCTTTAAGGAAGATGGTTTTGTTGAGCAGTTTAACGAAATTGACGTAGAAGAAGTCTACGAAGAGGAAGCTGAAAAACCAAAAACGCATGATTTTATTGCATTGACTGTTATCCCTAAACAGTATGCACAGTTTTCAGGGGTTTCTTTGCAAGCGGCGTTGAGCAAAAATCATTTTCGTTATGGACAGCAAAAATTATACCATCGTCATGATCAAGATAACCCTGCGCAACCAATTTTATATAGCGTTGCCTCGCTTGCTAAACCAGGGTTTTTTGAGCAATCGACCATTTCGATGCAATCCTTCCCTGGTATTTTAATTTATTTACTATTAGACGATGTAGAAGATCCAGTTACAGCATTTGAGAAAATGTTAACGTGTGCAAGACAATTATGTGTAGGCTTACAAGCAGAGTTATGCGATGCCCAAAAACAGCCTCTTTCAACATCGATGATCCAGCAATACCGTGAAAAAGCTAAAGCGGCGGCAGAGCTTAGCTTGGCAGCAGAGGTATATCAGGAGTGGTAAGATCTGATGTTAGGGCGAAAATTGAGCAGTTAAGAAATGAAATTAATGAGCACAATTATCGATATTACATTCTAGATCAGCCATCAGTTACGGATGCCGAATTTGATAGACTATTTCGCGAACTTGAAACACTAGAAAAAGCGCATCCAGAATTAATTGTACCAGAGTCACCAACACAACGTGTTGGTGCAACCCCCATAGAAGGCTTTGAAACAGTAACGCATTTAACGCCAATGCTTTCGCTTGAAAATGCCTTTTCAATAGATGAATTACAGCACTTTGATAACAAAATAAAGCAATTATTGGGTAAAGATAAGGACATTCTTTATTCTTGCGAACCCAAATTTGATGGTTTAGCAGTAAGCATTATCTATGAAAATGGTGTTTTTGTTCGCGGCGCTACCCGTGGAGATGGTACAACCGGTGAGGACATTAGCGCCAACTTGCGCACTATACCCACTATTTCTTTAGTGCTTCAAGGTAAATTTCCTTCTACGTTAGAAGTGAGAGGGGAAGTGGTGATGCCAAAGGCAAGTTTTTTAGCCTTAAACGAAGCTGCCATTAAACATAATGAAAAACCATTTGCGAATCCGCGTAATGCGGCAGCCGGTAGCTTAAGGCAGCTTGATCCGCGGATAACGGCAAAAAGAAAATTGGAGTTTTATGCTTACAGCGGCCAAGTGATTAAAGGTAAAGCGTTACCTCTTACTCACCATGAAAGTTTGCAGCAATTGAAAACCTGGGGAATCAGAATTTCACCAGATAACAAAGTGGTTCAAGGTATTAAAGCCGTGCAAAAATACTATGAGCAGCTGTTGGCGAACCGCGATAAACTCCCTTTTGAAATGGACGGGATGGTCGTTAAAGTCAATGATATTTCTTTACAAGAAAAGCTTGGGTATGTTTCACGTGCTCCTCGCTGGGCGCTCGCTTATAAGTTTCCCGCAGAAGAAGTGGTGACTCATTTAGAAGAGGTTGATTTTCAGGTGGGGCGTACAGGCACCTTAACCCCAGTGGCCAGGTTAAAACCTGTTGCTGTGGGAGGGGTGGTCGTGAGTAATGCAACATTACACAATATGGATGAAATAGCTAGAAAAGATATACGCATTGGTGACTATGTTGTTGTGCGTCGCGCCGGAGATGTTATTCCTGAAGTGGTGCGTCCTGTGCTTGAAAAAAGAGGGCAGGTTAAACATATTAAGCTTCCATTAAAATGTCCGGTTTGTGGTTCAGAAGTCGTTAGAATTGAAGGCGAAGCCGCTGCACGTTGTGAAGGGGGGCTCATTTGCCAGGCCCAACAGATTGAAAGTATCAAACATTTTGTTTCCAGAAAAGGGATGGACATTGAAGGCTTGGGATCAAAGCTGGTTGAACAATTAGTCAATGAACAGCTCATTAAGACTGTTGCAGATATTTATCATCTTTCTAAAGAAACATTGTCAAATTTAGAAAGAATGGGTGACAAATCTGCCACCAATATTCTTCAAGCTATTGATAAAAGTAAAAAAACCACCTTCGCTAAATTTATTTACGCATTAGGAATACGCGAAGTAGGTGAATCTACAGCACAGCTTTTATCCACGCATTTCTCATTAGAGCAATTAATGTCAGCTTCCGAAGAACAATTGTTGGCATTACCCGATATTGGCCCGGTGGTTGCAGGGCATATCGTGCACTTTTTTGCTCAGAAAAATAATCTTAAAGTCATTGAAGCCCTCCTAAAAAGTGGCGTTCATTGGCCCAAAGAAATTAAAAAAACGACCCATTTACCACTCAGCGGTAAAACGTACGTTATTACTGGTACGCTATCGCGATCACGCGATGAAATAAAGCAAGACTTGCAAGCATTGGGCGCAAAGGTGACCGACAGCGTGTCGGCGAAAACCGATGGATTGATAGTTGGTGTTGATGCAGGTTCAAAATTGGTAAAGGCCCAAAAACTCGGCATTACACTTATCGATGAAACACAATTAAATAAATTATTAACCTCAAAATAATCGTGCCATACCTCTTTTAAGACAGTCATCGGCTCTGTTTACCACTCTGTCATAATTTTGTACCGTAAGTGTGTATCCCAACAAACTTAAGTGATATTTTAGCGCAAGTTTTTATTTCCAGATCCTAATTGGGGGAACATACATGAGCGTTCGCATGATCCAAGATTTGTTGGTTAAGTTCAAACAAGCTGACACTATTAAAGACTTTACTGCTTTATTAACTGATATTAAAGAACTTTTTCAGGTTAAAGAACAAACCGACGTACTGACGTCTGAATCTTTTGAAGAAGTGCCAGAAATTTTAAAAGAATTACCTATTGTTGGTAAAGTTAGTGTAAAACCATCTTCCGTTGAAGAAATTGAAGCTGAACCTTCTACCGCAGCTGATAGCGAAACGCAAGGTAATGTTTTTAGAAGACTGAAACTTAACACCGTTACGCATGCGCATACTGATACAAAAGTAAATGCAAAAGGCATGGAAATTTCTATCAGTAAACACTTAGATACTATTGCCATCAATGTTCAAAAGTCACTTCAGCAAAAATTACAGAATATAGATATGCATCATAAGGCACCTAATGCCGCGCCTGTGGCAGCCCCTTTTGTTGCGCCAGCCCCTGCACCACTAGCCGCCGCCGCTGCTGCTCCTGGTCATGTGCCAGCAGCAGTAGGAGCACCTGTAGGTCCAGTAGGTGGCCCAGTAGCAGCAGCAGGCGTACCAGCAGCTGTACCTGGAAAAGTTGCAAAAACAAGTGCGACACCATCAGTAAGTGCCAAACCGGCTGCTCCGGTGGCAGTACCAGCTGATGGTATTGCGAGCAAATTTGTTAAAGCTGGTTCACAAGTGGCAGAGGCAATCTCTAAATTAACTAAATCAGTTTTAGGTAGCACAACACAAGCAGCTAGAGATGATGTCGTTGATGCAGTTGCAGATGCGATCCTTAGTAAACCTGCCCAAGCACAAGCTAATCCTGCAGTCGAAGTTAAGCCTGCAGTTGATTTAACGGCTGTTGTTGCTGATGCTCTTGCCCAAAAGCCAGCACAAGATCAAGCTAATGCAGCGCCAGTAGTTAAACCCGTTGCACCTGCAGTTGATTTAACGACAGTTGTTGCTGATGCTCGTGCTCGAAACGTGTCAGAAGAACGAGTAG
>JAFECS010000037.1:17214-20403 GCA_018241965.1 Pseudomonadota bacterium | reverse complement strand
ACTTTTGAGTCTACGTTAGAAAAAAATAGCACCCAAATTAAAACCCTAGAAAGTGACATGGCCCAAAAAAGTGCAAAAATGCAAGTTCCGTTTGCCATGACGCAAGAGACTTCAAGCGGCTTCCCCCCTCCGCCCCCTCCGCCACCCATGATGTTGAGTAGTGTTATAAAAGATACCAAAGTGCAAGCAAAGCCAGCACCTCAATCAAAAAGTAAAGCCCCCACAAAAGAAGATATGGCGCATTCACTTGCCGATGAAATTAAACGCGGGGTGACATTAAAAAAATCTTCAACAAAAACGGCTAAACCTATTGTGCAGCCAAAGCAATCGCCAAGTGTGCAATTGAAAAGAACCAGCCCGGGAACAGTTGCAGACAACAAAGAACCTGTGATTGATCTTGCTGGGTTTATTGATGGTTTTGTCGATGAGCAAGCGCTAGAGAAACCAAAGCAAACGGTTAAAACTGAAATCAAAAATGAAGCTTTAGAAAGGGCTTTAAGAAAAATTGATGCCAAAGAAAAAGAACGCCATCGTGAGCAAATGGTTTTTGCACAAATGAAACAATTTATTCTTAATTGGGGGCCAGAGTCTTCAGCTCAAATCCAAGAAGTTGAAAACTGTTTAGCAGCTCAAAAAGCAATCATTCAAGATTTAAATGATAAGCTTCATCATTTAGACGAGGCTATATCACTTCGTGAACAAATAGAGGCAGCAAGAGATGCTAAAATAAAAAAGGAAGAACAATCACATAAAGAAGATAATGAGCCAACAGCAACCCCAGATACGATAAGTGTGATGGTGCCATTGCCGCCGCCACCACCACCACCACCATCAGTTATTCCACCTCCACCGCCGCCTCCTATGGGGTTAAAAAATGTAAAAGATCGATTAGCACCTAAAACAAAAACGGAAGATGAAATAAAAACACCTACTGAGTCTGAAAAAGCAGCAACAAAGACAAAGCAGCCACCAAATGATGAACGTGCAAAGAAATTAGCTAATATTTTTTCGGATCCTAAATTTTTACAAAGAGCAAAACAAAGACAGCAAGCTGAAAAAGAAGCAGAAGATAAAAAAGAATTATTTACACAAGATAAAAGTAAAGATAAGCATCCACAAGCAAAGTCTGTTCACCAGGACCAAGCAGATAGGCTAACCAAGATCCAAGCATTGTTAGCAAAAACAGATGACAGCGATGTGGCAGCAATTAGTTTTCCTATAGTACTGCAACCTTTCGTGAACAGCATGAGTATTACTAAAACCAAGTTGCAAAGGGTTACAGTGCCAGATCTGTGCTTGTTGAAAAAAGAACATGAACGTGTAATCCAATCTCAACATGGTCATTGATACGGTTTATCTAAGCTCTGTAGGTAGAGAAGTTTCAAACTGGTTATATACTTATCCAGTTGACAATTGATCTGACCTGCTCCAATGTGCCAAAGGTTCAAGTATTCATCAATCTTAGTTACTTGAGGTGTTATATGCCCGGGATTATTGAAGAATTTAATCGTCTTATTCCAGAGTTAGAAAAATTTCTTGTTGATCCTGCAATAATAGCAGATAAATTTGGGCCATCGTTACTTCAAGAAATTGTTAAAAATCTTAAAAAAGCAGTTTTGGATAAAAATAATGATTGGCAAGTAAGTTTTAACGATATTTCAAATATCACCTTAGTATGTGTTCCTTTTAAAATTTCTTTGTTAGATCAACTGGTGCTTGAGCAATTAAAACCATTTTGCGAGAATGAACTTGCGCGTCGCAAAAAATTGACTGAAGGAGTTTTACACTACCTCTATCAAAGTAAAATGGTAATGAATCCGGCTTATATCAATCAAGCTGCATTTAACTCCGATATTTTTGCCATCCTTCGTATAATATTTTCAGAAGATTTAAATCAATTTATTGCTAAAACAACGTTTGGTTCACTCTTCGCGATGGTTAAAGAATCAAAGATATTTTCGGAATCAGATTTAAGAATTTGGTTATCACTCTCTGTTAAAAAAACAGAAGAAATATTTAAAGATATATTATTGTCAGAACAACAAGTACCAAGAACGCATTTTGGGCCAGAGACATTAGCTGGTATGGATCCGCTTATCCAAGAACGCTTTAGACGACGTTTGCGTTATATGCCAGATAAAGCTCAATCAGCACCTAGCTCTCCTACAGATAAAGAGGGTATTACTCCTCGCGTGGGTGGATCGCTTCCATCTTCGCTTGCAAGTTCACCATTGAGTTCACCAACGAGTGCTGCGCCGGTTATTGTGACAGCGCTGGCTCATTCTCAGGAGGTCGCGCAGCCTTCAATCCATGAGACATTGAGGCGCCAACATCCAAACGTACCACTTTTACCGTTAATGGCGATAACCCAAGCTTCGCCTACGCGCCCACGTTCAAGATCAGCTGCTGCACATTCGCCATTATCATCATCAGACCAGGCACAAAGGGAGGAAGATCAATTACCTGATATAGCAAGACTAAGTCTTGGCTCAGAAAGTGCAGATAAAAAAGCAAGTAAAGCCCCAAAGCGCTAAGGTATATGTGAAAAATGAAGGATTTTGGCACTTAAAATAATTGTATTATCACCTTTTTATCTGAAGGAGCCGCCAAAGGGCGAGATTAACCGATAGACGAAATGTAACGCCTTTAATATATTTAGTATAATAACTCGCTAGTATTTCATCAGGGGTTCATTATGCTTCAGTACGCTTTTAATTCAGCCGCTTCATCTGCTTCACAATTAGCTACCTGGGGTAGTTCATTTTGGCAGGATACGGCATGTTCTTATTCTTTTGTACAAAATGTTATTGGCTGGTGCCCTACCTTCTGTGAACGTTATGCGCCTGAAAGCTTAGTTGGTGCTTGCCAAGTGGTAGCCGATTATGCTGGCCCCGTTGCAAAATCTATTGATCCCGGTGTTGCTTTATATACTACGCTTGCCCTGGCGAGTTTAGCCACTGCTTGGTACTCCTATAATCAATCACAAGCACAAACCAAAGCACAACAACAGATGTTTAAAGCCATTGCGCAGCAATTAGAAGATCTTCAAAGCATGGTTTTAGAATTTAAAGAAAAATTGGACACGATGAACGAGCCAGAAAAAGTGCAAGAAATTGATAAAATCAAAAGAGCACGCGCGCAATTAGAAGCTTACTTAAAACAAGCCGGCGTAGCTGATATTTTCTACGG
>JAFECS010000037.1:0-17153 GCA_018241965.1 Pseudomonadota bacterium | reverse complement strand
CCTGCTGAAGAAGCAAGATTAGAACGTACCTTGGCTCAAAAAGAGCAAGAGCAAGAACTAAGACGCAAAGCTAAAGCAGTTACTCCTGGATTAGCGTTGCATCAGCAAAAAGCAGAACAGGCAGCAACCTCAGCTGTTTCTGCCGCTGCACCTTCAGTAGCTGAGAGAGCATCTTTATTAAAAGATATTAGAGAAAAGAAAAGGCGTTAAAATAAATTTATCCACCTTATGCCCTTTGGTTAAAACTTTTTTTAACAAAGGGCATTTCTCATAAAACCCTCACACAAATAAATACAGTAAACTGTATAAAATTTAACCGACCTACACTGAAACAATTGCTATTTTGATCTATGTTTTAAATAAGGCTTTCAAGATCGGAGTGGCTTATGTCTTATTTAACTATTTCTGAAAATGAATGGCAAAAAGCTGAAAATTTTTTTAAAGACCCACGCAATGCCACTAAGAAACTTCGCCGGCAAGAAGATCCCTTCTATCAAAAAGAGGATACATCAATTCATTCATTTATCATGGTGGGAAATGATATTTATGCCCTAGCCGCCAATGAATATATCGGTACTGGCACTTATGGTAATGTGAAAATAGGGCAAAATAGAAGGGGCGAAATCTTTGCCATTAAAATTGAAGGCAGTGATGAACTTCGAAATGAAGAGGATATGGTCGTAAAGGCAATGCGTCGTATTGGCTATTTTTTTGGACAATTTCTACGCCCGCTTGGTAAAGAGATCAATTTTAAAGATACAAACACAGAGCATAAATTATACAGTGTGTATAAGTTCCGTGATGGTGAAGAGCTTTATGATTGTTTAATTGAAAACAACTATTCTTTTACACAAAAATTAATCATTGCCATAAAATGTTGTTTAAGTATCCAAAAACTACATAACAAAAGCATTGTGCATGCTGATATTAAACCTGAAAACTTTAAAGCGCAAATACAGGGAAACAATATTAAAATAAAAACATTAGACTACGATTTTTCTGTTATTTTGAATAGGGGCGCTAAATATTATAAAGGTGAGACCTTTTGTGGCACGCAAGGATACATAGCGCCAGAAATTATGAACGAATTTAAATACTCATTTGCTTCAGATATCTATGCTTTGGGGATATTATTTAAAGAGGATTTAAGGCTGCCCAGTACTTTGTATCATAGTATGATTGCAAAAACTAGAAACGCAAGACCAACCATGATGGCTGTTTTAAAAACACTCCAAGAAGAACTAAAGCATCAAATTGATCTGGATGAAGATGCTTATGAAGTAATTCGTTTTATTGAATACTATAAAATACCTACAGATAATCCTGTATTGGCTGCACAATACTTAAAAAAAGTAGGTGCAGATCCTAATGATGCATTGCCTTACTATAAAAAAGAACGCACAAATAAAGTGCAAAAAAGAACCCAGGAAATTGAAGAGCGATTAGCAAAATTTGGTAATAAAAGACAACAGATAATCTAGAAAAGTAACTATGATAACTTTTTCTTGTAAGTCTGGGCTGAATACGTTATGAATTAACGATGAATAAAAAAATCTCCCCATTTTTATTGAGTTTTGTATTTAGTATCCCATTATCACTAAATGCCAATAATAATCAGCCCAAATATTGGTCAGTAAACAGTGATCATGTAGTGAATATATATGAACAACCAAAATATAATGCCAAAGTAGTCGGTGTTATTTCCCCAAAATCATATGGACTTAAAAATTTAGGTTGCAGCCTTAAAAAAACCAATGCTTGGTGCAAAATTGACTATCGAGAGCAGATCGGTTGGATTGAAGGTCGTTACCTAAAGGAATATATTCAAGAAGAAAAGTTAATAGCCAATAATGATTTCACCGTGAATTGTGAACGCATTGAATATAATGATGATAAGTTAATTTGTCATGATAGCCATTTGAAAATGCTTGATGAACAATTGAATGCTGTTTTTGAACAGGCTCAAAAAGTAGCTCTAGCAGAAGAAGAGCAGGACGCTTTAGATAAATTAAAAGAAAATCAGAAAGAATGGGTAAAAAATCGTCATGACTGTTGGAAATCACAAATTGGATTAGCAGAATGTATTAAACAGTTTTATGAGATGCGGATCACTGAGCTTCAAGCTTATTGGAAATTGATTCCTTCTACGACATTTAATCATTTTATTTGTGACGATAATACTGAATTTTTTATAACAGAATATGCGACCAAGCCTTTAGCCTCAGCAACAATTGATTATGAGGGGAATCGGGCTGTTTTAGTACAAAGTGCTACCGCTAATGGGGTTAAATACATTGGCGCCAATGATAGCTATGTGTGGTTACAGGGTAAAAATGCGGCCTTTGCATGGGACTTAAGCAAGCCTGTTTTGCATTGTGCAATTCAAGATCTTATCTCAAGTTAACAAAGAGAGTACTTTATAACCTATTAACAGCAGGGGAATTAATAGGTTTTTTAACAATACACCTGACTTCATTGCCTTGCCCTAAATATTCTAGATGGTCAAAGCAAATATGATTAGCAAATGCAATCCCTCGGCCGTGATTATCCATGGCGCGTGAGGCATCAAAATCAAGATATTTTTGATACTCAAAACCATCGCCTTGATCTTTAACATGCAGAATCATTTTGTCATCGCATTTTTCAAAGTCAATGGTAACAAACTTTTCTTTATTTTCAGGAAGATTTAGTCTGGCATCTATTTCTTCTTGCCATTTGCTTTGTAAATTTAAATCAGTTTTTTCTTCATAGGTGATTTTTAAATTACCATGCTCAATTGCATTGGTAAGTATTTCTGAAATTCCTAAAATAACTTTTTCAGGGTATGGAAATAAACTGGCTAAACTTGTACTAATAGTATTTGCGTCGACAAGATCCCGGATCTTAAAGCTTGCTTGATTAACATATTTAAATAAAGTTTTTGTATTTTTGACAGCCGTTTGCATTTCAACTTGCTTGGTATGAAAATCAATAGCACCTTTAACAACTGCATTAAATACAATGGGAGAATAGGGTTTCGCTAAGAAGTGATAGACACCCAATCTAAAACTTTCACAAATATCTTGGGTATCTGTTGAGGCAGTTTGCATGATTATAGGTATTTTATTAAACTCATTATGAGTTTTAATTTTTTTTAAAAATTCCATGCCGGACATAACGGGCATCATCTTGTCAAGTAAAATTACATCGATGACTGCATGGTGTTTAGAAAGAGCCATAAGCCCTTCTTGGCCGTTTTTACACTTGATAATTCCATGTTGGGAATTAACGCCCAACTTAAGAAATCCCTCAATTATTTCAGAATTATTATCATTATCTTCAATGAGTAAAATATTTCTTGTCACTGTTTATCCTGTTAGGTGTTATTACAAGGAATTTAAAACACACATGACTTCTAAATAAAAAATATAGTAAATGAGTCTACTATATTTCCTATATATTCAAAAAATATAATTGAAAAATATCTTTATAGTTGTCATTATCTATAGGTAGAACTATGAAAGTCGAAACTTTTCATTACAAAAAGGTAGGCGGTTGGTCTGTAAAGAGCTTTCCACCATTAGATTCAGAAAATACCTTAATATTAGCCTTTTGTGCACCTGAATTTTTTAACAACTGTTCGCCTTTGCAAGATTTAAAAAAGGCTTATCCACTTTCAAAAATTGCAGGTTGTTCAACCGCTGGTGAAATATTAGATGATACAATAAACGATCATAGCATCAGTGTTGCGGTAACTAAATTTGAAAAAAGCCAAATAAAAATTATCAATAAAAATATCGATGAAGTATCACAATCAAAGAATATAGGTAAATCATTAACAGAATGTTTAAAAGGTGAAAATCTAAAAGGAATTATTGTTCTTTCAGATGGTTTGATTGTAAATGGTACTGAACTTGTCAAAGGTATTAAAGAAAATTTGGACCCTAGAGTTATCATAACTGGCGGACTCGCAGGGGATGGTAATAAGTTCCAACGTACTTGGACGTTGCAAAATGAAAAACCCGTATACAATGGTATTACGGCAATCGGTTTATATGGAAAAGATATTGAAATAGGGTTTGGTTCCAAAGGGGGCTGGGATATATTTGGTCCAGAAAAACTTATTACTCGCTCCCAAGGTAACATTTTATATGAAATAGATGGCGAACCCGCGCTTGCGATTTATAAGAAATATTTAGGTGATAGGGCAAAAGATCTTCCAGCCTCAGGCTTATTATTTCCATTATCTATACGTGAATCATCAGCTAGTGAAAACAAAGTCGTGCGCACTATTCTTGGAATTGATGAAAATAATCAAAGCATGATCTTTGCTGGTGATATACCGCAAGGATGGTATGCACAATTGATGAAAGCCAATTTTGATAGGCTTGTTGAGGCAGCATCGATTGCAAGTAAATTGGCTACCTCGGAAATTAAGATGCCACAAGAAACACTCAATTTGGCCATTAGCTGTGTTGGAAGGCGGTTAGTGTTAGGAGAAAGAACCATTGAGGAAGTAGAAGCTAGCCTTGAGAATTTAGGAAAAAATCCCGCAATGATTGGGTTTTACTCATATGGAGAAATTTCCCCCAGTGGTTTGTTAAGCAGCGATCTACACAATCAAACTATGACCTTAACAATTATTAATGAAAAATAGATATGCGCGAACATAAATTTCATCGCTTGTTACAACGTCAAATGAAAAACGCCGGGATCCTTGAAAATGAAATTATCCCTGATAAATATTTGAAATTGTTATCTAGTATCAATACAGCTTATCTTGAGGCCGATCAAAGTCGTTATATAATTGAACGATCTATGGAGATATCTTCTCAAGAAATGCAAGCTTTAAGAGATGTGCTGCAAAAGGAAAAGGAAATAATACAAGCTGTTATTTCTGATGGATTTTGCGTTATAGACCCCTTTTGGAAAATAACCAGTATTAATGAAACGGGAGCAAATATTTTATGTAGCGCCAAGGAAACCGTTGTTGGTAAATTATTTAATGAGATTTTTACACTATATGAAGAGTTAGATGATGAATTTATTGAAAAGGGTATAACATTCTTTCAAGAACAATGTTCTGCAAGTAGAATATACCACTGCGAGAAAGGACAAATAAAGACATCTCATGGCGTTATGCGTCCAATTTCTTTTTCAATAAATCCACTCCCCTTAATTAATAATAAAATATTTAGTGGGGCCGTATTAATTTTTCGTGATATAAGTAAACAACTTGAGTCAGAAAATTTATTGAAATCATCATTAAAAGCTGCGCAAGAATCTAATAAATCGAAAGCACAGTTTTTGGCGAACATGAGTCATGAAATACGTACCCCGATGAATGGTATCTTAGGGATGCTTCAACTGCTAATGCATACACATTTAGATGATACACAAAGAAATTATGCAAACAAATCGTTTGAGTGCGCTAATTCCTTACTAAGAATTATTGGAGATATATTAGATTTCTCAAAGATCGAAGCTGGAAAAGTTGAATTTGAAAATAAAGAATTTAATTTAAAAAGGGAAGCAGAAAGTTGGTTACTTTTTTTTTCAACACAAGCTAAAGAAAAAAATATAAAAATAAATCTTACATTTGATAAAACTATTCCAGATAATGTTAAGGGGGACGTTTTTAGGATTCGTCAGGTTCTAAACAATCTTGTTAATAACGCTATTAAGTTTACTCCCTCCCAAGGGTTAATAAATATAGTGATTTCGCTTAAAAAATCATATATAAATCAGATTGTATTACAATTTGCAGTTGAAGATAGCGGGATTGGTATAAAAGAAGAATTGCAAGGAAAAATTTTCGAAGTTTTTTCTCAAGCAGATGAATCAACTACTCGTGAATATGGCGGCACCGGGCTTGGTTTGGCTATTTGTAAGCATTTGGTTAATCTAATGGGGGGAGAGATTACAGTTACTTCAAGCGTAGGTAAAGGAAGTGTCTTTTCGTTTACGCTACTTTTAGAGAAGGCAGATAAAGATATACCTCATCAAACTGTTAGTTATATGGTAAATCCCATTCCACAATTTAATGCCAATATTTTACTTGTTGAAGACAATCCTGTTAATCAATCAGTTGTGAATGATATGTTAAAGACACTTGGCTGTGAAATTGATATTGCCGAAACAGGTAAGCAAGCACTACTTGCGATGCAAAATGCGAAATACGATTTAATTTTACTAGACTGTCATATGCCAGATATGGATGGTTTTAGTGTCACACGAGAAATTCGAGAGTTAGAAAAGCAAACAAATGTTAAAGAAAAAAATATTATTGTCGCTTTAACCGCAAATACACAAAAAGGTACAAAAGAACGATGTTTTTCGGTTGGTATGGATGATTATCTATCCAAACCAGTAAATTATTCCCATCTATGTACAGTTTTATGTAAACATCTTACTTTTTTATAGTCAAAATCAACAAAATTAACCCCAATACCACTGATGGGATCGATGCATAAGACATGTTATGTGTTTGCCATAAGGTAATAAACTGATTCACAACACTTGGGAAAAATATTAAAAGACATCCTTTAATTGAAACCCAATATCCTAATAATGTAATCAGGATAGGCCAACCTCTATAGACTTGATGTGAAACCACTATGGTTAAACCAAGGAACAACGTAAAAATCCCAGTAATCATTAACAAAGCATGATCTTTAGAGAGATTTAGGACAAGCTGCTGGAACTGAGGGAAAGTAAAAAACATGCCAACACCAACGATAAACATATATAACCCAAGGACTCTGGCCCAAAAAGTTGAAGTATTCATCTGAAAAAACCCTCCTAAGGTTTTGTAGCCTCTGAACAATACTATAGCTTATCTTGTAAAGTAATCCGCTCATTAGTCTAATATTGAATAATATTCTAAAATAGAATATTATTCAAGTTAGAAACATTAGGGTGTTTTTATATAAAATGATTAAAAATCAATTACTTACAGTTTTGAAAGCACAAGCACAATGGCTGGCGCCTTGGCTTGAGATAACAGTTTTTGGCGAAAATAATGCCGTTTGGCAATTTGGGACAGCTTTTTGTGCAAGCAAGCAAGACGGTGAGCCTCAGTTGAAAGAGGGTACGTTTATTGAAACCTTATCAAATGCCAAGAAAGTAAAAACACACACACTTTCGCTTCGCGATAATGAATTAGGTAAAGTCACTATCAGAATGCGATTTGATATTACTTGGATATCGAATGGATTTTTTGAATTAAAGCAATTTATAAATCAAGAAGATCTCGGTGAAAAATCTCAAGGGTGGGAAGCCAGTGCAATTGAGGCTATTCAATATTTCATAAAAAGCAAAAAATTAAAATTTGGTGCTTTATCTCGATTAGAAATGCGAGAGCTTATTTTAAACCTTTATGAGAAAGATCTATTAAACTATAAAGATGCCACAAAATGGTTAGCCAATTATTTAAGTCTTTCTAGGGCAACCATTTACAATTATTTGAACTGGGCAAAATCTGTTCGTAAAATTCACATCCATCAAGTTGATGCTTTTAGTGATAAGCCTTTTGCAGGAAATCCGGCAGGTGTTGTGCTAGACGCTGATAACTTAGATGTCGAAACAATGAAAAGCATTACCAAAGAATTAAATAATGCAGAAACTTCTTTTGTTTTGCCAAGCAGCATTGCTGATGTGAAAATGCGATATTTCACCCCTCTTGGTCTGGAGATGTCTTTTTGTGGTCATTCCACTGTAGGGGCTTTGTATATGTTAGCAAAAGAAAAAAGACTTAAGATGAATCAACCTGGAATATATCAATTTTCTGTTGAAACAGGGGCAGGAGTTATCCCTATGGGTTGTAAAGTATTGCCTGAAGGAGAAATAAGCGTCAACTTTCAATCTCCAGAAATAAAACTTGCACAAAGTGACATAACGCATCAGGAAGTGGCGGAAATACTCGACATACCTGAAAACCATGTAAATTTTACGCATGCACTATATTATGAAAAAACAAATAAAAATTTATTTATTACAGTCAATGATTTAAAGTCACTTGAAGATATTGAAAGTTCTCCTAAAACTGTTTCTAAGTTTTGTAAAGATAATGCCATTCATGTTATCTGTGTTTTAACGCCGCAGGCTTTTTCAAGCGAAAACCAGATCCATATGCGTTGTTTTGCTCCTCTGGTTGGCATTAATGAAGATATTTTCACAGGTTCGGTATTGGGGGGATTAATTGCCTATGCTCATAAAAATAAAATAATAAAAGAGAATGAAGGTGAAATTGGTGTAGAACAAGGTCATTTTTTATCTAGACCGGGAGAGGTTCGAGTTCAGTATAAAGTTAAAAAAAATCAATATACTGTTCAAGTTTTCGCTAAAGCAAATCATTTTTTCTCAACCCAAATCGTTTTATGAGGAGTTTATGATGTATCCTTTTGAAAATAAATTGGTTGCCGTTATGAATAAAAGTATTGAGCCTGGGAAAATTATGAATGCCCTAGCACATATGTGTATTGGATTTGGTGCCGAGCTAGGTTCAAAAGCATTAGAATTGGTGGATTATCAGGATAAATCAAATAATATCTATCCAGCTATTTCTAAAATGCCATTTATTATCTTAAGTGCCAATAGCAATAAAATTAATGCTTTACGTAAATCAGTGATTGATGCTCAAATACAATATTCGATATTCACTGACACCATGACCGTTGGCAGCTATCAAGAGCAGCTTGAAAGAACATTACAAACCACTGAAGAAGCGTTGGTTTATATGGGTATTGTTTGCTTTGGTGAGTGGGGAAAGCTTAGCGAATTAACCAAGAAATTTTCTTTATGGAAATAAGAAAAATTATGCCGTGTCTTTCGTTTTGGGTTTAGGGCCACAACTCACCAGGTTGGATAACATATATCCACTTCCACTTTGCACAAGAGAGGTGACGGTGACGGTGAGCATATTTGCTATGGTAAATGCTTCTAAACTCGGTGTTAAACACATAAGGCTAATAACAGTCCCAACGACGATGGAAGTTAGTGGGTCGTATCCATTTTGCCCCATTATATACGAACTAAAAAAACTGATTGGCTTTGCGCCACTGACACCATGAATTTCTTGTTCGCTCAAAACTCTCATTGATAATCACTCGTCTCCATAAATGGGAAGCCCTATTATACAGGCTTGTCATTAGTATGCAACCTTACTAAAGAACTTTGTTGCCAAGTGCGTGATAGTACACTTATTTGCTATCATGAGAAAAGCTTCAAAAAATTGCAGTAGATTAGTCATGTGAAGTATCTATACTAGAGATTAGAATAAGGTCAAATTCAATTGATGATTTTTGAACTGACAGGGCTGTCATTTTTTAGGGTGACCTAATGCAAACAGCAAAGCAGTCAACAAAAAGAACAACGCATGAAAATGCAAATATGCAAACAGAAATCCCGCAGGAATTATTACCTTACTTTAATGCGCTTGCAGATTGTTCAAAGCAAAAAGATTGGATAACGCAAGTTTATGTTGAAAAAATTATTCCTTATATCGACAATTTAGTAAAAAAAGATACTTTTTATAAGAATGCGTTAACGATTGATGACTTGATAATTCTTAAAGCCTATTATTTTAAGCAAAAATCTAATTACTCTCAAATAGAAAGGCAGCGTTTAATACACTTACGTAATGGTGTGAAACTATGCGATAAATTGCTGCTGGAAATCGAGAACAGTTTTTTTAGTAGTATCTATCATAAGAAACATGGATTTGCGATAGATTCATTTTTACCTTCAAATGTTAAAAAACATTTGCAATTTATATTAGAAGTCCAATTGCTTATTTTTATTCAAAACGAATTAATGACCCTTAATAAAAATACCAATGAACAAAAAGCGATAGAAAAGATAACAGCTTTACAAAAATGGGTCAGAAGAGAGTTAGATTGCAAAAAACCAGATAAACCTGCCACAACTTCTCATCAAGAACACTTGATAAGCGTCAAGCCAAATACCTATCTCTATTTTCTAAATGGCAGTCAGCATTTATTTATCATGTATCAGTTAGAATATCTCAACTTAAGAAAGTTAGTTGTTAACTGGATGGACTGGAAAGATTATTTTGAAAAAAATAATCTTAATGTTAAAGATTTATTATCATTTTTTGCTACTTCAATATTCAATTTGGCTATTAATTTGTTTTTATTGACTTTCTTACCTTATCGCTTATTAAGAACAATTGTTAATCAATTATCTGATAATATTGCAGTTGAAATTAAAAATATCCTTATGAGAAAATTCCCATTCGTTACCAAATGGAAAATTTGGCACCCAACCTCTTTTTTGTTTCAAATCGGGATTTATTTGGGTTTGACCATGCTTTTTGGTTTACCGATGTTACCATTGCCACTTGTTGCTTTACCAGATTTAATTTCATCATTTCATTTATTGTGTATACCTGCTTGTTATTGTGCATCAATATTTTTCGCTGTTGCATTTAATAAATTGTTTAAAAATGAGGATAAACAGCTAAACGACATACATGCAATAGTGAAGACGCAGGCAGAGGAACAAATCACCACGACCCCCCTGTTGGCTAGAACAAAGCCCTCAATAATACCTTTATATGACAGGTATTTCATACAGCATGATGACATTGATGCTCTATCTAAACATCCCTCATCGGTCAACTTGCTGCCAACACATAAAAAAAGAAGTTAAATCTGTATTTATATTAAGCGAATAGTCAGCTTAAATTTGTCACTTATCGCTATAATTCTTTATATTAGTTAAATAATTAACCTTAATGACCTATGACAATACTTAATACATAGCTGTAAATATATGATTATAATACAGCCCTTAAATAAGAAAATTGGTCAGGGATTTTTTCCTTTTGGATCGCTATTTCTAATTGTTACCTTGGTGCTTGTTTTTGTCACTGTACAACTAAATGATAATAAATATAGAAATGAAGCAATACAATACTATTTTCAAAACGGGCTAGATAAAATTGAATTCCCGCTTTACATAAAGTTTATGAGAAAATATATGCGGGATGATTACTATTACAATCAATTGGAAAATCTAGAAAATGGAAAACTGACAGGAATAGATATTTACTGGATGCAACGAACGGATCCTTTTTTTCAAAAATGTTTGGAAAACGATCAGTGTTTGTCACCGAGTACCTTAACGTATTTAAACTGGCAAGATAAAAGAAGAGAGTATTTACATATACTCGATAAAATTTCTTTCAATAAATATGGGTTTAAACCTGCCGCGCCATCCGTAGATAGTTTATTTACAAATTTGTTTGTTAGTGCTGATTTATATCAATTCGTAATAAACATTTTATTTCTGATAGCTATTGCGGGGCTCATCGAAGAAAAAATTGGGTTGATTGGTTTATTTTTCTCCTATTTTGTTTGTGGCTTATCCATGACATCCGTCTACTGTCTATTAATGCCGTTTAGTTTAGTGCCGGTATCTGGGGTTAATGGGGCAATAGCTGGTCTTGTTGGCATGATGGTAGTTTTTAGCCGTTTTAAAGAGATAACTTTTATATATTTTAATTTTAAAGAAGTTAAAACAAAAACGCTCAATAGTTTGACTGTTTTATTTTTTTGGTTAGCTACACAAGGATTATTGGTTTATTTAACTGCATTTGATATGAATCAATTTGTTTCAGAAAACGTTGCTTGTTTAGTTGGGATATTGTTGGCGTTTATTGTTCAAAAAGTGCAACGAAACAAACAAAATCAACTTACTGAAATAATTACCAAACCAACAGATTTACAAACCCGTTTAGCAGATGCTGTTAAAGAGATCTCTTTGATGAATTATAATGAAGCTAAAAAGATACTTTATTCCTTGCTTGACGAATATCCTACGAATAAAGAGATATATTTTCAACTCTTTAATATTGTCAAATCGAATCCGGCTAGTGAGGAATATCATGATATTGCCCAAAAAATATTCCTGATAAAAGAAGCTTCTAGATCCACCGTGACGATGATTAACTTAGTATTTAAAAATTATGTTCGACGGGCACAACCCACCATTCGGTTCGACGTTGATACATTTATCAGCTTGTTACAGCGATTTAGAAAAGCCGGTTTTTATGAAGATGCTGAAAAGATTTTAAAAGTTTTAATTAAACACAATACAGGTGACATGCTTTCGGAAGTTTTGGCGAGAGAACAATTACTGCTTGCCCGATGTTACTTGTTGAAAAAAGATAAATTACATGGCGACAGATTGCTTGAATGGTTGGTTGAAACTTTTCCGAATACAGAATCTGCCAAGCAAGCAAGATCTTTTGTAAACGTCAAAAATTCAGGCACTTACTACTAATCTTTTGGACTTTCTTTCACCAAATATCGATGTGCACGTATAGCAGGCAAAAAAGCAACAGTATCAAGCCTTTCATCTGACCGCTTTAAGCGATTTTTATCTTTTTCGCATTTTTCGCTTGGAGCGCTAAATAGTGGGGGGGCACTGTTTGGTTCACTTGGAAAGAAAATGGGAATAGGGCCTTTAATCATTTTGCGCACAACTTGATCATTTTGTTTAAAAACAAGATTAGCTCTTAAATGAGGTGCAAGTTCTTGAACAATGGCAAGCATTTCGTTAGGAGAAAGTGCGCTTAGTTTTGATAATTGAATTTCGATGCCAATATCAGTGCCTTTTTTTAAGAGCATTTCTTGTGCTTTAGAGATGGTAATTTGCTTAATAGCCCGAGTATGTGCCCATGTCCAACTGATTTTATGTGGAGCTTTTTCTAAAATAGGAATTTTGCGATAACATTGTTTTAAATGCAATCTCGACAGCCCCATTTGCGCTAAGACATTAGATTGTCCAAAGTGACGAGTAATAATGCTGTTCATTTTATCTGTAAACTCAGCGTTTCTCGTTAGGAGTTTATCGTTTTTCAACGCTAACACGCTTTTTTTAAACCGCTCTTTGCACTCATTGACTTGCATTGCTAGCTTTAAAGTAGGGATAGATGCTCCTATAAAGCCCGGACACAAGATTATTTCTCGAGGGGCTTGAGTGGATTGGTATTGAAGCAAGCTGAGGATGGTGCATGCTTTTTTTCTGGCTTCAGAGGCGCTAAATGTTGAATTTGGCATTAAGGGATCATGAACCCAAGCAACCAAAGAACTCTCTTGCATTATTGCGTTGCACAAATTTGATATTGCCTGAGTTAATGACGAAAAGGCATCCAGCACTTCAATTTGTAAATTTGGGCCAATCACAACTGTATAAAACCTCTTACCAAAGCTACTTTAAAGAAAAACCATGAAACATGAGAAGAACAAAGATCCAAAAGAAACATTGCAACCTTATGATCAAGCATCTCTTGATCTAATGGGATCTTTTCTACATGCCTGTCAAGTGATGACCAACTACAATAAAGTTACCCATGCTAATTGGCAAGATATATTCAATTTAGATCGTATTTACAAGGTTTGGTTCAGTGAACTAACCCGAGATCCTGCAAAGTTGTGGCATGCTCAAGCTAATTTTTTTCAAGATTATTTTAAATTATGCCAGCAGGTCCAGACACTTTCGACAGGTGAGAAGGCTCTCCCTTTGGTTGAACCAGAGCCGCATGATAAGCGATTTAAAGCACAAGAGTGGCATGACAAACCTTATTTCTTTTTCTTGCAACAATGCTATCTTCTTTTTTCGCAACACTGCAAAGCCTTTATGTTAGAAAATAAAAGCCAAAACCCTGTTATTGCAAGACAAGTTAATTTTTTTACCCAACAAATTTTAGATGCTTTATCCCCAACAAATTTTATCTATACCAATCCTGAAGTGATAAAACATATGATTGCCACAAAAGGGGAAAGCTTATTTCTAGGATTTAAACATTTTTTAGATGATGTGATTGAAGGGAATGGTCATTTTAATGTGAAAATGACAGATACCTCAGCATTTGAAATTGGTAAAAATGTTGCCATTACTCCAGGAAAAATTATTTTTCAAAATCGGATGTTTCAGTTGATTCAATATGCCCCCGCAACTGAAAAAGTTTTTGATCGTCCACTATTAATTATTCCGCCTTGGATTAACAAATATTACATTCTAGACATTAGAGAAAAAAATTCATTCGTAAAGTGGATTGTTGATCAAGGTCATACCGTCTTTATGATATCCTGGGTGAACCCAGACTCATCTTACTATGAAACAACATTTGATGATTATTTATTTGAAGGAATTTTTAAAGCCTTAGAGGCAATTGAACAGATAACGAATCAAAAGGAAGTCAATGCACTAGGTTTTTGTATTGGTGGTACCTTATTGGCAACGGCCTTAGCATATATGAAAGCGACAAATGATAAACGTATTGTCAGCAGCACATTTTTAACCACTTTGCTCGATTTTACTGATCCAGGCGAAATCGCAGTTTTTATCGATGAAGACCAACTCCGTACGATAGAAAACAAAATGAAAGTAGATGGTTATTTAGACGGTCGTGTGTTAATGACAACTTTTAATATGTTAAGGGTTAATGATCTCTTTTGGCCTTACTATATTAATAATTATTTATGTGGGCAAACCCCTTTTGCGTTTGATCTGTTGTATTGGAATAGCGATTCAGTTAATTTACCGCAAAAAATGTTAAGTTCATATCTTCGAAATATGTATCTTAATAATTTACTTATTCAAAAAGGGGGAATAAGTATCAAAGAGGTTAAATTAGATTTATCAGCTATTGATATTCCCGCCTATTTTTTATCAACAGAACAAGATCATATTGCTCCCTGGGCCTCAACCTTTATGGGGGCAAGGGTATTATCAAGCCCGGTAACTTTTGTTTTAGGTGGCTCTGGTCATATTGCCGGTGTTATAAATCCACCCGCTAGCCATAAATATAGTTATCGTTATTTGGATAAAAATATTAGAGACTATGCTACTGCAGAGCAATGGTTGTCAGACAGTCTTCCTGGCGAGGGTTCTTGGTGGGTGCATTGGGAAAAATGGCTACAACAATATGCAGGCAAACAAATCAATCCAAGGATCCCAGGTGAGGGGAAATTACCCATTTTGCAGGACGCCCCCGGCGACTATGTAAAAAAGCTCATTAGATAAAACTGCCACAACGCATGCATTATGCTCTATGCTTTTTAGATACCAGAATGACAAGCGCACTGGATAAATTTACCTTAAAAATATATGCTAAGAGACAACCATGAAAATACTCGTTTGTGATGATTCTGTTATCAACCGCCAAATTATTGGTGGATATCTACAACAAATGGGTCATAAAGCAATCTATGCCGATAATGGACAGCAAGCAGTTGAATTATTTACTAAAAACGAACCAGATTTAGTATTAATAGATGTTGAGATGCCAGGCATGGACGGTTATGAAGCAACGCGCGCCATACGCCAATCTTGTTATGATTTTTCACAATGGACGCCTATCATTTTCGTCAGCAGCTTTATTGATGATGAGAGTATCGTTAAAGGCATTGAAGCTGGTGCTGATGATTATCTTACCAAACCAGTTTCTGCCGCTGTATTGCGCGCCAAAATCCATGCTATGCGTCGTTTAGCCGCGATGCGCGAAAATTTAATTGATTTTGGTAAACAATTAAGAGAAGTAAATGAAAAGCTACTTAATTCTAATCAGCTACTGTCAGAATTATCTCTGAAAGATCCTTTAACACGACTGGGTAATAGGCGTGCCTTTGAAGAAACCTTAACCCGCGATTGTCGTTCTGCTATTCGTGATAATGAACCCCTTTGTCTGTTAATGATTGATGTGGATATTTTCAAATCATTCAATGATACTTATGGCCATCAGGCAGGGGATTATTGCTTACAGCAAGTGGCTCAAGTGTTAAAACAAGGATTGCACCGTGCTTCAGATTTCGCTTCCCGATATGGTGGCGAAGAATTTGCGATATTATTAGCCGATACACCCTTTGCAGGCGGTATGCATGTCGCTGATAGATTAAGAATGGGTGTAGAAGCTTTGCAAATTCAAAACAAACGCGCGCCATTGGGGGTAGTCACGATTAGTATTGGTGTGGCATGTTCAAAAATAGATGGTGAATTTGCTAGCGAAGCGTTAGTGGCAGCAGCTGATGCTGCCCTGTATGAAGCTAAAGAGCATGGTAGAAACTGTGTGATGGGAGCTAAAACGTTAGTTGATGACTCCATCTCCAAAGATTTCCTCAAATCAAAAAAACATCAGCGTCGACAACCTAATGCAGGTTTGGGCGGGTAGCTAAACTTTTACGATAAAGTTTGATATCCTAGACAAAAATGTTTAAAAGTGGTTTGTTGTGACGTTAGTTGGAAATATTTCAAAAATGGTTGTAGAGGCAACATTGCCTGTCTCTTATTCTCTGCCGCTAAACAACCTTTTATTCCCCTTAAATGATTTGTTGGGCAAAACGTTAAAGCTTAAGTTTATGCAACAAATTCATTGTGTTGCCTGTAAAAAACCCATCAAAAAAAGCTACCAAGATGGATATTGTTTTCCCTGCACACAAACATTAGCACAAAGTGATATTTGTATCATAAAGCCTGAACGCTGCCATTTTCATTTAGGCACCTGTCGTGAGCCTGATTGGGGTCAACATCATTGTATGGCCCCGCATATCGTTTATTTAGCAAATGCTTCAGGCATTAAAGTAGGTATAACGCGAAAAACTAATATTCCAACCCGCTGGATTGATCAGGGCGCTATCAGTGCTATGCCGTTATATGAAGTACCCAACAGGCGAGTTTCAGGCTTGGTAGAAATAGCATTAGCGCAACATGTTCCCGATAAAACCAATTGGCGAAAAATGCTTTCTGGTCAAACCGAAGAAATAGATTTAATTTCTCTTAGCAAAAATTTGCTCAAGGAAGTTGCAAGCAAGTTTGATGAAATTTATGAAAAATTTGGGGCCCAAGCATTAAAATTAATCGAAAAGCCAGTGATGGTAAAATTGGAATACCCCGTACTGGAATATCCACAAAAAATTACCTCACTTTCTTTTGATAAAAAAGAAACTATTGAGGGCACCTTACTTGGTATCAAAGGCCAGTATTTAATATTCGACATCGGTGTGTTAAATATTCGAAAACACAGCGGTTATGTAGTTGCTGTCCATGCTTAAGATGGGCCGGCACAGAGACCGGCCCCTACTTGAGGGTGAGGGGGTTAATTACTTTCTAAATAGACTCTCTTCCTTTCCGGATTAGCATAAAGCAGC
>JAFECS010000036.1 GCA_018241965.1 Pseudomonadota bacterium | reverse complement strand
AGTGGCTGCTTTATGTATCATCCACATGCAGATGAAATGGTACAAATGGCGATGGGGATGATGGGATTGTGGATTACTCACCCTAAAGATCCAAACTTCATGAAAGTTGATAGAGATTTTTGTTTTCTGTTAGGTTCCTTTGATATTGATCCTGGCAGTTACACGCCCAAAATCAGTACCATGTTAGATTTTAATTTATGGACTTTTAACACTCGCGTTTTTCCTGGTATAGATCACTTGGTTTGCCGCCTTGGCGATAAAGTGCGGATCCGTGTGGGCAATTTAACCATGACCAATCATCCTATTCACCTACATGGGCATAACTTTGAAATTGTAGGTACAGATGGCGGGTGGACTAATCCTTCTGCGCGTTGGCCAGAAGTCACCACAGACATTGCCGTGGGGCAAATGCGAGCCATAGAGTTTACTGCAACAGAGCCTGGAGATTGGGCTTTTCATTGTCATAAGTCTCATCATACGATGAATGCCATGTCTCATACCTACCCCAACATGATTGGCGCAAACAGCAAAAAGGTAACCCAAAAAATAAAAGGTTTAATACCAGATTACATGGCCATGGGCGAAAGCGGGATGTCTGAAATGAGTGATATGAAGATGCCGTTGCCTGAAAATACCCTGCCGATGATGACAGGCACGGGTCAATTTGGCCCGCTTGAAATGGGCGGTATGTTCACAGTTGTGAAAGTACGAAAAGATCAACCGCCCAATAACTATACTGATCCCGGTTGGTACAAATTTCCGAGCAACACTGTCGCCTATGAATGGAAAGGAAATTTATCAGAGCCAGTCCGTGCTAAATCAACCTCAAGTAGCGAGAACGCTACTGAAGTTAAAATTCGCAAACCCGAGGGACATAATCACCATTAAACTGCCGCAGCATGGGGCTGTTCAAGCGCCGATTGCACCGTAGGGTCCACATGTGGCGCCGCTACAGGTGTAGTTTCTGCCACAACTGGCTGTACCGTAGTTGTTGTGCTTGTAGTGGAGGGGCTACTATTTACTTCAGGGATACTTTGGTTATTTTGGATAACATCTTCTGTCTTCAAAATAACGTCCGCAGCTTTTGCCACTTCGCCGTTAGTGTAAGTAAAGCTCATATTATTAGCGACCAGGTTTCCATTAACATAGGTCATAGACGCGTGCGGATCGAGATTGATAGAAGCAATATGCAATTGATTTAAAGTATGATATTCACCCGCATCCACTTTACCGTTTTGATTGGCATCTTGCCATACGCCTAATTTATCCCAAATGGGGTTAGACATATCTAAGATACCGCCCTTTTGCCCAGCTAAGATCTGTAATGCTTGTAAATCAGTTTGTGTGCCTTTGACATTTTCGGTAAGAATAAAATTATTCGTTTGAATAGGCTCATGACCATCATAACCATAGGTAAGAATACCATCTTGAGGCCCTACCCAGCCTGTGTGTTCTTCTTTGCCATCTATATTCAAAATGACAGATGAATTTTTTACTGATATTAAATCAATACCACTGCTATTTAAATCTAAGACGATAGGCGCAGTTCCTTCGTAAAATATATCTGCACATACGAGCTCAAACCCCTTTTCTTTGGTACTAGCCAATGCCCATTCATGACCATTTGAATCCAAGAAAGTAATATCAGCACCACTATAGCTAGTCATTGAGTGTAGAAAATAATCTATACAAGGTATAAAAATAAAACCTGATTGTATATTAACACTGACAGATTCAATTGGGTTACTGCAATTTACTGGCGGACAGTCACCATCTTGAATAATTTTAATGACAAATGTTTCTGGCGTAAAATCAGGTAATTGAGTAACATAATCCCCCTCGCCACTAACACCACCGCCAACTTGTTGAAAAACAATTTCAGCAAGATTTTGATCGCAAAAATATTCAAAGGTAAATTTAAACGCAGAATTTAATATATTACTAATGTCTGTAATCGATTCACTTGTAAAGCTCGATGTTCCTGCTGTCACGCCAATATTAATTGGATCAACACAACAAGGTTCAGCATTTTGTATGGGTGGCGCGACGACAGGAATATAAACTGGTATAAAAGGCGAAAATTCATGTGCAATACCTAAATCCCGCGGAACACTTTGCACAATGTAAGGCAGGCCATTATCATTGTAAATTAAATCTGCGGTATGCCCACCAAGCAGCAGTACTTTTAACGTTTCAGATAAACTGGCAACAATGCTAACATCATCTAAATTTAAATGTTCTGTTTTTTCTGGCGACTCTACCGGCGCTTGAGTTGCTTGCGCATTTTCATTTTCACTGGGTTTTTGTTCTTGCGCTCCTTTGCTCTCTTCTTTTACTTCACCTGTTGGGGATTCTGTTTGATCATTTAATATATCTGTGGGGTGCTTTTGATTATCAAAATCTTCTGCTTTTCCTTTGGCAAGCACAGTTAAATCACTATCAAAAGAACCTTGCTCATAAGCAGGGACTTGCGACAAACCAATCAATGCCTCGTTGATAAATTCATTTTTATTATTTACTTCACCCTGACTAATCGCAAGGTTGTAAAGCTCTGTCTCACTAATTTCTACAGTTGCTTTTGTATGTTCAAGGCTCATGACTGCCCCTCTTAGCGTGTATTTGCGCTAATATATTTTGAATTACTACCATACATCGTTGCGCTTTTTAGGCGTTGTGGGAATCTGACTTTGGTATTAGTTGTAAAAAAAACTGGGGAATTTATGGGTGTTTTATTGGAATTGCTTACACTTGGGGAATATTCACTTAATGCTTTTTGAGTGAATTTCTTGTTTTGGCACCTTGGCAATCTCAAATAAGTTACCACTATATTCTTCACTGCCTTGGTGACCTACTGTAATACTTAAGTTGGCAAATATTCTGCCACCGATGTCTTTATAGCGCTTACAAAAACTGTAATCGCTTGACAAATATTCGCCCTGAAAATTTTCTTGGTCAAAAAAGGCGTAAAGGTTTTGTGTAAAATCGTCTGGATAGCCCGGAGGGGTAGTATTAATTTTTTTCTGAGGGTAGGCTTTTATCATTTGATTAAAAACATATCGTTGAATTAGCATAAATGCCGTGCCCACACGCTTAACTTCAATTATGCCCTCTTTGGTTTCTCGTATATCATCTTCTAATACCACAGCATAATCAAGCAAATGCATTTTGATTGATTTTTTAAATTCATCTTGCGAAATATTTGGGTTATTTATAAGTTCTTTTATTTTGTCGAGTCTTAATCTTTCCCATTTATAATTTTTCATGGGAATAGCAGCGCCAATAATGGGCTTATCTGCCATAATAAGTTTTAAAATATCTTGTGCTTCCCATTTAATATCAGCATCGATAAACATCAAGTGTGTAATCGAAGGATCCCCCATCATAGTAGCAACCATATAGTTTCTTGCTCTGGGGATAGAAGGGTCAAAAGCAATATATTTATGAACAAACTTTAAACGGCTGACCTCTTTAGCAGCAGCATATGTTTTAAGCAAAGATAAAGCATATCCCATGCTGCATTGGCCATTATAGCAAGGGGTGGCAATCATGATTTTATATTCAGTATCAACCACGAAAGATATGCCTTTTTGAGTTCATCTTTCTACTCATTCGGCAATCTCAGCACTTTGTTTTAATCTTCTTCGTTTTAATCTTCTTCAAGTGCCATTAAGGTTGCATTGCCGCCTGAAGCAGTCGTATTAATGCACAATGTGCGCTCATTGGTAAGGCGCGGTATATAATATGGCCCACCTGCTTTAGGTCCCGTACCAGAAAGTCCTTCCCCACCAAAGGGCTGCACACCGACGACTGCACCAATCATATTGCGGTTGACATAAATGTTCCCTACACTAAGGCGTGAAATAATATATTGAATGGTCTCATCGATGCGACTATGAATACCTAAAGTTAAACCAAATCCAGTACGATTAATTTGGGCAATCACATCATCTATTCTTGTGCCTTTAAAGCGCACCACATGTAAAATCGGGCCAAACACTTCTTCGGTAAGAATATCTAAGGTAGGGATCTCAAAAAGACGTGGCGCAAAGAATGAACCTTTATCGCACCCATCGGGTAAAGGTACTTCATATAATAAAGTCGCTTTCTCTTTCATCTTAACCGCATGTGCATGCAAATGTGCTTTTGCATCTTCATCGATGACAGGCCCAACATCCGTTGAAAGCTCACCTGGATGTCCTACTTTAAGTTCTCGCATAGCACCGATAATCATGTTAATGATTTTATCGGCAACATCTTCTTGCACAAAAAGTACACGCAATGCTGAGCAGCGTTGACCGGCGCTCCTAAAGGCAGACGTAATAACATCTTGTGTTACTTGCTCACTTAAGGCGCTTGAATCAACAATCATGGCATTTTGACCGCCCGTTTCGGCAATAAAAGGCACAATGGGGCCACTGCGCGCGGCCAGTTTCTGATTAATAGAGCGCGCTGTTTCTGTTGAACCTGTAAACACCACGCCTTTGATTCTGGCATCATTCACCAACGCGTTGCCCACAACAGAGCCACTGCCCGGTAATAGTTGCACCACCTCTTTGGGGAAACCTGCTTCATGCAACAAAGCCACGGCCCGTGAAGCTATCAAGCAAGTTTGACTAGCTGGTTTAGCAATCACACAATTACCTGCTGCTAAACTTGCTGTTACTTGACCAAGAAATATCGCTAAGGGGAAGTTCCAAGGGCTGATACAACCAATCACTCCTCTGCCATGCAAGCTCAATTGATTTAATTCCCCTGTTGGCCCGGGTAAATCGCAAGGTTTAGCAACAATTTTATTTGCTTGAGTTGCATAATAATGGCAAAAATCTATTGCTTCGCGCACTTCACTAACAGCATCGTCAAGGGTTTTGCCCCCCTCATAAACCAACAAGCTCATTAATTCGGTTTTATTTTCTTCCAATAAAGAAGCCATTTTCTCTAAGCAAGCTACCCTGTCAAATGAGTTCCAATCTCTGTAGGCTAAAAAGGCTTTATAGGCACGCTCAAGGGTAACGGCCGTTACTTCTTTGCTTGCCGGTAACACCGTTCCTAAACGATGTAGGCGATTGATAGGAGATGCTATGATTGTGCTTTCTATACCACTTTGATTGTCTTGTGCGGTAGCCATGACTTTATAATCATATGTATAGGAATTAATTTCTTTTAACAGAGGTAAAAATTCTGTTGGCGCACTTAAATCGACACCTTTAGAATTTGCGCGTTCCCCCTTGAATAAATCTTTAGGCAACGGGATCTTTGGATGTGGGATAAAATCTAATGATTGTAACTTTTCAAGTGGGGATGCAACCATCTCTTCAATGGGCAATTTTTCATCCACGATTCTGTTCACAAAAGAAGTGTTTGCCCCATTTTCAAGAAGCCGGCGAACAAGATAAGCTAATAACTCTTCATGAGTTCCCACAGGAGCATAAATGCGACATGGTACTTTAGGTTTACTTTGAATGATTTGATCATAAAGAGCATCCCCCATTCCATGTAAACATTGAAATTCATATTCTGTTACATTTGCGTCCCTGGCAAGTTGTTCAATGGTCGCCAAGGTAAGTGCATTATGGGTGGCAAACTGCGAATAAACAACATCCTTTGCTGCCAATAGTCTTTTGGCACAAACAATATAGTTAACATCGGTGGTTATTTTACGGGTAAAAACCGGGTAACCCTCTAGCCCTTGCACTTGAGCTAATTTTATTTCAGTATCCCAATAAGCACCTTTGACCAGACGAATATTTAAATGAACTTGATGGGTGCGTGCCAAATGTACTAGCCAATCGATAACATAAGGCGCTCTTTTTTGATAGGCTTGTACTGCCAAACCAAAGCCACGCCAATTTTCCAAAATGCCGCTTTTAACAATCGCCTCGATGATATCTAAATTCATCTCTAGGGTGTGTGCTTCTTCAGCATCGATAGTAAAGCCAATATTGGCTTTTTTAGCATGCTCTATCAGCTGTTTTAGTACCGGTAAAAGTTCGTTAAATAGACGTTCCCGTTTCGCTATAGCAAATCGAGGATGCAATGCTGATAGTTTTACTGAAATACCAGGGCCATTGATGGGATCTTTGATTGTGCTAAATGCTTCAATATTTAATATCGCTTTTTCATAAGCATCATAATATTTTTTAGCATCTTCAGCGGTATAAGCTGCCTCCCCTAACATATCGTATGAATAACGATATCCCATTTCTTCTTTTTTTCTGGCGCGCTTTAAAGCCCCTTTGATGGTGCGTGCCATCACAAACTGACGGCCAAGAATTTTCATCGCATGCTTGATGGCTTTGCGAACAATGGGCTCGCCGCCAAAACTAGCCAAGCGTTTTAAGGTACTGGTCAATGTGTTTTCGTGATGTTCCAATGGGGAGCGGATTATTTTTCCGGTTAGCATCAAAGCAAAAGTGGCTGCATTCACAAATAAAGAGGGGCTTTTACCTAAATGCGAGCGCCAATCCGCGCTGGACAATTTATCGCGAATTAGTTTATCAACGGTTTCTTTATCTGGAATTCTCAGCAAACTTTCTGCCAAGCACATTAAGGCAATGCCTTCATCACTTGATAAATCATAAGCAAACATGAATGCGTCTAAGCCACTTTGAGATAGACGAGTTTGACGCACTTTTTGCACAAGAAAAGTCGCTTTGTTTTGTATGCTGGCCATTACTTCTGGCGGGATCTGGGCCTCATTGAGTATTTCTTTAACACATCGCGCTTCATCTAAACGGTAATGGCTATTAATTTTTTCGCGAAATTTATCTCGCGCTATGTCAAATTCATTATTGAGCATAGTGATACCTATAAGTTATTAAGACTTTTTAATGAGGTGCCAAGCGTTATCGAATTGATCTAACACTTCTTGTGGTGGGGCTTTATCCGTTAAGCTGCCAACAATGACTCCGATTGTCCCTAAGAAAAACCCTGGAATAATTTCATACAAACTAAATAGACCTGATGCTTGGCTATTGAGTTTCCAAATAAGTACACTGAGCGCCCCCAAGAGGATCCCTAATACAGCGCCTCTTTTGGTCATTCTGCGCCAAAATAAAGCACCAATAACTGAAGGACCAAAAGAGGCGCCTAATCCTGCCCAGGCAAAAGCCACTAACTTTATCACCGAGCTTTGCTGGCTACTGGCCAGTGCCATGGCAATAAGTGCAATCACGATAATACCTATTCTCCCCACCCAGACCAGCTCTTTTTGGCTGGCTTTTTTACGAAATAAGCGATGGTAAAGATCTTCTGTGAGAGCACTGCTTGAAGCAAGCATCTGAGAATCTATGGCACACATAATAGAAGATAAAATGGCAGCAAAAAGGATCCCAGATATCCAAGGGGAAAATAGTGTTTGAGAAAAGACAATAAATATGGATTCTGGATCAATGTCTTTTTCATAGAAATAAGCAATACCTACAAAACCGGTTAGCACGGCGCCTAATAAAGATAAGCTCATCCAGGATAAGCAAATTCTTCTGGCCACGGTAATGTCTTTGGTCGTTCGAACAGCCATAAACCTTACCAAAATATGAGGTTGGCCAAAATATCCCAAACCCCATGCCATTAAGTTAACAAATAACATGCCATTAAATTCATGAAGGGGCTCTAATCGATGAGGCCCATGATGAGCTATTAGCTCAATGGTTTTATCCCAACCGCCAAATTCGTTACAGGCAATAAAAGGAACTATCAGCAAACAAAGAAACATCAGCGTGCCTTGAAAAAAATCTGTCCAACTCACTGCCAAAAAGCCGCCGACAAAGGTATATGCAACGATAATAACGCTACCGAGAATTAAAGCTTGCTCATAGGAAATATCAAAGCGCTGAAGCAACATGGCGCCGCCCACTAATCCTGAAGCGGTATAAAAAGCAAAAAAGATCAAAGTCGCTAACGCTAACATCACGCGGATTAAGCCTGTTCTATCGAAAAAGCGGTTATCTAAGAACGCAGGTAACGTAAGAGAATCATTCGCTATTTCTGAAAAAATACGCAAAGGCTTAGCAATCAGACGCCAACTTAAAAATGCACCGATGGTTAATCCAATGGGTAACCAAATTTGATTCAAACCAAAGGTAAAAATCGCGCCAGGCAACCCAAGCAATAGCCAGGCGCTCATATCCGAGGCGCCAGCGCTTAACGCGGCTACGGGGCCCCCTAATTGTCGCCCCCCTAATACAAAGTCAGAAAGATTTTTCGTAATTCTATAGGCAACTATGGCAATGATTACCACAACAGTTAAATAACAAATAAAAGCAATTAAAGTAACCAGATCCATATCTTAACTTTATGTTTTTGTTGCATTTTTAATATAAGGTGGCAATATAGCGCCCTCAAACAGGAGACCATTATAGGGAATATGAAGCCTTCTAGCTAGGTATTTGAAATTTTCCTTATAATAGTTAGAAATATGATAAATTTGCAAGCGCTAAATTTAGAAGAATACCTCATTAATAAAAAACAATTATAAGTTGTCATTCTATCTTTTTAAAAATAAAATGCGCCGCTTGGACTTAGAATTCGCTGCAATATGAACAAACCAATTTTTCACTTAAGTATTCTGCTTTTGCTATACAGCTTGTTTTTGCTTTATGGCGCACTTTATCCGTTTCACGGATGGTGTTTACCCCAAGCGAATGTCATTAAAATAGTATTCATTGGCTGGCTAGAGTACATATTCTTATTTGATATCGTGCAAAATCTGCTTTTATTTTTACCCTTTGGTCTCTTTGCTAGTGGTTATTTACTTTTAAAACAAACTTCTAAAAAGCGCACGTTACTGCTTGCAACTGTGGCCTCATTTTGTATGAGCTTTTTTATTGAATCTTTGCAAACCTATAATCCAGCGCGGATCCCCTCCTTGCTAGATGTGGCGCTGAATACGATAAGCGGATTTTTTGGGGCACTCATTGCTGTGCCTATCATGCCGCATTATCCAAAATTAGAAAGAATGATTAAAAATTCACTCTACTTCGGTAGCAAGGAAAACCTTTGGCCTTTATTAGGGATCACCGTTTGGCTAAGTTGGGGGTTTTATCAACTCTTCCCCTTAACACCCACCTTGCATCCAACTCAGCTGCTGGATACGTTCATGCCGCTGTACTTGTTTATGAAACGCGAACTGCCCTTTATCCCCATGCGTTTTAGCCATTATGCTTTACAGGCTTTAATGCTCTATTTCTCTGGGAAATTATTTATTACCCCTGCTAGATTTATGCCGCTGTTAACAGGTTTTATTTCGCTAATATTTATTGGCAAAATCGCCATTGTGGGACGCTACATATCTATTGAGATGCTGCTTGGCCCTATCACTGTCATTTCAATACTCGCTTTTGCGCAAAGGCTCTATATGGCCTTTAGCTTGAATGAAATTGATGAGCCTGTAAGATCTTAAGATCTTTACCCTCTCCCTTTATGGGAGAGGGTGCCCTTTATTTTTTCTTATTAATCATATCTGTCGCAGTCCCCTCATACATTTCTGAAGCAATCATAATTGATTCAGATAAGGTAGGATGCGGGTGAATGGTCAGCGCTATATCTTCAGCGATACAGCCCATCTCAATTGCTAAGCTTACTTCGCCAATTAAATCACCGGCATGCGGTCCTACAAAAGCGGCACCTAATAAACGATGAGATTGTTTGTCGAATATAAGTTTCGTTATGCCTTCTTCACGACCCAAGCCCAATGATCGACCACTGGCCAGCCAAGGAAATACGCCTTTATCATAATCTAACCCTTGGGCTTTAGCTTGCTCTTCAGTAATACCTACCCATGCTACTTCAGGATCAGTATAAGCAATATTACCGATGCACTTTGGTTCAAAATAATGTTTTTTCCCAGCAATCACTTCAGCAGCCACTCTGCCTTCAGGGGTTGCTTTGTGCGCCAACATGGGGTTACCCACGATATCGCCAATTGCAAAGATATGTGGGACATTGGTGCGTTGTTGTTTATCAACAGGAATAAAACCACGCTCGTCTACTTTAACCCCGGCTTTTTCAGCATCAATTAATTTGCCATTGGGTGTGCGCCCTACCGCTACGAGTACTTTGTCATAACGTTGAGGAGAATTGGGTGCTTCTTTACCTTCAAAGGTAACGTAGATACCATCCTTCTCAGCTTTTGCGCCGGTCACTTTGGTACCCAGCATAATACTCTCGTATTTTGGCTTCACAAATTTATAAAGCGGCATCGCAATATCTTTGTCTACACCAGGTAAAATAAAATCTGTTAACTCTACCACGCTTACCTGTGAGCCCAACGCTTGGTAAACCGTCGCCATTTCCATTCCGATGATCCCACCGCCAATCACTAATAAGCGCTTAGGTACATCCGGCATCTCTAGTGCCCCAGTAGAATCAATAATGCGCGGATCATTAGGCAAAAAAGGTAGCTTTACAGGACGTGACCCTGCCGCGATGATGATATTTTCAAAAGTGATGGTGCAAGGGTTTTGACCAGTAACTTGTAACGTATTTGGAGAAGTAAATTTACCTTCTCCTTGTACCACTTGTACTTTACGAAACTTGGCCATTTGTTTTACGCCGCCGGTTAAACGTTTCACGACACTGTCTTTAAAACCGCGCACTTTATCTATATCAATTTTAGGGGCCCCAAAATCAACACCGTGGCTGGCCATACTTTTGGCTTCGTTGATAATTGCTGCGGTATGAAGCAATGCTTTGGAAGGGATACACCCCACATTTAAGCAAACACCACCTAACTCCGCATAACGCTCAACCAATACAACACCTTCACCTAATAGATCAGCAGCTCGAAAAGCGGCAGAATAGCCCCCAGGACCACTACCTAATACGACTACTTTAGCTTTAATATCTGCCATGTTCTCTCCGAAATCTTATAATAGTAATTTACGAATATCTTGTAGTTGTGCAGCCAAAAATGCTGCAAATTTCGCCCCTTCCACTCCGTCTATCACGCGGTGATCATAAGATAAACTTAAGGGAAGTATTTTACGCGGCACAAATTGATCGTTCATAAAGACAGGTTTAATCTGCACCTTAGAAATCCCTAATATGGCAACGTCTGGGGCGTTAATGATGGGCGTAAAGGCCGTTCCACCAATGCTGCCTAAACTGGAGATGGTAAAACTGCTACCTTGCATTTGCTCGGCTTTTAATTTGCCTTCTTTTGCTAACGCACCCAATTCACCCAGCTCTTTGGCTATGTCGAATAAACTTTTCTTATCAACATTTCTTATTACTGGCACCATCAAACCGCTGGGTGTGTCTACCGCCACACCAATATGAAAATAATGCTTCATTACAATATCAGTGCCGTTGGCCGCCAAGGAAGCATTAAATTGCGGATAAGTTTTTAAAGCTGAAACACAAGCCATGATAATAAAAGGCAATGGGGTTAATTTGGTGCCATGCTCTTTGGCTGCTGCTTGGTTTTCTTGCCTGAAGATCTCTAATTCTGTTACATCGGCTTCATCAAACTGGGTAACATGCGGAATGGTTACCCAATTGCGGGATAGATTTTTAGCTGTCCACTTTTTAATGCGGCTTAACGGTTTGACCTCTATTTGCCCAAATTGGCTAAAATCTACTTCCGGGGCTTTTTCAAAGCTTATACCAAGGCCACCCCCTGATTGCAGATTTTGCATCACCGATTTCACAAACGTTTGCACGTCTTTAATCACAATGCGACCACGTTGACCTGTTCCTTTTACGTTCGTGAGATCAACACCTAATTCTCTGGCCAAACGTCTTGTGGCAGGGCCCGCATGCACATTTGAAAAATCGATAAACACTGATTTTTGCGCTTCTTGCTTTGGCGCTTGGCTACGTGGTGGTATTTCTGGCGGTGCGCTCGTTGCGACAGTAGCCCTCTGAGCCGGCGTAGCTTCTTTAAGAGGCTGTAGTTTTGCTAGCATCTGAACAATAGGCGTGCCTTGCACCACCTTGTCACCTACTTTTATGAGCAGTTTTTCTATTTTCCCCTGATATGGTGAGGGGATATCCATGCTTGCTTTTTCACTTTCTAAAGTAATTAAAGTATCCTCTGCCTTAACAACATCACCCACTTTAATGGCTACTTCAATCACTTCAACTTCTTTGGCCGCACCTGTGTCAGGAACACTGACGGTGACCAGCTCTTCTTTAGCTTCTTGAGGTTGTTCATTTTTTACGGGGGCAGCAATTTTTGAAGGCGCTGGCGGCTCTTTAGCCTGGTTGTCCTTTGATGGCACTGTTTCACTTTCAGCGACTTCGATTAAAGCAATCAATGAATCTTTGGAAACTTTATCTCCCAGTTTCACTTTCATTTCTTTAATGATGCCAGCATAAGGCGAGGGCACATCCATGGAGGCTTTTTCTGTTTCAAGCGTAATAAGTGAATCCTCAGCCCTAACCTTGTCGCCAGGTTTCACCGCCACTTCAATGATCTCAACATCGGTATAGTTACCAATGTCTGGAACGCTTATTTCTTTAATTGTCGCCAAAACAAGACTCCATTGTATCCACTGTTACAGACTCACTGGGGCTTTCTTTTCTGAGTCTATTTTAAATTTTTCAAGGGCAGATTTTGCCACATCAGGCTTTAAAGCACCCTCATCTACTAACGTTTTAATTGCCGTATAAGCAA
The DNA here is from genome assembly GCA_018241965.1 of Pseudomonadota bacterium. Lineage (GTDB taxonomy): Bacteria > Pseudomonadota > Gammaproteobacteria > Berkiellales > Berkiellaceae > Berkiella. The sequence goes on along the minus strand of JAFECS010000036.1, from coordinate 1,459 downwards.
TATAATTTCTATCCACTTCAAAATGATTCCGCAACGTTTCGCGTGTATCACTTCGGCCAAAACCATCAGTGCCAAGACAACGATAATGCCTGTCCATAAATGGCGCTATTTGCTCAGCAAAGAGTTTCATATAATCGGTTGCTGCAATGATAGGCCCTTTAGTAGGCTCTAGGATTGTTTGCACATAACTCTTTCGTTTTTTCTCACTTGGGTGCAGCAAATTCCAACGCTCTACTTCAAGCGCTTCTTTACGAAGCTCATTAAAGCTGGTGACACTCCACACATCAGCGCTGATATTATATTCTTTAAGTAACTCTACTGCCGCTAGTGCTTCGCGCAAAATAGTGCCACAGCCCATTAGCTGCACGTGTAAATTATTTTCTTTAGGCGCTTTTTGTAAAAGATACATGCCTTTGATAATGCCTTCTTCTGCGCCTTTAGGAAGAGCAGGATGGACATAGTTTTCATTCATCAGTGTGATGTAAAAATATACATCTTCATTTTTACCCATCATTCTTTGTAAACCATGATGGATAATCACAGCTAGTTCATAAGCAAAAGTGGGATCATAACTCACGCAATTGGGTATGGTGCTTGCCAAGATGTGGCTATGTCCATCTTGATGCTGCAACCCTTCGCCATTTAAGGTTGTTCTGCCTGAGGTCGCGCCTAATAAAAATCCTCTGGCGCGAGAATCTCCTGCACCCCAGGCTAAATCGCCAATGCGCTGAAAGCCAAACATCGAATAATAGATATAAAACGGGATCATCGTTTGATTATAGGTACTATATGAAGTAGCACCTGCTATCCAAGAACAAAATGCCCCGGCTTCGTTGATGCCTTCTTCTAAAATTTGACCATCTTTAGCTTCTTTGTAATACATTACTTGATCAGCATCGACAGGCTTGTATTTTTGCCCTTCGGAAGAATAGATGCCAATTTGTCTGAACAAACCTTCCATCCCGAAAGTTCTGGCTTCATCGGGCACAATAGGCACAATCAGCTTTCCGATAGATTTATCTTTAACCAAATGGGTAATAATGCGCACAAATGCCATGGTGGTAGAAATTTCTCTATCCCCAGTGCTTTGCAATTGCGCATCAAAGGCAGAAAGTTCGGGCAATGTTAAAGGTGCTTGTGTTGTTTTTTGTCGACGTTTGGGTAAAGAGCCGCCCAATGCTTGCCGACATTTTTTCATATATTGCACTTCTTGACTATTTTCTGCTGGTTTGTAAAAGGCTACCTTTTCAACCATTTCGTCGGTCACAGGAATGTGGAATCTATCACGAAAAGCAAATAATTCTTCAGGACCCAACTTTTTAGTGTTGTGAGCAATATTTAAGGCTTCACCTGCGGTACCCAAGCCATATCCTTTGACCGTCTTAGCTAAAATCACTGTAGGCTGGCCTTGATGATTCACCGCTTGGTGATAGGCTGCATAAACTTTTTTGGGATCATG
>JAFECS010000035.1 GCA_018241965.1 Pseudomonadota bacterium | reverse complement strand
TTGTTTTGCTAGAAAAACACCCGGAGGCACTCAAAGCGAACCTCATGAACACCACCAAAGATGGCTTTATGGTGTTGCAACACGCACTTGCTTCCGGCAAAGCGGCAGCAACTAACAATGTGATTGCCTTGTTAGAAAAACAATCGGATGCACTCAAAGCCAATCTCATGAACACCACCAAAGATGGCTTCACTGTCTTGCAAAATGCTTTGAAAAATAATCATCCAGACATAGTGCCTAAAGTGATTGCCTTGTTACAAAAACACCCCGACGCACTCAAAGCCAACCTGTCCAAAACAAATCGTTTCGGATATAACTGCCTTCATTCGGCAGCCAACACTGGTGACTTCACACTTGTTAAAAGAGTTGTAGACTTAATTAAATCAGTATTTCAATATAACAGTGAAGCCATTCTCAAAGATCTAAAAAAAGACCAAAGTAAATTCAAACAAAAAGCCCGAGATAATCAAAATATTACAGATCTGCTCGGCTTACATACTCCAAGCGCCGGGTATTATCCACGCTATCAGCAACAAGCGTCATTACGTGATTTTAGAATTAAACACGAACAACAACCTTTAGCAAATGCTGAATTCAAAAATAAGTTCAGAAAATATGCGCAAATTTGATGGAGATTATTTTGAGAAATCCAGCTGCTCTTGAGTGGGCAGCTGGATGAGGTTTATTGACAAGTCTTTAAGCCACTTCTGGGATCTTCACGCCTAAGCGATAAGCAACTTCTTCATAGGCTTCAACTACGCCGCCCATTTGTTTACGAAAGCGGTCTTTATCCAACACTTTTTTGGTTTGCGCATCCCAAATGCGGCAACCATCGGGTGAAAATTCATCGCCTAAATAAAGCTTACCGTTCGCTTCGCCAAATTCTAATTTAAAATCGACCAGCAAGAGGCCCGCTTGTGAAAAGAGTTTTTTGAGCGCCTCATTCACGGCAAAAGAATATTGCTTCATTTGTGCAATTTGTTCTTCTTTGGCCCATTTAAAAGCAATGATTAATGAATCGTTGACCATGGGATCATGTAAGGCGTCATTTTTTAAGAAAAACTCGAAGGTGGGTGGATTTAATTCTAACCCTGCCTCAACCCCTAAGCGGCGGCACAAGCTGCCTGCGGCTATATTACGCACCACACATTCAACGGGGATCATGTTGAGCTTTCTTACGATAGAAGCATCATCTGCTTGCTGTTTGATAAAATGATTGGGGATCCCTTCTTTGTCCAAATATTGCATGATAAAGGCATTGAAGTAATTATTAACCATGCCCTTTCTATCGAGCTGCTCTATACGTTCACCATCAAAGGCGGAAGTGTCGTTGCGAAATACGCACAATAATTCATCCGGATTTTCTGTGGTGTAAAGTGATTTGGCTTTACCCGTATATAGTAGTGACATAGCAAACTCCTCTAAATTTACAAAGTCCCAAACCCTGGTGGTAACAAGGACACCGGTTTGAGTGAACCAATGGGGGGAAGATCAGTGGGTAACGGATAGGCAACACTTTCCTGAATAGGCGACAAACCTTCAGGAACTCTCACTGGTGCTATCACGCGGCTATTCACATAATCTTGGCTTCTGTTTCTTAAATATTCTTCCTTGGTATGGCGCATATGTTGGCAACCTGATAAGGCAACGATGCACAACATAAGCCCTGCAATATGTACTTTTTTCACAATCAACCTCTGTTTAATGAATAATATTGGCTGTTTTCAGCGCTTGTAACATTTTATCGTGATGTTCACTGGTTAAAGTCGTTAGTGGTAAACGGATCCCGCCCGGTGCTTTACCTAAGTGATTCATAGCCCATTTCACTGGAATAGGGTTTGCTTGCGCAATCATCATATGATGTAAGGGTTGCAAACGCGCATCCATCGCTTTGGCTTTCTCAAATTCTTTGCTAAGGGCCAAATGACACATTTCGTGCATGGCTTTGGGGGCAACATTGGCGGTAATTGAAATTACCCCATGACCACCTTTTTCAATAAATTCTAAACAAGTGGGATCATCACCACTATAAAACATAAAGTCTGGTCGGCACTTTTCACGCATTTCACTTAAGCGCGCAATATTGCCGGTAGCATCTTTGATCCCCACAATGGTGGGAACTTTGCTTAAACTGGCTACCGTTTCTGGCAAGATGTCACAGGCCGTTCTCGAGGGCACATTATACAACAAAATCGGAATATTCACTGCTTTAGCTACCGCTTGATAATGCAAAGTCAGCCCTGCTTGCGTGGGGCGATTATAGTACGGCGCCACGATTAAACACGCATCTACACCTAATTCTTTGGCGCTATTTGTCAGTGCGATGGTGCTGGTTGTCGCATTGGTGCCTGTGCCAGCAATAATAGGAAGACGCTTTTTGGCCGTCTTCACAACCAAAGCAGTCACCTCATGATGTTCTTTTTCACTAAGCGTTGCAGATTCACCGGTTGAGCCGGTAACAACAATCGCATCTGTGCCTTCTTGAATATGCCACTCTACTAAGGCAATTAAGGCTTTTTCATCAACTTCCCCGGTAGCTTTCATGGGGGTAATCAGTGCAACGCAGCTTCCCTTGAACATGATAACTCCTTACTAAAATGAATTTATGTGCACGCTAACATGTCAAGCTGGGCAACACAAGCAAGCTTGGGCCGTCAGGGGGAATAGCACTTCAAAGGGCCGCATTTGATGGTAAACTTTGCAAACTAAATTAGTTCCTTTGTTCAATCATCATGTGGTCGGTGTAAGATGAGCGTGAATAATCAACATTTTCTGGTAGTGAATGCCTTAGGCAGTGATCAGATCGGCGTTTTAGAAGCTTTTACAAAAACCAGCAAACAATGCGGCTGCAATATTTTGGAAAGCAGGCTAACAACTATTGGGGAGGAATGCTCTCTGTTGCTGCATCTATCTGGTTCCTGGAACACAGTCGCTAAGCTTGAAGCTGCCCTGCCCCAACTTGCAGAACAATATGGCTTCACCATTCACAGCAAAAGAACCTTACCCCGTAAAGCCTCACCGGCATTACCTTATCAAGTACAAGTCATTGCCCAAGATAGAGCAGGGATCTTAAACGAACTCGCTTTATTTTTTATGCAGCAAGGTGTTTTTATCGATCAAATGGATTGCGAAACCTATGATGCCAAAAACCAAACCACAATGACCAGTATTAGTTTTGTAGTTAACATTCCTGCAAAACAGCATATTGCTAGCATCCGAGAGCGGTTTATGGTTTATTGTGAAGATAGAAACTTAGATGCTGTGTTAGAACCATTTAAAAGCTAAAAGAGATAAGCCTATTTTCCAAATGAAGAAAATTGAACAAAATAAACCCTTGCCTGCTTTCTCATTTGTTTCAACTATCGCTGACTTAACAGACTTTGCCAGCCTTAAAGGGGAAAATCTGGTCATTTATTTTTACCCTAAAGATAATACCAAAGGTTGTACCCAAGAAGGCCTGGATTTTGCCAGTCTCTATAAGACCTTTTTAAAAAACAAAACCAACATTATCGGCATCTCGCGCGATAGTTTGAAAAGTCATGAAAAATTTCGTGAAAAATATGCACTGCCCTTTGCTTTAATTGCTGACACCGATGAAAAATTATGTAAAGCTTTTGAAGTGATTAAAGAAAAAAACATGTACGGCAAAAAAGTGATGGGCATAGAGCGCTCTACCTTTTTAATAGACAAAAAAGGGATCGTGCGTCAAGTATGGCGTAAAGTGAAAGTGCAAGATCATGTCAAGGAAGTCTTAGCGGCAGTTAAAACATTATAATCAATGACTAAATCAGGGATGATTTAAGCAATGAAAAAAAAAGCTAAAGCCCCCACCGAAGAAAAGCGCTTATTTGTCTTAGATACCAATATTTTAGTGCACGATCCCAGTGCCTTATTTAAGTTTAAAGAACATGATATTTATCTGCCTATGGTGGTACTTGAAGAGCTAGACCAAGGCAAAAAAGGCTTATCAGATACAGCGCGGAATATTCGCGAAGCCAATCGCTTTTTAGATAGTTTAATCAAAAATACCACCAACCAAGATATTTTTAATGGCATTGCTTTACACTTTCCAGGGCATTTAAATAAGGCCTTTACCTTACCCACGGGGAAATTATTTTTTCAGCGCGAAGAGCTGCCTGCAATATTGCCGGATTCATTACCAGGCAACAAACCCGATAATTCCATTTTAGCCACAGTGCTATCTTTGCAAGCAAAACACCATCACACCCGGGTAACGTTAGTTTCTAAAGATATCAACTTACGTATTAAAGCAGCTGTATTAGGGATCCACGCAGAAGATTATTATAACGATCAAGTATTAGATGATTTAAGCTTAATGTACTCAGGCATGGTGCAATTACCTGAAAATTTTTGGGAAAAGCATGCCAAAGAAATGGCCTCGTGGAAAGAAGATGGCCGCACTTTTTATAAAATAAGTGGCGATGATATCTCTGGCTGGTTTCCTAATTTATGTGTTCACAGTGACGCTGATCAATTTGAAGCTATTGTCAGAGATGTCAATAATTCGTCTGCGACCATAGAATATGTGAAAGACTTTCGTAAACACAGAAACAAAGTCTGTGGCATTAACGCCAGAAATCGCGAACAAAATTTTGCGCTGAATTTATTGATGGATCCAGATATTGATTTTGTCACCTTAGTCGGCGCTGCTGGCACCGGGAAAACTTTACTTACGCTGGCCGCTGGGCTTGCACAAACTATCGAGCAAAACCTTTATCGTGAAATCATCATGACCCGCGTCACTGTTCCGGTGGGTGAAGATATTGGCTTTTTACCTGGCACTGAAGAAGAAAAAATGACTCCCTGGATGGGTGCGCTGATGGATAATTTGGAAGTATTAACGCAATCTTTGGAAAATGACAACAAAGACTTAGCTAAAAACACCGAATGGTTACAAAATCGCATTCGCATTCGTTCATTGAACTTTATGCGCGGCCGCACCTTTTTAAATAAATTTATTATTATCGATGAAGCGCAAAATCTCACTTCTAAACAAATGCAAACCATGGTGACGCGCGCAGGCCCGGGCACTAAAATTGTGTGCTTGGGAAATATCAATCAAATTGACACGCCCTATTTAACCGGCACCACGTCGGGTTTAACCTATGTGGTGCAATGCTTTAAAACCTGGGAACATAATGGCCACCTCACCCTCTCACGAGGCGAGCGTTCACGCTTGGCTGATCATGCCATTAAGGTGCTGTAGCGGTATGGGGCCAAGACTCTAATATCGCTTTGATTAAAATAGCTAAAGGAATAGCAAAAAATACACCCCAAAAGCCCCACCAACCGCCAAACACTAAGATGGCAACAATAATGGCTAAAGGATGTAAATTCACTGCGCCGGAGAATAATAAAGGCACTAAAACGGCGCCGTCTAAAGTTTGCACGATGCCATAGGCAATCAAGGTATAAATAAACTGCTGTTCAAAGCCCCATTGAAAAAATGCAACCAAAATCACCGGGATTGTCACCACAACCGCCCCAATATAGGGAATTAAGACTGAGATCCCCACTAGAACGGCCAACAAGGTGGCATAACGCATATTGCATAGATAAAAAACAAGATAGGTCGATAAACCCACGATAATCACTTCAGCACCTTTACCGCGGATGTAGTTTCCAATTTGCTTATGCACTTCCTTGCCAACCACAGAGAGTAATTGTCTATCCTGAGGCAGATATTGGGCAAACCAATGGATTATCTTGCGATAATCTTTTAAAAAAAAGAAAACCATGATAGGCACTAACACTAAATACACGATCACCGCTAATACACTGGGCAACGAAGAAAGAGAAACGGCAAACAAGGTTTTCCCAGAGGTTTTTAGCTGGGTTAAAAAGCTGGCCACCCAGCCATCAATGGTTTCTTTGGTAAGATACTCAGGAAATTTTTCCGGCAACAGGTATAAATAATGCTGGAAACTGGTTACCATCGAAGGGAATTCTTCGAATAAACGCAATAATTGATCCCAAAAAATTGGCCATAAAATAAAAATGGCACTTAAAAAGATCCCTAAAAAAGCACCATACACTACAAGCATGGCAGCTAAGCGTGGTATTTTGCATGATATTAAAAAATTAGCTATCCACTGCAGCAAATAAGCAATAACGATGCTGGCAATCACTGGCGCTAACACATTGCCCATGGACAGGACTAAAACAAGCCCCCCTGCAAGCAGAATCAGTAATAAAACAACTTGGGGGTTGGAAAAATAACGTTGGCCCCACCCTTTCATCACTGTCAGCACACAACCTCCAGCACAAAATTAGTTAATAAACTAAACTAAAAGATAAATGTCCAAGCACTTAAACTGCTTGTAGGTTAAAATACTTGATAACATGCAAAGATTATACGATACAAATCCATTAGCAGATAAGATAAAAGCCTTGATAAGCAAAGCACTTGTCAGGGTTTTGATTATTAGCACCACTTTTTTCCCCAGCTGTCTTTATTCGGGGGAATTGCCAGATCTCGGTAACTCTGCCAGTGCGATCCTAACCCCTGCGCAAGAACTTGAACTGGGCAGCTCTATCATGAAAGAGCTTTCCCAAGCGCAAGTAATTTCTCACGATGCTTATGTTACCCAATATTTGCAAGGCTTAGGGTATCGTTTATTGGCTACACAAGGACAAGCACAAGGTGCCTATCACTTTTTTGTGGTCAAAGATCCCACCATCAATGCTTTTGCCTTGCCCGGCGGTTTTGTTGGCGTCAATACCGGGCTTATTTTAGCTAGCGAATCCGAAAGCGAATTAGCCGGCGTACTCGCACATGAAGTCGCACACGTGCAACAAAAGCACATGGCGCGCATGTATGAACATATGGGACGCTTGCGTTTATCGACCATTGCCGGAATGCTTGCTGCCGCCTTATTGGCCACACAAAATTCACAAGCCGCTTCTGGTGCCATGGCGGCAACGTTGGCAGGTAGTCAACAAGTGCTCATCAATTATACGCGCGATCATGAAAAAGAAGCCGATTATGTCGGCATCAATGCGCTTAAAAAAGCAGGCTTTGATCCCAACGGCATGCCCGCCTTTTTTCACCGTATGTCTCAAGAAACAAGATACTATGGTAACCACTTACCCGAATATTTAATGACTCACCCATTGACTGAATCACGATTAATGGAAGCCCAAGCCAGAGCCAGCAGTTTTCCCTATAAACAGATCCCAGACAGTTTGCAATATCATCTTGTGCAAGCACGCGTTTTAGCAGACACCTTTTCAACACCACAAGAAGCCAGTGAGTTTTTTTCCAAAAGATTAGCCAAAGGGAATTATCGTAGCCGTACAGGAACCCTTTATGGTTATGTTATTTCTTTATTAGATGCTAATAAACCACAGCAAGCAAAACCGTATTTAGATGAACTCATACAAAGCACCCCAAACCAGCCATTATTCCAATTAGCCTATGCACAAATGGAAATGGCGATGCAAGAAACAGATAAAGCATTATCTAGATTGGCAAGCACCTTAGAAAATCATCCGAATAATTATGCTGTCACTTATACCTATTGCGAGTGGCTGATTAAGGTAGGCAATGCAAATAAAGCGATAGCTATCTTAAAAAACCAAGTAGCCCGCAAAACAGCCTACAGTAATTTTTGGTATTTACTCTCACAAGCTTATGTCAAAACTAACAACCCGCTGCAAGCTCATCTGGCACAGGCCCATTTTCTTAAGATGCAGGGCGATTTATCTGGCGCAGTTATTCAACTTAGAATGGCTAAAAAAGTTTCTACGCTTAATGCCCAAGAACAGCGCCAAATTGATGCTGAATTAAAAGACATCCAAAGTAAGATGGATCCCAAACAAGCTAAATTATAGAAATCGAAGATATTTTACATCTTTGTAGGGGCGCATCCTGTATGCGCCCATAAAATAATTTATTCACAAAAACTGTGGATAAGTCTGTGAAAAGTTTTGTGAACAACGCTCTGGGCCCTTTATTTTCGTACGTTTAGGCCCTATGCACAAATCTTGCCCACTTTATTTTTTTGTTAGTTTTTCAATAAGTTCCTAAGCAACTATTTTGAGAATGGCCTTATTTTTAAGGTAGTTGTCAGGTTTTATTACATGCTGGTTGCTTAACTATTTTAAATGAACAAGCTGTGGATAACTCTATTGCCTATATCTTGGATCTGTCGTCCATCCACCACCGCCCCCAGTACTGCTGCTGTCTGCGGGTGCACCTTGCTCGCTGCCACCAGGTAGGGGTATAGCATTGGATTGATCTTGTTGTGGGTGCGAATGCTGTTGTTGTTCTCGATGGCCAGGGGGAAACGGTAAACCTGAACTTTTTGGTTCATGTCCGGGTAAGGGTAAGTAACTTTGTTTTACATCTTTAGGGACTTCATCTTTACCCGTTTCAGCCAATTTAGTGGTATAGGGGATCAATAAGGCTATGATGCCCAGAATGGCCAAGATGAGCGGTGTACCCAAAGGCACTAATTTGGGGCTTTGACGATGAATTTTAAACTGCGCAATAGACATCATCACAAAACCAAGACCAATTAAATAACAAAAAATATCCACTACTTTCACGACAATAGAAGTAGGTGTCATCAAATTGTCGGCAGCATCCCCTAATGAACCAGTGGCTAATACCGATGTGGGCATTATCACCAAAGCCATGACTAGTATGCTGATTATGCGAGAGGATTTCTTGCTCATAACATGCCCCATGCTGCACCTTATCTATATCTATCAGTTTACAATAAATTATCTACAAGGTGGTAAATACTACCTTCTGTCTACATAAGACATGCAAAACTTGCCTTTTGTTCCCAAAGCGCTTATGGTGTCATAATGTAATAGCGTGCTATCACAGCATGACAAATGAAAGGTATCTGACATGGCATTAAGTATGAGTAAAACGTATTCCCCGGCTCGGGTGTTAAGTGTATTTTCGCTGGTGATGATTAATGTTATCGCGGTCGATAGCATTCGCACCTTACCCATGGCGGCAAGCTTTGGATATGGCCTCATTACCCTCTATATCATTGGCGCCATCGCCTTTTTTATACCCACTGCTTTAGTAACCGCAGAGTTAGCCACCACTTGGCCAGAAAAAGGTGGCTTGTATGCCTGGGTGAAAATAGCCTTTGGCCACAAATGGGGGTTGTGCGTAGTTTATTTGCAATGGATCTACAATGTGGTTTGGTACCCCACCATTTTAACGTTGATTGCCAGTACTATCGCTTATTTAATCGATGAAAGTTTAGTGCACAATGCTACCTTCATGACAACAGTGGTGTTATGTACTTTTTGGGGTTGTACGATTTTAAACTTCTTTGGTATGCGTATTTCAAGTGCGGTGAGTACCTTTGGCTCCATATTAGGGACCTTAGGCCCGATGATTTTAATTATTGTCTTATGCTTTTTGTGGCTAGGACGCGGCAATGCTCCCGAAGTAACTTTCACGACATCAAGCTTATTTCCCAAAATGAATAACATGTCTGCGATTGCAGAATTAGCCTTTTTCTCACAAATTATTTTTAGTTTGCTTGGCTTAGAAATGTCTTCAGTGCACGCTTTAGAAGTGAATAATCCTAGAAAAGATTATCCTAAAGCGTTATTGATCTCGGCCATGATTATTTTACTAAGCTTGATATTATCGTCTTTAGCCATTGCAATAGTAGTGCCTCAAGATAAGCTTTCTAATCTCACTGGGATTATCCAAGCTTTTACGCTATTTGCTGATGAGTTTAGCCTACCCTGGCTTGCGCCTTTGATGGCCGGCGCGATTTTAATTGGCGGTGTGTGCGCGGTTGCCACCTGGATTATAGGCCCCACCAAAGGGCTGTTTGCGGCTGCCGATGATGGTTTGCTGCCAGGCTATTTGGCAAAAACCAATCGCTATGGTGTTCCCTATGCGATGCTCTTAACCCAAGGTGGTATTTGTAGCTTGTTAACGCTGGTATACATTTTATTACCAACGGTGGAAGGCGCTTATTATTTATTGTCCTCCATGGCTGCGCAATTATCCTTGCTGATGTATGCGATATTATTTGCTGGCGCGATATCCCTTCGTTACACCCAACCCAATAAAGAGCGCCCCTTTAAAATTCCGGGTAAAAATTGGGGAATTTGGTTGTTTGCCGGCATGGGGATCTTAATCAGCTTGGTGGTTATTGTGTTAGGTTTTGTACCGCCCACCAGTAAAGTAAATTTGGGCGATGTGGTGATGTACGAAGGCTGTTTGATTGCCGGTATTGCCGTGATATTACTCCCCTTAGTGTTTATCCATAAACCTACAGCCAAAAGTAAAAAATCAGTGTAAACACGCCTATAGCAGCGCTTTTGCATGAAGTGGTAGTCCAAGGTATGATACTGCCTTAAACGCAACTACCCTTAAGGCGCCTTGAATGCAAAATGTGCTGCTATTTCTAGGAAGCTGTGGCTTAATCGCCGCTTTTGCCTGGTATTTTAGCAAACTGGGGCAAAATGCCTTAACCGCCCTCGTCGCTATTTTGAGTTTGTTAGCAAATTTATTTGTATTAAAACAAATTGATTTTATGGGGCTCAATGCCACCGCCAGTGACGCTTTTACCATTGGTAGTTTATTAGGGTTAAATCTGCTGCAAGAAAAATACGGCAAAACCGCGGCCACCAGTGCCATCTGGACCAGTTTTGCAGGACTGGTGTTTTTTGCGCTGATGTCGCAAATTCATCTTTTGTATCAACCAAGCATTTACGATCAATCGCAAGCGTCCTATCAATTTTTATTAAGCCCCGCGCCAAGGATCTTAATTGCTTCCTTACTCACCTTTTTAATCGCGGATCAATGTGATGTAAAACTCTACGCCTTTTTGCGCGCCAAATATCCACAGATTTCAATGATATTTATTAGCGCAATCAGCATGAGTTGTTCTCAACTCTTAGACACCGTGCTATTTAGCTTATTAGGTTTATATGGTGTGGTGCAGGCTATTGTTGAAATTATTGTGGTGAGCTATGGCATAAAATTGCTGGCTATTGCCAACACCATCCCCTGGTCCTTTATGACAAGACGGTTATTAGCCAATGATTAGTGCTCCTGTAGTTACAGAACAATTTAAATTTGAAATTTTGTATCAATCCAAAATTTCTCGCGCTCGTGTAGGTAAAATTCATACCCCGCATGGTATTATCGACACCCCCAACTTTGTGGCCGTGGGCACCAATGGTTCTTTAAAAACCTTACATAATCACGATCATCAAAACTTAAATGTGCAATTGATGTTTTGTAATACTTACCATTTAATGGTGCAACCGGGCACAGCGTTAATTAAAGAAGCGGGTGGTTTACATCGCTTTATTCACCGCCATCAGCCTATTATTACCGATTCGGGTGGCTTTCAAGTTTTTAGTTTAGCTTATGCACAAGCGGGCTTAGAACAACGCGAACTTAAAGGCCAAGGCGGTAAAAAGCATGCTAATTCCGTGGTGAAAGTCAGCGAAGACGGGGTGATTTTTCGCTCTTATAAAGATGGCCGCAAAATTTTATTGTCGCCTGAAACCACGGTGCTTGCGCAAAAAGATTTGGGCAGCGATATCATAATTCCCTTAGATGAGCTGCTTCCCTTTCACGTCGATGAGCAAAAACTCAAAGCCTCTTTTGACAGAACCCATCGTTGGGAATGTCGCTCTTTACATGAACATTTAAAAAACCGTCAAAATCAAGCGATGTATGCCGTGGTGCATGGTGGCTCGGATTTAGCACTGCGTGAAAAAAGCTGCGCTATTTTAACTAATGAAGCCTTTGATGGCTTTGCCATTGGCGGCGCTTTGGGTTCAGATCATCAAGAACTCTATGACACCGTCAAAGGCACTACCGTCCATTTACCTATTGAGGCCCCCGTGCATTTATTGGGTATTGGCGATGTGGCTTCTATTGATAAATGTATTGAATATGGCATTGATACTTTTGATAGTTCCTACCCTACAAAAGCCGCGCGCCATGGGATGATTTTAACGCGCGAAGGCCCATTAAAATTAATTCGCACATTGCATGCAAAAGAATTTATCCCCCTAGATGAAGGCTGCCAATGCCAAACTTGCACCCACTATAGCCGCGCTTATTTGCATCATTTGTTCAAAGCCAACGAACCCTCCGCCGCTAGCCTGGCTACCCAGCATAATGTGCATTTTATGATGCAAAAAATGGAAAATATCCGCACCCAAATTATGTGTGGGTTGATATAAATTAGGCCGCAAAAGGCTTTTGCAAAATAGGTTGTTTTTAGACAAGGCGTCAAGCTTTTGAACAACAGGAGTGTACATCTTAGTACATGACTGTTGTGAGAAAGCGCAGACAACGCAGTATAAAAATAACCTATGAAGCAAAAGAAAAAAACGGGAGCCGAAGCTCCCGTAAATTTACAACATCAGTCGAGGTGTGTCTAAACTTAGGAATGACCGCCGCCCACTTTGAAGCGTAAGAACGGACCATATTTACCCCAGTCTTGCGCTGAGCCAAGGTAGGTTGCAAAACCGATTTGTGCATTAGGCGCTATGCCTGCAACTGAACCACCTTCTGGTTGAAAGGCGGTGTTACCATTTTTAAGCACATTAAACATATTCATGTAACGCATGCCTAAAGAAACATCCCATTTTAAGCCATGCATTTCATGTTTAAATGCGCAGTGGTAGTTAAGCCCAAATTCAAGATCTAATTTACCTACTAAAGAATCACTTTCGGTAGGTTCATAATCATAACCTGAGCCAACGTTATTACCTTGTAAAACCACAAAGGTTTGTTTGAAGTAGTTATCCATTGCCAATAAGGTGGTGTTCGCACCCGCAAATATTTGCCAATGGGGGTTACGCGCATACCAACGGGTCACAAAACCTACACCAGGACCAAAACCTTTAGCAATATTTTCGGTTTGTCTGGTTCTTAAATCATTATTATTATTTTGCGAAATGGTTTCAAATAATTCTTGACGAAGTTTGTCGTATTCGAAAAACGCTAATAAATCTAAGCAGAAATGATCGCCAAAATGTAAATCATGCACTGCGCCCACTCTAAATTCATGATTGGTTAATTCCAGCTCAGTAGTACCAAAGGTTGCTTGAAATGGTCCTACTAGTGGGAATAAACCAAGGTTTCTGACATTGACATCACCTTGTCTGTCCACATCGTCTTGATAGTGATCATAGTTAAAGAACACGCGGGTGTGTTTATAATTGGGTAAGCGAAAACTTAGGCCTACCGCATAATCAAATTCATTTTCTGGTTCCATAAAATAAGCATTACGCGAACCATCAAAGTTTTGATCAAAAGGTGGCATCGCAAAATCGCCCACACTTAAGCCATTATTGCTGGGGCGCATGTAGGTTAAGTCTCCCCACACCGCCACATGATGCTGGGCATCATGAACCAGAGCATGTGCTGCAATGGGTGCGGCCATACTCACTGCTAACATCGTACCGAAGGTAACCTTGAGTGATTTTTTCATGGAAGAGTCCTTATAAAAGTCCTAAATGTAAAACGAAATCTTGAAACTAAAGTCCTACCTATTTTTGAAGTTAGTTTACGATTTACTAGTTCAACAACTAAAAACAAAATCTTTTTAACTAAACTTCACACTCATGTAAGAAAATAAACAAATTAATGAGATTAGTTTTAGGCTAGTACAGGAATGGCAAGCTGGCAAAGTTAGCAGACAAAAAGTTTTGAAGCATATATAAGCTATTCAACTTATATATGCTAATTTTGCAGCTGGTGAGGATTTTTAAATAGAAAATTTTATGTAGGGGCGCATCCTGTATGCGCCCATAAAACATCTGCAATTCTGAGGGTAAGAACAGAAATTAAATTAAGATTTGATGGGCGCATACAGGATGCGCCCCTACAAGCAAAAAAAACGGGAGCATAGCTCCCGTTCGTTTTTATCAAGGACTTCACTCTTAGGAGTGAGCGCCACCCACTTGGAAGCGGATGAATGGACCCCATTTACCCCAATCTTGTGCTGAACCAAGATTTGGAGAGAAATCAACTGGTACACCCATTGCACCACCACCTCTTCTAGCAGTTGGCTGTTCATAAACGTTACCATTCTTAAGAACATTAATCATGTTCATATAACGCATACCTAAAGTAATACCCCATTGCGCGCCATGTAATTCATGTTTTAACTTGCAATGGTAGTTAACACCAAACTGTGCATCCACTTTGGTAACGATAGAATCGCTATCAAAGGGTTCATAATCATAATAGCTGCCAGCTTGGTTGTTACCGATGTTATCGTTAATTACATTAAAGGTTTGGCTATATTCATTATCTGTTTTCAGTAATACTACATTTGCTCCAGCAAATACATGCCAATGCGGATTATGCGCAAACCAACGAGACACCAAACCTACGCCAGGACCAAAACCTTTAATAAGATTTTCGGTTTCTCTGTTTCTTAAATTAGCGTTGTTATCTCTGGAAATGGTTTCGAAAACATTTTGGCGCAATCTGTCATATTCCAAGAATGCTAAAACATCTAAGCAAAAATGATCGCCAAAGTGTAAATCATGAATCGCACCAACACGTAGTTCATGTTGATTAACATCATAATTGGTTGTTTCAAAAGTAGGGGCATTTACATCAGGAGCTATACCTAAGTTTCTAACGTTAATATCAGCTTGATGATCTTTATCACTTTGGTAGTGATCGTAGCTGATAAACCCACGGGTATGGCTATGCGGCAAGCGCACACTAATACCAAAACCATAATCGAATTCATTTTCAGGCTCTAAAAACATATGGTTGCGCGCACCATCAAGTCCACCAACGTTGCTGAAAGGAGGTTGCGCAAAGTCACCTACACTCAAACCGTTATTAGTGGGTTTCATGTAGGTACCATCTACCCACACAGCAAGATGATCGTAATAGGGAGCATGACCATGATGGTGATGATGATGATGTTCATGAGCCAGGGCTGCGATTGGCGCTGCCATACTCACTGCTAGCATCGTGCCAAATGTAACCTTGAGTGCTTTTTTCATGGGTAAGTCCTTATTAAGTCCTAAAGATAAAAACAAAGCTTTTCTTTAAGGGCATCCTAAGCGGTGCTCCTTGCTAGCCCAGTTCAAACATCAACATATGTAAGAAACTGAACAAATCCCAAAATCTGCATTTCAGATAGACTACCATAGGATGGGGGAAGATACACAAGTGTAATTAAAAAAAATTTTGCTTTTTTGGGGAATGTGGGCTACGCGAGAGATACGTGAAAGCTTAGATCCAATTAACAGTCCTCCTTCGCCACTATGCTTGGGAGGTAATTTGAACTTCTAGGGCAAGGCTACGGAGGACACAAGATTTTGTAACGTTCGCCGTAGGCGAACTAACAAAATCTAGTGGTGGGTCGTGATGGATTCGAACCATCGACCAACAGATTAAAAGTCTGCTGCTCTACCGACTGAGCTAACGACCCCAAACATAAGGGCCGTATCATACCTGAAACATTTCAAAGTTCAAAGAATTACATACTTAGATTTTAATGATGTTTTTTCGCACGCCGGGAAACCTTTGCTTCGCCCTCGTGTGAAGGTGCCTCAGATTGCTTTCGCCCCCTTTGTCGATCGCGTTGCATAGTAATCTCTTGGCCAGCAACTTGGTCAGCCTCTGCGCCCTTCTTTTGCTTGGGTGAAAAAGTGGGGCTCGGGGTTGGGGTTGCAGCAGCGGCCATATCTGGTGCGGGAGGCTGTGGTCGCTCAACGGCTTGTTGCGCAGGCGCATTTAGCATCGCGGTTAAGATCTGTTTTCCAAAACTTAAATACAATCCTGAAGCCACGCTCGCGCCAAAGGTAAATTTACAAACGGTGGGGATATCAAATCCTAAATTGGCACCTAAACCAAAACTGATAAAAGGTAAGGTATAGCCCAACATATTGGCAACGGACAAAATTAATCCCTTTCCTGGTTTTCCAAAGCCTAATGTGTTTGTTTTATAGCTATAGTACAAAGCGGTCATCAACATCGATGCAGGCATCAGTAATGGCATATAAGGCGCAATAGGCGCTAATGCAGTAGGCAACATTAACTTGAATGCCATCGTAAACATCCCAGCAAAATAATCTTTTAACATCCAAGCCAAATTAGTCTTGAGGAAATATCCGGCCGCAAACGTGACGACGGTCATCAACACCCCATAAGCGAGTGAAATCCAAATTCCGGCACCAATTTGGATTTTGGCATTTAGTGATTTACGCGCCTGTTCTTCTTGAAGATAGCGCTGCAATCTGGGCGACATCGGGACTGGGGAGGCCACAGGGGCTGGATTAGGCACTACTGCTGGCGTTGGATTGGAAACGGGGGCTTTTCTAGTGCCTCTAGGCATTTACTACTCCGAAAACTGACAAAGGGTATAAACTGAGGGACAAACTAACATGCCTCAAGATCGGTGTCAACTAACTGGCAAAAATAGATATTTAGATATGACCTTCTTGCTGCATTCTTTGTAAGCGTGAATCTGCAAGTTGCGCCGAGGTGGTGCCTGGATATTGGGATTTGACTTGGTTTAGCAATTCTTTAGAGCGCTTCCACTGGCCCTTTTTATATTCCACATAGCCTAATTTAAGTAAGGAATCTGCTGCTTTTGGATGCTGTGGGTATTGGCGATAAACGACATTAAAATCCTCTGCCGCTTTTTCCAAGTTGCCTTTGGTTAAATGAATTTCCCCTAACCAATAATGAGCATTGGGGGCATATTTTCCTTGAGGAGATTGCTCAAGCATGACATTAAAGGCTTTTACGGCCCCATCAAAGTCTCTGTTTTGTAACAACCGATAAGCCGTTTGATACGCTTTCTCGTCGTTTACTGCATTAGCAGGCATTGTGGCTGCATTGATGGTGCTCGTTTTTAGCCCGGGATCAGGCTCTTCACTGACAAAACGACTGGCAGCATTCAAATCTAACCCTTGTTCTGATTGAGCAGTAGATGAAGTGCCAGCAGCTTTAGCCGCAGTAGGGCTGTCACGTAGACGTTTATCCAAATCCATATAGAGCTTTTTATTTTGCTCTTGAACTTGTTGTAATTGATACCCTTGTTCTTCGAGCTTGCCACGCAGTTCCATCATTTCCCTTTGCAAATATTCAATTTTTTGCAAAGTACTTAGGGAAGTATTTTGTTCCCCTTCGCTGGCTTGGTTAGACCAATTTTGCTGTGGTGAGCGATCTGAACGCGATTCTACTTCTGCAAGAGACCATGCTACCTCTGCAAAACACAGCGGTAGCATGAGAAGAAATGCCTTAAATGCTTTAAGAGCCTTATTCTTCATACACAATAACAGCACGACGATTGAGTGCTTTATCTTCAGCGGTATGGCCTAAGGAATCTGGCTTTTCTTTACCAAAGCTAACAGTAGCAATTTGGTTACCGGAAACGCCTTGAGACATTAAAGCATCTGCTACTGAACGTGAACGTCTTTCACCGAGCGCAACGTTGTATTCACGGCTACCGTTTTCGTCGGTATGACCTTCAACACGAATGCGACGGTTAGGATTTTGTTTTAAGTATTCAGCATGTGCATAAACGATTTCATAGTCTTGCTGATGAATTTCTGATCTGTCGTAATCGAAATAAATCTTGCGTTTAGCCATCATATCGCGTGCGGCATCATCACTGGCAAAACCAGCGCCTTCGCCTGCGCCTTGTGCGCTAGAACCGTAAGCACCATTTTTGCCACCATGTTTGGCATTATTGGAACAGCCTACAACTCCTAAACAAAGCACGACACCTACTACTAAATGACGCAACCCCCGAATTTGCATGTTTGACTCCTTACCTATTATTAATTATGTAAACCAGTATTTTATCTCAAGAGAGAAACGGTGACCATGCTGGTTCTTGTACACTACCTTCTCGTGCTGGCAGGCGCAATTGCCCCCGACCATCAAGGGTCACTAACCCCAAAATTTGGCGATCGCCATCTTGCGTGCCATAGAGTACCATAGCGCCGTTTGGAGACAAGGTGGGTGATTCATCTAATCTTGCATGAGTCAGAACCGTAACCTGCCCGGATGCCAACTCTAAACTCGCAATATGAAACTGATCGGCCTTATCTTCCCGATGCATCATCACTAGATGCTTACCATCCGGTGTGAGCATTGGTCTGGCATTATAATTACCAATGAAGGTCACTCTATCTATCTTTCTGGATGCTAAATCTAACCGATATATCTGCGGTTTACCACCACGATTTGATGTAAAGAACAAAGAACGGCCATCTGCGGACCAAGCTGGCTCTGTATCAATTGAATATCCGTCGGTAATTTGCACCAGTTCTTTGCTAGCTATATTCATTAAATATAATTTTGCGTTACCTGTCTTAGAGAGAACCACTGCCAATTGATGACCATCAGGTGACCAAGCAGGTGCGCCGTTAATTCCTTGAAAGTGAGATAGTAAACTACGCTTGCCGGTGGCAACGTCTATGATATAAATCTCTGCTCTATTTTTTTCAAAGGAAACGTAGGCTAAACGCCGACCATCTTTAGACCAAGAAGGCGACATAATAGGTTGTTTAGAGGTCACCAAAGAAACCGGGTTAAAGCCATCGGCATCGGCAACCTCTAAGCTGTAACGATTGCCGTCCATGGTTTTAACTACCATCACATAAGCAATGCGCGTTGAAAAGGCGCCACGAATGCCTGTGAGGCGTTCGTAAATAATGTCACTAATATGATGCGCTAATGCGCGAAAATCTTGACGACGAATGCCAGGAAAGGATTTTTCTACTAAGACAGTTCCATTTTTGAGCACCAGCTCACCGTTATTAACTTGCGATGTGCCCCCTTCAGCAGGCACGTTATAAACATCTAATAATTTAAAAGAAACCGTATAAAAATCGTTGCCTGTTGGGGTAACCGTGCCTAACACTAAGTTTTCTGCCCCAATGGTTTGCCAGGTACCCACATCTAATTCTTGCTGAGCGCTTCTGACAGTTGGAAATTGTTCCGGGTACAAGGGCGAGAACCGGCCGCACATCTTTAAATCATTTCTAACCACTTGTGCAATTTCATCAAAAGAACTGCCGACCATTTTTTTGGCGGCATTTTCTTGTACGCTGGTTGTTACCGCAATGGGGATCCCACCAGCTTCACCTTGGGTGATTTCAATATTGAGCCTGGCGTTTACGTTCAAGGCCATCCCAAGACAAAATAGACTGACAAACGTTCTATAAAAGGATGTAATGGATAAAAAACTCACGCGGCCTCCGGACGGAACGTAAAGGTAAACTGGCGAAATTCTTTGGCAATATTGCTATCTTCAGGCATGGGTAATGGAGATGCTTTTTTAATTGCTAATTCGGTGGACCTGTCAAATTCCAAACTGCCACTAGATACAATAACCTTCGCATCCACCACTTCACCCGTGGGCAATAATTTAACTTCCACCTTGCAACTTAAATTATCAAAATCAAAGCCAATCGGTTGACGCCAATGTTGATGAATTTTATTGCGCATCAGTAATGCATAGCGGGTGATCTCATTTTGTAATACCCGAGAATTGACCCTTTGTTGTGAAGCTTCCCTTTCTTTTTGCTCTGCTGCTTCCTTGGCTTTTTGCTCTGCTAATTCTTTTTCTTTTTGCAATTTTTCTTCAGCGACCTTCTTTTCTAGATCCGCTTTTTTCTTTTCGGCTAAGGCTTTCTCTTCTTGTTCTTTCTTTAACTTGGCTTGTTGTTCTTTTTCGCGCTTTTCTTCCGCCAGCTTCTTTTCTAGCTTTTCTTGCTTTTCTTGCGCTACTTTCTTTAATGCTTCTTCTTTCTTTTTCAATTCCAATGCCAACGCTTCTTCTTTTTCACGTTTTTGCTTGGCTTCTTTTTCTTTTTCTTTTTGGGCAATTGCTTTAATTCTGTCTTCTTCTTGTTGGCGCTTTTTAGTTTCTTTTTCTTCTAAGCGCTTCACTTCTTCTTGCAAGGTCTTTTTGCTGACCATCACCGCATCGATAATGGGTTTATTGGGCTCAGTACTTGGGGCGCTTACCACAATCGTTTTTTCAAAGCTCATTACCAGCAATAAAATAATCACTGTGTGAAAGGCAATAGAAATTCCTAAAGAGATCTTTTCAGATCGACTTCTTTGACGCTTCATAACTGGGCACTCGAAGGACGCTGACTTTTCGCAGTTTTTGTTGAAGAAGAAGGCGAGTCATCTTGCGTTACCAGCCCGACACTGGGTGCGCCGGCTTGTTGCAATATCACCATGGCCCCAACTACTTTTGCATAATTGACATTGCCATCGGCTTTCACTAACACTTTACGCTCTGGGGTTCTTTTTAATTCTGCCCCCACCCGTATCGAAAGCGGTTCTTTTGCCATGGGCAAATGGGGCGCATCACTGATATTTAAATAATAATTACCGCCTTTATCCACGCTCACAATAATGGGTTCTTTGTCAGCAGGGGGTAATGCTTTTGCACTGGCTTGCGGTAAATCTACTGCAACACCTTGTTGTAAAAGCGGGGCTGTCACAATAAATATCACCAACAGTACCAACATCACGTCGATGTAGGGTACCACGTTAATTTCTGCAACCAGCTTTTTAGGGCGACGTTTCTTGAGCATAATGTGCCTACTTATTGGGAACGTCAAAATTAGGACGCATCGTGTCGTTTTCAGGTTCTTGCCAAGATTGACTATGGAGCCTGCGATGTAATGCCGTTGAAAATTCTTCTGCTAAATTATCATACGCACGAATAAGCTTATCGACATGATTAAAAAATCGGTTATAAGCAAACACTGCTGGAATAGCAGCAAACAAACCTAAGGCTGTCGCAACAAGTGCTTCTGAAATACCAGGAGCAACCATCGCAAGCGTTGCTTGCTGTACACTGCCCAAGCCACGAAAAGCCGTCATAATTCCCCAAACGGTACCAAACAAACCAATGTAAACACTAATAGAACCTACTGTGGCCAAAAAAGGTAAGGATTGCTCTAATTCATCTTCTTGTTTTGCCAAGGCAACGCGCATGGCACGCTCAGTGCCTTCCATCACTGCATCCGTGGGGGCTTCTTGTTTATACAAACGCACAAATTCTCTAAAGCCTTGACGAAAAACTTGCTCAATGCCATAGCCTTGATGGCGTTTTTGCGCCAAATAATCATACAACCGATTGAGATCGGCGCTTAAATGAAATCTTTCTTGGAATTCATCAAACAGTTTTTGCGCTTGCCGCAAGGCATAGCCACGCTGAAAAATCAGCGTCCAAGAAAGCACTGACAATATCATCAAAATTAACATCACAATTTGCACCAACGCACTGGCATCTGTGAATAAACTCAATAAAGATAAGTCAGTTTTCACTCTTGTAACTCCTTAATTACCTCTGCTGGTATAGCACAGGGCTTAAATTGCTTATCAACACAAACAATAACGACTTCGCCTGTACATATCATAGTATTCATATCACTGGGATCAAAATAGATATCTTGTTTAAAAACCATACTTGCTTTACCAAATTTGGCTAAGTTAGTAGAAACAATGATATTTTGCTGTAACGTCGCAGGTTTTTCAAACGTTATATTTACAGCACGAACGACAAATTGTATGCCAAAGGTATCAATTAAAGCTGGCAAACTCAAACCTTTTTCTTGCAACAAGGTCGTTCTGGCCCGCTCCATATATTTAATATAGTTAGCGTGATAAACTATTCCTGCTGCATCCGTGTCTTCGTAGAAAATTTGTAAGGGGTAATGATGGGGCATAAATTAATTCCAAATTAAATTTTAATTTCCTTCTCCTGGCACTTTCATCCCAAAATGTTGATACGTCTGCGCTGTCACCACACGCCCTCTAGGTGTTCTTATCATAAAGCCTTGTTGAATCAAAAAAGGCTCAATCACATCTTCAATGGTATCGCGCGCTTCCCCTAAGGCTGCCGCTAAGCTATCTATTCCCACGGGGCCGCCGCCAAATTTCTCAATAGCGCATAGTAAGAGCTTTCTATCTAATACATCAAACCCTTGCGTGTCTACCTCTAACAAGGCTAAGGCTTCTTTCGCTAAATCTACAGTGACAATGCCATCGCCGCGCACTGTCGCCACATCCCTGACACGACGTAACAAACGATTCGCAATCCGCGGCGTGCCACGTGAGCGGCTAGCAATTTCCAGCGCGCCTTCTTCTGTCATCGGAATTCGCAGCACATTTGCCGCACGCATCACAATTTTTTTGAGTTCAGCGACAGTATAAAACTCTAAGCGCAGTACAATGCCAAATCTGTCCCGCAAGGGCGATGTTAACATACCTGCGCGCGTGGTGGCGCCAATTAAAGTAAAGGGGGGAATATCTAATTTGATACTTCTTGCGGCAGGTCCTTCGCCTATCATAATATCAATTTGGTAATCTTCCATCGCCGGATAAAGCACTTCTTCAACGATAGGGCTTAAACGATGGATCTCATCGATAAATAATACATCTTTAGGTTGTAAATTGGTTAAAATAGCCGCTAAATCCCCAGCGCGCTCTATGACCGGCCCTGAGGTTTGTTTGATACTCACCCCTAATTCGTTAGCGACAATATTTGCCAAGGTAGTTTTTCCTAAACCGGGCGGACCAAATATTAATAAATGATCCATCGATTCTTGACGATGTTTGGCTGCCTCAATAAATATAGTTAATTGTTCACAAGCTGCGCGTTGCCCGGTGTAATCATTGAGCCTTTGCGGTCTTAATGCACCTTCACCTAAATCTTCGAGCTGGTGACTTAAACCTGAAACAACCCTATCGGTAACTTCACTCATACTTTAGCAAGTCCTTGCAAGGCTTCTTTGATGATATGTTCACAACTTTGAGTTTGATCTTGCACTTTAGCAACTGCTTTGGCGGCCTCTGTGTGTTTATAGCCCAATGACACTAACGCGGCAATGGCTTCTTGCAGGGGATCGGAACTAACCGCTTTATTTAACACCATCATTGAATGCGCAGCTGTTAAACCAAAATCCAACTTAGATAATTTATCTTGCATTTCAACTAAGATACGTTGGGCAATTTTAGCGCCTATTCCCGGCAATTTCTGTAAACGTGTCACCTCTTGGGCCATCACACAATTGGCAAATTCCTGGGGAGAGAGCCCCGAGAGAATAGCCAAGGCAACTTTAGGACCAACCCCATTAACTTTAATAATTTCTTGAAATAAACGGCATTCCTGTTGAGTGATAAAACCATACAAAACATGAGCGTCTTCTCGCACAATAAAGTGCGTTCTTAAAACCACTTCTTGGCCAAGATCGGGTAAATTAAAAAAAGTAGATAACGGGGCTTGCAACAAATAGCCAACACCACCAACCTCAATCATTAAAAAAGGGGGTTGTTTCTCAATTAATTTACCGCGTAGTTGTCCTATCATACCCTACCCATTCTCTGGAACGTTTTGCGCGTCTTGTTTTTCCTGCTAATTCAACAGGAGATCCCATTCTGTGATGATGACATAATGCCACAGCCAGTGCATCTGCTGCATCGGCTTGTGGTTTTGTGGTTAAACTCAACAATATCTGCACCATATGCTGTATTTGTGGTTTTTCGGCGCTGCCTTTGCCTACAATGGCCAACTTTATTTCTCTTGGCGCATATTCAAAAACAGGGATCTGAGTGGACATCACTGCAGCAATAGCGACGCCTCGGGCTTGGCCTAATTTTAAAGCACTTTGCGCATTTTTTTGGACAAAAACGCGTTCAATGGCCAATTCTGTTGGCTTAAAATGTTTGACGATATCTTGAAGGTGCGCAAATAAATGCGCCAAACGTGAAGGCATATCTTCGGCCGTTAAACGAACACACCCGCCCGTCAAACAAAATAACTGGCCACGCGTTGTGTGCTCAATAATCCCAAACCCAGTTACCCTTGATCCGGGATCAATGCCTAAGATCCTTCTTGTTACTGTCACTATTTATCCTAATTGGCGACCAATTTCTTCTGAAATTTCTGCGTTAGAATACACTTCTTGTACATCATCTAAGTCTTCTAACATCTCGACCATTTTCATAAATTGGGTTGCATCTTCCAAATTCAGCGCAACATTCACCGAAGCACTCATCGTTACCTCTTGGCCTTCGGGTTCAAAACCACTGGCTTTAAGGCTAGCCAACACATCACTGAAGGCTTCGGGTGTGGTATTAACGACAAAGCTGCCATCGTCTTGCTTAACCACATCTTCAGCACCCGCTTCAATCGCTGCTTCCATCAATTTGTCTTCATCGGTATTTTTATTAAAATATATTTCACCGACTTTGGTAAACAAATAGGAAACCGAACCATCTGTACCCAAGTTTCCACCCATTTTGGTAAAAACATGTCTGACTTCTGAAACGGTCCTATTACGGTTATCGGTTAAACAATCCACCATCATCGCCACGCCGTTGGGGCCATAACCTTCGTACCGAATTGAGTCTAAATTAGCATCATCGCTACCACCCATACCACGCTTTATCGCTCTGTCGATGGTATCTCGCGTCATATTCTGCGCAAGCGCTTTATCAACAGCAATGCGTAATCTGGGGTTGTTAATATCTGAACTTAATTTTGCTGCAGTGGTAATTTCTCTAATGAGTTTGGTAAAGATTTTACCACGCTTTGCATCTTGAGCGCCTTTACGATGTTTAATATTCGCCCATTTACTATGCCCTGCCATTTCTCCTCCTAAGGAACATGCCTTTTGATGGCTTCATAATTCGTCGTTGAAATGATTAATTCTAATGCTTTTTCTTTAGTTACCCAACAATAGTTTTGATGTTCTTGACTCAAGGTAATTTCTCGTGGTTTTGGTATCTTAAAACAAAATACATGTTCTAGATTTTTTGTGACACCAGGTGCATAACGATGCAACCACCTTGGATAAATATCAAACTCTTGTGATTCAAAACAATCTTGCATCTGGCCATGTTCTGTTGATAAGCCCGTTTCTTCTTTTAACTCGCGCCAAGCACTGACCAATGGCTCAGTTTCATTTGTTTGCATCCCACCGGTCACTGACTGCCAAAACACGGGCCAATCGCTCCGTTGCAGTAAGAGAACGCTCGAATCTTGCGTATACACCACTACTAATACCGATTCAGGACGTTTATAAGCAATTTCTTTAGCCATTGGTACTATTAGGTGAGCAAGTTTGGGATGACAAAAAATTGTAACAATTATAACATGAGGGTCTGTTCTTTTGAATTAGTTATTTAGTACACCAAGAGCGATAACCATGATACGATTTTTAACCATTCTCTTGTGCATTTTTGCTTTTTTCTGGCTCGCTAAAAGAATTTTCCGCTATTTTTTAGGCCGTTGGCTAATGAACTTACAACCCCCTATGCAAACCAAGGTGAACAACTTAAGCGAAAAATTGGTGCAATGTGATTATTGCCAAACCTTTGTGCCCCAAGTTAAAGCCATAGAAGTAGCCCAAAGATTTTATTGTAGCCAAGAACACGCCAAGTTATAGTAATCTTTGTCTCATTGCCCACGGATGGGTTAACTTGCAAACCTCAAACTATCAATGGCAAGCCCTCAGGTTATTTAACCTATATCGTGTTATTTTAGCCCTGGGTTTTTGTGCCCTGTTTGTTTTTGATATCGACATTAGCTTTTTGGGCGTCTTTGAAACATCCCTTTATGAAAAATCCACACTCACCTACTTGTTGTTAAGTGTATTTTTTTTGCTACTTTCCTTGCGCAATCAGAAATACTATGCCTGGCAAGCCAATGGCCCCATCTTTATAGATATTATTTCTATCGTTGTCATCATGCATGCCAGTGGAGGGATGATTACTGGCATCGGGATCCTTCTGATTGTTATTGTTGCCGCGCATAGTTTGCTCGTACCAGGAAAACTCTCTTTTTTTAGCGCTGCACTTGCAACATTGAGTTTGCTGGTTGAACAAAGCTATACCGTTTTGATACTCAATAACCCCATTAATGTTTATTCACAGGTTGGATTTTTAGGGGTGGTTATTTTTGCCACCTCTTTTGTCACTAATTTGCTTGCACAACGTGCCAGAAAAACCCAAATTATAGTTGAAAGCCAAGCGCAATTACTGGCCACGTCGCAACAATTGAATGCCTATATTGTCTCAGCTATGCATGCTGGTGTTCTGGTGCTTGACGAAAAATATCATATACGACTTATCAATTTGGCAGCCAAGAAATTATTGGGGATAGATCATGACAAAATACTGACTGACATTAAAGATTTACCTACCCTTTTTTCCGAATATGTTAAAAATTATTTACAGCAAGGAAAAACCTATCCTCCAGCACAAATGTATGTCAATGGTCCAGAAGTACGCCTGAACTTTCATCTTCTTGGTCAACACCAGTCTTCTATCGGTACACTTATTTTTATATACAACGTCCAAGAAGAAACCCGGCAAGCCCAAGATCTTAAATTAGCTTCATTAGGCCACTTAACTGCTAACATTGCCCATGAATTGCGAAACCCTTTAGGTGCGGCAAGTCACGCCGCTCAATTATTAGCCGAATCGCAAAATTTAACTGAAGATGATTTTCATTTAGTTAGAATGATCAAAGATTCCTGCGACAGAATGAATGTCGTCATACAAAACGTGTTATCTCTCTCAGGTAGAAAAGCCAGCAAAATTCAACGTATTAATCTTATACCGTGGCTAAAACAATTTATCAAAGAACTTGTTATTCCTCATATTCCTCATCCGATTGTAACATTAGACTACTCGAATGAAGATATCACTATTCAAGCTGATCCCAGCCAATTAACTCAAATATTAATTATTTTATGTGAAAACGGTTTACGTTACAGTTTAAGAAAAACACAAAAAGCAACGATCACATTACGCGTAAATACAAAAGCCAATGATGGTGTATACCTTGATATTATCGATCAAGGCGAAGGGGTCAGCGAAAATGTGGCTAAACATATCTTTGAACCCTTTTTTACAACTGAACAAACTGGTTCAGGGTTAGGATTATATATTGCAAAAGAACTCAGCGAAATGAATGGCGCTCGACTCTCCCATCAGCCAATCATAGATGGGTATCAATTTCGTCTGACGATACCAAATCAGGAGGACGCATGGCACAACCAACAGCCTTGGTAATTGATGATGAACCCGATATCTGTAAACTACTTGAAATTACCTTAAACAAGATGGCTATTCAAACGGTCAGCGCTCACAATTTAAATCAAGCTAAAGAAATTATAAAATCCAAACCATTGGATTTGTGCCTAACCGATATGCGACTACCTGACGGAGATGGTCTTGATTTAGTGGCTTTTATTCAAGAAAATTATCCCAACTTACCTATTGCTGTTATTACGGCGCACGGCAATATGGAAACCGCTATTCGTGCATTAAAATTTGGGGCTTTTGATTTTATTTCAAAACCTATCGACTTAAATAACTTGCGCAATATTATCTCTATTGCATTAAAAATGAATGATCCTGTAGGACACCCCATTGAACATATTGTTGGCCAAGCGCCTGTTGTTGAACAGATGCGACAGAAAATTGCCAAACTTGCTCGCAGTCAAGCGCCCATTTATATCAGCGGCGCCTCTGGCACAGGTAAAGAATTAGTCGCTAAAATTATACATCAAAGTGGACCACGTTATGACCAACCTTTTATCCCAGTAAATTGTGGCGCCATTTCACAAGAATTAATGGAAAGTGAGTTTTTTGGTCATTTAAAGGGTAGCTTTACAGGAGCCACCCAAGATAAACTTGGTTTTTTTCAAGCGGCAAACAAAGGCACTCTTTTTCTCGACGAAGTTGCAGATTTACCTTTGTCTATGCAGGTTAAACTGCTGCGCGCTATACAAGAAAAAGCCATCCGACCCATTGGCAGCACCAAAGAAATACCTGTCGATGTCCGTATTTTGTGTGCCACGCATAAAGATCTACATGGTTTGGTGCAACAAAATTTATTCAGACAAGACTTATTTTACCGTTTAAACGTCATTGAATTACAGGTACCGACATTAAAAGAGCGGCTAACCGATATTCCTTTGCTCACGCAATTTATCATCGCTAAAATTGCCAAGGCCAATAATAAACCCATTCCTACACTCCAAGAAGAAGCGTTAACAGCGTTAATGCTTTACCCCTTCCCAGGCAATATTCGTGAACTTGAAAACATCTTAGAAAGAGCTTTTACCTTAAGCACCGGCAATACCATATCAGCGCAAGATCTCCAACTCCCTAACCCCATAGAACCTCACTTTTCTGAGCCTGCCAAAGAAAAATTACCGTTGGATGATTACTTATTAAATGTTGAAAAACAAACCATTTTAGATGCCTTAACCAAGACACAGGGTAATAAAACCAAAGCGGCAAAATTGTTAGGGGTCAGCTTTAGAACCCTGCGTTATCGGCTTAAAAAAATCGGCTTAGATAATGACAATTCCTAGACAAGGCTTTACGCTGATTGAACTTTTAACGGCTCTTGCACTCATTAGTTTTCTGGTGGTGATGTCACATCATGGCTTTGGGCCTATTTTGCAAAAACAATATACGCAAAATGCTACTTCAGAATTAATTGCTAACTTGGCCTTTGCCCGTAGTGAAGCGATTAAACGTAATCGGCAAGTTAACTTATGTCCAAAAGATAGTGAAAAAAAATGTGGCAATGATTGGTCAAAAGGTTATCAGGTGTTTGACGAAAATACTATATTACGCCAAGTCACCCTACACAAGAATCTAAAAATTCATAGTACAAATCCAAATATCATTACTTTTAACGCTTATGGACAGTGCCTTACCCGTACCACACTTAATATAAGCAGCCAGAGGTTCAGTCAAAGGATTGTCATTTATGACAGCGGTCGCGTTCGTAATGAATCGCTTTCCTAGTTGTTGCTTGCTCAAGATGTCAATATGCGCTATGTAAATAGTATGAAAAGGTCAAAACATGGTTTTACGCTCATTGAATTAATGGTTACAATTTCTATTTTAGCCATTGTGATGCTATTGGCTATTCCTGATTTCACTTCAACCATTAAAAGAAACACCATCTCAAATATGAGCAATGATTTAATTACTTCTTTAAATTATGCTCGATCTGAAGCAATTAAAAGAGGCGTTAGCGTTTCAGTTTGCGCCACCCAAGATGCCAATTATGGTGCTTGTGGCAGCAGTTGGAATTTAGGATGGCTAATCTTTGTTAACCCCACAGGGGGTTCAACTTTAACCAACACGGCAACAGCGCCTTTACTCAAAATCCAAAAGATTACTGATCAAAATGCTACTATTGCTGTGGCTCCCAACGTTGGGATTACAACATATAACAGTAGCGGATTTCCTGCCACCGCTACGGCGAATGTTAATTTTACAATTAAATCTACGGGCTGCACAGGTGATGCTGGACGAATTATCTCAATTTCAGCAACAGGACGTCCAAGTTCCGCATCAACAAACTGCCCTTAACCTGCTCTTTTCATCCTTTCATCAATTTTTGTGGGCAAGATGAATTCTAGACAGTACACTAATAGTATGTTGGACTGCTAATGTATGGATTGTACTGTGGGTATAAATTCAGTGCATAAATTGAAAGCATCAAAAGGATTTACCATGTTAGAAGTTTTGGTATCTCTTGTGATTTTTTCAATTGGTCTATTGGGCTTAGCAGGTTTACAAATTCTTTCTTTGCGCCTCACGGGTGATTCCTTATTACGCACAATCGCTGCTGTTCAAGCCAACGACATGGTAGATAGAATGCGCTCAAACGTTGCCGCTACCACGCTGGGGGTAAATAGTCCTTATAATAATCCTACCGGGTCAAGCACTGCTAACCCAAACTGTTTAGGCTTGGATGGCTCAGGAAATGCCGTTAATGCGCAATGTACACCAACCCAAATGGCAGGTGAAGATTTTTATGAATGGTACGCCAATATTCAAGGAAGTTCAGCCAATGGTTGGCACCCGAAAATTTCGGCCCTGTTACCTTCTGCCTCAGGTGTTGTCTGTATTGACAGTACTCCCAACGATGGCACGCCAGGGGCTCCTGCATGCGATAATATCGTTGCTGTATCTGGCAAGCCGATTTTTGCTATTAAAATTTGGTGGACAGAAAGAAAAGATGCAAATTCTCCTGGAGTCACACATCGCTATGTTACGAATTTCTCATTGTAAGAGATGGTTATGCGTAAATTAAAAAGACAACCTTACACGCCCTTTAGCATTCAAGGGTTTTCTTTATTAGAATTTTTTATCGCTATTACTATCAGTTTAATTTTACTTGCAGGCGTTTTACAAATTTATTTAAACTCTAAAAATTCTTACAATTTAGAGTCTGGATATTCTCAATTACAAGAAAATGGCCGTTTTATTGAAAATTATATCGTCCGTGTTATACGTTTGGCAGGTTATCGTTCACCACCAGGTCAAGCTAGTGTATTTCAAGACATTTCTAGTATTTTCACTGCCGCACTTCCTTATGTTAACGGCACACATGGCGCTGGCCCAAATGGCAGCGATACCCTGGTGATACGTTATCAAGGAAGTGGCAATGGGACCGGTACGCCAGATGGAACCATTGTTGATTGCCTTAATGCCCCTGCTGATTCTGGTACCATGGTAACAAACACCTTTTCGCTCACCAATAACAATGAACTACAATGCCAAGCACAAAATGCCAATTCAGCAAATCCTAATAATACCCAAATATTATTGTCCGGTGTTGAAAACTTTCAAATTCTTTATGGCGAAGATTTAAATGGCGATTTCAGCCCAGATAGATATGTGAGCGCAAGCTATCCCTTCTTAAATTGGTCTGATGTCGTTGCAGTTCGTATTAGCATGTTATTGCGTTCAGATAGTCCGGTTAATCCTTTTAAAGAAAATCCAACATTTTATATGATAGGCACAACGTATACACCAGCCGCAGCGGATAATTATCTGCGCAACCAGCTGACATTTACTATTTTGCTTAGAAATTTAATGGTTAAACCATTTTAAGGTAATCATATGTTAAAACATAGGGTTAAAAATCAACAAGGCGTTGTGCTCATCACTGGGCTTATTTTCCTGTTAGTGCTTACGCTGATTGGCATTACCTCCATGAGCTCAACGGCATTAACAGAAAAAATGACGCAAAATTTTCGCGATTATTCTACAGCCTTCGAAGCTGCTGAATCTGCACTAGGCGATGGTGAAAGTTGGGTGCAAAATCAAGGGACAACACCTGTTCCAGTCTCTACCTGCTCATCAAGTCCGTGCAAAGTATGGACCTATAACACTTTTTCCAATTTTTGGACGCAATCTACCAGTTGGTGGCAAACCAATGCCATACCTTATTCTAGCACTATTGGTGGAGTTGCTACGCAGCCTTATTACATCATTGAGCAATATGCATTTGTTCCTTATCAATTATCGCCGGACGCCTTAAGTAAGGGACAAGGATATTATTACTACAGGATCACTGCATTAGGTACTGGGGCCACAACAACATCGCGCGCTGTTGTACAGTCGATGTTCGCAACTCAATTTAATTAGGTGGACTTATGAAACGCTCTTATCTGATCATACTAAGCTGTATATCAGGAATGACTTCTCCACTAGGCCTATGCGGTATGCTTAATTTACCGCAATCACCAGTCAGTCTTACCACGCCAATACCTCCCAATATTATGTTTGATTTAGATGATTCAGGCTCAATGGACTGGGAATATTTAGGCAGATTAGCGTGGGAAGGTTGTGCCTATGATCCCAACTTCACCGGTAGCTATTCAAGCTCAACAGTGTGTGGCAGTCAGTGGACGGGAGATCCGGGTTTACCGAGTTATGCTAACGGAAAATATTTAAATTTCGGTTATATCTATAATAACAATACTAACGTATATCTTGCCTATAACCCTACAGGTTGCGGGTATATTTCCTCTACAGTTGGTTTAAATGCAATTGAAGCTTGTCCTGCTGCTGGTAATGCTGATTGGCGCTTTTTTAGCGCAAGTCAAAATTATATGTTTTATAATCCTGGCACACAGTATGTCCCTTGGATTGCTAATTGCAGTTCAGGCACAGCTTGTGCCAACGCTAATTTTTCCAGCGCGTTGGATTACCCTGTATCTGGCATGCCAGGTTATACCAATTCCCGCAATATGGCAGGGTTTAAATACGAAGTTTGGATAGACGATAAAGGCTATTCTGGCACAAGACCACTGCGTGCGGCTTCGGTGAATGTCACCAGCGGTGCAAATAGTCAAGTTGATCTCTGGGATTCGCATGTTACAGTGGTGCTAAATGCCGCTAATGCGCAAGTGTATTTAACGACTTATGCTCCTACCGCTGCCGGATTAAACCCAACAACAACTTTACAAACAACCATTACCGATGGTGGTTGCTATGATGTTCTAGGTTCTAATTCATTAGTCAGGAATATTGTCAGTGGTGGTTTATCATGGACCGCACAAGGGGATGCCGGATGCCTGACACTTTCACAAGCACAACAAAATGCAGCCAATTGGTATCAGTACGCTCGCCGACGTTCAATGGCAGCCAGAGGCACTATTGCGTACATTATGAATCAATATCCCTATTTTAATTATGGAATTAACACTATCAATAATGACTTTTTTATCTCTGTACCTCCTGCGGGCACCACTAATTTTACGCCGTATATCAATACCATTTTAAGTACAATATTAAATTACCAATGGCAAGCACAAGGTACTCCCAGCCGCTCTGGTTTGGCACGCATTGGTCAGTATTATCAAAATAAACTATCGGGTAAGACTAACCCCATTACCGCGGCTTGCCAACAAAATTATGCCATCTTGATGACAGATGGCTATTGGTATACCGGCGATTCTTTGCCCAGTGGAATAGCCGATAATGATGGCGATGGCGTGAGCCAAACTTTAGCGGATGTTGCTTATTTTTATTACATTAATAATCTGCAACCCTCGTGGACTGCGAATCAAGTTATTCCCAATGTTTGGGATCCTGCTACCTGGTTACATATGGTTTCTTTTACGGTTGGCTTTGGTGTGTTGGGTAATTTAACCGCTGGTTCAAATGGTTGGCCAAATCCGCCTTTGGCCATTAATGGAAACTGGGGTAACCCCTTTTTAACTGAAAGCGCAAAAGCTGATGATCTGTGGCATGCTGCCTTTAACAGTAAAGGGAATTACGTCGCCGCTCAAAGTCCTACCTCTGCTGCTAAATCGTTAAGTGCTATTTTAGCTAATATTGCCTTACGTAATGCTTCCTATTCCAGTGTGGCGCAAAATTCTACTGTGCTTAATACTTCTTCAGCAGTCTATCAAGCAACGGTGAACGGCACCAACGGCGATGTTGAAGCATATTCTTTAAGTACCAACGGTGTGCTAAACACCACGCCGTTGTGGAGTGCTAACTGCATGCTCACCGGCGGACCGTGTTTAAACCCTGTTGGTAGAAACGCCACACCTAATCCCAGTAATCGCGTTGTGATCACACGTAATTGGACAGGCGCAAACAACGGTGTTCCCTTTCGCTGGCCAAGCAACTATGCTTCCTATAAAGTGAGCGGCAGTTTGCCTACCAATATGGCGAATTTTCTAGCGAATGCGCCATATACAGCAAATACCACCACCAGTACGCAAATTACCGCTAATCAAAATTATGGCCAAGCTTTGTTAGATTATTTACGGGGTAATCGTACCCAAGAAGTGCAAAATGGCGGCACTTATGGATTTAGGAATCGTGCAACGTTGCTTGGCGATATTATCGATTCAAGTCCGATATATGTGCCTGCTCCCTATAGAAACTATCCTGACAGTATAGAAGCAAGCCCTTATTCGACTTTTAAGAGTACTTATGCAAATCGTGCCCCTATGGTATACGTTGGAGGCAACGATGGCATGCTACATGCTTTTAATGCAAGTAATGGTACTGAGACATTAGCTTATATTCCCGGGGTCAGACAAATTTATCAAAATTTACCCAATTTGAGTTTAACCAATTACACTCACAACTTCTTTGTCGATGGATCTCCGACTGAAGCTGATATGTATTTTGGCAGTGCATGGCATACTATATTAACTGGGTACTTAAGAAATGGTGGCCAAGGGATCTATGCCATCGATATCACCAACCCGGCTAATTTTACTGAAACGAATGCCAGCAGTTTGTATTTGTGGGAATTTACAGATCAAGATGATCCTGATCTGGGATATGTTGAAGGTAATGTATCTGTCGGAAAAGTGTGGACCTCTTCTACGCAAAGCCAATGGGCCGTAATTTTTGGAAATGGTTATAATAATTCACAAGCAGATGGCTATGCTAGCACTAATGGTAAAGCAGCGCTTTTTATCCTGATACCTGCTTTATTTAATGGTACTTGGATCCTCAACACCAATTATTACAAAATTCCTGTTGGAAGTGGTACCGTCGCCGCCCCTAATGGATTGAGTGCACCCTATCTTGCTGACACCAGTGGTGACTTTACTGTTGATTATGTCTATGCTGGCGATTTACAAGGCAATATGTGGAAATTTGATCTTACCAGCAAAAATCCAGCGAATTGGTCAAGTAATGCCAGTATTTTGTTCACAGCATCGAATGCAAGCGCCGGTGATCAACCTATCACGGCACAGCCCATTGTTGGGGCTCATCCCAATGGTATTAGTTATGGTGTTATTGTTTACTTTGGCACAGGACAATTTTTGCAAACCTCTGATAACAGTACCTCAGGACAAACCACCCAAACATTCTATGCCATTTGGGATAAGCTTGGCTCCCCGACTACAGTAACAAAAAGTCAATTACTACAACAAACGATTATTGGCGAAGCAACGGGAACAAATGGGAATTATAGAATCGTTAGCAATAACCCTGTTAATTGGTCATCGAATATGGGTTGGTACATGAATTTGATTGAAAGCACTGCCAGTTCAAATAACGGTGAGCGTGTTATTTCCCAACCCCTTTTGCGCAATGATAATGTGATCTTTTCTACCCTTATTCCTTCAACAACAGTGTGTGTACCCGGTGGTTCCAGTTGGCTTATGGAGCTAAGCGCTGCCAATGGCGGTACACCTGCTGCCACACCATTTGATGTTAACAATGATGGCACATTCTCAACAGCAGATTATGTGCAAGTGACTATTTCCGGTCATCGCTATAATCAAGCTGCGGCTGGTGTACAATCAGCTGTGGGGATGACGGGCACCCCGGCGGTGTTTTTATCGCCAGATAAGCAAACAGAAACCAAAGTATTAAGCGGTTCACAAGGCTTAGGTACGGTGAATGAGAATCCTGCTGCCGGCCCTGCGGGCAGACAAAACTGGCGACAACTTTATTAAGCGGAGGGTAAAATGAAAAATAATATTATTTACTCTACAACTATAGGTGTTGTCTCACTTTGCCTTTCGCTTACTGTACTAGCTGTAAACAATGATGAACTAAAAGGGCTATACGAAACTGGAACTATTAAAGCTGTGGACATTCAAAACAAAACTATTGAAGTTGGCAATCAAGTATATGGCTTAGTTGATGGAATAATTGTTCTTTCTAATGAGAATCAGTTGCTGAATCAATTAGCACTTATGCCCGGCGAACAAATCGTTTTTAGTTTAGCGCCACAACCACTAGACAAAGCAACAAATTCTCCTTTGCCCGATCAGGTAATTACAAAAGTTAGAATATTGAGTGGTTATAAAGATGATATCAAGAGGTAGCATCGCAAAAAAATATATACGCGGTTTTGGTCTACTTGAGATCATTGTCAGTATTATTATCATCATGATTTTAACAATTGGTTTTGTTTATGTCATGCTTAATCAATCTAAAGCATTCCAAGTTGAAAATAACTTAACCCAATTACAACGAAGAAATCATTTGGGTTTTGCTAAAAATAATCATGCGCCAGATTTTAGAGTCTCTGGTGTTACGCAACACCAAGAACCCTTGCAAGATTTTATACAATTTATTCCTGCAGATGCTAAAATTGTGGCAGGGACAAGCGCAAACGTAAATAACTCCGACACCCTCACAATTACTTATCCGATTACAAAAAGTAATATGTTTAGCTGTATGGCAACTACTGGGCAACAGGGTCAAATGGTTGATACACTCTTCTACGTGACCGAAAATCATGAATTAGCCTGCGCGAATATCAAAGATAAAATCCCAAATACCGGACAAAAAGATGTTATTATTGAAGGAGTCGAAGCCATGCGCATACGCTACGGAGAAGATACCGATAATGATGGTAGCGTAAACCGTTATGTAGCTGCTGATTATCCGGGACTTTCTTTGGCGCGTGTTATCAATATCAAATTAAGTTTATTATTAAGAACACCAGAAAAAGCTAACTTGATGTTGGATTCGAAGTATTATACTTTACAAGATGTAGAGCTTGGGCCTTATAAAGACAATTATGTTCGTAAAGTATATACCACTACCTTGCCAATGACTGGCTTCTCGCAAGAACATCATGAGTAAAGTTGAGGTTACTATGGATAAACGCATAAAAGGTTTTAACTTAATAGAGCTGATGATTGTACTTGTCATCGTAGGCATTCTTGCTGCCATTGCCTACCCTGCTTATACCGATCATATGATAGCAACCAGACGTTCTGATGGACAAGCAGCGCTGTTGAACCTGTCGGCATTAATGGAGCATTACTTTACAGAGAATAATACCTATGTGGGTGCCACACCCACCGCCTTAGGCGTCACCAGTGCTTCCCAGCAAGGTTATTATACCGTCGCGGTGAGTGCTGCTTCTGCAACCGGTTTTACGTTAACCGCAACACCAGCCGGTGCACAAACAGCAGATACAACTTGCGGGGCTTTGACCATCACTAATACCAATGTGAAAGGGCCTAATCCATCAACGTGTTGGGATTAAAAAATCCCATACTCTATGGGCTAGTGGGTTCTTTAAAATAATTGACGATTTTTACTTCGCGCAATTCTTTGGGCATGGAGAATGACATGTTTTCTTCAATCCCAGTGACTTCTTTGATTTCACAGACGGGTAAATTATCTTCTAAGGTCTTAATGACTTGTTTAACTAGAATATCAGGAGCAGAAGCACCTGCTGTAATACCAATAGCTTTGGCACCTTTAAACCACTGCCAATCAATTTGTTCGGGCTTATCGAGTAAATAGGCTGGAGTGCCTAAATTTTCTGATAATTCACGCAAACGGTTTGAATTGGAACTATTGACTGAACCGACCACCAACACCACATTGCATTTTTGCGCTAAAATCTTGACTGCATCTTGACGATTTTGCGTGGCATAGCAAATATCATCACGCCTTGGACCTTTGATATGCTCAAATTTCTTTTTTAAGGCATCAATAATCCGGATGGTTTCATCCACGGATAAAGTGGTTTGGGTTACAAAGCAAAGATTTTCGGGATCTTTCACCGTTAAGTTTTCGACATCTTCTAAATCTTCGACTAAGTAAATGCCACCTTCTGGATTTTTATATTGACCCAAAGTGCCTTCTACTTCAGCATGTCCCGCATGTCCAATCAAAATACACTCATGCCCTTTTTTGCTTTGTCTTGCCACTTCCATATGTACTTTGGTGACCAAGGGGCAAGTTGCATCTAATACAACCGTGAAATTTCTGCTAGCAGCTTCCTCTCGCACTTGTTGAGAAACCCCATGGGCACTAAAAATCACCGTGCTCCCATCTGGAATGTCGCTTAATTCATCAACAAACACAGCCCCTCTGGCCTTTAAACTATCGACCACAAAACGGTTATGCACTACCTCATGGCGAACATAGATAGGCGCACCAAATTTTTCTAAGGCTGCCTCCACAATATCAATGGCTCGCTCTACACCTGCACAAAATCCACGCGGATTAGCAAGATAAACAGTGATTGGGTTTTGTTCTAACATCACACCCTCTAAATTATTCTTTAGGGAATAAAATTGTCTTTGTCATCATGATAGCACCAACAGTAATAAAGGCATCTGCTAAATTAAACGTATACCAGTGCCAATTATTAACATAAAAATCAATAAAATCGATGACATAACCGTGCCATATTCTGTCGCATAAGTTCCCTAATGCGCCGCCTAGTATCAAGCTTAAGGAGATCCCATTCCATTTTTCTTGTAGTTTGGTATTGAGTAACATGCCCGCTATAAAGCTACAAATTAAAATAATAAAGAGAATTAACGCGACTTGACCCCAAGAAGATTTTTGTGAAAACAAACTAAAGGCAATGCCAGAGTTATGTGCCATGGTCAAATTAAAGCTGGGGATAAGTTGCACAAATTCACCCGTCTTTACATGCGCGAGCACCCACCATTTACTGGCTTGATCCAATATAAATAAAATAAAAATTAACCATAGCCATTTTAAGCCTGGCTTACTTATCGTCGTCATTTTTGCCTCAGAAATATTATGCATGAAGACCTTCTCTCAGCTCTGGTTGAATGTTTTGAACACAACGTCCACAAATATGAGGATAAAGTTTGTGCTTATTGACATCCTCGCGATGGTGCCAACAACGCACACATTTTTCATGCTCACTTTTTGTTACGCTTAACCACAATTCTGGGATCTCAGTCGCTTGTGCATTTTGCTTTTCACTAAACTTCATCACTTTCGCTTCAGAAGTAATTAATATAAATCGTAATCTCTCCCCAAGCTTAATGAGTTGTTGATAGAGTGTGCCATCGGCAAAGAGAATCACTTCGGCATCTAATGGTGCCCCAATGACACCTTTTACCCGCTCCCCTTCAAGGGCTTTATTAACTTGGTTTCTCACCGTCATAATAGTCTGCCAAAAAGTATCGCTGAATTCGTTATTTGCTGATAATTTAGTTAAGTGTTTATACCAAGTACTCAAATGTACGGATTCTTCTTTGTCACCAGGCAAATATTGCCATATCTCTTCGGCTGTAAAACTGAGTATAGGCGCAAGCCACCGCGTCAAAGCATGCGCAATATGATACATGGCTGTTTGAGATGAGCGACGCTCTGGTGAATTAGGTTTGCTTGTATATTGTGTATCTTTAATCACATCTAAATAAAAACTGCCCAATTCAACCACGCAAAAATTATGGATCTTTTGATATATCAAATGGAATTGATAGGTATCGTAAGCCTGAATGATTTCTTCTTGCAGAAAAGCTGCTCTGTCTACTATCCAAGCGTCCAGAGGAAGCAATTCTGAAATCGCCTCATCTTTAGGCGAAAAATCATGCAAATTAGATAGCAAATAACGCATAGTGTTTCGAATACGTCGATAGGCATCACTCATACGATTCAATATTTCATCTGAAACATGAATTTCACCCTTATAATCGGTGGATGCTACCCACAATCTTAAAATATCTGCCCCCAAGGTTTTTACGACTTTATCGGGAGCTACCACATTGCCTAAAGACTTAGACATTTTTCTTCCTTGAGCATCCACGGTAAATCCATGTGTTAAAACGGTTTTATAAGGAGGCACATCTTGCATTGCCATGCTGTTTAACAAGGAGGTTTGGAACCAGCCTCGATGCTGATCAGATCCTTCAAGGTAAATATCAGCTGGGAATTGCAGATCAGAACGTGCTTTAAGCACAGCATAATGGCTAGAACCTGAGTCAAACCACACATCTAAAATATCATTACATTTGCGATAGCTTGCCATATCGTCAAATGGCAAATCGCTTAAATCCAGATCATGCCAAGCTTCAACACCATGTTTCTCAATTAACATAGCAACGTGTTCCATAATCTGAACCATATCAGGATGCAGTTTATCGGTATCTTGATGCAACACTAAAGCCAAAGGTACACCCCAAGTACGTTGCCGAGAAACACACCAGTCAGGTCGACCTTCAATCATTAATTGCATTCTAGATTGCCCCCAATTGGGCACCCATTTCACCTGTTCAATCGCCTTGAGGGTTTTATTACGTAACTCATGCGCTTGCATACTAATAAACCATTGCGGAGTTGCGCGAAATATTAAGGGTGTTTTATGGCGCCAACAATGCGGATAGCTGTGTGATAATGTGGTAGCGTACAATAACGTGTGCTTTTCTTTGAGCAACTCAATAATTTTATCATTGGCTTTAAAAACATGTAAGCCACCCACATCAGGGACTTCTTTAAAAAAGCAGCCTTTACTGTCAACCTCGGTTTGAACTTTAAGACCATATTGCATGCCCACCAAATAGTCATCCAAACCATGAGCCGGGGCAGTATGCACACATCCTGTACCAGCATCTGTTGTGACGTGGTCCCCTAAAATTAAGGGCACTGTTCTGTTAATAAATGGGTGCTGTAATAATTGATTTTCTACTTGCTTCCCTTTAAATGTCGCAACAACTTCATACTCAGTACAACCATATCGCGCTAAGCAATCGTCTAATAAATCTTTCAAAACGCAAATGGCTTCCACTTCAGGGGTAAACTGACCTTTGACTAATACGTAAGCCAATTCTGGATGTAAAGCAACCGCTTGATTGGCAGGCAAGGTCCACGGGGTGGTTGTCCAAATCACAAAAGCAACATGACTTAGCTCATGGGTATTTTCACCAAGCAAGGCCTTCAAAAAGTGACCAACATCTTTTACTTTAAAACAAACATCTATCGCCGGAGAAGTTTTATTTTGATATTCTACTTCTGCTTCGGCTAAAGAAGAGCCACAATTCACACACCAATGCACCGGTTTTGCACCTGGTTGCAAATAGCCTCTTTCTAAAATTTTACCTAAAGAACGAACAATATTAGCCTGATATTTAAAATCCATGGTGATATAAGGGTTTTGCCAATCGGCCATAATCCCTAAACGAATAAAAGAAGCTCTTTGCAAATCTATTTGGCTTTGCGCATATTCACGGCATGCTTTGCGAAACTCTTTGGCACTCACTTTATCGTTAACAACGCCAATTTTTTTCTCAACATTCACTTCAATAGGCAATCCATGACAATCCCACCCAGGAACAAGGGGGGCATCATAACCACTTTGCGCTTTAGATTTAACAATAATATCTTTTAAAATGGTGGTCAGCGCATGGCCAATATGAATATCACCATTGGCATAAGGCGGCCCCATATGCAAAATAAACTTATTTTTCCCTTGCGCCTTTTTTCGTGCAACATGATATAAATCCAACGCTTGCCATTTAGCCAATATTTCCGGTTCCCGCTGTGATAAATTTGCTTTCATCGGAAAATCGGTTTTGGGTAGATTCAAAGTGTCTTTGTAATTTTCTGTTGTCATGACTATCAATCTCATTTATATTTTTTTAAAAAAATCTCGTGCGTCTTTCACGTCTTGCGTTATTTGTTGTTTTAATTGTTCTATGGAGTCAAATCGTATTTCATCTCTTAATTTATGCAAAAATTCAACATTAATTTTTTGATTATACAAATTGCCGTCATAATCTAATAAGTGTACTTCCGTCACGTGTTTTGTCCCATCTACCGTGGGCCTTTTGCCACTATTGGCCACCGCTTGATATTTTTTGCCCTGGATGTGCACATACGTAACAAAAACCCCTTTTATTAATTCACACGCGGGGTGGTAAGCTAAATTTGCCGTGGGAAAACCAATCAGACTTCCTCTTTGTGCTCCCTTCACTACCCGAGAATCAATACTGAAATGCCGCCCTAATAATTGTTGTGCAAGCATTAAATTACCCGTTTTTAAGGCATGACGGATCTTGGAACTTGAAATCTTATCGTCATTGTGTTCATGTGCAATGGCATGTACCTCGTACCCAAATTCTGCTGCTTTACCAATTAAGGTTTGTACGGTACCAGTTTGTTGAAACCCAAACCGAAAGCCTTCACCAATAAGTAAATAACGAACGTCTATCAATTTCACTAAATACTGTTCTATAAATTGTGTGGGGGAAAGCAAAGCGAACGCCTCGCTAAAACGTAAACAAACCACTTGTTCAATTCCAAGTGAGGCTAGCATGGATAACTTTTGTGAAATCCGCATCAGCCGAGTAAATGGATTTTTCGTTGGTAATACATCTTGAGGCAATGGCTCAAAAGTAATGACAGTGGGGATCAAAGATAATTGCCGTGCTTTTAAAACCACTTCTTGGATAATTTTTTGGTGCCCAAGATGAAGTCCATCGAAATTGCCTATCGTTGCGACACAAGCTTGCGCCTTGGAAAAATTTCGTCGAATGAGAGATAGTCGCTTATGCATTAGGCACTCTCTAATTTAAGATGAGAAATTCTTAAGCCAAAAAGCCACAAGCCACCAAAGTAAGCAACCACCGCGCCCCCAATCAGACCACCCAACGCAATAACGCGCGCCATCGGATCCCATTCAAACCACTGCGTAACATCTTGCGCAAAGTACCACAACACCAGTGCCATCATGGTATTAGCAATCCCTAAACGTGCTAAAAAGGGTTTCCACCCCACCACAGGCACATAATATTTTTCTCTGAGTAGAACAATGAGTAATAACCCAACGTTAATCACAGATGATAAGGAGGACGCCAATGCCAATCCTGCATGCGCCAAGGGACCGATAAATAAGGCGTTAAAGATAACATTCGCCACCATGGCAAT
This sequence comes from Pseudomonadota bacterium, assembly GCA_018241965.1. GTDB lineage: Bacteria > Pseudomonadota > Gammaproteobacteria > Berkiellales > Berkiellaceae > Berkiella. The sequence continues at coordinate 16,186 of JAFECS010000035.1, read as the reverse complement.
CACCGCTACTTTCACAGGGAGTTTAGTATTTTGTCTAGCGTAAAAAGCGCTGACCAACACCTTCACTGCCAAAAAGAAAATTAATCCCAACGAAAGCGCAATCAAACTCCTGGCTGCCATCAAAACATCTTTAGGCGTAAACTCGCCGTATTGGAGCAAGGTCGCCAACATGGGCCCCGCTAGCATGACCAAACCTACTGTTGCTGGCAATCCAATTAACAATATCCATCTAAGTGCCCAATCCACACTGGCTGAGAATCCGGTTTGACTGTTTTTGGCATATTCTTGTGACAAATGCGGCAAGACAACGGTTGCTAAGGCCACCCCAAACATACCTATCGGAAATTCTAATAACCTATCGGAATAATATAACCAAGTTAAACTGCCCACCGGTAAGAATGAAGCAAAAATAGTATCAACTAATAAATTGATCTGCATTACAGAAGCACCAATAATCGCCGGCGTCATTAAGGTTAATACCTTTTTAACCCCCGGTGAGTTCCAACCTAATTTAAAACTAGGGAACAAGGCTAATTTGCTTAAAAAGGGGGCTTGAAAAACAAGTTGTGCAATCCCAGCTGCCATAACGCCCCAACCTAAGGCATAAATGGTCTCTACAAAATAACTGCTACAAAAATAAGCCGCAATAATCAAACTTAAGTTTAATAAAACGGGCGTAAAAGCGGGAATAGCAAATTTACCATAAGCATTTTGTACACCGGCTGCAAAAGCGGTTAGTGAGATAAAGAAAATATAAGGAAAGGTAATTTGCAACAAATGCGTTGCCAGAGAAAAACGAACATCCTTGCTATCAAATCCTGGCGCAAATAACCAAATCAAAATTGGCGCACATATCACGCCAAGGATGGTTACTATTAACAACACCATCGTTAAGGTGCCAAAAACATTATCGATAAGGGTTTTTACTTCTGCTTGAGATTTATTGCTTTTGTATTCAGAAAGCACCGGCACAAAGGCTTGAGAAAAAGCACCTTCGGCAAACAACCGACGCATAAAGTTTGGAATTTTAAACGCCAATAAAAAGGCGTCCATCCCCGGACTTGCCCCAAAGATGCTGGCCATCACCATGTCGCGTATAAAACCAACGATACGCGACAAAAAAGTCATAAAGCTCACTATCGCCGTCGATTTGAATAACTTATTTTTCATAACCTTTTTTGCCGCTTTACTTAAAACGTTGACATCGCCCGCCAAAATAGGGATTATTGCAAATTTTACCTCGTCTGTAACGAAAAGAAGGAATATATCCTTGGCAAATACAAAACAAGCGCTTAAGCGGTCACGCCAAGCTGAAAAACATCGTGTTGAGAACAAATGGCAAATATCTCGTATGAACACGCATATTAAACGCGTATTAGCTGCTATTGAGTCAAAAGACGCCAATACCGCTAAAACCGAATATACCTCAGCCGTTTCTGTAATTGATAAAATGGTGAATAAAGGGCTTGTTCACAAGAATAAAGCCGCTCGCCATAAAAGCCGCTTGAACAAACATATTGCGGCTCTCGCTTAACCTCTGAGCGCTGGAGGGTTTTAAAATCCCTCTTGCGCTTCGCGCGTCTCCCTTTTACAAAGGGAGAAATACCTGTTGCTTTGCAACCTTACCTAAACAAAATTTCACAGTGAGCACAGCGAACAAGCCCATCTCTCCTTGTAAAGGAGAGACGACGCGATAGCGTCAAGAGAGATTTTTTCAAGATTATCTTTCTTTTAGCTTATTCAATCTCTGCTGTTTCCAAGTAATCTTCTTCAATCTGCAGAACATCATAAATTCTGCGGTTTTCTTGTAAGTGCTTCATGACCGCTTCGCATAATGCATGAGTCCCTGTCTTTGCTAAGGCTGAAATAGCAAAATAGGGGATATCTTTGCCTAATCTTTGCATAATATCGTCAATGCGCTTTGTCGCTTCTTCTTGTGTAAAGCAATCGATTTTATTAAAAACTAACCAACGAGGTTTTTGTAATAAATCTTCACTGAATGCACAAAGTTCATGCTCAATCGCTTGTATATTTTCTACTGGATCAGAGCCATCTAAGGGTAATAGTTCCACCAGATGTAACAACAAGGTGGTTCGACTTAAGTGCTTAAGAAATTGAACCCCAAGCCCTTTACCAAGAGCAGCCCCAGGAACTAGCCCCGGAATATCTGCGACCACAAATCGACGCTGGCCAGACAGTGCCACAATGCCCAAATGCGGGTAAAGCGTGGTAAAAGGGTAATCTGCCACTTTAGGGCGCGCTTGTGAAATGGCGGAAATTAAGGTTGATTTACCTGCATTTGGCAGCCCTAATAATCCTACTTCTGCTAATAATTTAAGCTCTAAATGTAATTCGCGAGACTCACCTTCCCCGCCTGGGGTAGTGTGTCTGGGAGCACGGTTAGTGGAGCTCTTGAAGTTAACATTTCCTAAACCCCGACGTCCGCCTTTGGCTACCATTAAACGCGTCCCAGGCTTAATAAGATCGCCTAATATTTCTTGGGTATGAAGATCGCGCACAATGGTACCCACGGGAACCGTGATAATACAATCTTCCCCGTCATAACCACTGCATTGACGCTTGGCGCCATTGGCGCCACTTTGTGCACTAAATTGCGTTTGATAACGAAAATCGATCAGCGTATTTAAGCCCGCGTCTGCGACTAAATAAACGCTGCCACCACGACCGCCGTCGCCGCCATCAGGGCCGCCACGAGGAACATATTTTTCTCGCCTAAAACTTGCAGAGCCATCGCCTCCTTTCCCGGCATGCACTTTGATAATGGCTTCATCAACAAATTTCACGCAATCACCTATTTCTTAAATACAAAAGCCCCTGTCATGCAGGGGCTTTTTATTTATTGGCTAACGTAGAGGTTCTCTGTGGACCCAATATTGGGCCGGCACAGGGACCGTCCCCTACACAGCTGTATTGATCTCTTCAGGAATAATGTTCACGGTATGGCGTGATTTAGCGCCTTTAACCGTAAACTCAACGCGGCCAGAAGTTTTGGCAAACAGCGTATTATCTCTGCCCATACCAACAAATTTACCCGCGTGGAATTTTGTACCACGTTGGCGAATGATAATGCTGCCAGCGCTCACTAATTCTCCGCCGTAAGCTTTAACCCCTAAATATTGTGGATTAGAATCACGACCGTTTCTTGTACTACCGCCGGCTTTCTTATGTGCCATGGCTACTATCCTCTATAATTCAATTAAATCTTAGTGATTTCAACTTCTGTGAAATCTTGTCTATGCCCTTGCTTGCGACGGTAACCTTTACGACGTCTCATCTTGATAATGGTGACTTTATCCCCACGACCATGCGAAACGATTTTAGCTGTCACTTTGGCATTGCTCACAAAAGGGGCACCCACTTGGATATTGTCGCCTGACGCAAGAAGCAACACTTTATCTAATTCAACTGACTCCCCTGGCTCACCGGTAATTTTTTCAAATTTGCACCGTTGGCCTACTTTAACTCTATGTTGCTTGCCGCCTGCAGCGATAATTGCATAGGCAGTTTGAGTACTCACTCTTTTGCTCCTCGATAAAAACCTATAAACCCTAGGTAAGGGCAGCAATTTTACGTTATTGCCAAAGGATTAATCAAGTAGGTAATCCTTCCTAACAAGCTTGCCTTATGGGACACAACGCGGTAAAAAGCATCCTTTAGACGGATGAAGCTCAAATTATGCCCTTTGCCCAAGTGACGGCCCTTTTACAATCTGAAATTAAAACAATGAATGAGACCATTATTCGTTGCTTAGAATCTCAGGTGGAAGTCATTAACAAGATAAGCCACTACTTGATTGAAAGTGGAGGCAAGCGCGTCAGACCGTTAGTTGTGTTACTCAGCTCAAGAGCTTGTCAGGCCCCCATGGAAAATGCGATTTCTATGGCTGCCATCATTGAATTTATCCATACAGCCACTTTACTGCACGATGATGTTGTCGACGATTCCAAATTACGCCGCGGAAAATTAACGGCCAATCGCGTCTGGGATAATCCTACTGCTATTTTGGTAGGTGATTTTCTCTATTCTCGTGCGTTTCAGATGATGGTGGCTATCAACAGCATGGACTGTATGCGGATATTATCCGATGCCACCAATACCATTGCTGAAGGTGAAGTATTGCAATTAACCCATCGCTTTGAGCCAGATGTAGACGAGGCGCGCTATTTAAAAGTAATCCATTTTAAAACGGCTAAATTATTTGAAGCCGCCGGTCAATTAGGCCCAGTTTTAGCAAAACAGCCTGTAGCAACCGAACAAGCATTGGCTGATTATGGCCGCCACTTAGGCATGGCTTTTCAATTAGTGGATGATATTTTAGATTATAAGGCCACCAACGAAAATTGGGGCAAAAATATTGGTGCTGATTTAAACGAAGGCAAAGCGACATTACCGCTTATCTATGCGCTTAAACATGCCGCGCCTCATCAAGCCAAAATTATCCGAGAAGCTATTCTTGCTGGTAGCTTAGATAATATTGATACTATTCAAGAAGCCATTGTTTCTTCGGGTGCTATTGCTTATTGCATGGAAATGGCAAAACAAGAAGTCGATAAAGCAAAACAATGTTTACAGGTGTTAACACCTTCTCCTTATAAAGAAGCATTAAATAATTTAGCCAGTTTTGCCTTGCAAAGAGGTTCTTAATTTATGTCGGGGTGTAGCTCAGCCTGGTAGAGCACTGCGTTCGGGACGCAGGGGTCGTAGGTTCAAATCCTGTCACCCCGACCAATCTTCAGCTTGTATTTTTTCGAAGTCATTTGATTTTAGGCGAGGCGCCAAACGAGCGAATCCCCAGGAGTGTACGCTTTGGTACACGACTGGGGTGAGAGAGTGCAGGCAACGAAGCATAAAAGCAAAGGACGAGGAAAAAAACTGCGTTCGGGACGCAGGGGTCGCAGTTTCAAATCCTGTCACCCCGACCATACTTCGCTTCCTACTTCGCTAAAGCTTCGTAGGACAAGAAAAAGCACTATGCCTGCCCTGCGTAGCTCATCTTAGAGCGAAGCAGGGGCGGGCCATAACACTATGGTGGTGGCCTGAAACCAAAGCAACAACAGCCCATATTTCTAAGCAATCACTTTTGATATCACTTTCTTTATTATGCTTTCTTCATTTTCGGTAGGGATTCGAACTAAACACTTCATTTCCGCAACTTGCTTTCTTAATACAAAAAGCTTCGTTTTCGGATCATTTAGGTGAACAGCCCTGTCTGTATTATCAAAATGTTGGTGAGGAGCCTCATTAAATGTCTTGGCAAATGTCAAAACCATATCACTATGCTTAGTTGGATCAAGTCTACGTGCTAATTTTGTTGCGTACTTTCGAACGCTCTCATATTCTTGCTCATATTTTTGCTTATCGCTACGTCCGACTTGATTTCTGAATACATAAACCATTGCCGAGCTTAAGCCTGCACCTATTACACTTAGAGCTAGAGTTGTTAAACTCAGCATTGTCCATGATAAGTTTTTAAATAGACCCGAAAAATACTTAGCACCAATGATGGTTGAAAACGAAGCTAACGTTGCAAAACCTATTTCGGACCTAGTAACTTTAGTACTGCGTGTATCGACAAGTTCTTTTGCTGATTTGTAAGTTCTCACTAAACGATTTGATAAGGCGTTTTTATCCAAAATCGAATTATATTCTTTATCATGTTCCTTACTAACACAAGTAAAATCAAACTCTCCGTCTGTAATAGGGGTATTTTTGAGAGCAGGTATAATTTGCGCTATATCATGTCCCTTTTTATTGGCATTAGAACTAAAGTCAACAAAACGTACTCTAGAATATTTTATATTAGCCAAAAAGTCACATACACCTTGTGTATTAATCTGATTGCTTGATAACCGGATTCTTTCTATATTTGTGTTTTCAAAGTGAATACTGGCTTCCTTTGCTCCAACTTTACTTATTTTGTTATTACAAAGGTCAAGTTGTTTAACTGGACCATTAGCAAGCCCTTGGATCAATTGTTCAAAGCCCTTGTTTGTTAAATCGCAGCGGTTTGCTTCCAATTTATCTACTAGAGAAGGCTGCAGATTAACGGCTAAAAGTACGGCATCCTTTGCTTCAATGGGATTGCCGTCGATAGACAACCTCCTGATTTTATTCGCGGCAACATATTTTGCAAACTGGGCTAGGCTAGCACTTGAAAAGGCATTTTCTTTTAAAACAAGCGTTGTTAAACGATTATCCTTCAGTTGTCTACCAAATGACATTAGTGCTTCATCATCCATTTGGCATCGTGACAAATCAAGCGAGGTGATATTTTTATCTCGTAATGATTGAGCAAGTTCGCCTGCATCTTGGCCAATAATATTATCACTCGCATCAACCCTAACATCCGCCTTACATTTAAAATTCTTAACAAAGGCTGCTAATTGCTTAGCATTTAATTCGTTCCGAGCTAAATTTACCGTGGTTATTTTTCTGCCTTCTACCAATTTTGCAATTTTCGTTAAAAAGGTTGTTTTTTGTTTAGCATTTAAATCTATTAATAATCCTGTCAGGTTAATGCTATCACTTGGATATTTATTATTTGCCTTTTCTTGCATCAGAGCTTCTAGCTGTTGATACCCTTCTTTTTCATTTTCAATTATCTTTTCAATAACTTCTTTTAATCTGCTCATATTACCCTCTTTACTACTATATATCTTTAAATTAATTTAAATTACTCGTCTAGAAAAAGACTTTAAAAATGAAATCGCCTTATTAATATCTTTGGTTAATTTTAACTCTTTACTGAATTTTTGCCTTTTAGCATATGGTAATACTTTTAACAACTCCCCTTGCATTTCATAAAATGATTGACTCACATAAAGGGAACCATGTATTTCATCTGCCCATTCTTTTTGATTATTTTCACGCAACGTAGTTACAATTGAATCCACATGAGCATAAAATTCCTCAAAGGATTTAAATTTTCTTGGCCAGAACCGGATCTCAATGTTACCAATATTAATTAATATCAGCATAATCAGCAAAAAAAATCTAACGGGAAACAAATACCAGGGTTTTTGCATAAATACAATTTCACACGACCATTTGGCTAATATTTTTGCACCATCCCATAAGTCATATAGCCTTGTTTTACATTTCTTTATAAATTTACTACTTAATTCACGAATCATTTTCTATAGGCACCTACAGCAGAATTATTGTGAGATAAAGAAGAAGTAATAAAGAGGATATATACAAGGAGTACAGCTGTATCAAAGCCATATCTAACCTGAAGAACAGTCCCTTGACTAAATAGTAGTGAAGTAACGTAGTGCAAAACATCCATTTAAACTACTGTCTATATTGTTGCTCACTTTTAGAAAGTGCATTATAAAAAATCATCACAGCAATGCAAGGCTTTTGATAATATTGCTGCAAAATTTAGGGAAATTTCTCAAAACAGCATATCAAGTGTATTTGCACATTCTTTAACTTAGATACACATTCCATTATTGTGTTTGATAAGTACTACAAATAGAAAAAATGAAAACAATTCCTAAAAGGATTCTTTAGATTTATTTAATGAAAAATTGATAAAAAATTTTTGTGACGGGGTTTTGAAATCTCAAGCGGGGCTATTTATGCAAACCTTGGAATTTTAATTAGTTTCAGCGCCAACCATCGAGCACTGTAAGTGTTTAGAATCATTTTACTATCTGATGCTAAACATTACCCCATACTTCCCCCTTTATTTTGCTTTGCTTTATTATAATTATGCCATTTAAATAGCACAATTATAATTTTACCATAACATGAAGCAGGGTCACCCCGACCAATTTTTTCAAAGTCATTTGTTTTTAGGCTAGACGTCAAACGAGCGAATCCCCAGGAGTGTACGCTTTGGTACACGACACCTTTATACAGCATCCCATATCTCTATTTTTCATTTAGGCCTATGGATAATGCTTTCAACAATGCCAAGTTTTTCTCATACTGATCAGGGTTATTAAATACCGTCATATCTTCACATAGTTTATTTTGGTTGTTATTTTCAATTTCGTAAGTAAGTAGATTAATGAGAAATTTTTTTGCCTCTAAAGAGATTACTTCAGATATATGCCGTCCTAATAGACGTGCACCTGAAATTTCAAAATCAAAGTTATCATCTAATAAATCGCTATGCTCTCCAGAAAGTATTTGTTCTTTGTTTCCTGCATTAAGATAATTTTTAATTATATATGCTAGATCAATTCCATCTTTCTTCCCTTGCGGGGATCGCTCAGACCACGCAACAAGTTTCAGAACAACCATAAACTGTAAACTAACTACTGGTATATCTAATTCTGGGTCCATCCTTAATCTTATCAAAAGAGAATTTTTGAATGCTTCTTTAAAACCTATAACAGTCATTTTATTCTCATGTCCCGATGGCCAAGTGATTTTATGATTTTTTTCTTCGATCTCACCAAATGGAATAATATCCAGTGGAAGATTGTAGTCCGTATTTACCAATCGATGATTAGTTGAAGTACTTTTAAATCTGCCGGTTTGGATAAAGGCATGCTTTAGTTTATCAAATTCCTGCCAAGTCGATACTTGTATTGCAATATCAATATCTTTTGTTATCCTCTGATTTTTAAGTCCATATCCATATAACAATATGAGATCTCTTGCTGATGCACCTATGATAAAAAAAGGGATATCATGAGCTGTTGCCACATTATTGACAAGCTCATACATATGTAGCGTGGTTTCATCAATTTTATTTGAGATGTTTAAGTATATTTTTTTCATAAATTATTTTAGCAGTTTCAATATTACGAGGATCACCGCTTATTATTAAATCAGCATACGTTAGCAAAGGGGGAACCAGATTTAGTTCTTGACTTTTTTGCGTAAAATTCCAAAATGTTTTTAATACCTCAATGTTTCCATTAGGTTCACTTTTAAGCTCATGAATGAGTTTTAGTTTGTTTATGTTATTATCTGTATAAATTGTTATTATTTCTGGTTTAAGGTAATTTGTCATATTTGCAGCAGCCACTTCTGCTCCCCAGTAGCTATTTTTGGGCATTTTTGCATCTTTCCACCAATTGAATTCATCTGTCTTAAACCTACCCAATATAAGTTTTTTTCTTAATTTTTCTTCAAACCCATCAACCCATTTTTCGATCAAACTTTCGATATTGATCAGCTTTCTTCCCAAACTACCCTTGTCTAGTAAATATCCCATCTCTTTCAGATCATTAATAATAGTTCCAATTCTACCTAAAGCTACATTAGCAGAGGTTGCAATTTCTCTATATGATGCATTGACTTTTTCAGGACAGCAAAGAAAATAAAATATCACTTTAATTCCAGCAGTAGTAAACGCAGCTGAATTAGATGGTAGTTGTGGAGGCTTATTCCCTTTTACATATATAAATAAAGAAGGGTTATTTAGTTTTATATAAGCATTTCCTACCGTATCAAAAAAGGGTATATCCATCTCCCGCAGTAATTCAGCACTATTGGGGTTAACATAGTCTGTAATTAAAATCCCCTGATGAGAAAGCTGCTTTAAATGTGAAATTGCGGCTCCTAATGCTGCCTTGGTAAGATTTAATTTTATTTCCCCAACAAAAAGTTTACCTTCTTTATTTGACTTTAGGCGTAACATACAATCTACTTCAGGACTGTATGTTGACTCTTTCATTGTAGATGACTCTATTATAAAAGATAATGAGGTTGTCTTATGAAAAGATGCTAGAGCCTTTTTTAATAGTGCTGTTTCTTTTATGCTGAGCGTCATGGATTTGTTCACTTTTTACCTATGTTCAAATATTATGAACAGTTTTAATTATTGAACGATACTACCCTATGTTCATTATTATAACATGTTCAAATATTATGAACAAGCTATAATATTGAACGCAATAGAATTTATAAAGTAGTTGATATCTTAGGGGGCTGGCCCCCATACTCATTTATTTATAAGGAAGTTTTATGCTAAACCGGATTTTATTTGTTGCTTTTCTCCTCTGTCTCCAACTATTTACACCCACTTTTGCAGCTGATCTTTCTGATTATAGGGCTGCGGGGCGTGTGCCAACGATTAATAAAATGGGATGGGCGCATCCAGGAAATGATGCCGTCACCCAACAATTTCTCAGCTTTTGTAAAGAACATCCGGGTGCCAAAGTGCTTGAGATTGGGGCAGCCTATGGAGACGTAAGTAAATTAGCTTTGGAAAATGGCGCAAATGTATGGGTGAATGATTTAGAACCAAAGCATTTAAGCAATTTTTTAAATTCCATCCCTAAAGATAAACAAAACAAAGCACATGTTGTTGCCGGTGAATTTCCAACTGCAGTGACATTACCGCCCCATTCCTTTGATGCTATTTTAGTTGCAAGGGTGTTTCCTTTAATGAAGCCAGAGCAATTTGAAGCGTCCATCGTAGCAATTAAAAGCCTACTCAAAGCAGGTGGTAAAGTTTATGTTGTGGCTGAAACGCCTTATATCAAATCCTGGAGCGGCTTTATTCCTGAATATGAGCAACGCAAAACTAAAGGCGAACGCTTTCCCGGCTATATTGCTGAGCCTGAAAAGTACAACCCTGCCTCAGCAGCACATTTATCAGGATTTCTTAATTTCTTAGATCCACAAATATTAACAAGAGAGTTTAAAAATAAAGGTTTTGAAATAATCTGGTGTCAATTTATGAATAGAGCCGATTTCCCAGAATCAATGCGGCTAGATGGAAGAGAATCGGTTGGATTAATTGCTGGAACGAGCTAGGTTCTGATCTTTATGCAATATGCAACCAGACTATGTTTGGTTGTTATTAGCCTGACAAGAATATTATAACACTTAAAAAGAGGTGTTTTATGGCAACAGGTGGTCCAGAGAAAAAAGAAGGTGAAAATGTAGTAAATGCGAGCGGCACAGCAAATCCCGCTCCAGGTGGCGCAAGCGATTTATCTTCATCTCCTGCTACTTTTACACCGGGACATGATGCAAAAAAAGCGGAAGAAGCAGCTGCTGCTAAGACTTCATCTGCGGCTAGTAACGACGCACCTGCACGTAATAAAAAGAAATGCAGCATTCAGTAAATTCATTCAAGCCATGATCTACAGGACAGGCAAAATAAAAAGAATTAAATGCCTGTCCCGCAAGATCATCTCTAATTTTTAAGTCTTCGCAATTTGTTCGCCGTTTCATTTTTATTGCACATCTGGCCCAAATAATCCAAGATTTAATAACTCATTTTATTCCATTCAGGACAAAGCTCCAGAAAACCAAAAAGGCATAACGCTGCGCCATTTTATGATTTTGTTAATATCAAAATATATGCCCAATTTGAGAAAGAAATGGCAATGTCCCTCAACCACAAAACCCAAACAATTCGGCCAAGATTCTCTTTGCCCCTACCAATCTAACCTATTGATTTTTAACAACTAATTTAAAGATCCTCTAGAAGATGTCTTCCTGCTCCAATGGTAGGCAAAAAAAAACTATCATTTTGCTCACTAAGGGGGTACTATCCGCGTATCAAGAGTATACGGCTAACCTAATTGGTCTTGTGACTCATTTTTTTGGGAGAGAATGATACCGTGCCTTTAGTGATTTTATTGTTTGCTTTATTCGCCAGCCTATTTACCTTAAGTAAAACCGCACTAGACTTTTCTGAGCCTTTCTTTTTAATCGGCTCACGGATGACGATTGCTGGCATTCTTCTTTTAGGGCATCAGTTTTTCTTCAATAGAAAGTCTTTTAAAATTAAAGGCGCCCATATTTTACCTTTAGTCATCCTCGGTTTAGTCAGTATTTATATCACCAATATTGCGGAAATCTGGGGCATTCAGTATATGAGCTCCGCTAAAGCTTGCTTGATATATAGCTTATCGCCTTTTATTGCAGCTTTGTTTGCTTATTGGTTTTTAAAAGAACGTTTAACTTCCAAAAAATGGTTAGGACTATGTATTGGGTTTGTCGGTTTAACTCCAATCTTATTTACCCAAACCAGCTCTGCTGAACTTGTCAAAGATTTATTCTTTTTCTCAAGAGCAGAAATGGCCTTGATGATTGCTGTATTTTCCAGCGTGTATGGGTGGATTTTATTGAAAAAAATTATCAATGAATATCGCTATACCCCCATTATGGCAAACGGCATCAGTATGCTCATTGGTGGTGTTTTAGCTTTATTCCACTCTTATTTAAGCGGCGAAAATTGGGCACCTTTCCCTATTCTCAATGGTAAATATGCCGCGTTTATTGAATGCACCCTTTGGATGACATTGATTTCTAATGTGGTGTGCTACAACCTTTATGGTTACTTATTAAAACGCTTCTCAGCAACGTTTATGTCACTGGCAGGGCTGGTAACGCCTTTATTCGCTTCCTTGTTTGGATGGTATTTCCTCAATGAAGTGATCACCTGGCATTTCTTTGCATCAATGGTACTCTTTTCCATAGGCTTAGCCATTTTCTACCAAGAAGAGCTCTCCACTAATTTTGCCACTGACATTAAAAGCTCTAATGTTGACGTTAGCGCGTAATGATTGTCACTGCCATACCACTTTTTCAGACGGCTCTTTAGCCGTCTTCGATTTACTCAATCTGGCTAAGGAAAGAGGCCTTAGCGGATTGAGCATTACCGATCATGACACAATTGCTGCCTATGAAAGTGCCATTCCTTACGCACAAGAACTTGGGCTAGATCTTGTTTCAGGTATTGAGATCTCTACTGAGCTTGAAAGAACCAGTATTCATGTATTGGGCTATGGGTTCGCATTGCACTCACCTGAATTAAAGACTTTCTGTCAGAAATTACAACAAGAACGCGAAAACAGAAATGAAAAAATTCTAGAGCGTCTTGCTAAGATAAAAAAGCCTATCTTAATGACGGAATTACGAGAAAAATTTGGTGATGGCACCCTGGGTCGCCCCCATATTGCCAAAATGATGGTCGCCAAAGGCTATGCATCCTCAATTAAACAAGCCTTTAGCCGCTATCTGGGTGATAAAGGCCGCTGTTATGTACATGGTTTATTGATTGAAGTAGAAGAAGCCATAGAGCTTATCCAGCGCGCAGGCGGCTATGCAGTGTTGGCTCATCCGCACTATATACAACCTAAAAAATTGATTGAACCGTTACTGGCGATGCCCTTTGATGGCATTGAAGTATATTATGGCCATTTATCACTCAAGCAAGAGCAACCCTGGATTGAGATTGCACAGAAAAAAAATTGGCTTGTCACAGGCGGCTCTGATTTTCACGGCGAGAAAAAAGCCTTTCATCCTTTGGGATGTTCTTGGACACCTCCTGAAACTTACCAATTATTTAAAAAGCGCTTTCAAGAAAATCACGCTCAGTAAACATCTCGCCCCAAAGCTTTCCATTCTTTGAATACAGATTCACTTTGTTCATCTAAAGGGAGTTTTTCCGATGGAATTTTGCGTGCATCGGCTGGTGCTTTGACTTGTTTGTAAAATTCTTGATCATCAAAACCATAAACAGCAGCAAGCTTATTATTAGCAGCAGCATATATTTTATCTATGCGCGCCCAATAAATTGCTGTTAAGCACATAGGACATGGGTCCACCGTTGAGTAAATTTCGCAGCCAGATAAATCATAGGTGCCCAATGCTTGAGACGCTTGGCGTATCGCATTCATTTCGGCGTGACAGGTAGCATCGTTATCTCTTAACACGGTATTGTGTGCCACAGAAATAACTTTATCACCCTTGACGACGCAAGCGCCAAATGGACCGCCTTCATTTTTTTGTATGCCTTCCATTGCACTATCAATGGCAAGTTGCATTGTTTTGGCATGCTTGTTTTGCATAAAAAGACCCTAAGATTGATTAAATTCAATCATTTAATCATATAGGGAAAAAATCTAAGTTGCGAGCTGTTTAGTAGGTAATTTTTCTATCTCACCCACGTGAATGACCATTAAAGCAGGATAGAGCGAGGTTAACAACATCGTCGTAATAAGATAAGCATAAGGTATGTGGAAGGTATCTAGCAGAATCGTTAAGCTAAAATTGATGATCCCAAATAAAATAATCAGCAATAAAGTATCAACCCATACCGGATGTACTACTTTCCAACTATGCAATAATCCTTTAATAAAATTTTCTTGTTCTATAACAATAAACAACCCGGCTGCAAAACTAAATACAAATAACATCAAATTAATAAACAAGGCTACGGCAATTAGCGATAAAGAAATCCATAAATGTTTTTCAGCAACATCCGGCGTAATGACTACCGGCATCCAAAATCGATTAGCGAGCTCCACAATGCCCAAGGTAATTAATATGGGTAAAGAGATAAATAAGTAAGCACAAAATACTTGCACAAAACGCTTGATGCCTCTTAATGAAATCTGCCAGGGGCTTGTTTTTCCTTGATAATATTTTTGATACACCGCATCCATAATAAAACTAAAGAATAACGCTGTCAGTGCTATATCGAGCATTAATCTTGCAAAAAAGATGGTATTTACTGTATTTTCGGCTGGAATAAATTTATTAATGAAATATTTACAGATCATCAGCAATAAAATAAAGGGCAAAACATCTTTAAAACTGATTGCATAGAGTTTAAAGGTGCGAAGATAAGTGCTGGTTAACGTTGGGAGTGTATGCACGTGTTACCTACTTATGTGCAAACAAATTACATACCCTCATATTATCATTATGCTTGTTAACATACTATTAGATGAGTTTACAGCTGCGTATGCATATGTACAGTACAGCTTTTTACAATAAACAATAGGCTAATTTACTTTTTTTCGCATCCACCACAGATACAAAATAAACGCACCACAAAATATATTTAACAAGATTAAATAAAGATGATTAAGAGAGGAAACATAAGTCGACAAAGCAAACTCTACTTTCACTGGGTTGTAAATAAAAATAAGCAATAAGTAGAAAATTGCTTCTAAGGTAAATTTTTTTGCTCTCATTAATATAAGCACAAATAACCATGCCGCCATAATGCCTACACAAGGTAGCGCAAATTCAATATACACCGTATTTAACGTTAATGACATTGGCACTAATACGGCGAACAAAATACATGCCGGCATCCACCAAAATAGCGCAGATTCTTTAGTCATAAATTTTTCCTATTCTTCTATGCGCATATAGCCCCATGGCGCAGCAAAATGCCAATCCAACTCCCTTGAGACATGCGATAAAATATGGTGGCCGCGAATGCTACCGCCTTTATCATTTAAACGGGGGCTAGCAACGGCTATACCGCCTCTGCCTGTGGCAACCGCAATAATAATACCAGAAACGCCGCTTTTTGCCGGCATCCCTGTGCGCACTAAATGAATACCCGATTCATCATACATACCACATGTTGCCATGATAGCAACCACACTGTTACTGGTTCTTTCTGAAATTACCCGTGTGCCGTCTGGCGCTAACCCACCATTTGCCAGCAACATGGGCAAATAAGAAGCGGTAAGCATATCACTTTCATAAGAACATAAGTAAAAATAGGTTTCTAACGTTTCGTCGACAGAGAGCCCTAATTCATGTTTGCTCTTTAATAAAAATGCTATAGAGCGGTTCCTGTCGCCAGTGGCTCGTTCTGAAGCAAATACTTTACCATTGACTTGAAGCGTTTTACCAAATAATTTTGAAGCCCAGCCATCTAACCATTGTGCTCGTTTTTGTGTATCACCAGGGATACGAGAGCATAATGCAATTGCACCAGCATTCACCATGGGATTGACTGGTACCGGACCATATCTGTCGACTTGGGCAATTGATGAAAATGATTGCCCCGAGGGTTCTACATGGATCCATGAAAACATTTTTTCTTCACCAAACTCTTCCATCAATCCAATAAGCGAAATAAGTTTGGCAACACTTTGCAAGGTCACCACTTGATTAAGATCACCACTGGATATTTGTGTGCCATCTGAAAGCAATATCGACGCACAGGTGAGATCGGGATCAACATTGGCTAATTCAGGAATATAATCGGCAGGCTTGCCATCTTGAATGCCTTTGGCCTCAAGGACAGCGTCATTGAGCGTTTTGCGAATGTATGCGATATATTGTTCACGCTCCATAAGGGCTCTTACACCAATTTGAAGTGAAGAATACACTAAACCTAGCTTATCATGTGGCTTCTGTGGAAGAAAAATGTAGGGGCGGGTCCCTGTGCCCGCCCTTGGGCCGACACAGAGTGTACAGACCGGATACATGGTAT
>JAFECS010000034.1:17247-57791 GCA_018241965.1 Pseudomonadota bacterium | reverse complement strand
TTACAATAAGGGTGGGTCCATATAAGGGGCTAATATATGCCGCTGCAGCTGCAGCGGGAAAAATAAGAGCGCGCACCTCTAATCTTAAAAAGAGCAAGATTTACTTCCTAAGCTACCCCATCATCCCATCCAAACAATACGTTCCTTCGCACACAGGCTTTTCGCATTTTGCCCGATAATAATATATCTTCATATCATTGTTATTCATCTGCCAGGCGTGCATCACGTTATCGTCAAAAAAGACCAACTCATTTTCGTTAATTATGTATTCTTTATTTTCGTAAGTGAAGATCATTTTGTTTTTAAGGTTAATTAAAATAACCCAAGGTTTATCACCATTACTAAAATAACGATTATGCAGCGGATAATGTGCGGTATGATTACTGCGAAATTCTTCGCCGACAAATTGTGGTTGAATCATTTGTGTTTCAAATTCTTTTAGTGAAAAATTATTTGCGGATTTAATACAAAGCATGTGCGGTCCTTACACTCATATTGCAACTTAAAGCCTTCAATTCAATGCCCCTAGAGCGTTTTATATAGGTTCCAGCAATTCTAACTAAGTCGCAAATACTAGCAAGGGGCTGCACATGTATGCACAATTTTTATCAATTATCTTTCTTGTTAATATGTCATCTTATGTCTTACACTGGAATAAGTTAGATAACTAGGGTTTAATTATGAGAGAATTATCGCAATATGAAATGAGCCAAATTCATGGTGGCTGGGTAGCGAATTTTGGAGGAGAGTTAATAAAATATTTGCTGAAAGCAGGTGTTCCTCCTCTAGCAGGTTTTGCACTTGGTGGTCTTTATGCAGGTACTCAATATGCCTATAACCAAACAAAGGATTATATTTTTGCCGAATCTGCTCAAGAGACTCTTGATCCTATGTTGAACACATTACCAGCGGGTGGTACTTGGCTTTGCACTACTTTGGTTGGGATTGCAACAGCTGTGGTTTTAACTCAGATTTAAATGAATCATTGGGCTTGGCGTGGGTCTCATCTCAGGAACAACGGCAATAGCTACGTTTTGTTTTATAGTGGATCACATCCCCTTTCCCCCATTGGGTTAGTAAAAAGATCTAATCTCAACTCCAAGTTTTTAGTTATTAAACTTATGTAAAATTGGTGTATATACCCCCACCCTTCTTAACACCTATTGTCTGATATCTTTTGAATAAACGACGATCGGTATACACAACGTATATACGATAATATATACTTACTGTATATACGATGTATACACGATAGGTGATTTATGGACTCTGCACGCAAAATACCCAAAGAGCCAAAAACAAGAGCTAAGAAGGTTGTTAATCTTAAGTATCCTATAACAAAACTTACGCTATTAGATAAAGCAGTCAAATTGCACCCAAACTCTGACAGAACTAAATATATATTAGATGCTGTTAATCGGGCAGTAGAAAATGATTTACTTGATAGAAAAGATTTCTTTTTGAACGATAAAGACTTCGATGCATTTGAAAAAATGCTTAATTCTCCTCCACGGGATATAAAAACATTAAAAACCCTGTTTAAAGAGAAAGCACCGTGGGAGAAATAAGAGCACCAGAAGTAATTACGAGTGAGCATGAACTAGATGAATTTGATTGCGGTAATAACACTCTAAACGAGTGGCTAAAGAAAAGAGCCCTTGAAAATCAAGATAAATTCTCTTTCACTAGAGTTGTTTGTGTAAAGAATAAAGTGATTGCTTATTATACCCTTGTTTTTGGCAGCATAAACAGAAGTGATATGACAAAAAAAATGCAACGAAATGCTCCTGAGAGAATACCTGTCATGATTCTTGGAAGATTAGCAGTTGATCGAAGATGGCACGGACAAGGCATCGCCAAGCATCTGTTAAAAGAGGCTATGCTTAAAACCCTTGAAGCATCGACGATTGCTGCAACAAGATGTCTTCTTGTGCATGCCATCGATGAAGATGCTGACGCTTTTTATAAACATTTTGGGTTTATTGAAAGCAAGGTGGAATTAACACTTATGCTTACAATAGAAGACATAAAAGCTCAAATTTAACCCCCGCTTTTGTCTATTCTTAATTTATAAATTGTCATCGATATTCAGATATAGGACTGTATATGTATATATCAAAAAAACTTACAGTATTTTTTTCAGTATTATCAGTCATCAACACGGTTTATGCAGAAGATCATTTTTGCCCATCAGCTGATCTTGTTAAAAAGAATGAAAAAAATGTGCAAGCATGGGAAAATAACAAATTATATTGGCAAATTGGATATAGGGGTTGGCCTTACGCTGAACAAATAGGTTTTGATCAAGCATTTTTTTTTCCAAAAACCCATAAATTAGATTGTCGCTATAAATGGATCAACCCTCAACAACCGGGCACATATCTTTGGACATCAGTTCTACTTAGCCCAGATGCGAATGCAATCGTGGAAGTTTCTGGAACTAACTGGAGTAAAAAAGAGGATTTCTACAATTGCACTTCAGGCCGACCTGAAACATGTGCTTTTAAAATAAAATTGAAGAAAACACCTTAATTGAAGAACCTCGTTAATTAAAAAAACCGGTTATTCTTTATTATATTTTTTGCTTAAATATGACAAGAATAAGGATATGCTTGTGAACTGTTATAAAGACAACACGTTAGAACTTATAGCAAGATTAAGCCTTAGCTTCCTTTGGGTTTTCACAGGCATAACCTCAATATTTATTGCCCCAAAAATTGGTTATGAAATTTTAGATCAAGCCCACATTAAGGGAGCACTGGCTGACATCTGCGTTCTAGGTGGCGGTGTTATTGATATAATCTTAGGTATATGGCTACTAACCAAATTTCAGTTGAAATTATGTTATATTTCACAAATATTCATAATCATTGCTTACACGATATTGTTATCGTTCATCGCCCCAGAATATTGGTTACACCCCTTTGGACCAGTAACTAAAAACATTCCGATTTTAGTTTTGACTTTTTTTCTTTATAAACAATCATAGATTTAAAAGTAAGGTTTGACGGGTACCATTTTCTTATTTAGCAGTTAATCACTCCCGCGATTATCCCATACGCGAGCGACGTTCCCTTTCAAAACGCTTAGTCGTTCCCATTTCTGCACTCAGCCTGTTAGTTAATTCCTTAGTGCTTTGCAAAAATTGTTTCACTGGGCTTGCCTCGGTAACAGGCCATTTCTTTTTTTGAGCTATCTTTGTGTAATCGTGCTCAATGTGCGCTAATGATACTTTAAATTTTTCGATATCCCTCGACGTATAGCGTGGTTTACCTGCAAACTCGGTGCTCACCTTTACCACTCTATCAATAATTTGGCTTAGCTCTTTGTGCTCCGTTGCGTGTGTAGGTGCGGTTGACATCATGGATTTACGCTCACGCCCCCTTTCTGGTTGAGCTGCTTTATGATCCCGAAGCTTTGCCACTGCAGCAATACTAGCAATGAATTGTTGGCGCTCGACACCATCCATCACTAAAGTAGGCGGATTAAATCGTTTGCGCACAAAGCTATCGAAGATATCCCTGGCAGGTTCGCCGCTTTTATTAGTCACATAAGAATATTGACCATAGAGAGAATCATTGTGACCACATTTTAATTTTCGTTTGGAATCATTTTCTTTTCCAATTCCTACAGCAAGACTAGCGGCTGGAGGAATGACTTCATCACGCTCGGCAAAAATGAATTCCTTATGAGAGTCTGGGATCTTATTCCAAGCCGCCAAAGCATCCATTCCCCACCCTAGCCCTTGTATAATACCAGAACCAATACTTCCTAACTTCCCCCCGCCAAGGATTTCTTTGACAACTCTGCTCATTTTGGCAAAAGAGCGCTGATTGATAACACCAACAGGTTCACCATTTTCATGGCACTTCCCCGCCACCATGGTAGCCACTGCACCACCAATTGATTGCCCCTTTAATATAATATTTTCAGCTGGCACGCCCATGTCAATCAAGCGTTTCACTTGGGCATATCCCGCATTTACCATATCTTTAGCAATAACTGTTTTACCTTCACTTTCTCCGACCCCAGGGTAATCAAAATTAATCACTGTACATTGATGCAAAGCTGCATCGCGTTTCATTTCATCCGCGGTTTGCAGCGCATAAGTGGCGTTACCATTGAAATAGATAATATATTTTTTATCTTCTGTTTTGGTACCTTTTGGAGAACCATCAACCTGAAATGATGAGATTTTTTTACCTTTGCGTTCGACATCAATCCGCTCAAATCCTGAAGTGGTATCTGTAAATAGCGATTGATAATCTTGCGGATCATATCCTGTCTCTTTTCTATATGATGGATCTTGAGCCGGAAGCAAATGACCTCTGAATGGATTGGGCAATTGACGCATCAAATTATTGCCCAATACTGATAATGCTTTT
Source organism: Pseudomonadota bacterium (assembly GCA_018241965.1). Lineage (GTDB taxonomy): Bacteria > Pseudomonadota > Gammaproteobacteria > Berkiellales > Berkiellaceae > Berkiella. The sequence continues at coordinate 53,406 of JAFECS010000034.1, read as the reverse complement.
GCAATAGCATTTGTATTTCTTTTGCTTCTGACCTGTGTCACTTGCCCTATTTGGCCTTCCAGGGTTTGCAGGATCCCTTCTTCAATTTCATGGCTTTTTCTTTTGTTTTCAGGCGTTAGTGTTTCACTTGATGTAAACCGACCTTTACCTATCATGACACAAAGCCTCGCTTAAAAAGCAGAACATAATGTTGAGACAGCCTTGCAACCGAATAGTTCAATAAAAAGCGTATTTACAATGAATTAAATCGCAAACGGTTAATTCTGCGTTAGGATGCCCCTTAGAAAGGGGTAATTTCTTTAACGGGTAAATTAAAGTGGGTGTCCCAGTAATTCTTTTCCCAGTAATTCACGAAGAGATATCGCTTGCAACTATATGATTTTTCAATGATTTTTGGCTTTTACCGAGGGTTTACAATAAATTAAATCAATGGTAAGCTAATGCAGTTATTTACCCCTCAGATTGGATTAATTCATAAGGATTTGCATGTTTTTATCTGATTACCCAACATTAAAAAAAGTCTCTTTACTAACAATTGGTATTTTTGCTCCTACCTTTGCAAATGCCGGGGATGATAATCGATCTAATGGTTTTTATGCAGGAATATCCGGCGGGATAATTCAAACAAATACTAAGTTTAACATAGCTGCCTCTTCTGTATTTGTAAGCAATGCCACTAATGGCTCAATTTCTCTCGTTCAACAAAGTGTTCCGGTATATCACTATAAAGCTATTGGTGCGCTTTACATTGGTTATGGTCAATTTTTCCAGGATAGTAATTTTTATTGGGCAGCTGAAATTTTTGGCAACATAAAAGACAGTGAAAATACATTAAACGATGCAGAAGCCGAGCAATTAACGGTTGGTATTGGGGTTAGCACATCCATTGCAGATTCTACAACAGTAAAGTTGCGTGATTGGGAGTTTGGTGCAGATTTTAGACCAGGCTACCTTTTTGATTTAAATACAATGCTTTATGGTCGCATCGGCGTGGCCTTTAATGAATTAACCATCGATAATAGCACTACTTTTACCTATTTATCTCAAGGCCCACTTCTTTCATCTATTGATAGCAGCTCAAATAGTCGCAACTCTGCTTTCTTACGTTTGGGTGTTGGCGTTGAACATAAAGTTAATGATAGCGCGGCAATTACGGCAGATTACATTTATACCCATTATGGTAAGGTAAGAACTTCTAACGTTGCCAACGTTTTAAGCGGAGAAGATGGAGCCATTGTAGTCAATAACAATGGTTTATCAGCTGAAACATCTGCCAATATTCATTCGAATGTTGTCATGTTGGGAATTCGATATTTTATTTAAAAAGAAGATTTAAACAGTAATTTTCAAATAAAGCGTAGTATTTGAATGACTCTTTGGGATAACCAAGCTAAACGGTGGGCCAACATAGGTTCACCGTTGCGCCCATCACCAATCGACATCCAAACAAGTAGTTCATGGATAAAACATCTCATCACTACAGATGAAAAACCATTTACAGTATTATTGCTTGGTGTTACACCAGAGATAGCACATATTCGGTGGCCTAAGAATACTCGTTTAATTGCTATTGACAATAATTTCTCAATGTTAAAATCCATTTTGCCCTCAGAAACGCAAACTATTAAGCCACAAGGATTTGTTGGCGATTGGTTAAAGTTACCTTTAGCGGACGCTAAAGTTGATCTTGTTATAGGTGATGGATGCTTTACATGTATAACTGAAAATAACTATGAGAAGATGATAAAAGAAATCAGGCGGGTAATCTCTCCTGCTGGTGCTTTTATTATACGTTTTTTTATTCGCCCGAACATAACAGAATCAATTGGATCTGTCCATCAAGAATTTCTGTCTGGGAAAATTGAGAACTTTCATGTTCTTAAATGGCGTATAGCTATGGCGTTACATGGCTCATTGAATCAAGGAGTGTCATTAAACAGTATTTGGGAAAGTTGGAATACCTTGTTTAAGAAAAATAACCAATCGCTGTTTAAACGATTACAATGGCCCCAAAGCGTTATCCAAACCATAGATAACTACAAAGAAAGTTCTGTCTACTATACTTTTCCGACGCTCCAAGAAGTTAGAACCAGGCTAAATTCCTATTTTAAAGAACAGGATATTTTTTTCCCTAATTATGCGCTAGGGGAACGTTGTCCCACATTTAATTTCATACCCTTATAAAGGTTATTGTATGAAAGTGATCCTGGAACATCAATTCAGTCAAGATTTAAGGCAACCAAAACAAGCGGTTCAAAGTGATCCCTCAGCCCAAGGTATTTCGATTCAATATTCTAGTTCCCAGGCCCCTTTATTCACGCTAGTTGAAAGACCACATGTATATAATGGCTTTATACATGGCTATCGACAACCAGTGGGACTTGTCAAAGTTCAAGTGCTTACTCATAACCCCTTGCAAATTAAACCTTTGCAAAAAGCGTTAGAATATTATTTTTCCCCCTACATCAGTGATGTGAAAGATAATCTCATTGCTTGCTTAGGGGCTGGTGTTTTCGCCTTACAAAAAGCAGCCAGCATACCGCTTTTTCAGCCAATTCAAATTGAATGCCTTTCAGTAGAAGATAATATTTATTCTTTATGGATCCCCACCTTGCATGAAGAGTGCTTTCATCAAGCTATGTCATTTATGCTTCAGTTTTGTTATCAACATACTGCAACAAACGCTTTCATTCCCATGGTAGCACTCACACAAGAAATCGATGAAATTGTTTTTGCTCTTAAAAGCTATGCGCCAACTGGATCTAACAGCTTAAGACTATTGCAAGCAGCATATAACGAAGATATTCCTTGGCTATATGTAGCACAAAATACCTTTCAATATGGCTATGGTTGTCATTCTCGATGGTTCGATAGTTCTTTTACAGATAAAACTTCAAAAATTGCTGCTGATATAACAAAAGATAAACGTAGCACCCAGATGATTTTGCATAAATCAGGGTTACCTGTTCCAGCCCAGTTTGTCGTTTATGATGAAGAAGATGCAATATCCAAAGCAAGACAAATGGGATACCCTGTGGTCATAAAGCCTGACAATCAAGATGGTGGTCAAGGCGTGTACCCCAACTTAACGACAGATGAGCAAGTTAAAACTGCCTATAACAAAGCAAAACAATGCTCGAAGACCATTTTATTGGAAAAACATATTTTTGGAAAAGACTATCGCCTTATAGTGCTAAATGGAGAGTTGATTTGGGCGATTGAGCGCATACCTGCTGCAGTGATAGGAGACGGCACGCATAGCATTAGTGAATTAATTCAATTAGAGAATCAAACAAGGAATATTAAAATTGAATTAACAAATGAATTATTGGCTTTTTTAACTGAACAAGGTTATGAACCAAATAGTATCCCAATAGAAGGAAAAACTATTGTTGTAAGTAAAATTTCAAATGTTTCAGCTGGCGCAACGCCAATTGCTGTGTTTGATAAGGTACATCCTGATAATAAGCGACTAGCCCAAACAGCGACAAAACTTTTACGCTTAGATTTTGCGGGTATTGACTTTATTACGCCTGATATAGAAGCCTCCTATTTAGCAAACGGTGGGTGTTTAATAGAAATTAATAGTCAACCACAATTAGGATTTATCACAACATCTCATATCTATCGTCAGGTATTAAATACCCTTATTCCAAACCAAGGTCGAATTCCTATTATTGTGATCTGTGCGGATATTTCAGCACACAGTAGTATTCAAAGCTTAATGACGCTTTTAATGCTCGAGTATCAACATGTAGGCCTGGCTAAAGAGAATTGTGCATTTCTTAATAATGAGCAACTTTGTCATGCTTCTACGCTATTTAACGCAGCACAGCTTTTGTTATTAAACGACCAAGTTGAAATTCTGATTTATTGTCTTAATTCATCAGAAGCGTTAACGCATCAAGAATTGCCATTTGATAAATTTGACTTTATTGTTTCTCAAGGCAACCTTCAATATAATTCAGCATTAAATCAGAAACCTGATGATGTTTTATCGACTCTTTTAGATAAATGGTTCAAAGCTACCCTTCAAAGGGGGTAAAAGCCTTTAAGACTCACGCTAATCTCTTTGTTCTTAAGTCCATTGTCAAAGGTGGAACGATTACATTTTTTGACTCTAACTCATGCTCTGATTCAGACCTTTGCGTTTTCTCGAAGTTTGTCAATATCAGTTTACGTTTGGTTTTAACAACAGGTGGTTTTTTCAAGTTAGTATCTTCAATTTCTTTTAAGATTATTTCTGACCTATTTTCTTTTAAGGTAGGAAATTTTTTATAAAGTTTTGCAACCAACCATAATGTCGCATTAATTCTCCTAATTTTATCGTCATATACCCCTTTGGTAACCATTCGATCCTTTTTTTTCTGACAGATTTCTTGCTTAAGCGATAGAGTGTCTTCAAGCTTTTTGAAAACAAAGTTTTGGTAATAGACTAAGGTGTTAGCTTGTTGCGAGGCTTCCATTTCAAGATCTTCAATCCATTTATTAACGATGGAGCTTCTGATAATATTCTTATGCTTGCCATGACCTTTACTCTTGTCTTTTTTTCGAAGGCTTGTTACAAGAAAATCATTAAGATCAAAATCACACTTATCTTCTTGTTTTGTTTGTGTTTGAGGCGCTTGTTCAGCAAAAGAAATAGGTTCTAATTCAGGACATAAAGAATAAAATGGAACTAAATCAGAAGGTATAATATCTGGAAACTCTTCAAGAAAATCTATCATAATATGCGGCCGGTATTTACACGTTAATGATCACATACCTATTTTTGTAGCATGTGTCTTATCAAAATTCAGATCCATAATGCTGGGATCTCTTACTTTAGCTTCTGTTCTTTTATGTATAATCTCCTGCAGCGTAGATGTTTCATTAAATCCCTCTCTTGCTAGTCCTTGATTTCTTAGAAGCAATAATTGGATGTTCTCCCAATATTGTTTGGTTTTATCTGTGGCGATTTCACCTTCGATTTGCACTGATTGAATAAAAGGATTGAGCGCTACGGCTTTACCTAAATAAGGTAATTGAAAAATAGTTGCAGGGTTGTTTAACACAAGCTGCAAAGATACCTGGTACTGAACATTAATTAGAAATGCGCTGAGAATTTCCAAGGATTCAGAACCTGCAGAATTATCTAGTTTTAGCTTCAAATGCGTCAATTGCGCTAATTCAGGATCTGTTTTTAATAAATTAATTGCTTCTTTTAATACTTCGGAAAGTCGTAAATCGGCTTGAGTACCACTTTTAAGACAAGCTATTGCAGCTTTACTATGTTCAATGATTTCTTTGCGCATATTCAGCATACATACACTCTCTTTATACATCATGTCTAAGTTAGACGCTTTATTATAAAATATCAATTATACCGCTATTACGGAAGAGTTGCTGCATATGTTTACCGACCCAAAGGATATAGCTGCATTTGAGCAGGCCATGCAAGCAGTAAATGGCCAATTATCAACAGGTTTAGGAAGCCCGTGCTTTCAATTACGTGTAGCTACTCCTTCAGATATAGCCGAATGCAAGGCAATTAACAAAAGTATAAAGCAAAAAGACTTTTTAGACCTTGGCGATGAGGTTTACGAAAGATCACTTAAAGGCGACAGTAGTGCGGTCCTGGTTGCCGTTTCGCCAGATAACAAAGTCATTGGGGCACTTTGTGTTAACTTCAGTAAGGGATATGGTTGGCACATAGATCTTATTGTTTCTTCACCTGATCATCGTAATGAAGGTCCCATTGGTACAGCTTTATGTTGTGCTCTTATGGGGGCATTACAAAGGCTGGATGTTAATCATGTTAGCTTGGAAGCCGCCGTAGCAATGCATAGCCCCAAAGGGAATATTTTTAATCAAAAATTGTTCGACTGGTACCAGCAAAAATTTAAGTTTGAAGTGACGGATCCGATATATTATACGCTGATACGAGATGCTCTCATGGATCCTAAAGACGCTGCATTGAATATAGGCCTTATTAAAATGGATCAGTTCGATGTTAAGAAGTTACATTTAGAACCCATTTTACAAGAAGCCATACAGAAAAAACAATCTGCTAAAGAAAGCAAAAAAACAGAAGATATTTTCCCCCCCATCTTACAGTTAATAGAAGAGTTTAAAAATTCTCATAAAGCCACCCCACCAACAGATAGCTCAAAACAAAAATCTCGCTTTTCGTTGTTATTTTCAAAATCATCAAAAGAGCACCGAGGATCTAGTCAACCAGGCGCACAAATGGATGCTATTAATAAACTAGAACAAATCGTGCTAAGTGCGCAAAAACCGCCTGGTAATGCTGAAAAATTAAGAAGTGATATTGAAGAACATATGAAAAAAGCAGATCCGCAAATCAGCAAATTATGTCAAACTATTTTAGATGAGCATTTGCCCAGTGCTAGAGTAACTCGTACGGCTACTTTGAAAGGGCATTAAGCATATAATTTATTTGTAATAAGTAAAGATAAAATGCAAAAAAAAAGAAATGTAGAATGGCGAGATGACAATTAATCTTCCTTGTAAAACACGCCTACTGCATATAAAAGAGTGCCTACACCTACGCCTATCGTAACGCCTATTCGAATTCCTGAAAAAATAGCAATGGGTGCTGAAACGATAGTAACGGCACCGGGCGAAGCAGCCATTAAAATTTGTGCCACGATTGTTGGATTGGTATAAGTAATCAAGCCAATACCTGCACCAAATACTGCACCACCTATACCAAAAATACTCGCAACTTCAATACCATCATGGAAGTTCTTTTCATAACCACCGCTGATAAGATGAGTTTCGCTTAAAGTTAATTTTTTCATAAAAAGTGGCCTAATGTATCAAGTTAACAAAAGTATTATAAATTTATTTCTTTGTCAAAAAATACCACTTTTTTGCAGTATTTTCAGATATTTATTGCCATAATTTTTCTAGCGTTAACGAGAGCAAGTTCCAACCCTTATCATAAAAAAGCTGCTTTTAAGATAAAATCATTCATTTCTTATATTTACTTGAATTTTTTTCATTTCATAAATTGCATCTAATAGCCGACGCTGTTATTTTATGTCAACTTTTACAATAAATTTGTCATATTTATAACATTGAGATTTTTCAGAATAATATAAGGAAAATAGTGATGCTTGGGTTCACAATTGAAAAAGCCAGAAAATATCTTCTTTGTGCAGCAAAGGGCAAAAAAAAGACACTTGCTCAATGTGAAATAGATGCGGATAGTCTCACACTAAATGATCTACGAACAATCTTAGGTGAAGATGATAGGGATAAAAGAACATTAGTATGGGGTATTTTATTAAATCATAAGAAAGGACAAAGCGCTGATTTAAATAAATTACTTGATAAAATTAAACAATTATCAATTGAAGACCTTCGTGTTGAATTTAAACTCGATGATGAAGACGATAATCTATTCGATTATTCTGTAGTTGGTTCGCCTTTATGGTTTATAGGTGCAAGATTAAATCGCGGGAGAATTCCTCAAGCACAAACGCCAGAAAGTCTTATTTTGTTAGATCATTTTAAAGAACATCTTGAAATATCGGATCTGTTATATGATCCGCATAGACCTGATAAGACCTTGATTGAAGAGCTGCTTGAGCAAACCGCAGAAGAAAAAGTGAGAACTATTTTATTAGACGTTGTCATAGGCAGGATGTTAATTGCGGATAACCCATTTACTCTTTTCGCTCTTTTCAGACCAAGTTTGGAACCATTAATTGCTAAACTCAGGGCCGGCCAAGATTTAACACCAGAAGATAAAAAGCTTCTATGCAGTGCTGTTCGTGTCAAACAAGAAAATTTTACTCATGATTTGACTGTTCTGAATGATATCGAAATAGAAAAGCTAGAACAAGCTGAATCATCTCGCTTTATTTGCTCAAGACTATTACAAGAATTATCAATAGATACTATTGAGATATTTCCAAAGTTCCTGTTACTAATGCTAATGAATCAAGTAACACATACAGAGATAGTGGATTTTCTTTGTGAAAAAGTGCTGGCTGCCAACTTGCCAAAATATAGGGTATTTCAAGACATTTTTGGTCAAAAGCTTTTGTCTATTCAACACAAATTAAAGCAACAAATAAAATTAGTTGAAACAGAAGAAAATTTAATAGGCGTTTCGATGTTATTCCTGTTTTTTACTATCTGTAGAGAAACATGGGCCTTAAAACAACCTAACGCATCTGATCTTAATACTATGATTAAAATAGCGCTAACTCTTCGTGATATGGAAGAAGGTCGTTTTTTTGCTCTTGATCTTCTCCTTGAGCTTACCCTATTTAAATTAAAGGAACATGGTGTCTATGATGTACCGCTTAGTCCAGAAATGTTTAACAAAGTAAAAACGGAAGCTCAATTTAATCAATTCATTAAAAAACAAATAGAATTACATGCAAGGATACAAGGCACTAAAATTCAAACATTGGAAGCTAAAGTTCAAGCACTGGAAGCTAATCAACGTCTACAAGCAGAGGAACTACACACCCTAAGAGAAATGTTCGAAAAATTGCAGCTTGGACCTTCTGCGAAGGCTGCATCTGCTCCTAGTATTGCACCACAACCACAAGGATTGATGCCACCACGCGCGTATTTAAATCAAGCACCTGGTTCAGGCAAAGCGGCAGATGCAACTAAAAGTGATGTAAAAAAGGATGAAAAAGAAACAAAAGATAGGACTTATTCAGGTGCGCATAAATTCATGAGCGCTTAAATCTGACTAATATTTCAGATGGCCCCACATTAATCTTTGGCTTTTGTGGGGCCAAAAATAGAAGCAAAAAACAAAAAAGCTTTTTCTGTGTTTTCGCAGTGGGTGTCCTAAGAACCCCTCTTCAAAGTTTAGTAAGACTTTGAGATTTTTAAGATCTCATCATCATTAACCAACACTAGCACTATATGACCGTTAGGATCTTATTTGAATTCAATTAGTTGGAATCGATCTTTAGTGAAGAATTGTGATTCGCTTAATGGATATAAAGGAATATCAGCGCGGTAAATTCTAAGATAAAGACTATCCCCCTTCATCATGACACAAGCTTTTCCATCAGCTTCTGACAAAATAAAACTATTATAGTCTCCTACATAATCATTCCATGTATCTTTATTTACATTATCATTAGGTTGATGTAATGAGGAAAGTTCAAATTCCTCGTTTAACAGTTTTGCTGACAAATCCGTGACGTTAAAAGTAGAGTTAAAAGCACCAAAGAAATCTCTCCACCGTTTCCTTTATCGTCGGCTGGTTTTACAATAAAAGTAGAGCTAAATCCATTTGTACCACCAGTATGCATATAATAATCCTCATATATGCCTACGCCCAACCCAATACTTTCTCCTGAATTTATATCTTGAAAATGCTGCTTCTGCACAAGTGCTATACCTTCAGTTAGAGGTGATTCTTTTAAATGCGCAAAAACCTGAAGAAAGTTCATCATGTCTTTTGCACATGAGATCAAACCACCCGCAAGCTGATAAAAATCTTGTAAAAACCAATGTATCGAAGGCAAATTACCAATATACCCTTCAGAAAGGGTATCAATTTTATCCTGTGGTACAGAAAAATAAGTATTGTCCATATTGAGTGGATTTAAAATCTTGTCTTGCAAAAAAGTAGGCCTACTTTTGATGATCGTGTTGAGAGTATACAGAGAAATACCGCCAGAGTTGAAGAAGTAGCACAACAATTTACACTGATCACAGTGATACTACACTAACTACTATTTCCGACATTTTCTCATTTTTTAAGCGTTTTAGTACACTATAGGTCGCTTTACAATAAATCTTCATAAATGTGATGTTATAAATATCTATTTATATCTTTGAGTGTATGAACACCAAAAACAGTCACATAGACGCTCACTATGAGGTGATGTATGAGTAAAGACTTTGAAAAAGAAGATAGATATTTAGAACATAATATTCTAAGACAAGAAAGATTAGAAAGAGAAAGAATAGAAAAACAAAAAGGAAAAGTAACACCAGAAAATTCAGACAAGAAAGACATAACAAAAAACGAAAATACACCTTCAAAGCAACGAAAATAAACGTAGCAAATATATTTTATCAGAATCATGCAGCGACCAAATTAAAACATTGCAGTAATTTAAAGTGGGTGTCCCGAGAACTGTCCCCTCAATATCTAAACGAACAACACGGTAGTCACGGGACACCCCTTTTATCAATTACCAACCAAACATCTAGTCAGCTATATCATTTCCTCAGGAAAGTTTAACTTTTATGTCATAAATATGTACAATTTTGGCACTAAAAGAAAAGTTATAAAACTAAAGTCTAATCAACAATGAGCCTCAAAGGAGCAAAAATGTCCATTTTAGATTACATAACTAAAAGAAACGCTCTGCGTCTTTTGAATTTAGGAGCAGCTCTTGCCGCTATAGCAGGTTTTTTTACAACGAAAAATGCAAATCCTATAGAATATGGGGTAGATATAGCTATTCATCTTAAGGAGGCATGGGATCCTGATTTTGCACCAGGATTGTCCTTAGTTGCTAATACGCTCAGATCTTGTCAGGCAGGTTATGCAGCAGTTACAGATGAGTGTGTTTTCCCTTTTCATACTAGTCCTACAACCCTCCCGGCTAAAGCAGTAAATGCATTAGATGCGATAGTAAATCATGGGCCCACAATTGCTTGGCATGCTTCACATGTTTTGAGTCGCAAAAAAATTAGTTCTGAGCCTGCGGTGCAAACGAGAAACAAACAAAGAGCTACAAAGAAATAAAAAAAAAGACGGCCCCCGCGCCTAAAGGCGCGTCCCCCTTCAAAGAAACATAATTTGGCTTTACGTTTGTCAGCGCTCTTAATATATTCCATTCAAGGGGGGCAAATAACCAGTTCGTTCAAATGCTTGACTTAATAATATATTTGTTTAAATAATGAGGAAATTCACATTAAAAACTAATTATATGCCTACCATTTTTAATGATAAATCTTGCTTTAATTATCTCATCCAAAAATTTGCTGGCTACTTCTGACTCATTCCAAATTCTGCAGTTAAAACTCAATACCTATTAATTTCAAATTATAAGATCTCAAACAATGTCAACAACTTGGCTGCAATTACTTGCTAATAACGAACTAATCAGATCAATAAAAATTAAAGGTCAGAAAGTTAAAATTAAATTATATGACAAATACAGCGATGAGGAAAATTATCGCGATATTATGGGAATATTTTCTAACCTGCATACTAAATTTAGTAGTTTTAAAAATGTTTTTAAAAGACCGATTTGGAGAAAAGACAGCATTGGACTAACACTTAAGGATCCCGAAGCATTTGAAAATGGCGAACAATTGCTTACTTTTCTGGTGGAATTAGCCAATCAACAATTAACATCTCAAACTCATAACAAGGTCAAAGATAAAAAAGAACGTGATGCTAAACCTTCTCGACGTAGAACCTATTGGAGAACGTTACTTGGTAAAGGAGAATTGTTTGAATCCTTAGAAGTCAAAAATAAGGAGGTGACGATATTACTTAAAAAAGAATACGACGATACAAAAAACCGCGACCCCATTTTTCAGATGTTAAGATTACTTTTTCAAGGTTCACAGCAGATGAGTTTATTTTTCTGCACCCCGAAATTCAAGCAATCAGAACCTTTAAGGTTATGCTTAACTGATGCAGGCCTTCAAAAAACGCCGATTGAGCTCTTGGAAATTTTAAAAGATTGCGTTAAAGAAAAAAAACAAATCAAACGTAAACCATTTAAAAAGCTATTAGCAAAAGGGGCGCTAATTCAATCTGCAACACTTGAAGATGATTGTGTAACGCTCTCTTTGGTAGATGAATTTAAAAATGATGTTGCTGAATTTCGAAAGAGCTTAAATGGACTTTATAGAAAAAATGCAGATTTTAGAAAAGCATTCTTACCCATTACTTTACATAAGAGTGATAAACTTGATTTTTATTTACAAGAAGATCATGGTTTTAAAACCTCTGATGAGGTGTGTTCGGCATTAACGTTATATGCCAAAAGCAAACGAAAAAAACAAGAAAATAAAATTACTTTAGCAGAACCTAAGTCGGTTCAAAGTGAAGATGAAATAGAGCCCGAATCAAGTTTTGAAGCACCAACAATCCCCTTGCCTCCCAATACCGCTGGGGCAAATCTTAAGACTATTCCACAATTACCCAGCTTTTTGGATTTAAAGGATCTATATCCTGATAATTTAGATCCGCTTTTTTATGGTTCAAATGTCTTAATTTTTAGCCCGCTATTATCACGAACGAAGTCAAAGGAGGAAATGAATAGCTTGGGCTCAACTTCATCATTTAAGCCCTAACCATATGATAAGAGAGTTTCGTTGTGTGAACACAGGATATTTTAAATAAGAATAAGACATAGCCTTAAGACTTCCTGCCGAATATTAAATTTTTACGACAAGATTTGTGGTAATTACTTATATAGAATATAACTAAGTAAATTAACTATATGTAATTACACACATGCTATTTAATGATTTTATAACAGTACCTACGCCAATTGATCCTAACGATGAGAGATATTTGTTACCAAAAAATCGTGATGATTGTTTAAAGCAATGGCATGATTTAAAGGAAAAAATAAAATTAGTAAGTTCATCTTTACCTTACGATATCTCAAGAAACTGGGACAAACTAATTCCCTTGCTTCCTACTGATATAATAAACGACTCAGTAATTGCTTTAAGAAAGATAATAGCAAGGAAATTTATAACACTAAATATTGATGAGAAATTATATTTTGAAGCGTTTTTCAATTTTATTGATAAAAAACCGCTTGGTTCTTGGGATTTTGATTTAGTAGAAGATCCTTTATTAGTAAGCAAGTACATTTGGCTAAATCCCATCCATGACTATCAAAGTTATTATCCATTATTAAGAAATGCATGTGAAAGATATTTACGTTTACATGGCGAAAAAAAGCAAGGAGCAATTAAGGAAATAGAAAAATATTTAGTGACACTCAAAAACAAAGAAAGTGATGATGCAGGAACAAACTTGCGTTATGAACATCTAAACAGATATGATTTAATTATAAAAGTACATGCAAGTAATGATCAAAACCTAATAGCATTGTTTTCAAAATATTTGCCCATCCCTCGCAGCGCCAAATTCAAAGAAAGTGTCCCTGAACATATAAAAACAAAAGAAATGGAAGAAAATATTGCCATTATTGATTTTCTTCATCGAAACAGAGAAATGCCCTATGATGATATTTTAGATAAGATCAAAGTGATACAAAGGCATTTTCGTGCAAATAAACGGCAAATTGAAGAAATAAATAGAATAGAAAATATTCGCGAAAACGAAGAACAAGGCAAACAGTATTTAACAGCAACTCAATATATCGAAAGCGCCTCTAAGCCGTACCTTCCCAAGGGAGGAACACCAGAACTTAGAAGAAGAATAGTATCTATAGCAGATAACATAAAGCTTGTTAAAGGCATAAAACATTATACTAAAAGAAGCTCGCTTAAAGACATCTTTGATGATGCATTTTATGGCAGAAGAACGTTGCTTCAACTATTTAAATCTTTCAAGCCTGCGGCTTTATCAGATTTTGATGTTTACAATGGCGATGGCAATGTGATTTGTTTTACAAGCGACTATGGCATTATTGATACTAGTTTTGATTATGAAATAGAGTTGTTTTTTGACATTACAAAAATCAAAAAATCAAAAAATAAAACTGTTTTTTATAAGCAGTTTGATTTTGGTTTTAATATGCTTCAAAGTGAATATGAGCCAGAATCAGAATCAGAATCAGATTCCGAGTCGGATACCAGCAATTGTTCAGAAAGCATCGAAGATAATGTTGCGACAAGAATAATTAGCATCCCCAAACAACATAAAAACATTGTTTTATCTAAAGAAATGTGGACTAGTGCATGCGAATTTAACCGCTATGATGTTAGATTCCATATTGGTTTATCTGATGATGGAGTGGTCGATAACAAACAAATGTTTTCTATAGATTTGCCGCAGTTTTATTTTATATCCTACAATATTGCGCAGATTGATCAAATTCTCATTTTAAACTTCTTCAGGGTAATAGATAGCCTAGCAACAAAAGATGAAAAATCGAAGCAGTTTGTTCATTCAATATACGCTATGCTTGAAAAGTTGAAGGAAAAAGATTTAAAGAAATTTTTAATCGACCTTGGTGAGAAAATGTCAGACACCATGGAATTCAATTTCTATGGCGCTCATCAAATTGACTTTGAGACTTTGAATTCAATTGAATGTGCTGATAGTGGAAAAAAGTTAAAACTGAATGATTTAATCAATGAGCTTAAAGAAGGAAAACTCGATTTACTTCAACAGGCAAAAGATGATTTCCCAGAAATATTTAAAAGCGCTCGTTTTATTCAATTCTTACAATCAAAAACAGAAGACACATTGGCAAGAATAATTTTAGACGAACTCATTTATAGCGATTCGAACACTGCTAGTCAATGGAAGCCATTGTATGAAAGCAAATTTAGGCAAGAGAACGAAGCAAATAAGGAAAATGTTATTTTAACCAAAGAATGTTTAAATGAAGTAGAACGCATTTGTAAAGAAGTGGATAACTTTTTTTCTACCAAAGCGACTGAGCAGCAGCCACTGACCAATAGCAACGTCACTAAGGTGAGCTTGCCAGCGTAGTATACATGTTAAAGAATATCTGGAAATTTTGACTGCATGATTTTCCTTCTGCTCAACTTTTGGCCATCCACAACGAATGTTCCATCTCCAATGGCATGGATCATTCGCTTGTTTTTAAGGTGACTGTTGAAATAGGCTGCGACTCCTTCAAGAATAACGATATCGTGCTTTTTGATAATATCTATAACTTTACATTCAATATTTGCCAAACATTCCTTAATAAGAGGCGATCGGACATATTTTCCCTTCAAGGGGGTCAATCCAAACTTTTCAAATTTGTCTGTATCAGCCCCGGAACTTGTCCCTACCCCAACAACCTCGTCTAATAAATCAAGCGTGGGAATCGCAATCGTACATTCTTTTGTTTTCCTAAGTGCCGCATAGGAATAGTTCCAAGCTCCTGTTGTGATAGCGAATTTTGGTGTAAAATCCACTACCATGGTCCATGAGATAGTCATGATATTTTGTTTCTTGCCATCATGCGTTGCAATTAAAACTACTGGGCCAGGCTCAATTAGCGTAAAAGCTCTCTCAAGCTTCATTCTTTTCATATCCCTATCTCCCACAAATTGCCCTTTATAATTATGCAGTATAGCTCAAAGCAAATTAAATTAAAGCGGGGCCCCTGGTAGCTCTAAATACTAAATTGATACTTTTCAGAAACAGTCCTTGAGTTATCGTGATACGCTTTGCTTCTTTTCTTGGGTTGTTTGCTGGGAAGATAGGTTTTTGATTCATCTTGTGAGCAACGAGAAATAATATCTACACATTCTCTTTGTAAATCAACGTCTGTAATGATATTTGCTTTATTGCGAAATTCACTATTAATGAGTTTAGCTTGTTGATCTTGTTCATATTGACGCATAATGACAGCAACATTTTTGTGATTGGATGCAACCAAGCCTACTACTGCACCAAAAACAGAAAATAATTTACTCAAGGCTTCTAATACATCAGTGAGTTTACCGAGGCTTTCAAAAAGAACGTTCAATTGCATAGAGAAAAAACTAAGAGAAATAGATAACACGGCTGATATGGTACTAATATAAGTTGACCAAAGCTTATGTGTTTTCTCAAGCGCAGATAATTGAATTTCCTTATCAAGCTCATTTATCCTATTTGTAATTTTATATAATTTATCAAAATCCTGTTTAATTTCTCTTTTGGGATTGCCTGAAATTTGTTGTATTAGTTTTTGTCTCTTTTGAACCTCTAGTTGCTGCCCCTGGATCTTGCTGTTTAGTTGTGCAAGGCGATCGTTGATATACTTTTTAAGCGTTTCGCATTTAGGCTCTTTTCTTAATAGCGCTAAATTCCACTGCGCATTGGTCAATTCATCCGTTTTTGCTTTATCCCTGGTTAATACCATATTGGAATGAAAAGGTTCAAATATAAATTTTCTCAAAAATATTTTCTTCTCAAAGAGATATTCTCGCTCTTGTGCTTTTAGTACAGCAATTTGATGCTCGGGGTAGAATTGATAAAGTTGACCTTTATATTTCGCATCAAGATTATCAATGAGTGTACTTACTTTATGCAAAGCATTCTTGGCTTTTAATTTTTTAAAAAAGAATTGAGCAATACAGGTGCAATCTCTAATTTTGGCATCAATGGCTTTTATTTTTCTTTTATTTTCTTTTTCATCGTCTGAAAAGAAAATTCTCTGATTAAATAATTTATGTATTTTCTTTTTTAATTTAAATTTTTCTTCTTGCAGTTTTTTAATTTCAGCATTTTTTTCTTTAATGACTGCCAGCTCATCAATATTATTTCCATGAATTTTGATGAAACTACCGATTACTTCATGTTCATTGATGATGGCATTCTCTTTGTCAGAAAGAGATTTAACAACCGCAGCAAGTTGGTCGGCGTAAGCCATGTTACTCAAAAGGTTGTTATAATAGTCGGGAGGGTTCTGATTATTCAGAGAGTCCAATCGCACAAGCAATTTTTCCAATTCTTGCTTTTGTTGTTTAATAAAATTTACATTTTGCTTAAGTTCAATTAAATCTCTTAAGATTAATGCATTTTGTTCATAACTGACGTTTTGGCTCTCAAGCTCTGCTTTTAGATCATTTAGCTCTCGATTTCGTTTATGATTAGAATAGGTTTCCTGTATAAGTTCATATAAATCATTGATCAGCGTTGTCATATTGACAAGTAATGAGGCCATAGAAGCGCTCAGCAAATATTCTCCAACAAAACCTGTCGCTAGCACCAAAGCCACAATATGAATAAGGTAAAAAAGAAAAATTGCGAGCCGGCTTTTGAGGGTATATTTTTCCCCTAGTTCTTTTCCGAACAAATCTTTAACGTTGTGGGAAGTGTAGTAAACCCCAATGAGCGCCATGAATTGTTCAAAAAGATCTAAAGATCCTTTTCCTAAACCTTTCAGTGTGATGTTGCCTAGCATGTTTTATATAAACTTAGTTGTTCAACTTCCAATAATATTCAATATTCTAACTTTAGTTGGGTAGATGTTCAACAAAAGATAAAATAATAAGCCGGTCAACTTATTTATCGTTCAGCATTCAATTACCGCCCCACTCCTGTGGGGCAGTGTTACAAGCAGATATGCTTATGGATTTCCTTTATTTTTCTTCGCTACTGGCTCAATTGCATTTTCAACAGCAGGTTCTTGTGCACCAGCACTGTTTTGAGCTGCAGCCCGTGCATTATCAAGCGCACGCACAATAGGCGCACCTGGTTTTTGCTCTGGCAGCTCATTTTGCAAAGCTCTTGCTAATTCATCAGGCGTTTTGGCAGTAAAAAAGCACATTGCTAAGTCAACCATACCTTTACGCTTTTGTTCCACGGTAGTGCACTGCTTATGAAATCTTTGAAAGAAATCACACAGCGACTGAATTACTGCACCTTTCACTTTAAGAAGGCGATAAACGGCATGTTGTTCATTATGATTATCAATATTTGCTAAATATTGCTTTTGGAACGACGTTAGTTCTTTAACATCACTTTTTGGGCCTGACATACCTGACATAACGGAGTTAATAGTACGCCCTACCCTAACGCTAGCTTGAAATTCTTCACGTGCTTCGTTTTTTTCATCTTCAAGGCGAGCAGCAACGAGGTTTGATAAACTTGCTTCTCTTGCTTTAAAGCAAGGATCTTGCTCAATTTCCTGAGCAATGGCTAAAAATCGCTTTATATCTATAAAACTGTTCATATTTAAATGATGTTCAAGGAGAGGTAAAAATCCTTTTGAAATACGAGGATCGAGCGTCTCACAAAGCTCTAAACCCAGTTGCAAAAAACCTTTCATTGCACTTGAATTTGCTTTTGTTAATAATGCTTTGACAGCCTGTTCAGCTGCTGCTCTTTCTACACGCTCATCGAACTGTATTTCAGCGTATCTTCTGGCAAAGCCATCCCTTATTTGAAGTTGTAATGCTAATTCTTGTTTTTGCTCTTCAGTTAATGTTGGTTCATTTAACATGATAAATACTCCACATGAATAATTGGTAATAAGTGAAATAGGATGAATACAAAAATCATCTTGTGTTTCACAGTGTGGACGAATCCTATAGTTTTTATGTCATAAAAGTTAACAATAACTGGATAGGTGGTCACAAAGTCCAGATATCTGGCGTGAGTTGGCGGTTATTGTGAGACAGGAAAAATATGCTAGTCAGCTAGTTTTTGATTGTGTAGCGTTAATGCATCTTATACAGTCGCGGAGATAGTTTTGGGGGTTGTCACTTGTGGAGTACTCTGTGCTTGATCAATAAAATCAAAGGACAACTCCTTAACCGCCGAAAATATAAGCGAATTAGGTCTCTTGTTTTCAACGGCAAAAAGATCTTCAAGCTTATAGGGAAATTTGCTAGATAGTTCTTTTTGGCTTTTAACATTAGCTTTAAGTGCCAGCCACTCATTGACTTGCTCAATCTGATTTTCGTTATAAGAGGTCAAAACCACAAATTCTGGTTTCTCTGTATTTTGGAATGCCAGGGGATATTTACTACTTAAATATTGTTTAAATTTTAGGCCATTCTGAGTTTCCCAAATGCCGCCCCCTAGATGGCTGGAAATTATAATACATGGCAAAGTGCAAAATCGACTTAGCAGTTCTTTTGACTGTTCCTTAAATAGCTCAGTAATAATATCTCTTACTTCTTTTGGAATTAAATTGGAGCTAATCGGCTTTAAAAAATATCCTCGCTTCCAAAATGGGCAATTTTGCTCTTCAATGCCAAAGAAAGGAAACCAGGTGTCAGCAAAGGAAGAATTATTACCACTTGAACAGTAGAACGGAAAACCATAGATGGAGGATATTTTTCTCTGTGTGGGTTTCCCATTATCAATAGCATTATACAAAATTACTTCAAAATTCATACCATTCCCCAAATACTACATCTATATTATATCACTAAGGGGTTGCTAAATTTTTATACTAAACAACCGTTTATCGCGTATAAATGACCACTTAAGAGGAAAATGTAGAATTAAAATTGAAGAATTAACGAGACATTTTAATAACTAAACGAATAATATCTTATGCATTAATGTCTTTTTCGTCATTATTTTTGTAATATACATTTCAATGGCTCTGTTGATTGCTCCCACAAAAAAATACCTTCCTTATCTCTTAACTCAAAATAACTACCAAACTCCCCATCAAAACGAGAGCGATCTTTATTGTCTATTTGTAAGAAGATCTTTGTTTTGTCCCCATATTCAACAGCAGCACCTTTAATTGGTTGGGTGAGGAACAACGAAACTGTAAATTCTCCTCGGTTTGATTGACAAAAATATCTATTAACTGACTCGGAAGGAATTAATGCCCATTTTACTTGTAAATAAGCTATTCTTTGCTCGTAATTTGATTTAACACATTGATATTTAGCACCCATTTCTTTCCAACAATCATTTCGCCCCTTCACCCAACCTCGTTGCGTCGCTTTTAGCTCTTGAACGGCTTGCTTTGGATGATCATCAATCTTAGATGCTTTTGTTAACGCCTGCTCATAAACTTTAGTTAAAAAGTAATCAAGGTCTATAAGCTCCTGATAGTTACATATCAGCGTTTCAATTTCAGATTTCACTTTTGCGCAATTGTAAGTGGGAAGCTTGGATTTATTATCTTCGGTTAAATCTTTATTTTGTACCCAGCCTTCAATTTCATGATAGGCAATTTTGCACCATATATCATTTTTAACTTTTGATTTTTGCTCTTCATTAAGATTCTGCCAATCCTTAAATGAAACACTACCCTTACAACCGAGATTTCTTAAACCTAAGATAGGTGCTTTTAAAGATTCTAGGTGTTTCGATGTTACTTCGGGGAGTTCGAATACCTTTATCTCGAGTACGTCGTCTTTATTCTTAAAAAAATCAGGTCCATCAGCGGTTGCAAATACATTTGGACAAACAATAATAAAGTAAAATATTGATCTTAAATATGTTTTAAAATTCATATTATTCCCATGCTCTTGCCATATGTAGGGTATTTAACAAAACACCTCTACTATCCATCTATAATACTGTATATGCAATCCACTTCTTATCGCCTTAAGATATCCCTTTCTTTAACAACTATAGTTTTTATTATCAATCCCGATACTATACTGCATATATTACTAGGATGCCATCATGATTAGAATACATATAATCTTATTTCTAATTTTTCTCTTAATATCAAATTCAACATTTGCTGAAAAATCAAAAAATACCATCTTAAGCAATGATCTTACCTCTTTTAAATGGGGAATGTCTCAAGCTGAATTTATGACTGCAGAAAAAGATAATTATGGTAAACCATTACATGATAAAAATGAGGCTAACATTTTCACAAGCAACGCTCATGTCATGATTGCAAATTTACCATTTAATGAAATTGTAAAAATTCAAAGTAAAAAAGGACTGAGTGCTGTAAATTTTATGAATATCAGTAATAAAGAAACTTTCGATGAGAATTGTAAAAATATTTATAACTTTATGGTAAGCAGCTTTGCTAAACCTACTTATCAAGCCGTTAATTCCAACCCTACTTCATCTTTTTATGTGTGGAATGATCTTAAGGGAACTACATTATATGAATTTTGTTTTTCCGAAAGTGAATTGCAAACTGTAATCGTTACCAGTGAACCTAAATGGAAAGTCATTAACTGTAAACTCGAAAACAATGGAAATGAATATCATTTTTTTTACGATGACATGAATAAACAAGTACGCGAATTCGCTGAAAATTACATAGGCATTGTTCTACACGCGAAAGTAAGTAAAAACATCATTGAATTCGCTACTGAAAAAAATTCTTCACAAGCCATTGTCAACCAAAATGACTTAAGTTTCTCCATTAAATCAAAAGATGGAAAAATAGAAAAGGGTCATTGTAGTCTTCAATAAAATAATTACATTACTTTACATTGATGATTAGCTTTATCTTTGTTAGGACAGGAACTTTCTGTAGTAACATTATCCTCTTCTACATTTAGGGTTATAGCATCAACAACTACTGCAGCACTTGCAGCAATACTTGGAAGATAAACGGTTGATATTCGTATATCTGAAACAGCACGTGAACGATGTTTTTCTATATTTTTACTGCATATGTGATCGTCATGTTCATAATCTAAGATTTCAGATAGTGATGTTTCTAAAACATTTTCATTTTCTTTATCAACATCAAAGAAAGATGACACGTGATGACTCAACACAAGATCACCACTTGAACTATGTTCATCTAAATCTGACCCATTATCTTGTTCAACACAATAATCTGACGCTGCGATCTTAGGCATAAGTACACCTTTTATTGATGTTTATAATAAATGAGATGCTAAATAAGTTAAAAACTATACTAAATGGGTAAAAGAATTCAAGTTGCATATTCTTTGACAAAAACAAGAACTCTTTTGTACCAAATCGGAATTATTCTAATGGATATAATGTCCAAGACAGTGCTGGATTTGTGATATCAAAATGAGTTTTTATATCAAATTTAAAAATGGTAAAGGGTCATTGTAGTTTTAAATAACCATCCCTATATGCATTTATTTAGCGTTAAGATAGTTATGCTCTTTGGCTCCTTCGTAACTGCCATAATTGAATTTGTATTGTTAGCATGATAACATCGTCATAAAAATTCTTATCAAGGTATGAAAGTATGATGTTTGCTGGCCCCAGCCCCCAATACTCCGTAGTTTTTCAAGGAATGTCACATAGCTCACTTGGCTATGAAAAATCTTGCTTATTGCTAAATAAAGCCGCTATTTTAAAAAACATTAAAGAAGAAGAAGATTTATATGCACTTGCATCCAATGCCTTTGAGCTCTTAGAAAAAACGTCCGATACAAAAACTAAACAGCAGTGTATTGATGAAATTAATGCCGCGATTGTGATAAGTAGAATTAATCTAAATAGCCTGGCGCTAGATTGTTCAAATGCTATGTTGACTCGCATTCCTGATTTTCTTTTTAAACACCCTGAACTCCAAAAATATTGGAATAATCTTCTTGGGATTAAGCTTGAAAAAAACTTCCTTACAACTTTACCACCAGGGTTCAAAATACTCACTAGCCTTATACACATTAACCTCTCAGAAAATCAATTTACGGTATTTCCTCGTAACCTTAGGTTCTTGAAAAAGCTAAAAATGCTTCATCTTGGAAAAAACAAACTCAAAGAGATCCCAGCTGATATTTGCCAGTTAACAGAACTTGAATGTATCTACCTACATAGTAATGAATTAACCATTATATCATCAGCGATAGGCCGACTTAAAAAGGTTTACGAGCTAGATCTCTCTTGTAATAAATTATCGGATTTACCTCAAGAAGTTGCTACCATGTCTAAATTGCGAAAACTATGGCTAAGTAGCAATCAACTTAAGCAGCTCATGATAGCTATTTATAAGTTGAAAAGTCTCACCGTACTTGATATTTCCTACAATAAAATATCAGCATTACCCTATGAGATTGGACAGTGTGCTGCGCTTGGACAGATTAACCTAGAGGGGAATCCATTACCTTTTGAGATCATTCAAATGGGTACCCCTGCAAAAATAGAGGAACTCAAAAAGCTTTATAGTTCACCTGTTCCAGTTGCTATGCAAGCTCTACCACATGATTATAAAGAACCACAAGCTCATGCCCCTCACCATGATCAAAAGCCACAAAATCCATTACCTGCTCGATCAAACACGAGTAAAGGCAAAGTTTCAGCTTTAGTACATCAGTTTAATGCAGTGAAATTGGAGCATAGCCATAAAGAAGGCAAGGAAATTTCCTCAGCTGTTGAGCAATCAAAACCTCGTTTTAGTAAAAGTCGTAAATAATGGCATTCTACCTTTTATCTGCTATACACTGATACTCATCTAAAAGATGACATAATAATTCTTATTATTTGCGATAATTGTGAACGTAAAGACTTAATCATTACAGGTACCCAAAATGCATCAAGGCCCACATTCTACATTTCATGCGCTCATCACTGCCGCGCTTAAGTCTAATGATTTAGAAAGTGCAATTGAAAATATCAAATATTGCTCACCTGAAAATGCACAGGAGATATATGAACTTATTTTCAAAGATCTCTTTAATGGTACATTTTACTACCTTAAAGATATCAAAACATTAAAACCTGAATTATGGTTGGCTTTTCTTAACAGAAACGATTTATGTTCTAAAATTGGTGCCAAAAAATTACGTAAGATTTTAAAAAGCATCATCCCTATTCATCAAAAATTACAAGATGAATTAGCATATGATCCCAAACTGGCAGTTTTATTGAGTACTTATAATGAAATTTTTCGTTTAATTGTTACCAACAAAGATTTCTTGGAAGCTTTAGTACAAAAAAAATATTTTTTAGGCTTAGAAAATAAAGAATATATTTTATCCCAATTACAAATAATGCCTGATATTGATGATCAAGTGCTTTTCTTCTATGAAAATAATGAGTCTAATGATACTACCGAGACAGAGGAAGTTGACGAGGCTGATGATGATTTATTTTTGCCAACTCAAGAAGATGAAGATGATGACAATGATTCTCAACAGCTGAATGCGAAAAAAGGGCCAACTTTTGATGAATTAAAAGATCCCAACACGCGAAGAAAAACGTCTTTTGTTGAATATCTAAAATCAACCTATCAAGATGATGAAATTAAAGACTTTATTCTTTCAAATCAAGATGGTTTTCTCCTTAGTTTAGATCCAACCAGTATCAACGAATATATTTTTAAAACCTCAACTTTCTCACCGCAAGAAAAACTAGTTATTTTAAAAACCTTAATTGCAAACCTAGAAAGTACTAATGCATTAATGCGAATAAGAGCTAAAAACTGCCTCCATTATTTACTTAGCAAAAATAAAGAAGTGCGACTTCTTTTTTCCCATGATTTATTAAACTCGTTAAACACTCATGCACTGTTACTATTATCCGTTTGCAGTGTGCAAGCCTTAGACCCACAAGCACAAACGTCTCAAAATATGCTAGAAACAATGAAAGCCTGTTTTGTTCCATTAGGACGTGCGATGAGAGAATGCCTTGTAAAAGGTAACGTTGATGTTATCAAAGAGTTTTTTAAACACCAGCAACATCTTGACATGCTTTGCACCTTGTATTCCTATTGTGCTCAAGAAGAATGTCATCAAAGCTGGAACACTTTTTGGGAATTAAACAACATAACTGGCGACTATCAAGTCATATATAATACATGCCTTCGCCATTATCCTCATTTTTTATATCGCAAAGCACTTGGCCATTTAGCATTAAGCAAGAATGATGAACTAAATCATAACTTGGCTAAAGAATATTTAAAAGAAGCAATAGAACATCAATATATTCCTGCTTACCTCGCCTTAGCAGCTCTTTATGCGAGAAAAAACAAACATAACTCCATGAGAAATATGTTTAGCACATTTATGAAATCTCAAAAAGATAATCAAGAGATACCCAGAAAAACAACTGATACTTATCGATTTTTGTTTGAAATTTATTATACTTATTTTCACCAAATTCCCTCTCAATTGGAAGAATTAAGAGGTGAATTGAATCGACTGTACCCTGGGTTGGTTGAAAAATTCGAACAAGCAATGTGTCAAAAAGTGATGGTTCAAAAACCTAAAGTTCTTGGGAACGATCTCCGTGATCCCATTAATATGCTTCGCAGGCGTTTTGAATTACTTCGTATTAACACTCATGCCGTCGCTCCAGTAGAGGACCCTATGGTTCCAGCACCTGTACTTGTATTTGCTGAACAACCCATACCACCGTTTGTGATGCAAAATGCCCCTTATTACGTAGCGCCCACGGTTGATGCTGCTCCTGCTCCTGCGCCTGCAGCTGGGTTTGCGCCATCCTTACCCATGCCAGGCTCGCCTACGGGAAGAACCAAGGAAAATTAATAATTCGCTCAAGCATAAATCAAGGTTAACGAGCAAGTGCAATTTTAGCTGTGGGCTTTAACTCAGCTATTTCATTCAAAACTTGCTCTGCAAATTGAGCTGCAATTTTACCCTTGGCATCCACATTAGCTTGCGCTTGCATCTCTTGAAGCAGTTCTTCAACTTTGGCATTTTTTGTAGGTACATCCAGCTTGTCATTCATGCTTATCTCTGCCAACTTATAGAAAAGCCAGTTTATCCATTTTTCACGATTATCTGAGGTTCCTCGATAGACCATCATTAAATGCTTCATATTTATAGCTTTAACAACTTCTTGTATAACCGATCCATCAGATTTTGATTGAAGAGAACTCGCAAGCCCAATGTCCAAGTTTTCATTAGCAAATGCAAGAGTTATTCCTGCATAATCACATAGGTTTCTATAACCATTTATCCTTTCTAATTTAATACCTTTTCTGCCTGTATATGTTTTGTAATCATCTGTTAACTTTTCCATATCAGCTGCAAATAGCTTTGGATTATTATGCGCTTTAACAAGTACAATGGGTTGAGGACCATTTTCAATCTCAAAAACAATATTTTGCTCAGTTAGCGCTTTTATGAAAGCCTCAAATCCTTTTTGATTGCTGTTACATTTAATTCGTAAATGCTGGGTAGTTAGGTTACCGCTTTGATAGGTAACTTCTTCAATTGGGGATCCCTTAAACCTCTTGAGACCATTCATAAAAGGTCTTAAACCATCCAATTCATCTAATCTTGTAATCATATCTTCAATAGTTGTATTTCCAAGAAGATATTCAGCATTTACTGTATCCTTTGGAAGAAGGAAAACAGCCTGATTTCGTGGATCACAGATCCAAATTTCACCTGTTTCATGATTTCGATAAACAGACCAAGAATGTGCTCCATTTTTGTAATGGCCAAACGCAAGATCAGAACGGTATTGACGCACATTACCAAAAGGCAAAATACCTTCTTCTACTAAGTGTGCGATTAAGCTAGCCGCTAATAGCCCCTTATGACGACAAACAAGCAATTTTTCTTCAATCAAGGATTCCATTGTAATCATAGGCGAAGTTGACGTTAATTGATTCATCATTTGTTGACCGATATATATATCTAACCGCCGATCAACAGTTTCTTCAATTTCCTCGTAACTTTTGCCATCCATATTATTTAAATTATTAATACTCTCATTCACAATCAAAAGTGTTTCTTCTATACTTTTACCTTTACAGCGTTCAACTACACGTGCTTTTAACTCTTGAATTAATTCTGATTTAGAATCGAATAGTAATTTTTCTCTGTTTAAACTACATCCATTGGATACCCATAAATTATTTCGGTTACCTACCCAATCAATTTCTGAACTTAGACGAGTCCAATCTTTATTTTCATGTCTTTCGGAAGTATCTGTTCCATGTACTTGTTGCATTTTGAATGTGCGAGCTGTTAATAAAAGTTTAGGACCAGAACTTTGCATGAAAATGACTCCATAAGCATTTCAAAGTAAATTACGGATATTTAAAACTTATGTCAGTTAACCATGCTGTAAATCTTTAGTCTACAATAGGCGGATTGGCGGTTTAAGAGGCACGATAACGCGTAGTTTTAAACCGCTTTAAGGTATTAAAGTAGATAAATATTTGTCGCATTATCCACGACAACGAGAATCAGATAGTTGAAAAGAGATAGTGTTATACCTATAATTCGTGCAATGAAAAATGATAAAACAAAACCAGATCAGCAATTAGCTGATGATCAAGAAACACTATCTGTTCCTTTGCAGCGTAGCCAAGAATACCTTGATTTACCATCATATCTTGACTATCGAAGAAAAAATCGTGTTGCGAGTCAAATGCTTGCTCCTATTCCTGAAGAAAAAATTGAAACAGGAAAAAAGAAAAAGATTTGTACTATTTTGTAAACAAAACTGGCGATTTAGACCATCGCCAGTTTTGATAACCATCTACACAAAGCGATCTGCGTTCATCACCTTAACCCATGCTGCCACAAAATCTGCCACAAACTTCTCTTTTGCATCTGCACTACCATAAACTTCAGCAACTGCCCGCAGCTCCGAATTAGAGCCAAAAATAAGATCAACACGCGAGCCTGTCCACTTTAGCTTACCATTTTTACGATCACGACCTTCAAAGACATTTTCATCGGATGTCGCTTTCCATACCGTGTTCATATCCAATAAGTTCACAAAGAAATCATTGGTTAATGATTGTGGGCGCGCGGTAAACACCCCATGCGCCGAGTTGCCAACATTGGCACCCAATACGCGCAAGCCACCAACCAGCACTGTCATCTGTGGCGCGGTCAACGTCAGAAGTTGTGCCTTATCGATAAGAAGCTCTTCTGCTGATACTGCATATTTGGCCTTAAGATAGTTACGAAAACCATCCGCAACTGGTTCAAGATGGGAAAAAGATGCCACATCGGTTTGGTCTTGCGTCGCATCTGCGCGCCCCGGCGTAAAAGGGACTGTTGTGTCAATTCCTGCATTTTTAGCAGCTTGCTCGATAGCAGCAGAGCCTGCAAGAACAATAAGATCAGCAAGCGATACTTTTTTACCGTCGCTTGATCCATTGTTGAATGCACCCTTAATACCATCCAGCGTTTTAAGAACCTTGTTCAGTTGGGTTGGTTGATTTACCTCCCAATCTTTTTGTGGGCTAAGTCGTATACGAGCGCCATTCGCTCCACCACGCTTGTCAGAACCACGAAAAGTTGATGCGCTCGCCCAGGCGGTGGTAACCAGCTCAGAGATTGTAAGGCCGCAAGCAAGTATTTTAGCTTTAAGATCTGCAATGTCCTTAGCATCAATCAGCTTGTGATCCACTGGAGGAATAGGGTCTTGCCAAATCAATTCCTCAGCCGGAACTTCGGGGCCAAGATAACGTACACGCGGCCCCATATCGCGATGCGTCAGTTTAAACCATGCGCGCGCAAAGGCATCAGCAAATTTATCCGGATGCTCATAGAAGTGTCGCGAAATCTTTTCGTAGATTGGATCTATCCTTAAAGATAAATCGGTTGTGAGCATCGCTGGCGCATGTCGCTTTGAGGGGTCGAAGGGATCTGGGATCGTTGCTGCATTGCCTTTGGCTTTCCATTGATATGCACCAGCAGGGCTCTTGGTGAGTTCCCACTCATTTTCAAAGAGGTTTTTGAAAAAGCTGTAGCTCCACTTTGTGGGTGTCTGAGTCCAAATGACTTCTGGGCCACCTGTGATGGCATCTGCCCCTTTGCCAGAGCCATAGTTGCTAATCCAACCCAAGCCTTGTGCCTCAAGCGGGGCAGCTTCAGGCTCGGGCCCTACAAGCTTTGCGTCGCCCGCACCATGGGTTTTACCGAAAGTATGACCGCCAGCGATAAGGGCAACCGTCTCTTCGTCGTCCATCGCCATTCTTGCAAAAGTTTCGCGAATGTCTTTGGCTGCCGCAAGGGGATCTGGCTTACCGTTCGGGCCTTCAGGGTTTACATAGATTAAGCCCATTTGTACTGCAGCAAGTGGATTTTCAAGATTACGCTCTCCTGAATAACGCTTATCGGCAAGCCAGGTGTCTTCCTTGCCCCAGTACACAGCTTCATCTGGTTCCCAAACATCTGTGCGCCCACCGCCAAAACCAAATGTTTTAAAGCCCATCGACTCAAGCGCAACATTACCAGCCAGGATCATCAAATCAGCCCAGGAGATCTTTGCGCCATATTTTTGTTTGATCGGCCATAACAACCGCCGTGCCTTATCAAGGTTTGCATTATCTGGCCAAGAGTTAAGAGGCGCAAAACGCTGCTGCCCTGCTCCGGCACCACCACGGCCATCGCCTATGCGATAAGTTCCCGCACTGTGCCATGCCATACGGATAAAGAGCCCACCGTAGTGGCCAAAATCTGCAGGCCACCAATCTTGGCTATCTGTCATCAGCGCAGCAAGATCGCTTTTCAGGGATTTGAAATCGAGTTTCTTGAATTCTTCGGCATAGTTAAAAGTCTTACCCATAGGATCAGAATGCGGAGAATTTTGTCGGAGTATCTTAAGGTTAAGTTGGTTCGGCCACCAATCACTGTTGGATTGTGTTCCAATCTGCGTATTTCCATGAATGATTGGGCACTTCTTCTCGTCAGCCATGTGGTCTCTCCATCCTTAAGTGATTATTTCCTTGAATTGACCTGAAAAATCAGGTCAGGCAATTAGTTTTTATCAAGCTGATTAGGTAATGTCTAGATATTTCATATCGATTAAGTTGAACCCAGAAGGTTGTGAGGTTACTCACTTTCGTTAAAATGTGTATAAACACCCATTTCAAACTAAATGTCATTATTAGCTGTCATATAGAGGAATGAATGTTGAAAAAGACTCATTATGGCAAGCGAAGACGAAGTACAACAACTCTTAACACATTGCCGCACTGGTGATTTTGAGGCCTTCATAGAGCTCAAAGGCGCTGTGGAGGAGCAATTCACGACTCAAGATCTACTACTTGGGCTATGTGAAGCCGCTAAACATGGCCATCTCAAAATTGTAAGCGATCTACTATATGAAGATGGTGTTAGAGATAACGCTAATGCAATGGATAATGCTGCACTACGTGAGGCAGTCGATAACAAGCATGTCAGTGTTGTACTCAAATTATATCAAAATCAAACTGTTCAAAGTAACTTACAAGAAGATCTCCTCTTAAGTATTTATGATTTGGCAATTGAAACTGAGAATGCCGATCTTTTAAGAAAGCTCATCAGAGAGCCTGCTGTTTTGCAACATATAACAGATGATGAATTCCCTATTATGCTAAAAGCTGCCATCAAAAATCAGGATTATGAATTATTGCATAGAATCCTGAAAATAGATGATAATTTTAACACTGACGCAAGAGTGTATCCTTTAGTCCTTAGAATGATTGATCATAGCGATAGCAAGGAGCGAGAAGTTTGGAATAAATTTCCACAACTTATTCAAATGGCAGCTGCTGATGATAATGCCTTATTTGAATATATGGATAATAACAATTCTGATGGCTTAGATGACCAAGTTATAGATTTTTATAACACCCATATTTCAATAATTGAATTGCTTCGATTAGCAATAATTAACAATCGAAATGATTTAATCGAAAAACTGTTTAAAAACAAAGCTGAGGATATTGAACAAGCCTTAATAGCCAATAATGCCGAAGGCTTAAAGAATTTAATAAAAATCATTGCAACATCAGACAAAGGAACATTTTATCCATTATTTAACTTTCTAAGCGATGATGCTTTAGTGGAGATTATTGATGATTTTGAAATGTTGGCTGTTATTAACAGTTCAAAAAACTACTTAAACCACGATACAATTTATAAAGTGTATGATGAAATTCAACCACCGCCTGAAGGCGCATCACTTACGGCATTAGAAGCACATTATTTCGCCATGCGCTTTGGTCATACTTTAGGGTTAGATAATCCCATTAAAGTGATAGCTGATGATGGTAAAATTTATGAAATCAAAGTATCTGGTGGAAAAAGAGAGAGCTCTGCTCGAATACTTAATTCAATTTTGAAAGATTATATTCAAAGTGATTCCATTCAGGGTAAATCTGAAGCTGCCCATTTTTCTCAAATACAAGAAGCAGTTGATTTTTGTTTAAAGTTATTCATTCCTAATTCAAATGAATATAAAGACAATGCTTCTGCTTTGTTATTGTCCAGGTATCGAGAAGGTAAACTAACGTTTATTTCCTCTGGCTGGCCTGGTCATGGTGTAGGAATAGCGCTATATGGAAATTATCTTGTTTATGCGAATCGTGGCGAGGGGGGAGATAAAACAAATGGTACACAGATTTTTGAAATCAAGAATAAAAATAATATTACCCAAAAACACATCGAGCAGATCTGCAACGCTAGTTCGCAAAGCCAAATTGACGCAGTTTTAAAAGAAATTTGCGATATGGATGCTCCCGTGGCGGGGTTTCCATCAAAAGATCAAGAACATGGCACCTGTTCATTTGTTAACCCTAAAGCTGCTATTGAAGGGATGTTATTCTTAAGTGAACATGCCAAACACGGCATAAGCGAAGTTAGGCATAAGGGAAAAAGTCAAGGTGACAGAGAGGCATACAAACATTTTACGCATTTTGCCTTTGATCATGAAATTGAGTTTTTGTTGGAAAATGCTAAATATGCCCAAACACCCCAACTTGAAAGTTTCTTTCTCAATTTAATTAAAACGGTGATATTTGAACATCATGGGCAAAAATCGAGAACTGATAGTAAAATGCAAGATGAAATTGCTCGTGTGGCAACCTTGATCCATGGTATCCCCGACTATATAAAGCAAACGCTCATTGCAGATAAAGAGGTGGCGCCAATTTTAGATAAACTTAATTTGTTACCAAAGTATACTGGCAAAATTAAGATGTAAACCCATCAAGTATTTTAGAGTTAAACATATTTGAATTTTTATTTTACTATGGTTTATTTTTAGTTACACTTGGCTCTATGCTCTGTGCTTCCACATCAATAATTGAATTCAATTGCTTATTTACGTCATAACCAATTTTAGATAAAAATTCAAGTATGTTTTTAGGATCTACAAGGATCTGTAGAAAAGGGAGCGATGATTGATCGGGTATAACTATTCGGCTGTGAGGAAAACCTAAATTCTGAATGTGCTTTTGATATTTTGTTAAAGCATCGCGAGCTATTTCACTTTGATCATGAAATGCAGATATTCTATATTCATATAAAGTAACATTATTTACTGTTTTTATTTGAGTAGCCCGATGATAAATAAAATCTACCCTTCGCCTATTATCAAAAGTAGAAAAAGAACGCGCTGTCACCAATCCAAAGGCCCTTAACATACATGTCTCCTAATCAAGATAAATAATTCCATAAGCAATTTCTTGACTTTCACCAATTAGGAACACCTCCTTCAAATTCACAAATATTGTGTAGCACTACTTTCTCTAATGATTCAGTCATTTGAAATATATTACGTTGTCTATCTGAACTTGTTCCATATTTAAGAATGTTATTTAAAACAATAATATATTGTTCATAATCAAAGTTTTTTATATATGGCATAATTTTTTGCAACCAATCTTCTATATCCTGCCTTATTGGTTTTAAATTGCCAGAACCAGAAGTTATAATTTCAGCATTAAGCCCATAGCGCATAACACGCCATTTATTTTCTCTAGAAATCCAAGGTGCAGGCAATTGAACTTGATCTATCCAGTCTCCATTATCTCTAAACCAATTTGCAAGTCCGTGTATAAATGAAATAACTCCAAGAGTTTCTTCAAGACTTGCCAAGCCATCGCAAACACGAATTTCGAGCGTCCCGAATGTCGGGCTTGGACGAATATCCCACCATAAATCCTTTAATGACTTTATTGCTTCGCATTTTTTTAAAGTAAAATAAAGATTTTCGAAATCACGCCAATTTTTTACACAGTATGGCTGCCCAGCAGTAGGTAAAGCTTCATAGGTAGTTGGGCGGCATGATGCAAGCCCGGTATCATTTCCTTGCCAAAAGGGTGAGCTTGTTGACAAAGCAAGTAAGTGCGGAAGAAAATGCATAAAAAAATTATTAAAACGAATACAGTCATCACCACTTTTCATTCCTAAATGCACATGCAAACCAAACACTGTCATTCGGCGCGCAAGCCATTGATTACGATCAATAAGTTCATGATAACGTTCCGTAGGGTAAATGACACAATCTGCATACCTAGAAAATGGATGGCATCCCGTTGTGGCATATTTAATTCCCAAATCTGACCCTAAAATTTGTAAATAATAAAATGAATCAAGCAAATCATTTTTTACATGATGAACACTATTACAAATGCTGGTATTGACTTCAATTGTGCTTAAATAAAATTCTCTTTTTATTTTGGGATTAAAATGCGAAGCCTCAAATAAAACGTCTCCTTTTGGGCATAGATTAAGTGTTTTAGGTTCAATTAATTGCAATTCAATTTCAACACCTAGTGTGAGATCTTCACTTGGTTGAAATTTTATCTCATCCTTTTGGTCATCTTGTTCAAATATAAAGGTTAGATCTTTATTCTGATCGTGAAGTCGCTCTGGTAATAACACTTCCGCCATCTTTATTTCCTTCTAACATCATGTGATTAAAACCAACTCTCTCATACAACAATTTGCCAAGGTTTAAACCATTCAATGGCGTCATCTACTTCCAAACTGTAATGCGGTAACATAATTAGCATTCAAATCATTTTAATTCAAGTATTTTGACAACAATTTATTTGTGTACATAACTACTTTTAACGTTATAGTTAGAATGCTATTATTCCTTCCCAATGCTAATATTTGAGGCATTTAAGTGTTGTTTTGATGAAGTTTGAACTGTTGCGGTAAATGAAAATGGAAAAAATTGACGATACTAGCACTTGCAATCAAGAAATGGCCCACGAAGCCATGGCAGTGCCATTTGAAAAGTCACTAAACTATCAAAAAAGAATAATTTTAGCACTAAGGTCCATTATGCAATCAATGGACTCTCATTCGAGAAAATTGAATAAGCTTTTCGATATCACCGTTCCGCAGATTATCTGTTTGTATGAAATATTTGAAAAAGGTGCAATGACAATATCAGTATTATCTAAAAGCATTCATCTAACCCCAAGCACGTTAGTAGGAATAATTGACAGGTTAGAAGAAAAAAAGCTTGTAACTAGGATACGCGATGTTGTCGACAGACGAGCAAATTTTATTGATATCACTGAAAAAGGAAGAGATTTTGTTAAAAATGTTCCACAATTGATGCATAACCGCCTTTACGGTAGCTTAAGCTCACTTTTGGAAAGTGAACAAATTATTATAGCTAATTCACTTGAGCTATTGGTACACATATTAGATGAAAAGTAATTAATATCAGCAGAAAATGCTGAATGATTTATGATACAATTTAACTAATAAGACATGCATTATATATGGTGTAATGTCATGTATATTAGCACTTCAAGTTCCATCAAATTATTTCTCACTGGCGATGTCATGCTAGGCCGTGGGATTGATCAAGTGCTTCCCTACCCTAATGAGCCAACCCTTTATGAATCTTACATTAAAAATGCTAAAGATTATGTAAAATTGGCAGAATCGGTAAATGGTAAAATTAACAAACCTGTTAGTTTTGATTATATATGGGGTGATGCCCTTCTCGAATTTAATCAAATAAAGCCTGACGTCAAAATAATCAATTTGGAAACCAGCATTACCAAAAGTAGTGATTATTGGAAAAATAAGGGAATAAATTATAGAATGCATCCTAAAAATGTTGAGGTGCTAACAGCTGCCAACATTGACTGTTGTTCACTGGCCAATAACCATGTCTTAGATTGGGGTTATGAAGGCCTGATAGAAACCATTCATACGCTAAAGCATACAAATATTAACTTTGTTGGCGCAGGCCTTAACCTTGAACAAGCGCAACAACCTGTTATTTTTGATTTGGGCGCAAAAGGAAGGGTTATCATATTTGGATATGGTTTTGTAAATAGTGGCATTCCGCTAAGTTGGTCAGTCACCGAAAGTAAAGCGGGCGTTAACTTATTAAAAGACTATTCGGATAAAACTGTTCAATTTATACATAATCAGGTAAAAGAGCATAAAAAACCCAATGATATTATTGTTATTTCACTTCATTCTGGGGGTAACTGGGGTTATGAATTATCTTCTGAAGAAATTAATTTTGTGCACAAATTAATTGACGTTGTAGGCGTAGACATCATTCATGGACATTCCTCTCATCACGCCAAAGCCATTGAGCTATATCATGACAAATTAATTTTATATGGATTAGGCGACTTCATTAACGATTATGAAGGCATTGGCGGTTATGAAGCATTTAGAGCTAATTTACCACTGATGTATTTTATTGAATTCAAACCTAATTCAAACCAAATACTTGATATGTTTATGGCGCCAATGGAAATAAAAAATTTTAAGCTATGCAAAGCATCTACAGAAGATGCCCTTTGGCTCCTAAATATATTTAACCAAGAAGGTAAAAGATTTAACACTTCATTTGAAATAGATAGCAATGGCTATATACGGTTGCAATTATCATGAATGTACGTTATTAAGAGCCATTAATCTCTTAAAGGAGTTCGCTTAATGTTTTCAGTTTATGTAAAGCATTACCTAACTGATAATGGTATAAATTATGTAAAAGATCACTGGCATAAAAAAGTTTATGATCTCATGAGCAAAATACCGGGGTTTATTCAATTTACTTATGAAACCCAGGATAATAATGATTGTGTCACCTTTATCGTTACATTTGAGAATCAAGCACTATTCAATAAGTGGAATGAACAAAGAGATCATGATGCAGTTATCAACGAACTTGACCCCTACCGTTCGCGTAATTTTTGGGCATATGCAAATAGTGAAAATCAAATAACACCATCTGCACTAAAGTGGGAGATAGTTTACGTTACTTAAACAACAATGATCTTCTATCTGTGATCTTATTTATTACCAGCACCCGAATAACGTGAAGAAATACGACTCTGTTGGTTTACACTTGGTTCTTCTTCTTGAACATGAGTTTTTGAAGG
This sequence comes from Pseudomonadota bacterium, assembly GCA_018241965.1. GTDB lineage: Bacteria > Pseudomonadota > Gammaproteobacteria > Berkiellales > Berkiellaceae > Berkiella. The sequence goes on along the minus strand of JAFECS010000034.1, from coordinate 17,797 downwards.
TCCCCTTTTATAAAGGGTTAAGTATAAATTTTGTTGATTAAAATTGGGATGTTGTGCTTGATATTCATTGATTAGTCTTAAATCTGTGCAGTACATATCAAATCTTTGTTTTTCATTTTCAGTAAGCGCTAAAGTTAATGCTTGTTCTTGTCGATAATTTTCATCATATTTAGCCTGTAATATAGCATTAAATTTTTCAAGCTCAGGTTTCGTATATTGATTAATTTTATCTGCAATTTCTTGCTCAGTTTGTATTCCGTTTTTCATATCAACTCCAGACTGGCTCATTTAAGCTTTAAGTCGCAAAACTTATTATGCGCGACCATTAAAGCAATAATAACGCCCCAAATTCCAATTCGCTACAAGCACTTAAATAACATAAATATTTTGTGTAAATACATATACGCTTTTATTGATTAAAGAAACAGTATTAAGGCGGTTAGATAGCTAATATAATAGAAATGTTGGTGAAATTTAATCCATTAAGTGCAACTACATTAAGAAGGTTTTTATGGATAGCAAACTGAAAGCAGCGATAGATAAAGCAAAC
>JAFECS010000034.1:15728-17143 GCA_018241965.1 Pseudomonadota bacterium | reverse complement strand
GCCATCATCGGTGGTGAAGAGCCCACACAATTCATGGCAAACGTGCTTAAAGATAAAAGTTTTAATCCTCACGTAAACAATGATTTCGCCTATCATCAAGCGGTTGAATTTGACCGAGCCGACGTTGTGAAGGTACTCCTTGATGATGAATTTAAACGCACAGATCCTTTGGTAGACAACTGCTTCGCGCTACGTGAGGCTGCGAGAAATGGTAATGCAGAAATTATGCGTTTAATACTTGCCGACAAACATAAACGTGCAGATCTTGACGCCAAGTTAACTGAAGCGCTTATGGATGCTTGTAAAAATGGCCATGTAGAGATTGCTGAAATATTACTTAAAGATGGGCGCGCAGATCCGCAAGCTAAAGGCAGTGAATCGCTTCGCGTTGCAATAGAGCGTGGCCACACTGCTATTGTTAAACTTTTACTTGATGATAAACGTGCTAATCCACAAGGAGAAATTGGAGATTCCTTACTTAGCGTTGCCGTAGCAAAAAATTCTTATGAAATTGTCTCATTATTGGTGAACGACCCAAGAGTCGATCCTACGCTTACTGGAAATTCGCCTTATCTTCTTGCAATTGAAAGCAAAAATAGTTCTGACATTGCACAATTACTACTAGCCAACCCTACTGTTGCTTTTCGCGTTGCCTTAGATAAGGGCGACATCGTAAAAGCTAAAGAATTACTTCAACAAGCAAATCCACGAGCCGATCAGCACTATGCTTTTTATAAAATTATCAAAATGGGACACGCAGATCTTTTACAGGACTTACTTAAGAATAAGCGCCTTGATCCTGGCGTAAACTATTACAAAGCTCTAAAAATAGCAGTTGAAATGGGCAAAGAAGATATTGTAAAAATATTGCTCCAAGACAAACGTGCTGATCCTACAGAGAATGAATGTGCTCTTCTTCGAAATGCGGTGTCGATGAACCGAACTGATATTGTCGAACTATTCCTCAGAGATGGTCGAACTTCACCCCAAGTAAGTAATAGCCTTGTCCTTCGCTATGCTTGCGCGAACAGTCATATTCACATGGTCAGATTATTACTAGAGGATCCACGAGGTTATCCTCAAGAAGCATATAACAAATCATTGCAGTTTGCTGTGAATATGGGACGAGCTGATGTGGTGAAGCTACTGCTTGAAGCTGGGCGCGCAGATCCTAGCGCCAACAACAGCGAATCCTTAAGAATAGCCGCAAAAAAAGGCCATGAAGAAATCGTTAAGCTTTTGCTGGAAGACAAACGAGCAGAACCTCAAGCTGAATCGAGTGAAGCGCTTAGAGAAGCCAGTGCAAATGGTCATGCTGGTATAGTGAAATTATTGCTTAATGATCAACGTGCAGATCCTAGCGCAAAAGCAAGTGAAGCCCTTAGAATGGCAGCTAAAAAAGGATATAGGATGAT
>JAFECS010000034.1:0-15653 GCA_018241965.1 Pseudomonadota bacterium | reverse complement strand
GCAAAAGATCTACTTCTAGATTTGCGTGTACAGCTGACTTTAGACTCTTTCCTACAAAAAAATGAAGCACTTCGATTGGCAGGACAAAAGGGGTTTTCAGAAATTTTCAGGCTGCTGATTAATCAATCTAACATTCAGATGGATGTGTTTATTCAAGAAGCTTGTAACGTATTACCTCAAAAAGTTTTTCCCTTAGAAGGGGTTTATAGGCCACACAGGCCTGCTCAAAAACCGGTGTTTGCTCCTTTTAGGATAATCTCAAATAATGATAAATACATTGATCCCAATGTGAATGTTCTTGGAGAAAAAGGTAAACCGCTAGTTCACAAGGATGGAAAAACCCCTATTGGGTACAATGTACACTTACCCCCTGCTGGGGTTGAAATCAAAAATGTGATAGTAGAGGTTTATGGCGGTAATCAAGCAAAAGATCGCTCAATACAAGCATATAAACCTGGTGCAATCGGTACATTCGAGCAACATCTTGTGAATGAAGGCACGGTAGTTATCACTTTAAATTTACCCGACTTATTGGAAAATGATGTATTTCAGTCACAGATCAGCGAAAAACTCCATAAAAAAATTCACGACTGTATTGATCATTTTCATAAAACACTCACTACTTCTCCAGAAAGTTTACATGTTGAGTTGGCTCCACTTAAAGATAAGCCCACCTTTCTTTATGGCGCAAGCTTTGGTGGCCTCAATGCAGTTCATCACGCTCAAAAAAATCCTGGCACTTTTACAGGTTATATTGCCCACAATGGTGCGCTTGATATGCATTTAGATAGATTGGGCAGAGAATATAAACCGCACTTAAATGTGGCACGTAAAGAACAAATGGATAAAATTAAAGATCCTGTTCTATTGATGGGTACTGAAGCAGACAACAATGTTTTCATTAAAATGATACTGAGTTTCTATAATCAACTAAATGAACAACAAAAAAGAGAACTGGTTCGCCTTGGGATAACCCCTAAAGGGAATTTAGGAAACAACGTTAACAAGGGGCACTTTGTTCCTGATGATAGCGAAGAGCTTGCGCTATATCTTCAAAGAATTAACGATTTTATGAGAGAAGGTCCTTCTAAACTGCCAGAGTTTAGTGATTTACTTGGCTATGAACAAGAATTACTTGCCAATAAGTACGCCAATAAAGGTAGTTTAAAAGATAAATTTATTGCTGATGCATTGATGATTAAAGATCAAAAAAAGCATACACATTCTGCAAGTATAGTAAAAGCGTGGGAAACTGATTATAAACCCATTTTTAATGCCTTCTGGGTTGCCGAGGAATGCACTCAAACCGAATTATATTACAATGCTGAAGTTCAACGTCTTGTTTATGGAAATTTGTTAAGCGATGAAGTGATTTTTAATTTGTTAAAATCACAAACAGAATTATTAAAACAATTTTTTGAAGACAAACATTTTCCTTTATCATCACAGTTAGATCTCATGCCATGCTTAAACAATAAGCAGGTATTTGATAAAATAAGAGATGAAATTACAAAACCACAAAAACCATTTAATAAAAGTAAACAGCAATATTTATTATTAGCTTTATATAAAGCGAATCCGGCACTATTAAAAACCCATGAAGAAAGATTACCAACAGTAAAAGATTATAACGATGAATTAGCAGACGCTCAAAGAGAATTTTTACAAAAAGCGAAACAAGTACATGAACGAAGGAAAAAGTTATGGCAAGGTGTAGTAATGAAATCAAGCCCACGAACGGCAGGTTATTTTGAAGAATCACGAAAAATTGAAGCAGAGAAAAACAAAAAAGCCATGCGAGAAGCAACCGTTGGCAAGCTTCAAGCTGCCATAGATTTATTCAAGTTTGAACCACAAGTTAACTTTTTTGATAAAAATAATGTATTGCAAATTGAACTCTTTAGAAAAGCGATAATACCTAAGAAAACAGAAGGTAAAAATTATCTTGATGTACCTACCACATGGTCTGAATGGTGGTATGGGACACAAGGCGGTGATAAAGCACTTCTTGAATCAATGCGATATTTTTATTCCGAATGTGATATTTTATTAAAAACAGTTTCTAAACAAAGCGCAGAATTAGTTCAACAATTCCAAAATCTCGAACTAGACCCAGCAAAAGAAGATGAACTTCGCAAAAGTCTAACCTTGCTTGAAAAACAATTTATGGGAATGCAAATATTAAAAGAAGAACTTAAAGCTGGCATAAAAGATATGGTTCAAGACAAAGTGCGATTTAAAAACCTTGATCAGTATTGGAGCGCAGAATTTGTAAAAACCTCTGAAGATTGCAGAAATATATTCTATGAAAATCGTGGAAAGATGTCTCTTGCTTTAGAGCGCACAGCAAGTAAAAAAACAGGACCGGCATTGTAAAAGAGACCTATTTATTTGCTTTCATGCTTAATATTTGAAAATCTGATTTAAAAGCACAGCAAGGCTTTAAATTATTGTTTCAGCTTTAATCAGGAGCAAAATGAAACTTTCAAAGCAACGTTTGATTGTTCACCTATCAGTGCGAATCCTTCGCGCAGAGTAGATATTTAAATTATTTGAAATCTTAACCGCCCTTAACTTTTGGCTTTTGAGGCAATTTATCTCCTGGAGGGGCATCAGGACTAGGATTAACTGGGCGTGCCCTTTCACGTTGAAGTCTTTCTCTTTCTTCATTGTGCCTACGCTGTTCATGCTCCTGTGCAGGGTGTTTTGGTCGCGGCATAATTATCCCCCTATATAAAAGGTTTTAAGAAGCCATCTCTCTATTTTAGGCATTTTTGATACCCATGCCAACAAGGTAAATTGCGTGTATTTACATTCACATTGATTCATTAGTTTAAATTTGCTAGCCTACAAATCAAGTTTATCTGATATGTTTGGACGCTATGCTTTCTTTTGAACACGTCAATTTAAAAAAAGATGAAGAACACGCTGTTATCTCAATAGGTGGCATGCCCTTTTATCGTTCCTCTGGTGATAGCTCTGGTTTCGCTAAAACTTGGTTTCCTTTTTTTGGTATACAAGAAAAAGAGGATGATCCCATTTATAAAAAAGGCACTTTCCTTAAAGCAGTAGAAACCAAATTGCCCCGCGAAGTGATACTTAAAATCAAAGAACTGTACCCCTCTTACGGCGGCCAGGCAAGTAATGGCAACCAACTTTTAATGCGATTCTGGACTATCCCTTGTTTGCTTATTTCATCTCTTTTAGGTGGTGGCTTGTGGGAAACAACAAAAGGGAAAGACCTACGCTCCTTCTTGTTTGAAAATTATGAAGCTTTTTATAAAAATATAACTTCTATTTCAATTAAGCGTGCAAACAAGGAGTTTAATACAGGTGAAATGCTTAACGTTTGGTTGTGTGAACAAGCAAAAATAAAAAGCTATACCTTATTGAATTCCTTATTTCCTAGTACTAGTGAAGAACTTTCTCGAAAGTTAACAGAAATAGCATTGCTTTCAAAAACTCCTGCAACAAAACCATTACTATTTATAAAAGCCAAACCTAAAGCTCATAAAAAGGCCGACTCAACAAACAAAAATGTGGCTCAATTAGGAAGCTATTTTGACGCCCAAAAACGAAGAAGAAGTGCAAGATTTCGCTAAAAAAGTTTGTTAATGTGTTAAGCTTGTATTGTAGTGCATATCTCTTTGATTAAATGACGATATATTAAACCTTGGATATACAATGGTACAAAATAAAAAGCCTGCCGAGCCTATTGCCTTAAAATTATTTCAGTTGATGTTTAAAACAATAACGCCAATTATGCCAAATGTGATGGGAAATTATGCCTATCAAATTTGGTTTACCCCGCAAAGATTTACAGCACCAAAGCAAGAACAAATCATCGCTCAAAAAGCCAAGGCAAGTTTTATTACCATCGATAATCTACGGATAAGAGTGTGGTCTTGGGGTGAAGGTCCTACCGTATTTTTTATTCATGGCTGGGGTGGTCGTGGCACCCAAGTTTCCAGTTTTGTGGAAGTACTCAATAATGCCGGGTTTAGGGTCATGAGTTTAGATATGCCTGCCCATGGCCAATCTGATGGCAAAAAAACAAATGCATTTATTATCGCAAAAGCAATCAATGAAATTTTGCAAAGCATTGATAACCTTCACGGTATAATTACACATTCTTTTGGAGGGGCAATATTTGGTCATTTATACAATGCCCAATTGCCATTAAATAAAATTGTGATGTTTTGCCCACCAGCAACAGTAAAAACTGCGCTCGATCAGTTTTGTAACACCTTAACACTGCCAGCATCCATTGAAACCTACATCACAACCCGTCTTAAAAATGATTTTGGTCCTGATATATTTAATAAACTTTCTCTCTTAGAGAATGCTAAAAAAATTGCTATCCCCACCATGATTGTTCATGATAAAGATGATGATGTGGTTCCCTTTAAAGATGGTCAAGAAGTAATCAAAATTCTTAAACAAGGCACTTTCTTAGAAACTCAAGAGCTAGGCCATCGTAAAATATTGTTTGATACCAATGTAGTAAAGCAAGTATCGCAATTTATACAATCTTAACGAGGCCGTCTCTTTTAGACTATTTATAGTTTACTACCAACAATTTATTTATATACTTTTCTATCTTGTTGATCGCTAGGCTGTTGTACTACAACAGAAACTTCACCTAACTTGCTCGCTCCTACTGCGGGCTTAGAGGTAAACCCAGACATAAGTACCGGTTTTGGCGCTTTAGGATCAATAAATAGATCTGCTTCTTCTCTTTGTTGCTGGGCACGTAGTAAATCATCATAATTTGGTTTTTTATTATAGGTAACAGCACCGCTTTCAGAAACGGTTATGTCTATAAGCTCTAAAATGTTTACTTTATCTAATATAATTGATTTATCAAAAAGTTCTTCAACCCATTTCTGGTTAGCAATGGTTTGAAAGCTTAAAGGGATATCAGCAGAAATTAACTTTTCTCTTCTTAAGCGTTTATATTCCTGCAGTGCCTTTAAATAGAGGGGCAGACACAGAATTAGCGCTTCAAAAGTCGCCAACATCTCTTTGAGTTCTTGGGCAGTTAAATTGACAGATTTAACATTGATACGCTTTGTTGAGAGAAATACTTTCTCTTGTTCGTATCTTTCAATGATACGATCTTTCGCATTGGCAAATAAAGCAGGCGCATAGGTTGGCGTTGGCATGGATTCATCTGGTGAGAAAAACTCTCTACGTAAGGGATCAACAACGCTTTTTTCCATCATATAAGCAGCGCTTAGCAATTGGCCTTGTTCAGGATGATACATACGCATCATCGCGCCTATATGCGCCAAGAACAATTGTTCAGCTAAATTTAGACTAAGCCGCATTGCCTGAACATTGCCTAAATCCAGCATGCTTGCTCTTTTATTCAGGTAAGCGCTTAATAAATCTTTTTCGGTAACAGTCTCATCTTCAAAAACTGACTCTAATACCGATTCTAATGCTCTCATTGTCTTATAGGTATATAAAGTAAGGTAATAAGCACCCTTTGGTTCAACTTGGCCTTGAAAGCCTGCGATATTGGTTGTCCAATAGAGCACCCAAAAATCATACCCTTCTTTGTCTAATCGCCCTGCTTTTACCTCTTTGATAAAAGTTGTAAACATGTTTTTTGACCCTTCGGTATACAACATGTGACGATAGTGACAATGATGTAAAAAAGCAGATTTTAATAGTTTTGTTACTCTTTGTCTTTGTGCTTCAGTTTCCAAATGGTTTAAGAATACATCTACCTGCGGATAAATTTGACGAGCAAGATTAATATCTTCAAATACCTTGGCTGGGAACTCTACTGAATCAACTACATAATTACCTTTGCCAAATATTTTATCTGCACGCTTTTTTGCCTCAGCGGATAAAGGCACCGAGCTTATTAACGTAGCCAGTTTTAAGGTATCTATTGTTAGCCTATCTTTCGCTTGAAATTTTTTGGAGATTTCGAGATATTCTTCTTTATTTAAACCCGGAATATATTTCTTATCTTGTTGTTGGCAGGCAACAAATTCAGCAAAACCTGCTTCATCCCGTTGCAACTGCTCAACGCAGTAAAAACGGCTCAGCGCTCTTTTCACTTCCATGTAGCTTCTTTCTTTGGCGACAATGGCTTTTTCAGGTGAAGGGTGAGGTGAAAAAATACTCAACGTGAGTATTATCATTTCTTCATCAGTTAATAATGAATGTTCAGTAAAGGTTTCTTGTGCATATTCTTTGATGGCAGTAAATTGCGCTAAAATGGACTGTATTTTGTCTGCTTCGAGGTGTGCTTCTAATTTTTCATTGGAGTAGTAGCGCTTAATAAACTCAATTAATTGCGCCTCTTGCGAACTTTCAACTTTGATAGCCCCTTTTATTGCCATTGCTCCCACCCCTAATACAGCAAAAAGGGGTTAATTTAATGGAAACAACCCGTTAATTCAAGTTTGAGGGAGAATCAATACCACTTGTAACCCTACTTTGTTGAGATTATCGATTCATCATTCCAGTTAAACCTATTTTTTACTTAAAATTCATCAACATAAGCTAAGCCATAGTATTTCTCAGGATTTTTTCCGGCATACAACACCTCCAAAAATAAGTAACTTAACTTATCTGAAGTTGTATTCGTTTGTTTTTAAAAAGAGGTTTCACATGAGTATTTATGGTGCAAATAAACAAGACAGATCAATTATCGTAACAGCTTGTGGATCTCCATATGCCAGTTATGGTCAAAGTTTACGCATTGATTTCGAAAGTCAAGCGATGCGTGATGGGTTTATTGAACATTTAAAAGAAATCGATCCCAAATTACTAGAAAGCGAATATTATTATGAAAAAAAACCAATCTATTTAGAGGGAACAAACTCTATAATGCTACCATGCTCAACTTATACTGGGGATTATACAGTTCATAAAGTATATTTTAAAAATTTAAAAGTCGCGAATGAATTTAGTAAATTGATTTTATCTAAGCCTACTAGTGTCTATAATGTTGATTTTGACACAAACTCTAACGGCCGCAATTATTCTCAAGGTCAAAAAATTCCTTTAACCCCTGAGCTGGCAGCGTTAGCAGACAGGTATGCTGAAGAAAAATCAAGAACAATTGGTGTGGAGCTTGGTGATCGAGTATTAACACTAATTTTTGAAAGTCAAACCATGCGAGATGCATTTGTCAAAAAATTAAAGGAAGTGGACCCATATGCACTACAAGTTAATAATATAAATCTTGTTCGCACCAATGGAATTAGTATACCTTACTCTTATAAGATAAAAGATAGCGATACTGATTTTACCAACAACGACATAACCTATTTTCTAGATTTTACTACGAAAAAAGTAGCGCAAGAATTCAGCAAGTTAATATATTCACGGGACGCTAATCATCAAAGGCTGCGGATAGATGACGATGTATTTAAAGGCCCTATTGTTGTATCTAAAGCACTAGCTAAACTTACAAAGGAACATAGCACCATACCACAACCTAGTGCTCCCGTATTAAATAGTCCCGCGCCCGTGCCTGTACCATCCTTAACACAATTCCTATTTCCACAAGCACCACAACCTAGCGCAGCTACACCTAAACCAGCGCCACAAACGGCTCCTTACCTTCCTTCTTTTTCTAGTCAGCAACCAGCTCGTCCTGCTGCTGCTAAAGAACCTCAAGGAAGAGTTACTTTGTTTAAGACAGACTCAAATGATTTGGCAATAAGATTTGCATCTGAATCACTACGTGATCAATTTATTGGTTATGTGTTTGCTGATAATGGAACACTGGTAAAAACAATGCCAGGAAAAGACAATATTCTTTATATCCCCTCCACTTTAATTGCAAACAAACTCTTGATTACTAAATTCAGTAATAATGAACAAAAGACGAAGTTTTATCAAGCACTGGGGTTGGATGCTGATAAGCATGATGCCATTTTAAATGATGCAGAACCCACAATTTATTTCCAAGGCAGCATTCTTGAAGATGGAAACAATATTAAATCTGATGTTTCTCAAGAATTTGTTGAATATGTATTACTGGGATCGCTAACTGCAAAGTTAAAATAAACTTCATTTACTTTACTTGTTACAGTTGCTCGTAATATCGAGCAGCTGTATTTTTGTTTTTTTACTTATTCAAATAAATGCTGTATATTATTTATTTGGCTGATTGTAAAAAGCTTTAACTCAACAGGGAGCTGCGTGAATGAACAAGGGAATTACTATGCCTAAAATTATTTATGGCACCGCTTGGAAAAAAGAAAAAACAGCATCCTTAGTTGTTAAAGCGATAAAACGTGGCTTTAGAGGTATAGATACCGCATGTCAACCTCGACATTATTTTGAACCTGGTGTTGGGCAAGCATTCAAAGAACTTGAGAAAATAGGCATACCAAGAGACGAGATCTATATACAAACCAAGTTTACTCCCCTGTCGGGTCAAGATCCTAATAATATCCCTTACAATCCACATGCGCCTCTATATAAGCAGGTTCTAGAATCTTTTGCTGTTTCCCAGAAAAACTTGGGGACAATTTACATTGATGCGTTAATCCTGCACTCCCCCCTGAGGACACATCAAGAAACCATGGAAGCTTGGAAGGCAATGGAAGAAATTGTGAGTCGGTCTGGTGTAAAGCAATTGGGAATAAGTAATTGCTATGATTTATCAGAAATGCAGCAGCTTTATGATGATGCAACCGTTAAGCCTACAATCCTCCAAAATAGATTTTACCGAGAAACAAATTTCGATACAGCATTGCGCAAATGGTGTAATGAAAAGAATATCGTATATCAAAGCTTTTGGACCTTAACCGCTAATCCCCAAATACTCCAAAGCTCGGTCATTACCGCAATTTGCTCTTCATATAACAAGACCCCTGCTCAAGTATTGTTTCGATACTTAACGCAACTGGGTGTTGTCCCACTAACAGGAACAACATCAGATGTTCACATGGTTGAAGATTTAGCGATATTTCAGTTTGAATTGACTGTGGCTGATATTGAAAAAATTCATCTTCTTTTTTAAAAGTCTAATTCGTATTTTTCACAATCAGTACAGGTGAGTATCCGCTTGGCAACCCCTTTTTGGATAATAAAATCTGCCATACCTGATTATGACGTGCTCTGAATGCACCTGCGCATGAGAGTAAATAAAAATTCCACATCCTTCTAAACTGTTCATTATATCTGTGTTTTAAATTATCCCACTGATTATTAAAATTATGATGCCAAGCCATTAATGTTTTATCATAGTTAAAACCTATATTTTGCCAATCTTCCATAATAAATATACTTTCAAAACTCGATGCTAGTTGCGTTATCGTCGGAAGATGAGAGTTTGGGAAAATATATTTGTTTAACCAGCTATTGCTGACATATTTTGAACTGTTAGCGCCAATGGTATGCAACAAAAACAATCCATCCTCTTTCATACAATGAGAGACTGTATTCATGTAAATAGGATAATTTTTAAACCCCACATGTTCAAACATGCCTATGCTAACAATGCGATTAAATTGTTCTTTTTTTTGCAACAATTCGCGATAATCTTGAAATCTAATTTCTATCGGCAAGTTGGCACAAGCATTTTTTGCATATTCATATTGTTGTTTAGAAATGGTGATCCCGAGGACACTCACTTTATAATTTTCAGCGGCATATTTTGCAAATGAACCCCACCCACACCCTATATCTAGTACTGTCATGCCAGGTTTTAAATCTAATTTTTCACAAATAAGCTTAAGCTTTAATTCTTGGGCCTCGTCTAATGTCTTAGCTCCTTCCCAGTAACCACAACTATATACCATTCTTTTATCTAACATCGCTTGGTAGATATCATTCCCAATATCGTAATGTTGTTTTCCTACAATGAATGATTTAGTTTCGGTTTGATGATTAAATAGATTATGTATGTAATCATAAAAGCGTTGCTTTAAAGCGCTTCGCCAAAATTTGGGATGTGCTAATGCTTTAGAGGCTAAATCTGCTGTGAGAACTCTATAAATGAAAGAATCAATTTTAGCGCAATCCCACAAGCCTTCTACATAAGTTTCGCCTATTGAGAGTTTTGTGTTGTTGAGTAGGCGGCTATAAAAATGATTGTCATTAACAATGATGTCCCAAGGATTATTACCGTTTAAGGTGACATTCGCTTGGGCAAATACTTCCTGAATCATTCTACTATTATTGGTCATTATCTTAGCTCGAGATCAGCGCCTAATAGCATAAATAAAGTTTAGCATTAAAGAATGTCTTAGTTGGCAAACATATTATTTACCATTGACAGTGAGTGAACGTTTACATACAATTCGCTTATCATATCAATTGGAGGTTTTTATGAGAACATTAAATCAAACAGAAATCTTGAATGTTACAGGCGCTAAGATGACAGGATTTGAAACCCAATTAACATGGGGAATTGGCGGTTCAGTTTTGGGCAGTATTGCTGGAGCCATGTTATGTGTTGGCCAAGCAACCGGTGATTATGCTTTTCTTGTTAACGTCCCTACAGCAATGGCTGGTTCATTAGTGGGGATCCCCGTAGGATTTGTTGTAGGTATTTTTGCAGCTTCAGTGTATCTTGGTTTGGAATAAGGTGTTAAATGAAAACATTAACAATGAATGAAATTGAATTTGTATCCGGTGGATATGGCAAAATTCGGCCTAGCGATTGGTTATTTCCTGCAACTGGTGGCATCTTTACAGGCGCGCTTGTTTTCACCGTAACAGCATTTTCAGCAAACCCCGTGGGCCTTGCGCTTAGCCTTGGAACAGGTTTTAGCGTAGGAGCAGGTATTGGTGCCTTATACAACACTTTGGTCTACTTTGATCTCTAGAAAAACATTCAAGGGGCTAAGCCCCTTGAATTTGTGTTTGCTGGCCGACTGAACGCTCATGACACTTCCTATCTTCTAGCTTAATACTAAAGACTTCCGATGTTTAATTAATTAAAATCATTACAATTAAATGCCACTGTGCACAACCATCGAGAGCATCATGCTAGGCCAACAACGTATTCTTCAAAGTGATCAAGAAATTACCCAAAATGTGATGACATTATTGCAAACATGGGACCCCCGTGTACGCACAAGATCTAGACTAGATCTTGTTGGAAATATTGTTCTAGTAAGTGGTGGTGGGCTGTATAGAGACAAATCAAACCCACCTGGCAGCTTTATGTTTTCTACTGAAAAAGATATTTTAATTAATGCATTGGAAGCGCTTATCGGCCTTATTAAAAGAAGAACAAATGAAATTGTAGGCGCACCACATGACAGCTTAAAAGCCTACTATAATCGCAATAATGCTCTTCAAGGATTGATTTTATTAACCACAACGTTTCACGCAAAATTCAAAAAATTATTGGCTACATTAGAAAAAGCAGAAAGAACAGCACGAAGAAAAAGAAGTTTTAAGCATTTAGTTAGCGCTGATTTTCAGAATCTTACCTTATTTACATTTTTACATGAACTTGATGAGCTCATCATCACGCTACGTCAAACTCAATTAAGAACATTGACTGAACATGGCGTTAATGGAAATCTCATTCCAGATGTGCTAGATCACCCTGCCTTTATGTTAGCAGAAGGTTTAGAAGCATATATACCTTTTAAAAATCATGATTTAAGAGATTTTCTGCTAAAAAGTTGGAAGAACCCTTTGGAAAATACCTTAAGAATGACGGTGAGTCTTGGAAGTAACGTAAGGCTTCTTACCATGTGTCCTTCATGGCATCATCATTATGATGAAGAATCCGTTTTGGAAGGGCCAAGTCAATTTTTCTTAAGTCATCATCAACAAAGCGCTAGCGGCAGAATTACTTACCAGCCGGTTAATTTATCTGTGTTAATGAATTTTAATGAGTTTGATACAGCTGCTAATGTAGCTCCCTTCGTGCACATTGCCCTTGAAATTGCACAGATCCATGGCTTTGATGAGGTTATTTTTCATGCCCCCACAGGTTGTGCGAATATACTCTACGCCCTTGGTTTTACCGTAAGCGATGATCTTGAACCTACCTGTGAACAACAAGCAATAGAAGTAAAAGCACGCTTTGAACGCGCAGAGCCCATAATCTATGACGCTCGCCATCCAATGGATCATATTGATAGCTTAGATGAATCTTTTATTAGTGAAACAGTTAAATTGCGGCACTTCACCCTTAAGCTACATACCCTTAGTGAAAGACCAATCTATTTAAATCAAGCTCAAGAAGGTATGCCACCTCAAGCAACCACCTGGAACACTTTACTGGCAAGACGCAGATATATTGATCCTCAACATAATTTAGGTGTTTTTCCTGATTTTCTCTATTTACCCATGGTTCAGTACACCCCAACCTTTCGCGAATTAAGGGCACGCGAAGTAACTGGCAGGTTACCTTTGTCCCGGATGCTATATCAAAGCACACCACCTGATGCTGCAGATTTTAATGTCATACAAACTTTACAATCTATAGGTGCAATACATGGCGCAGTATTGGATGACGAAGACAATGATGATATTGAAGAATTAGGAATGTGTGTGCGCAAACTAAGTATTTAACATAAAAACTCAGGATATCCCATAGTACTCTTTTTCAGGGGGAACCTGGCATTGTTATATTCAATTTAATTTCCAGCTGTTCCTGTGATGGGAAAGTGATCAGAGCCACAAATTGATAAATTAGCATTAATTCTTGCTTCTTCATCATTTGGATAAATATTGTACAAATTAAAGCTAAATATTTCACCTGCTATAGGGGTTAAATTACGTACTAGAACATGATCAATGTCTGACCAGTTAGATGATTTATAATAGGTTGTTGAATAAGGGCTTGTATAACCATCTTTGCCTAAGGCAGTTAAGATATCAGTAAAGCCTGCTGTGGCTAAATTATTTTTTAAGTTTCCATTGGTAATTTCAAAGTTAAAATCACCGGCAATAACATCTATTGAATTATTTAATGGAACCATTGTTTGTAACAAGCTATTTAATTCACGTTCGCGGTTATAAGATTTATCACTATCTAAATGTACTGATGCGATCCGCACTATTTTTTGCGAGTTACTTTTAAGCTTTGCTACTAAGTATGCAGAATGGTTACCATCGTCTGATAGAGGCATATCTTGAAAATTAACATTGGTTAACAAATTCTTTTTCACTAACAATGCCACGCCATTAGGTTCCCAAGGAGGATCAACAGTAATCCAATTAGACCAATAGGTGGGAGAATGATACGCTGGATATAAATCAAAACCACTTTTCATTGCATCTTTAATATATCCCAATTCAACTAATGTTGTTTCTTGCAAAGCAAATATATCTGTCGTAGGCGCTTGTTGTTGCAAAAAAGCAATTATCCGCTCACGACGAAATGCTCTATCTAATAAGGGTAAACTACTTGCTGGGTAAAGACTTGGGGAAGCCCAGCATGGCGCTAATATATTAAAACTAACCACTTTTAAGTTGTTTGTAGCAAATAGTACAGAGGGGGAAAATAGTATGAGTAATACAATGCTTTTCATCCACATAAAAATATGTTTAGCGGGTGTTTTCATTGTAATTACCTCTTTTTTAAAGAGCCAATGATAACAGTTTACGCTTCTCTTTTATTTTTAAAAAGTGCAAAGCCCCTGACCTAAGACAAATCACCCTGTTTAATGAAAACACACCTTAAAATTTAGGGATTAAATAAATGTTTACTCATCCCCTGCTTATCTGCCGCATCGGCATTTTCTTCTAAAGAATAAGTGCCTCTATTATTTGTTAAAGCAAATTGCGGTAAATAATTTTGTTCTGGATATGCAAAGTCGAGTTGAACGTTAAGACGTTCACTGTTGAATAATTCAAGTGGCGGCAAATGTTCATGTACAAGTGTCGGTGGTTCAAGAGGTCTTTCTTCTTGTACAGGCGCTGGATCATTGCTTTGTTTTGATCTTTTTTTAGAGGATTGGCTTTTTTTAGCCCTCTTTTTAACACGCTGTTGTTCAGCTAAATTCTTTTCTATTAACACTATAAGCTTATTACATTCCTTAATGTCATCCAGACAATCATCAGGCGTTGTATAATAACCACTAAGCGCTTTATTTACATATTTAAGCGCTTTTTGTAAATGCTTTTTCTCTTCTGTCTCACTTGCGTAAGAAAGTTCATGATGAGCACTTGCCAGATCATAATAAGCATCCGCTAATTGAGCCCCTATTACTCCGTTACTTTTTTTTAATTTAACAACTTCTTGAAGGGACAAAATGGCTTGTTCAAAATTATTTTCATCTAAAGCTTTTTCTGCGTTTTCCAACAATGATTCAATCTTATTGGAATTCTTGCCTAGGCTTGGTTCAAGCATTCGTTTGCTCATTTTTTATTATTATAGAGGGCAGCTATATTAATTTTTTTGACATATTTCTACAACCATCAAAAATATTAACGCATAGTTGAGCCAACTAACATTGTATGTTTGACATAAAGAATTATAACCCCTAATATGCGCACCCTTTAAGCTCAGTTGTTTAAATTAACGGGATAGAAGTAATGCTAAGTGCCTATAATTTGATGTTTCCCTATTTCACCCAGGAAGAAGTTGCGCGATTTAGGCAAATATGTAGTCTGCAAAATGTTTCACTCAATAGGGCATTATGCTCTACAAAAATAGATGTCTTGTGGGAACCCTTTTTAAATCGTTTGCATAAACTAGACCCATACGTTTCTATCAAACCTCCCTACAATGGACGTCAAGGACCGTGGCGATATGAACGTTTTGTATTGGGCTATGAAAAAATAAGTTCAAAGCAAGCACATGAAATAGCTTACTTCAAAGAGCAACATCCTCACTTAGCGCAAGAATTTCTCGACACAATTGATATCACAGGCTTGTCCTTATTACAGCAATTAGAAAAAACACATGTCGCATTAGAAAAAGTAAAAATGGCATTATCTAAGGCTCAGGCCCAAGCCCCAGGAGCAGGAGCAGCATTACCAGAAACTGAGGTAAAAAGCTTGTTATTTCAGATGCCCTTAATAACGCAAAGACCTGAGGAAAGCAAAGACTTTACATTACCTGAACCACTTAAGATAGATGAGGAACTCCTTTCAGAACTTGAAAAATTAAAATTATAAAAAATATCATTTACTAAAAACTTATTGAGGGATCTTGTTTCTTGTCATATAATTTTATAATCTCATTTTTATTTGTTATTTTGGGAATGCTTATTCAATGATATACGTATGAAGTGGCTAAGCAATACGCAAGTTTTGTCGATCGTTGGCGGAGAAATCTCCCCCGGTTATCCTTCGCAAGCCCTAGATTGTATCAATGTAAAACTTTTAATAAATGCAGGCAAAGATGAGCCTGGCTTTGATTATGGCGTAGCTGCATTAGCTTATTATAAATATTGCCCCAGTAACAATTTCGTTGATGCCGTTAATTATGCACATTATGGCGATAGAGTGACAATGACCATTGGCGATATATTGTTGAGCTTTATTTTAATTACCTTTTCTAATCTCTAATCCAATCTCTTAATTAATCTGAAATTTATAGTCATATTTTCAATGACATTACTTGCTCGTCACAAATTGCTACGATCATTTCACAACCAAGAATAATTTAGCTTAATAACAATTTAATGGGAGGCAACATGCAACAAGGTCCACAACCACTTTCATCAACGCAATTAGATGATGATGAAATATTCGATGAT
>JAFECS010000033.1 GCA_018241965.1 Pseudomonadota bacterium | reverse complement strand
GTACAACAGGATGCGCCCCTACAAGGAAGTAATGTACCTACTTGTTAGCGGGAGGCCCTGCCGTTGGTCCAGATCTCATCCCATTCAAGCCCATTTTCTTGCGTCCAGACTAACTGGCTTATGACTTTAAATTTAGCCAGTGACATTGCCCCGCGTTTAAGCCTTGCCGTTGCTTTTGCAATAGCTTCTACGACCTCTTCCTTAGTAGCACCATAAATAGCAAATGGCTGATAGTTCTCGTCATAGAGCACCAATAAAACAATTTCCCAAGGCATGGCCAAATTAAGCTGGCCTATTCGAGCACTGTTGCTATTTTCGTTAAAAATAACGCGCGATTTAACTTGTATAGACTTACAGTGATAAGGACCTTCGCATCCAATAAAATCTACCCCAGCAATCGGAGGCTTGGGACCAGGCTGCAAGCCAAGTAAACAAGCTGCATCATAACGCCCTAGCTCCGCACTTACTGGTAGGGTCTGCCCCGTTGTTTGGCGATACAGTGCCGCTAATTGGCGTGTTTGATTCATTAAAGCATCTACTGCAATTGTATTCATAATAAACCAGCAAAAAAAAACCGTTGATCCTACTTAAGCATAGGATCAACGGCGTTTTTTACTAAATTTAAGCAAATTAAGCGACTTTACGGTAGTTTCTTCTTGAAGATCTTCTTCTATAACCATAAGTCGTTTTGCCTATGCTACGACGTTTCGCACTTGGGCGACGTTTTGTAGTCATTTTATATCCAAATGCTTTTTTAACGCTTTTAGCTTTGCGGCGTGTTGCTGTAGCAAACCCTTTAGCTGCATTTCTTAACTTCTTAAGCTCAGCTGTATGCTGTTTACGCAATTTACGTATTTTTGAAGCATGTTGTTTTAAAAGGGTGCTAATTTTACGGGTTAATGTCCCTATTTTTTTGAGAGCAACTTTTTCGCTACGTTTAGCTTTTTTAACCATTTTCATCCATTTGGTTTTTTGCGAAAATGTTGTTGTTTTTCTTGCGCGTGATTTAAATTTACGTTTTCTTGTAGCCATAATTAACACTCCAAATCATTTCACCAAAAGGTGCGTATAAAAAACATAGCACACCAAATTTGAAGATCTACAAGAATTTTGTGTTATTTGTCGTTAAAACGTAAAAAGCTTGCGAAAAGTGTCACATGTCATTGTATTATATGGGAAATTTTAAACATAAAACTACGCATGTTTACTGTATTTTTTCCCAATAAACATGCAAATTTTAGCTAATTTTCCGTGATTTCAAAGATTATGCAAGAAATCTGAAAATCTCTTCACACACAACAAGCGGTGGTTCTTGTCCATTAATTTTAATGACGTTGGGTAATCCTTGGGGATCACGCAGCGACAACCGTTGATAATACCCAACGATGGGGGCAGTTTGAGTATGATAGACAGCCAGCCTTTTTCGTACGGTTTCTTCTTTGTCATCATCTCGTTGAATAAGCGGTTCGCCGGTCACATCATCATGATGCGCCCTGTTGGGTGGCTGAAACGTGGTATGATACACTCTTCCTGAAGCGGGGTGGGTCCAACGACCACTTAAACGCTTGACAATTTCATCGTCTGGCACGTCTATTTCAATAACTTTATCAATTTGTACGCCAGCCATTGCTAAGGCTTCTGCTTGTTTAACCGTGCGTGGAAAGCCATCAAGCAAAAATCCTTTTGAGCAGTCTGGTTTTTTAATACGTTCTTGCACCATTTTTATGATGATATCATCGGGCACCAATTTACCCGAATCCATAATAATTTTTACTTGCGTACCCATCGGCGTTTTTTCGGAAACATGTTGTCTTAACATATCCCCTGTTGAAATTTGAGGGATTTCAAAACGCTCCATAATAAATTGCGCTTGGGTACCCTTTCCTGAGCCAGGGGGGCCAATTAATATTGCTCGCATCTTCATCACCTTAATCTGTGCTCAATGTTGCTGAAAGTATAACGACTGTTTGAGGTCAAACCAATAACCATAGTCCAATTTTCATTCATCCTGGTAAGGCACCTAACCAGTATTTTGCATCCCTGCCGCTATACCAGAAATCGTGATCATCAAAGCATCTCTTTGTTCATCTTGCAAATGACTTTCTCTGGTTCGCACTCTGCGGCAAAGTTCAGCTTGCAAAACATGTAAAGGATAAAGATAGGGCGCGCGTAATAGCAAGGTACGCAATAAAACAGGATTCGTTTGTAAAAGTTCATCAACTTGCAAGGCAGCTTTGACAGCGCTTATGGTTTGGTCCAATTTTTCTTTTAAAAGCATTCCCAACTGGTGATTTTCTTCAGACACTAAACTCTTTTCATAATAAGAAAATATCGCCGGATCAGCCTTGGTTAACACCATCTCTATTAAACTCAGCAACGATTGGAAAAAAGGCCAACCTTGCAGCATTTCATGAATCAATTTATTTTCGGCAGGGTTCAAAGCTAAGAGTGCATCGCCAACACCTAGCCAAGCCGGTAACAAAAGTCGATTTTGTGTCCAAGAAAAAACCCAAGGGATAGCACGAAGATCTTCTATGCCTCTTGTTTGATGACGACGTGGCGGCCTAGAGCCTATCATCAGCGAGCCTATTTCTTCTAACGGTGTTACTTTAGGAAAATACGCTGCAAATTCTTTATTATGTTTAACAACTTGGGAATAGGCATTAAATGATTGGGTTGATAACTTATCCATCATCTGACGCCACTTTGCTTTAGGTTGTGGCGGCGGTAAAAGGGAGGCTTGCAGGGTTGCACTAACATAAAGATCTAATGTTCTAAATGCCCGTTGACCTAAACCGTATTTATTTCTAATCACTTCGCCTTGTTCGGTTAAACGCAAACGTCCATCCACAGAGCCGGGCGGTTGTGATAAAATTGCCATATGAGCAGGCGCGCCACCTCGCCCTACCGAGCCACCGCGTCCATGAAATAGCGTTAACAATACATGGTGTTTTTGGGCGATGTTTACCAACTCTTCTTGGGCACGATATTGCGCCCAACCAGCCGCTAAGATCCCAGCATCTTTACCTGAATCGGAATAGCCAATCATAATTTCTTGATGATTTTGGATATGTGTTTTATACCATTCACAACCTAAAATGGCATCCAGACAAATTGATGCCCTATTTAAATCATCAAGCGTTTCAAATAGTGGCACTACTCTCAGCAGCTTTTTAACCCCTGCTTCTCGCTGCAGTAAACATACCGCCAATATATCACTCGGTGATTTGGTCATAGAAATCACATAAGCACCCAAAGACTCTTCTATTTGTTGGCCAATCATGCAAAAGGTTGCCCACACTTCTTGTGATTGTTCGGAAAATTGTTGCGCTGGACTTACCAACGGCCTTTTATTGTTTAATTGTTCTTGTAAAAATCTAAAACGCTGGTGTTCATCCCATTTTTCATAAGAGCCCAACCCCAAATAAGTGGTTATTTCATCGAGTAAAACGGTATGTTTGGCCGCTTCTTGGCGAATATCTAGGCGGGTCAACGTCACCCCAAAACAAGCCACTTTACGAATAAGATCGGTTAACTCGCCTTGCGCAATACATTCACCTTTGCATTCAACTAAGGATTGATAACACTGCAATAAAGGCTCAAGTAGCTGTTCTTTGTTTTCGAGAATGTCTTTAAACTCACCTGTTTTGCCTTTAAGAGCAGCCTCAATCCATTTTACGGTATTGAGACATTTATCTCTGATAAGGTGCAAAGCCGCACGATAGGGCTCACTGGATTCTCCAACGACCTTCCTCAAATCTTCATTACAATGCGCCATGGATAATTGAGCCGAAAGTTTTGCCAGATCACGCACATAAAGATCAGCTGCAACCCATCGTGACATTAAACAGACTTTTTCAGTTATTTTGGCAGTCACATTGGGGTTGCCGTCTCTATCTGCCCCCATCCATGAACTGAAACGAATTGGACTTGATTTAAGCTCTAATGAAATATTGTATGTTGTAGATAATTGCTTATTCATTTCCCGTAAATATTTGGGTACCGTCTCCCATAAGGTCCCCTCCACAATCGCAAACCCCCATTTCGCCTCTTCTAATGGGGTTGGTCGACGTCGACGAATTTCATCTGTTTGCCAAATAGCGGTTGTTTCGCGATATAAGGATTGGTTTACCTCTTCTTTTTCATTTGGGGTTAATTGTGCTTCGTCGCACAGCGTTAATAAATTAGCGATTCTATCAAACTTTTGCATCAAGGTTCTGCGCATCACCTCAGTAGGATGCGCGGTTAATACTAAATCGATGCTTAATTGATCAACGACTTTAGTTAACTCGGCACTTGAAATGTTTTTTTCTTGACAAGACCTCAGCAACGCTTCGATAGAACCTAATTGTGCCATAGGGCCTTTACGTGCGTGCCAGCGACTGCGACGAATGCGATGCACATTTTCTGCAATATTGGCTAAATTTAAAAAGTGTTCAAAAGCACGAACAACCGCTAACATTTCATGATTGCTTAAAGCAGGTAAAATTTCATTCAATGCTTTAATCGCTTCTTGATCGCCATTACAAGCTTCTTTGGATAATAGACGAATGCTTTCAATTTGCTGGTATAAATTAATTCCAACTTGTTCTTTGAGCGTTTTACCCAGCAATTGCCCAAGCAGGCGAACATTGCTACGCAGCGGCGCATTGGGATCTGCATTGCTCATAGGGAACCTTGCATCATGATGAGTCTCTTTAAATATAGTTGTGTGAACAATCCAATGCTAGTAACCCACCTTAACTGGAAACACTTGCGGTTGGGTGTTATAGTGAAAGAGTGAATAATATGAAAAATAACATAAGGATGAAAAAATGAGGAAGGACCCCCGATCCTTAAACATCAGCGATTCAGCAATGTCACATGAATCATGGAAAGTTTTCCAGGTAATGGCTGAATTCGTTGAAGGCTATGAACGCCTCGTCCATATTCCCCCTTCAGTTAGCATTTTCGGCTCAGCGCGGTTAAAAGAAGGACATCCTTGGTATCAATTAACATTTGATATAGGAAAGGCATTATCTGAGCATGGCTATACAGTAGTTACTGGCGGCGGCCCAGGGCTCATGGAAGCAGCCAACAAAGGTGCCAAAGAAGGCCCTTCATTAAGTGTTGGACTTAATATTGTGCTCCCGCATGAAGAAGTAATGAATGATTTCCAAGATATTTCTTTACGCTTTAGACATTTCTTTACCCGTAAAGTGATGTTTGTGAAATATGCTTCAGCTTATGTGGTGATGCCAGGTGGTTTTGGTACGCTTGATGAACTTGCTGAAATTTTAGCGTTAGTACAAACCGGCAAAACCAAAAAAATCCCTATCATTCTTGTTGGGCGGGCTTTTTGGAAAGATTTATTAACTTGGTTTAGTACACAGCTAGTCGCCAATGAAACCATTTCTGCTGAAGATCTAGATTTGTATAAAGTGGTAGACACACCAGATGAAATCATTCATGAATTGCATGAGTTCTATCGACATCACAGTCCTAAACCTTCGCCTAAAGAAAGAGAGATCATGTCGGGGTTGTGAGAAAAGTTTCGTAAGAAAGAATGCTTCGCCTGACGCCCCCTTTGTTATCAAAGGGGGCATTAAGGGGGGGGTAATTTAATTAGCCTATGAAGGCAGCAACTGTTGAATCAACGGATTGCTTAAAGCTTGAATCAAAATAATAACCAAATGCACATGCTGGTAAGGCAACCGCAGTTGCTAAGGGCAATACAGTACTCAGCGGTACAAACGCGGCTGGTGCATTTAGTGCAAATGCAACAGCAGCAGCTTTACCAAAGCCTTCACCAATAGCAAACAATGAACTTGCTGTGTATACGGTTGCGGCCGCTGTTACGATATATTCTGAATAGCCTGCGCCAGTAATGGATAATGTTTCATTGAGGGATAAGTTTCTCATAGCGACTCCAAAGTAAGGTTAACAAAACTATGTTTGCTAAATTACTTTTCTTGTCTGCCTAAGTCAACACTTTATCGACAATTTTTTCAAAATCATATAGTTGTATGATTTTTTGTGTCAGATAAAACCATTCTTAGTTATCAAATGGGGTATCAAGAATGGATTTATAAAATCACTCTTGTGCCTTCACCTCATCCCAAAACGCATCCAATTCTTCTAAACTAAAGTCCTGCCAAGGCTTACCCGATTTCACTACCCTTTGCTCCACTCCCGAAAAGCGGCGCTCGAATTTACCATTTGCTTTACGCAAAATGGTTTCAGCATCCGATTTCACATGGCGGGCTAAATTAGCACAAACAAAGAGTACATCCCCGAGTTCTTCTTGGGTGGCCTCAAAATCCCCTTGGGCATAGGATTCTTTGAACTCTTCAATTTCTTCATGGATTTTATCTAACACAAAAGTTATATGTGGCCAATCAAAGCCAACCGTGGCAGCTCTGGCTTGGAGTTTTTGGGCACGTAATAGAGCCGGCAGGTTATGGGCAATGCCGGACAATACGGTATTTTGCGGTTTTTGTTGGCGTTCTTTTTCTTTTATAGCTTCCCACAAGACACTGTGTTCTTGTGCAGGAACATTTTCATTATTAAAGATATGCGGATGACGGCGGATTAATTTATCTTTTAATTCATTAACAATATCAGCAAAATCAAATTTGCCTTCTTCTTTGCCAATTTGGCAATAATAAATAATTTGTAATAAAAGATCAGCCAACTCGGATTTAATATCCTCGGTGGTACCATTTTCAATAGCATCGGCCACTTCATAGGCTTCTTCTATAGTATGGGGCACAATGGTGGCCATGGTTTGTTTTTTATCCCAGGGGCAACCCTTAACCGGATCGCGCAAGGTGGCCATGATAGATAACAGTTCATCGATTGTTGCGTTTTTATTGGACATTGTGAGTAGCTCTCTTTCCCCCCTTTGTTATCAAAGGGGGGATTAAGGGGGGTTTAAGTATGTAACCGCTGTGCTTCTAACACATTGGGGAGCTGCATTATTTTATTTAAAATATTCATTAATGCACTCAAGTCTGAAATTTCTAAAGTTAACACCAGATTTGCAATATTATCTTCTTTATTGGTTAAGGTATTCACCGCTAGTACGTTTACTTTTTCATTGCTCAAAATAGAAGTAATATCGCGCAATAATCCTTGCCTATCATAAGCTTTAATACCAATATCCACCGGGTAAAAATTACGCCGAGTTTCACCCCATTGTACTTGTATTAAACGCTGCTCTTCTTCGGGTTTGTTTAACACATTGATACAATCTTGACGATGAATCGTTACCCCACGACCCAAGGTAATGTATCCTACAATTCTGTCACCCGGTAATGGTTTACAACAACGGCCAAAATGACACAATAAATTGCCAACGCCTTGAATGGTAATATCTGAGTGCTGTGTCGTTGACTTGGCAACATGGGTGCTGATTTGCTCGGGAGCTTCCTCTTGTTCTGTTCTTTGTAAAGCGTTCACAATCTGGCTGATTCTCAGATCGCCCCCACCCAAGGAAGCATAGAGATCATCCATTGATTTCATACCCACTTTGGTTAATATTTTCCCAAGGCCGCCCATCTCCAAGCCCATACGCTTGAATTCTTTTTCAATCATTTCTTTGCCTTGCAGAATATTTTGATCGCGCGCTTGGCGTTTAAACCAACTGTGAACTTTAGCGCGAGCACGCACACTGTTGATATAACCCAATTGTGGGTTTAACCAATCGCGGCTAGGGGAACCTTCTTTAACAGATAAGATCTCTACTTGTTCACCTGAAGTTAATTGATAATTTAAGGGCACAATAGAACCATTGACTTTAGCGCCGCGGCATCTGTGCCCTAAATCTGTATGAATGTGGTAAGCAAAATCTAAAGGCGTGGAGCCCATGGGCAAATCTACCACATCGCCTTGCGGGGTAAATATATAGACACGGTCTTCGAGCAATTCTTGCAGCAACACTTCATTGACATCTCCCTCTTGGGCTTGCTCGCTCCAATCTAAGATCTGACGCAATGTGTTTAGCTTTTTCTGATAGCTTGGGTCTAACTTGCCGCCTTCTTTATATAACCAATGTGCAGCCACTCCAAGCTCCGCTTCCTGGTGCATTTGAAAGGTTCTGATCTGAATTTCAACCGTTCTGCCTTCTGGTCCTATTACCGCGGTATGCAACGAGCGATAGCCATTCTCTTTAGGCGTGGCAATATAATCATCAAATTCTTTAGGAATATGTTGCCACAAAGAATGTACAATCCCCAAAGCGGCATAGCAATCTCTGACTTCTGGTACCAAAATGCGCACTGCGCGCACATCATAGATATCTTGAAAATCAAGATTTTTTCTAATCATTTTGCGCCAGATGCTAAAAATATGTTTCACTCTACCAGTAACTTCGGCTTCAATATTTTCTTTTGCTAATGCATCTTTGATAACATCAATTACTTTTTTAACGTATATTTCTCTATCTAGACGTTTTTCATCTAGTAATTTAGCGATATTTTTATAAGCATCTGGTTCAAGATAACGAAAAGCAAAGTCTTCTAATTCCCATTTAATTTGGCCGATGCCTAAACGATTTGCTAAAGGTGCGTAAATATCTCTGGTTTCAAGCGCAAATTGATGCCTGACTTCTTTATCCAAAACCGATGCAGCGCGTAAAGAGGTAATGCGCTCGGCAAGTTTAATGAGCACCACGCGCACATCTTCAACCACTGCCAATAACATTTTACGTAAATTGTCATGATAAGAAGTCGCAGAAAGCCCTTTTGCTTGCGAGGTTCTGGTGGTGATTTGAATAACCCCTGATACTAAACTGGCCACTTCTTGGCCAAGTGAAGATTTAATCAGATCAAGGCTAAGCTCACCATATTGAGCAGGAAAATACACAATTGCAGCCAACAGTGTGGCAATATCTGGCTCTAAGGAGGCTAAGGTTTCAGCGGTAAGCAACCCTTGACGCAAACAAGATTCATTGACGCAAGTTAAATGATGACCACCATGAGTAAGGTTTAACTGAGCCGCTTCTAATAATAAAGCCTGTTCCTTTTGGGGACGATTTGCCCCTATGCGCGCTACCCACGCAGCAATGTCAATGCTGCCATCTTGTGCTTTTGGTAAATCGTCTCTTATTTTAACCATTTCTGAAACAGTCCCATTGTTTCAACATGTGCTGTATGGGGAAACATATCCATGACTCCCACCTTGGTTAATTGGTATCCGTGTTGATGAACAAGTATAGCTGCATCCCTCGCAAAGGTTGTGGGATTACAGGAAATATATAAAATTTCTTTAGGGTTAAAATGCGAAATACTGGTAACCAGTTCTTGTGCTCCGCAGCGAGGTGGATCTAATACCACTTTGGTATACGCTGTCTTGGCCCAGGGCACTGAAGTGAAGTCTTTACTTAAATCAAAAGCATAAAAATCGACATTCGTTAATTGATTAAGCTCGGCATTACGCTTAGCTCGCTTAGCCATCACCTCGGCACCTTCAACCCCTACGACTTGTTTTGCTTTTTGTGCAAAAGGCAAACTAAAATTTCCTAAACCACAAAATAAATCCAAGATAACATCATCCTTAGTGGGCTTTAAAAGATCTAAAGCTTGGTTCACCATTTTTTGATTTATATCCTGATTCACTTGCGTGAAATCTAAAGGATGAAAACAGTATGTTAAATGTTGATCATTGAGCATGTAAGTTAAATCTGTTTCACCATTTGCTGGGAACAGCTTGTGAACTGAGTCAACCCCACCGGGTTGCAAGTAAATTGAAAACTGACATTCTTGACCAAACTGAGTCAAGATCTTGATATCACTTTCGCAAAGCGGTTCAAGATGCCTAAATACTAAAGCAACTTCCTCGCCTCCAATTGCCACCTCGATTTGGGCAATAGTCGTTTTTGCTTCCAGTAAACTGATGGTTTCTCGAAGTTTGGCAATTTTGCTGCCCACGCGCGCGTCTAGCACCGCACAGGATTCAATAATGGCAATTTTATTATTGTTTTGCTCTCTGAACCCAACTAGCAAACTTTGTTTCTTTTCAACGTAGCGCACACCTAAACGCGCTTTTTGCCTATAGCCATTTACTGGCCCTTGTAAGGGCGCCAACCAAGCAAATGGTTTAACCTTAGCTTGGTGCGTTAATTGTTCCTCTAAAAATTTTTGCTTATGCTCAATCTGTAAAGAGCTGGATAAATGTTGTATTTGACAACCACCACAATTGCCAAAATGAGAACATATAGGGTTAACGCGATCTTTTGCAGGGTGAATAATTTCCGTTACCATGGCTTCACTATAACGAGAATGCACTCTGGTATATTTTGCTTTTACGGTCTCACCAGGTAATGCACCAAAAACAAACATGATTTTGTCATCAATACGTGCAATACCTCTACCATCATGGGATAAGGCACTGATATTTACTTCTACCGGTGCTTCTGGAAGCTGCTTATGTCGACGTGACACTACTATTTAACCTTTATGCCAAAAATGTGCTCATTCTATCACTGTTGGCTTCCCAAGCCTCTAAAAATTCCTGTAAATGTTTCAAGGGTTGATCTCTTAAGGTACTTTTTGTTAGCTCAATTTCATAATTATATTGATCTGGGCTAATAATACCGCGCATCAGCTGGAAACGAAGATAAATTAAATAGGTATTTAAAACATCGGTTTCGCAATAGTGACGAATGTCGTCGATTTTCCCTTGTAAATAGTTTTCCAATACCAAATTACCTGACATGCCCATCTTCCCTGGCAAGCCCAACATCACGGCAATATCCTCTAACTTAGCAAAAGATTTTTGATTGTAACCAGCTAAAGTATCCATTAAATCTAGATGACGTGCATGATACCTGCTTAGATAGTTATTCCACTTAAAAGAAGGATCATTCTCGCCTGTCTCCCAGTATTTTGGCGCAATCACTCCATGATACAAAGCGCGATAATGCAGCACCGGCAAATCAAATTGCCCCCCATTCCAAGACACCAGTGTGGGTTTATATTTATCAATGCCAGCAAAAAAACGCTGGATCAGCTCTGCCTCAGTTGAAGATCTTTCCCCCAAGGACCAAACCCTTAACCCTTTATCACTGCGAAATACCACCGAGATAGCAACAATTTTTTGCAAATGATGTTTTACAAAAGCCTGCCCTGTTGATTCTTTAGCAAGACTCATCATCGCATTAGCAGTCGATTCTTCAGATAAATTTTCCATGCCAAGTAACTGTTGGCCAGAAGTGGTATCTGGAATAGTTTCAATATCAAACACAAATATATTCATTCAGATTTCTTTCCCACAATAGTCTGGTTTAAAAAGGACGCTAAATGCTTTAACCTACGCCTTCGATTTAGCGTAAGGTAGCATTTCATGCTCGATAATCAAAGCAAGCCGGCACGCAGCTTATGGAGCTCGCGTTTTGCCTTCATTATGGTCACCGCCGGTGCCGCCGTTGGGTTGGGTAATATTTGGAAATTCCCTTATGTCGCAGGCAGTAATGGCGGCGGCGTGTTTGTGATTGCTTACCTATTTTTCATTGCGCTCATTGGCATACCCGCCATGATTGCCGAATTATTAATTGGACGTCGTGGCAGACAAAACCCGGTGAACACGTTAGCGACTTTAGCCAAAGAAGCTAAAGCAAAACCCGCCTGGCAAGGTTTAGGATGGCTTGGGGCAACCACGTTAATTTTAGTGCTCAGTTTTTATAGCGTGGTAGCAGGTTGGTCTATCGCTTATGTTTTCTTTGCTTTTAAAGGGATTTTTATCAATGCCACACCTGACAGTATTGTGGATATTTGGCAAAGCTTATTAGCCTCACCTATTAGATTAACGTGGTGGCATACCATTTTTATGGTTTTAACTATGGCCGTTGTTGCCTTAGGTGTGAATGCTGGTATTGAACGTGCTTCGCGCTGGATGATGCCTGGTTTATTTTTAATATTGATTGTTTTAGTTGTTTATGCAGCCATTGAAGGCGACTTTGCCGCTAGCGCGCAATTTCTTTTTGCCTTCAGACCAGAAGATCTCAATGCGCGCGCAGTGATAGATGCCTTAGGACAAGCCTTCTTTTCCTTAGCCACCGGCGCAGGTTGTATTCTGATTTATGGCTCCTATTTGTCTAAAGAAACTGATTTGGTAAAAACCGTTTTAATTATTTCTATTTTAGATGTTTTGGTTGCCATTCTTTCGGGATTAGCTATCTTTCCCATTGTGTTTTCACATGGACTTGCCCCTGAAAGTGGCCCTGGCCTGATGTTTCATGTGTTGCCTATTGCCTTTAGCCATATGCCTGGATCACAAATCATCGGCACCTTATTTTTTGTATTAATGTTGTTTGCAGCCTGGACCTCTTCGATTTCCATGGCAGAACCTTTAGTGGCCATGATGCTTGAACGTTGGAATATCAGCCGCCCACGTGGGTCTTTATATGTTGGGATATTTGCTTGGATATTAGGATTACTTTCCGTCTTTTCTTTTAACATCTGGCAAGATGTTAAAATATTTGGCAAATGGGGTATTTTCCAAGTTTTAACCGATCTGCCTATTAACATTTTGTTACCCATAGGCGCATTCTTGTTTTGCATCTTTGCTGGTTGGATTATGCCAGATACTGCCACTGAAGAAGAATTTGATGGTAATTCACTCAGCGTTTACCTTGCCTGGCGTGCAGCCATTCGTTACTTTGCACCCGCAGGGATATTGATCGTGTTTATTGCCAATTTCTTTTAACAATGTCAGACTCTAAACAGAAATTTTTAACAAAATAAGGGACCACTATGTTAAAAAATCTTACCGTAAGCACTATGACTTTGTTGTTCAGTCTTTCTGTTTCGTCCACTTTGTTTGCTGCAGATGCGCCAAAGGACAAAAGCTCTGCAACTAATATGCAATTTGGTAATACCGGACTTACCGCAGTAGAAGTTAAAAATCTTCATCATTCTGGTAAGTTACTTGTCAAAAAAATTAAAGTCACTGATGGCACCCTGGTGAATGGTTTTTTTGAGGCTGTTGACTCACAGTTCAACAAAGATACCGTTATTAATGGCAATATCGATGCCAAAACCTCATCCTTTAATGTTTTATCTGTAAACGGCAATGTGAAATTCAATACCGTTGTCGTCAGCGGCCCTGCCACTGTAAATGGGAAAGTGACTGCTGAAAAATCAGATTTTAAAAATACCCTCACCATTCATGGCCACCTTGATGCCAAAGAAACTACCTTCGGTAAAAAGATAACCATCACTAACGTAGAAACAGATTTAGAAAACTGTAAAGTGACTGATATTCTTGTGCAAAAATCCGGTAATGAAGCACAAAAACTCTCCCTTAAAGGTACCAGTGTTTCCGGCGACATTACGTTTGAATCCGGCAAAGGCGTGATTGAGCAAGATGATAAATCGTCTATTGGTGGTAAGGTTACTGGGGCGCAGGTGGAGAAGAAATAAATTTCTCATTCATTGTTGCGCCAGCAACAAAAAGATCTTCCCTTGTAAAGGGAAGAGGAGCGCTTTGCGCTCACAGAAGGATTTTATCTTGATAAAATCTCTCTATGCGCTTCGCGCCTCTCTCCTTTACAAGGAGAGATCTTTGGTTGCTGCGCAACCATATTGCGTTTGAATTCATTCAGTAAAAATCACAATCCCGCCGGATATTCCTGGATCTCCGGTATCGGCGACAAATCATCTATCGCTGGCATTTTAGTATCCCTTTCCTCTTTCACCGTTTGATCAGTATCATCGCCCTGATAATCTTCAGATTCGACGTTTAAAGTTGGGCGTGGTGGTGGTTCAAGATATTGCGGTTGTTGTAAGTAACCTGGCTGTTCACGAGCACGAAAATCATCGTTCCATTTACAACCTTGGATAACAATCAAACCTAAGGCAGCTAACATAATTATATTTTCTTTTTTACCCACCTCAAGCTCCTTTTTTAATTTTAAAAATCCAGCTAAACATCATTAGTTTAGCATCCAACAATTTATTTGCCATGAGTTCTTGCGAATAATTCTCATCAGAGGTATAAGACCAGAATGCTAAAAACACTCAACAAATATAGACATTATGTACTTTTCGTTGCGCTGCAACTTTGGTGCGTAACTGCCTTTGCCTGCGCTAATGTCTTGCTCGTTTCAAGCAATAGCCATTTTGGGATGGTACATCGTATTGAAGCAGCGCTTTATGCGCAACCCACTGCGAACATTAAGTTATTTCATGTCGTGGTAGAAAATATCAAGGACTCCCATTTTCTGGATCAGTATCGCCAATCTTGTTTGATAGTCACCATTGGCACAGAAGCCTTGGCCCATACCCTGAAAAGCAAAACCAAGACCCCTATCTTAAGTGTTTTAGCACGAAAAAGTACGTTCAATGCCTTGCTGCGAGAGCATAACCGTCGCTTGAACGATAGTAGTGCCCCTATTTCTGTGATCTATCTCGATCAGCCATTAGAAAGACAATTGTTTCTTGTACAAAGTTTGTTATCCAAAGAAACAGAAAATAATGTAGGTGTACTCTTAGGCCCAAATTCGCTCCCCGAACAAGGATCACTGCAAAGTTTGGCAGCAAAAAATAAACTTAAGCTTAATACCATATACGTTAATAAGTTTGAAAATCCTGTGGCGGTTTTAGATGCTTTGCTAGATGAAACTAATATCGTGTTGGCTATTCCAGATAATCGAATATTCAATACTAAAACAACGCGTGGCATGTTATTAACCGCATTTCATAAACGTGTGCCCTTGATTGGTTATTCTAGAACTTATGTCAATAATGGTGCTTTGGCTGCCGTGTATTCCACCACCAAACAATTAGCTGATCAATCCGCAAAACAAGTTATTCACATGCTTGCCACCAATAAAATGCAAGCACCGCAATATCCCAAAGAGTTTGCGGTTGCGGTAAATTATCAAGTGGCACGCTCTTTGGGGCTTTCTATAGAAAGCGAAGTGAACTTAAAACAAACGATAGATAAAATGGAAAAGAATGCACATGGTTAATGAATGGGGTATTAAAAGTCGGGTACTTTTTTTAACACTTGTGCCTACCATCACAATTTCCTTATTGCTAAGTGCCTACTTCACAAGTACACGTATACAAGACTTAGAAAAAGCATTACGCGACAGAGGTTACGCTATTGCCTTGCAATTAGCGCCTGCGAGTGAATATGGGGTGTTCTCTGGCAATACTCACACTTTGCAACGTTTAGCCAATGATGCACTTTCTGAACCTGAAGTCCGCTCGGTATCTATTTTCAATAAGGATGGTCGACTCCTAGCCCATGCTGGACATGAGCACCAAACCCCTACCAATATTTTATCGGTGAGCGATCAATCCCATGGGATCACCATGGCAGATACCGGCCATTCCTTACTATTTACCGTACCTGTGACCATCCGCGATGTAATCACCGAAGATTATGCCTATGTGGATTCGCCTTTCGATCAAGCTGAAAATCATGACAATGTATTGGGGTGGATTAGCATTGAACTTGGTCGGATGACCACAACCATTCGCCAATACCAAGTATTGTTTGCTTGTAGTGTTATTGTGCTCATAGGTCTGGGTATTAGTGGTATTTTTGCCTTTAGAATGGGCCGCGACGTGACTCGCCCCATCTTACAGATGGCTGCCGCCGTAGAAAAAATTAAAAATGGTAATTTTGATACCCGCGTTTACACTAATGCACGCAGCGAATTACGCCACTTAGAGGCTGGGATAAATACCATGGCGGCCTCACTCAAAGCAGCCCATGAAGAAATGCAACAAAGTGTGGAACAGGCAACGGCCGATCTGCGGCAAACCTTAGAAACCATTGAAATTCAAAATATTGAGCTTGAAATGGCCAGAAAAGAGGCCGAAACCGCAAGCCGTGTCAAATCGGAATTCTTGGCAAACATGAGCCATGAAATCCGTACCCCTTTAAACGGTGTAATTGGTTTTATTAACTTATTAATGAAAACTAAACTCGACCCCAGACAGAACGATTATCTTTCAACCATTCATAAGTCCGCTTTTAGCTTACTTTCCATTATTAACGACATTTTGGATTTCTCCAAAATCGAAGCTGGTAAATTGACACTTGACCAAGTTCCTATGGACATACGTGAATGTGTGGAAGATGCCTTAATGCTCATGGCACCCAATGCCCATGAAAAAGGCTTAGAGTTAGTGCCGATGATCTATTCAGATGTGCCTGAGAGAATAGTGGGCGATCATTTAAGGTTGAAACAAATTATTACCAATTTGGTGAACAATGCCATTAAATTCACAGAAAATGGTAGCGTAGTAGTACGCATCATGCTAGAAAAAGAAATGGCTGAACACGTTGTGATCTGTGTCAGCATTACTGACTCTGGGATTGGTCTATCTATTGAAGAACAAAAGTCTCTATTCCAAGCATTTACCCAAGCAGATTCTACCACCACCCGCAAATTTGGCGGCACAGGTCTTGGCTTGGTGATCTCTAAACGTTTAGTTCAACAAATGGGCGGTGAAATTGGTGTCGAGTCTGAAGCCGGCAAAGGCTCTACTTTTTGGTTTACTTTTATTGCTAATAAAGTACAAGAACCCCTAAAAGAAAAACAATCAAGTTTGCTTAAAGATTTTAGAATTTTAATTTACGAAACACATCCAACCACGCGCTTAAGTTTGAATCATCTTATCTCTTCTTGGGGATGTGCTGTTACCGAGATTGATGAACCAAGCAAAATTCAAGACACCTTGCAAAGTGCTAAAGATCATGAACAACCCTTTAATATGTTGCTGATTGGGGTCAATCAGCTAGATCCCATGAGCACTTTTATAGAAGATTTATCTCAATTGGCCACCCAAAAGTTTAACTGCCGCGTGGGAGTTTTAGTCAATACCACCGATCAATCCATTTATGAAGAATTACAAAGCTCTGGGGCTGCCATCTGTTTAGCTAAACCGGTCAGTAGACAAAAGCTCCATGATGCCTTAGTGGATGTATTAATCAGTGATATTAAAAATGTACCTAACAAAGAGTCCATTGGTCTTGAGAATGACCAAAATGATCACGCTTCGATTGGCATCCAATCACAAATTGCCGTCTTGGCAGTAGATGATTATCCTTCCAATTTAAAATTGGTGGCTGCCCTACTAGAAAATTTAGGGGTCAAAGCAGATTGCGCGAACAATGGCTTTGAAGCGCTCAAATTTATTAAAAATAAAAACTATGATTTAATTTTTATGGATATTCAAATGCCAGGTATGGATGGCATTGAAGTGACTAATCGCATTAGAAGCGAAGAAAGCCCAGGCACCCATATCCCCATTATTGCGTTAACCGCCCATGCTTTAACCACCGAACGCGAAGCAGTTCTTCGCGCCGGAATGGATGACTATTTAACTAAACCTATAGATGAAAAAGAACTACAACGCATTATTCAACAATGGACTAAAAAATCACTCAACTATCAATCAGACAGTAATGCTAATGAAGAAAAATCTTCAGAAAAACAACGGATCCCGGTTGATTGGCAGCAAACTTTAAAATTAGCCGCCAATAAAAGCTCGCTTGCCAAAGATATGCTATTAGGCTTAGTGGACAGTTTAAAAACAGCGCAAACACTTATCAATCAGACATATACCAAGAAAGATTATAAAAATATGCGCGAACATGTGCACCGTTTACATGGGGCATGCTGTTATTGTGGGGTGCCTGCCCTAAAAGCAGCAGTAGCCACGGTAGAAACGGCTTTAGCGAAAAAGGAATTAGACAATATTAATTTCTTAATGGTAGAGCTGAATAAAGAAATTAATCGTTTACAGCGGTATGTTCAGTCAAACAAAGAGCTGCTTGCGGTGACGAATACGGATTAGTGAGTCAATTTTTTTTCTGAAGACTTCCTAATTGCCTCGACCGTGGCTTGCAACTTTGTTTTATCAAACAAATCAGCTAATCGATACTCTGCTGCACCACCAGTCCAACTTTTCCCCTGATAGGCTTTATCTATATAGGCAAGGCATTCAGCTGCATGCGGGTTCATCGATAAGTAATCCAGCGGTGTTTGGCCATTTACGTCTTTAATATCAACGCTGGTATTTTTATATCCTAATGATTTTTGCAATATAAGCGCGATGGCTTCATAGGCCTCTTTATTGTCGGCATCTCGCATTAATAAATGCAAGGCAGTCGTGCCATCAAAATTAGGCGCTAAAGCATCATTAACATTAAAACTTGCCGCGCCAATGGTATTTTTTACATTACTAAACTCTTTGGCCGCAATGCTGTCTTTGAGCCACCTTTGCTCTGGGGTAAGTGCTAAATGAGACTCATCCATACCATATCTTCTGAATAAATTTCTCAATAAATAATATCCTTCAGAGCGTTGTACGGCTACCATTTCAGCTGCCCTTGAAAGCATGCCAGTTTGTGTGCATAAAGTTGCAATGAGATTAGTGTTTTTTGCTAAATTTGCACAAAATTGGGCTTCAGGATTACCCAGTAAATCATTCATCAAAGCAACAATGTAAGGTAATTTATCTTTTGATTTAGTGCCAAGGCAATAGGAAGCGCATTGCATCAATGATTGGTATTTTTTGATCTGCCCTTCTAGGGCTCTGAGCTCTGCTTGCTTAGATTTATCATCCAAAAGCAACAAACATTGCGTATCAAGGAGTTCAAGCGCAGATCTTGAATACATTTGGATTTGTTCATAAATGAGTTCAACTTTTGGAGAAGCTATAGCTTTAGTTAGTAATTCTTTCAACACACCATCCAGTTGACCGTAAAGCACAGGAATTTCCTTTTCATCAAAGGCCACCCCTTTTAAAAGTTGTTCTCTTTTTCTTAAAATGTTTAGGCACATCTCGTGATGTTTTGGTTCAATTTTGATTTGTAATTGCTTTTCAAATAGCGCCATCTCTCGATTATTGGAGAGAACCACCTCTTCTTTCATGGCAATAAATCGTTTTGCATCACGCATTGCTAAAAAGATTGCTAAAGATTGAAGTTTAGCTTCTCTGTTAGCCCCGGGTTGAAACTTGAAACTAGATTCTGGATCGGCGCCACTATTTATAATTTCGGCAATGTTTTCAAGTACTTTATCTTTATGTTCTTCTGGAACGGCGTCATATTGACGCATAAACACTTCTTTACTTTGTTTTACAATATTTTCTACTAATTCATCTTCTTTGCGACGATTGGCCAACATTAACCATAGTAGATTATATTTTCTTTCCAATCCGGGCTCAGCTAAAAGAAAGCTTATGTAATCCTTTCCCATTTGCTTGCCCTTCCAGATACTTCCTTGATAGGAAGTGGAAGCATGATAAGGTGATAAATCGCTTCGTTTTTCACGAGCTACCGCAGCACGTTCGCGGGCGCCAAGATCAATTCTTTTTATCCCCAGGACACGTTGATGATCATCAACAAGTGCCATAAACTGACCAACATGTAAGCTTTCATCACCTGCGATATTACTGGCAAACAGTGCGGCAGCCAGTTCCCATTGCGGCATGCTATTAAGCTCTGCGACACCTCTTTTGACAAAGGCTGGGTACCAAGATTCAATACTCCAAATCGTATTCGGATTACGTTTTACACCATAAACAAGCTCATCCCAAGGCATGACCTTGCCACCAGGAAAGGGGGAGGTGACTCTCTCTTGTACGGAGACGGTTTTACCTACTGCTTTTTCTGTTGCAAGCGCTGCCACAGTGGCATAGTTCACAGCACCAGCTAAGATTTGGGGTAATAAATTGGCTTGTTTTACAAAATAAGCTGTCCCTTCCAACAAACAAGTTTCAGGTTTATCCTCTTTGATTAAAAATTGTTTATGGGTTGTAGCATCTTCAAAAAATCCCGCTTTCTCTGCTTGACCACGCCCACCTAATTTAGACTTAAAAGCAAATAACTGCCCTCTCTTACCTTGAAGATTTTCTCCTTGTTCAAAAAACTGCGTTGGCAGCTCTTCGATTAAAGGTACAGCTACTGAAGGCTGTGCTGTATAAGTAAATTCATAATGTG
Organism: Pseudomonadota bacterium; assembly: GCA_018241965.1. GTDB lineage: Bacteria > Pseudomonadota > Gammaproteobacteria > Berkiellales > Berkiellaceae > Berkiella. The sequence continues at coordinate 318 of JAFECS010000033.1, read as the reverse complement.
CTTGTGCGCGTTTAATCCATTCAATCACCATCCCCAATTGGAATTGGTGAATAAATAACGAAAACGGCACAGGTTTACTATCTAAATTAAAGGGAGTATCGAAGGTTAATTGACTCGGACTTTGGCAGTTTCTGATAATAGCATCTAATTTCTCAATCAGCTGACCTTGCTTTTGATGAGCTTCATCTAACGGTATTCTTGGTTTAGACGTTGAAAAGTTTTCGGCAAATTCTTGTAAGGCACTGGATATTTGTTCTTGAGATTCTTTTACACCAAGCAGCATAATCGTTTCCTGTTAGCATAAGCTCTTTACCATTA
>JAFECS010000032.1 GCA_018241965.1 Pseudomonadota bacterium | reverse complement strand
TTATTGTGGCAGGCGCCACAGGCTCGGGTAAAACCACACAACTACCTAAAATGTGTTTAGAAGCAGGTTTAGGCATCGGTGGATTAATCGGTCATACCCAACCCAGACGCATTGCGGCAAGAACGGTGGCGATGCGCATTGCCGATGAGCTACAAACCCCGCTTGGCAAAGCGGTGGGTTTTCAAGTGCGGTTTTCAGATACTACCTCGGAAGATAATTATATTAAAATTATGACCGATGGTATTTTATTAAGCGAAACCCAGGAAAACAGATGGTTAAACCAATATGATTGTCTTATCATCGATGAAGCCCACGAGCGCAGCTTAAATATCGACTTTTTATTGGGTTATTTAAAAAAACTTATTACCAAACGTAAAAATATTAAAGTCATTATCACTTCTGCCACCATTGATATTGAACGGTTCTCCACTTTTTTTAATGATGCACCCATCATAGAAATACCTGGCAAAACTTACCCTGTTTTGGTCCAGTACATGGGTGACGATTTTCCAAAAGTCAGTGACGATCCGATTATGCAAGTGGTGCAGGCAGTCGAATTAGCTTGTCAACATGGTCCCGGCGACATTTTAATATTTCAAAGTGGTGAAAAAGAAATTCGTGATGTCATAGAAATGTTATCGTCGCAGCATTTAAAAAATGTGGAATTGCTGCCGTTATATTCACGCCAAAGTAATGCCGAGCAACAAAAAGTTTTTCAACGGGCAAGCAAACGCAAGATAATTGTTACCACTAACGTGGCTGAAACTTCGTTAACGGTGCCTAATATTCGTTATGTGATTGATTCAGGCTTAGCCAGAATAAGTCGTTATAATTATAGAAATAAATTACAACGCTTACCGATAGAAGCTATTTCACAAGCCAGCGCAGATCAACGTATGGGGCGCTGCGGTCGTGTGGGGCCCGGTATTTGTTATCGATTATATTCAAAAGAAGATTACCAATCGCGGCCCTTATATACAGAGCCAGAAATATTAAGAACAAATCTTGCAGCAGTTATTTTAAAAATGTTGTCACTTAATTTTGATAGTATTGAAACCTTTCCCTTTGTTGAAGCGCCAGATAGTCGTTTTATTAAAGATGGTTTTACTTTACTGGAACGTTTGGAAGCGGTGGATGCGCATAACAATATTACTCAGCTAGGTAGAACGTTAGCCACCATCCCCATCGAACCAAAACTGGGGCGTGTCATCATTGCGGCAAATCAATATGGTGCCTTACAGGAACTATTAATTATTGTCAGCGCTTTAAGTATCGTGGATGTCAGAGAAAGACCAAAGGATTTTCAAGCAGATGCCGACATGGCACATGCTAAATTTGCGCATGAATCTTCAGATTTCATGAGTATGGTTAATTTATGGCACTTTATCATGGAGCATAAAAAACAGCTCTCGCACCAAAAAATGCGCAAATTGTGCCAACAAAACTTTTTATCATTTTTACGCGTATTAGAATGGATTGAAGTGCATGAACAATTAACACAAATTGTCAAAGAGCATAACTATAAAATTAATCAAGTGCCGGCAGATTATTCTTTAATCCATAAAGCCTTATTATGTGGGTTTATCGATGGTATTGGCATTAAAGATGAAAAGAAAGAATATCATGGTGCTAGAAATATCAAGTTTAACATCCATCCGCAATCCGTATTATTTAAAAAATCACCTAACTGGATATTCTCATCGGAGATAGTTCATACCACTAAAACATTTGCCAGAGTTAATGCGCAAATTGAAACATCCTGGATTGAAGAGGTGGCCGAGACGTTAATTAAGAAGCAATATGATGAACCGTATTTTGAGCCCAAACGTGGTCAGGTGCTCGCTTTTGAAAGGGGCACTCTGTTTGGGCTTGAAATTTATGCTAAGAAAAAAATAAGTTATGAAAAAGTTGCGCCTGTCGGCGCCAGACACATTTTTATAGAACAAGCGCTTGTCCAAGAAGGCATGATAAGCCATCTTGATTTTTATAAGCACAATAAAGCGTTACGTATAAAAATAGAAAATGTAGAAAACCGCATTAGAAAACAATTGATATTGCTCGATGAAGCCAAGATCAAGGAATTTTATGAGGCTAAGCTTCCTTTTTATGTATGCTCGGTACAGTCTTTAGAAAAATACTTAAAAGACAAACCCCATTCGTTTTTGTATTTAAACGAAAGAGATATTTTATTAAATGAAATAACAAATGAGCTTCTTGAGTTATACCCCGCAAAGTTAAAAATTAAAGATCAATCATTTGAATTATCTTATATATTTGATCCGAGTCAAGAGACTGATGGCGTCACCTTAATCGTTCCCTTTGAAATGTTAAAATATATTAAGGATGAAGATTTTTCTTGGGTTATACCAGGTTTGCTCGAAGAGAAAATAGATTTTTTAATAAGAGCACTTCCTAAAAAATATCGTATCCTTTTTGTACCTATCCCCGAGGTTGCTAAAAAAGCCAAATTTTCCCTATCATCTACTGAGGGGACTTTGCAAAAAGCTTTACAACATTACTTGGAGACACACAGTAAAAATTCAATTGACAAAAATAGTTGGGAAAATGTTATTTTCCCTGCACATTTGTTGATGCACTTTCAAGTAATTAAAGAGGGAAAGGTATTAGCGCAAGGCGATGATATCAATCAACTCTACCAATCCTTACAAGAACAATATTTAGAAATTTATTCAAGCACGGCCCCCATAGAAAGAGAGAATATAACGCAGTGGGATTTTGATGATTTACCCAATGAATATAAAGTCAAAAGGGGTAATCTAGATTTTATTTGTTATCCTGCTTTGGTTGATATGGGGCAAAGTGTTAGTATCAAATTGTTCGACGAGCATAAGCAGGCACACAATTATCATCGTTTAGGATTAGCGAGGTTGTACTTGCTAACTTTGCATGATGCTTGTAAAAACATTAAAAGAAACATTTTAGCGCAAACCAAAAAAAGCTTAGTAAAGCACTATACGCCTTTTGGGAGTTATGATGAGTTAATGGATCATTTGTTGTTAGCGTGTGCCTTGAATTTGTTTATCGATGAAAGGCCTCCCATTTTTTCAAAAAAGGAATTTAATGAAAACCTAACACGTTCGCATGCCCAGTTTGTTTTAGTAGCCAACCAAACCATACAACTGATTGAGAAGATATTCACCCAATACCAAGAGGTTCAAGCTTGCTTACAAAGAAAAAATAACAGCGAAGATCCTCAGGCTGTTTTGGATATGAAGGGACAGCTAGAAAGTTTATTTCCTAAAAATTTTATTTTGCAAACCCCGCTTTTGTGGTTACGTCGTTTCCCTGTTTATCTTAAAGCGATTGAACTCCGTATGGAGAAGTTGCAACGGCAATTGGCTAAAGATAAACAAGCAAGAGTGGAAATAGACGCTGTCCGTAAAGTTTATTTAAGTAAGTTTAGTTCCAAAGATAAACAGAGTCTTTCTGTTTTAGATCCACTCAATATTTTTCAATGGAAAATGGAAGAATTGCGCGTTTCATTATTCGCGCAAGAATTAAAAACTATCGAGCCGGTCTCAAAGGTAAGATTACTTAAAATTTTGGAAAATATAGACTAGATTTAAATCCATAGGGGCGCTATCGTAGCAATGATAGGTATTGTTCCAACTTATATGAAATCTCAAAGAGGAGACAAGGATGTCGACGGCAAGAAGTTTACTCTTTCTCGTGAGTTTCCTTGTTCCTTTCTTAAGCTTTGCTAAAAATGTCGTTGTCCCTGAACCATTAAAACCATGGCAAGAATGGGTACTGTTTGGTTTTGAAGAAAAACTATGTCCTGTGCCATACAACAATGGGGAAGCACATTACTGTGTTTGGCCAACTTCTTTAGTATTAAACATTGATAACCATCAAGGCAAATTTACCGAGAAATGTGTGAACTATGTTCAAGGCTGGGTACCTTTGCCAGGTGATGCAGATAATTGGCCAGATGAAGTAAAAATTAATGATAAGCCTGTAGCGGTTTTGTCCTATCAAGACGGGCCGGCACTTTATTTGGAAGCTGGGGAATATACAATTCAAGGGCAATTTACTTGGAATGAGTTGCCAGAAGCGTTACAAGCTCCTGTTACGCTAGGCATGCTGACATTGACATTGCTTGGCAAACAAGTCCAGCAAGTCCAACGTGATCAAGAGGGTAAAATATGGTTTAAAGAGCGCGTCACACAACAACAGCAGCAAGAAACAGATACTTTATCAATTACAGCTTACAGGCTGTTTCAAGATGGTATACCTTTAATAGACAATACTTTTTTACGCTTAAAAGCGACTGGAAAAGTACGAGAAGTGTTAGTTGGTCCGGTTTTATTAAAACATAGCTTGCCGATGTCGCTTTCAAGCCCTTTGCCTGCCAAAATCGAAGAAAATGGCATGCTCCGAATACAGGTAAAACCCGGTGTTTGGGAAGTGAATATCAAGAGCCGTTTTACTGGGAAACAAGATAGCATTACTTTAGAGACAATCCCTTCCCCTTGGCCTGCATCAGAAATTTGGTCTTTTGAACCGCAAAACGAACTGCGTTTGGTCGAAATTACAGGCGCACAGAGTATGGATCCCCAACAAACTGATATGCCCCAAGAATGGAAAGCTTATCCGAGCTATTTGCTTTTACAAGGAAAATCTTTAAATCTTGTTGAAAAACGTCGTGGCCAGGAAAAACATCCCAGTGATCTATCATTAACACGGCATCTATGGCTAGATTTTTCAGGTAAAGGTTTTATTGCGCAAGATACCATTGTGGGGAATGTAACAGATAATTGGCGTTTAGCGACAACGGTGCCGTTGGCGCTCAGAAGAGCCACCATGGATGGTCAAGATAAATTAATTACCGAGCTTGCGGCAAATGAAACACCTGGCATAGAAGTGCGTCAAGGGCATGTGAATTTAACGGCGGTAAGTCGTATAGATAGTAAACCCTTTAGCTTGCCAGCCATTGGTTGGGATTTTGATGTACGCTCATTGTCGACCACCTTATATTTGCCACCTGGTTGGAAATTAGTGGGTGCCTGGGGGGCAGATACGGTTAGCCATGCTTGGGTACAAGAGTGGACACTTTTAGATTTATTTTTAGTGTTGATTATGTCTGCTGCGGTCGCAAAAGTACTTTCATTAGGATGGGGATTACTAACGTTAGTGATGATGGGGTTAATTTATCAAGAAGGTGGTGCGCCAGTGTATAGCTGGTTAAACTTGGTTGCAGCCCTTGCTCTGTATAAAGTATTTCCTCAAGGGTTAATGCGTAAATTGTTTTTGTATTATTCGAGGATAAGCTTTGTTGTTTTAATTCTTATTGCGTTGCCCTTTATGGTAAAACAAATTCGTGAAGCAATTTATCCGCAATTAACCATTCCCAATGAATCAATCTATGCTTTTGCGCAAGCACAAGAAAAAGCACAAATGCAAAGCCTCATGGCTTTACCACCTTCGCCGCGTGCAGCCGGCGCTGCCATGGGTGATATGGCAGGCAAAGGGAAACAAATGCTGCAAGGAAATGTTATGGAAGCTAAAGTTGCAAGCGGTCAAAGACCAGAGGTAGAGGAACCACCGCTTGAAGAGTATGATCCTAATGCCAAAATTCAAACAGGTCCAGGGGTGCCCACTTGGAAATGGGATGTCTCGCAATTAGTGTGGAATGGTCCAGTTTTAAAAGATCAAAAAATCACCTTGTGGATATTACCCAGCATGGTGATCTCTTTCTTAAAATTTTTACAAGTAGGCCTGATGTTCTTTTTATTTTATGGATTAACCAAAATTTGGTCTAAAGACGATAAAATGCTAGGTTTCAACCCAACTGGCAAAGTTTTGATTTCTTGTGCTGGGTTTGTCTTAAGTTTACTGATAAGCGCAACGCTGATGATGCCTAGTGTTGTAAAAGCCGATATGCCCGATAAAGCACTGTTAGAAGAGTTAAGAGCACGCTTGATACGTGCGCCAGATTGTATTCCAGATTGCGGTGAAATTTCTCGGATGCAAATTGAGGCCAATGAAAATCAACTTACTATTCGTTCAAAAGTGCAAGTTGGGGCAAATGTTGCTTTGCCTTTACCTGCAAGTTTAAGCAAATGGATGCCTAGGACTGTTTTAGTGGATGGTAAAGAAGCCAAAGCCATACAGCTACAAGATAGTATGCTTTGGTTGCAATTAACCCCGGGTGTGCATGATGTGGTAATTGAAGGTCCTATTGGTTCTCAAGATAAATTTGAAGTGTTTGTTCCTTTAGCACCTAAGTGGGTAAATGCTGTAGCAACAGGCTACACAATAGAAGGGATTTTTAGAAATAAATTACAAGGCGAAAACTTTTATGTGAGCCGCACGAAAGCGGTGACACAAGAAGAAGCCCCCAGCATTCAAGCGGGTCGCATGCCGCCTTTTGTGACAGTCAAAAGAACTTTAAAGTTGGGTTTTGATTGGGAAGTGGCTTATGAGATCACTAGATTGGCGCCTCTTTCAGGGGGAATAAGAGTAGAAATCCCATTGCTTGCGAATGAACAGGTACTTTCAGACAATGTTGAAGTGCAAAATAAAAACGCAATTATCTCTTTGGGAGAAAACCAAGACAGCGTCCTTTTTCGCTCTAAACTCAAAATAACACCGGACATCGCCTTGCAGGCTAGCCAAGATAATATGATGAATGAAATTTGGCAGCTCGAGGCCATCAGTCAATGGCATTGTGATTTTGAAGGTCTGCCTGTTATTCATCAACAAAACCCACAAGGTCGATATTTTCCAACTTGGTATCCTTGGCCAGGTGAAAAATTGACTATTCATGTTATTAAACCCCAAGCCGTACAAGGGGACACACTAACCATTGATAATAGTCATTTAACAGTTATCCCAGGAAATCGTGCCACTAATAACACATTACAATTTAGCGCGAGAAGTAGTTTAGGTGGAACGCACGCCATTAAAATTCCAGCGAATGCCACATTGCAAGACGTACAAATCGATGGTCAAAGTCAACCTATTAATGCCAAAGAAGGAGAGATAACACTTCCTATTCACCCAGGCAGCCAATTGGTGACGGTGAAGTGGCAGTTAGGCCAGGGGATAAGTTCTCATTTTGTGACATCTTTGGTTAATTTGAATATGCCAAGTAGCAATGCGTTAGTAGAGATGAAATTAAGCAAGGATAGATGGATTTTAGGGTTAGGTGGTCCAGCGATTGGGCCGGCGGTGTTATTTTGGGGCGTGTTAATCATTGTGATAGTCGCAGCCTTTGGGCTTAGTAGAATTACAGCCTTACCTTTAAATATATGGCAATGGTTTTTGTTAGGCGTAGGTTTGTCGGTAGCTACCCCTCTGGCAGCGCTATTTGTGATTGCTTGGTTTTTTGCAATGCATAAAAGAAAACAAATCTCTAAGGGGTGTAGTGATATTTCTTTTAAAGCAATCCAAATTGGTTTAGGGTTTTTGAGTCTATTATTCATAGTTAGTTTGTTTACAAGTATATCGAGTGGATTACTAGGTACGCCTCAAATGCAATTGAGAGCACCTATTGGTTACGCACAATCGTTGATGATCTCAGCAAATAATTTTGATTTGCAGTGGTATCAAGATATTGCTAAAAATGATCTGCCGCATTCTTGGGTAGTTTCCTTACCTTTATACGTTTATCGATTGCTCATGCTGTTGTGGGCGTTGTGGCTTGCTTTTTCTTTGATTAAGTGGCTGCAATGGGGATGGCAATGCTTATCAACAGAAGGTTTATGGCGCAAGGCAGCAAAAGAAACTGAAGCTACAAAAACATAAATAATTGTTTTGTAGTGTGCCTACATTTTTGTTAGGATAACCCGATTTCATAAATCAGCAATGATTTACTCTTGGGCATATTGAAGAGAATACGCAAACAGCGTTATAGTATGTTTCGATAGTATTTGTTCCGTATGAGCCTTTTCAGTGTTATGCTGTTGTGGTTTTTAAGCTTTTTCGGTTAGTACATTCAACCGTTATGCATTCCAATGGGAGAGATTGTAGATGAGCAAAATGACAAGTAATAAATTGGCCATGTTGGCCTTAGCGGGCCTTGGTGCTTTCGCTGTAGGTCCTGCATTCGCTGCTGGTATGACGGTTGACACCAAAGGCGGCTTAGAAGTCTTCGAACTCGATGAAAACAATTATTGGTTTAAAATCGGTGGAAGACTTTTCTTAGACCAAGTCTTCTTTGATGACGATGCAGAAGAAGCAACAAACGCAAATTATTCATTCCCAAGCGGCGGTCATATTAGATCTGCTCGTTTAGCCCTCAAAGGCGGCGTGGGTCATAATTGGGTTTACAAATTTGAAATCGACGTAAGAGACAGACCAGGTAATGTTAATGCCAACTTCGGTGAAGCTTTCATCGGGTACAGTGGCTGCAAAAACCTCTGGTTTGCATTAGGTCAAGTAAGTATTCCATTTGGTTTGGAAAACTGGCAAAGTTCTAATGATAACACCTTCATGGAAGTGTCAATGCCAACCAGCGCATTCGCGCCAGACAAAGGTATTGGTCTTTATGCTGAATGGCATGGTGAAATGGTTACATTAGCTGCAGCCGTTTACCACCCACAAATTGCTGGTGACCTCCAAACAGGTGATGTAATCTCTTCACCAGTGTTAACCAACCAAACCAGCCCAGTGCCACCAGCGCCAGTTCTTCAGCCAGTAGCTGGAACAGGTCCATTTAGCAGCGTTCCTGGTAGCGATGATGCTGGTATTTCTGCAAGATTAACCTTCTCACCAGTGCATGATGATTACACTGTTTACCATGCCGGTGTTGCAGCGCGTTATGAAAGCTTGCATGAAAATGCTAACGATTTTAACTACATAGCTGGTATGGAAGCACGTGCGCGTCAAACCCCACGTTTCTTCACCAATATTCCACCAAACTCAGTTGATAGTCACAATGTTTGGGGCTTTGAATTAGCAGGTCGTTGGGGACCATTGCTTGTTCAAGGTGAATACATGCTTGCGAACGTTGAGCGTGAAGAAGTTTATCCACAGTTCGATCTACGCAACCCAGCTGGTGACTTAGATTACTATGGTTATTATGCTCAAGTTTCCTATGTATTAACTGGCGAAACCAGAGAATATGACTTTGACAGCGGAACCTTTGGTGCGGTGCACCCTGTGTCCAAGAAAGGTGCTTGGGAAATTGCGCTCCGTCACAGCTTTGTTGATTTGATTGATGATCCAAATCTGACCAACAATCGTCGATTCCAATATGTTGACTTTGTTCCACTCGGAGCTGTTGACTTCTTGGGAGATGCAGCGCCACAAGCTGGTAACAACTACCTTAACAGCACCAATATTAGTGATATCATTGGCTCAGCCCATGCTACCACAATTGGTTTAACCTGGTGGGTTAACGACAACGTTAGATTCCTTGCTAACTATGTTCGTACCTCCATTCCTAACGCTCATCACGTTGATGCATTAGGACTCAGAGGCCAAGTTCAGTGGTAAACTGAGTTAGGACTTAAAAAAGCCCTGTTTTAACAGGGCTTTTTTTTGCGTACAGACTACACTAAAAATAGTTCACACAAATGGAAATCAATATGCTGCGTCGCGCCACTGCTTTTGCATTGTTTGGCATTGCTTGTTTTATGACAGGCTGCGCTACACAGAAAAGCCCGCATGTCGATGATCCTTTTGAAGGCTTAAATCGCGCAACTTTCAAATTTAATAAATCTGTTGATGCGGTTGTCGTAAAGCCAGTGTCTTATATCTATTTAAAATATTTGCCCGAACCGTTTCAAGTTGGCATAGGTAACTTTTTCGATAACATTAGAGAAGTAACCAATGTAGCCAATGATATATTGCAGTTAAAATTTGCTTATGCCTCTCATGATTTAAGTCGTTTCTTAATTAACACCACCCTGGGGGTAGGGGGCATATTTGATCCTGCGGCAAGTTTAGGATTGGAGCATCGCAAAGAAGACTTTGGTCAAACTTTGTATCATTGGGGTTATCGCCATTCTTATTATGTCGTTTTACCTTTTATCGGACCGAGCACATTCCGAGATACCATTGGCTTAGGTGTTGATTATTATGGATTAAGTATCTGGCCTTGGATTGATAATGATTGGGAAAAATACGCTGTATTAGGTCTTGATTATCTTGATTTGCGCGCAAGACTCTTAAGAAAAGAAAGTGTATTAGATGTACTTGCAGTTGATGAATATACCTTTATGCGTGATGCTTATTTTCAACATCGTAAATATTTATTCGAAGGTGCAGCAAATAATACCGAAGAAGATATTGATGGCGGCGAAGAACCAGAAGGGATAGAGCTTTCTGCTAAATCTAAAAAGCAAGAGGCTACAAAAGCACCTGAATCAAAAGAAACCAACGAAACAGAAAAAGAAGAAGCCGCTAAGGCTTCAGAATCAAAAACACCAGAATCAAATGAACTAGATAAAAAACAAGCAACGTCAAAAGAAGTAACTAAATCAGAGATTAATTCCGAACATAATACTGATAAAAAAGACAAGAAAAAGGAATAAATAGTTCCTTTAAGCTGATACTTTCCCCAATTATCTAGCAAAAACGATAACAATCCTAATATCCTTCACCAGCTATCCGATTACTTTAAGAAGAGCCATTAGTGGGTTAATGCTGATGGTCTTGTTATTTGTGTGTGCTAGATCAACATACAGATTGAAGCAAACAGACTTTAAGAGCAAAAAATGACAAATACTTACGGACGTATATTAAGTGTTGATGATGATCCCAAAGTACGTGAAAAAATAGCCACGTACTTAGAGGATAATGGTTTTGTCGTTTATGAAGCTAATAATGGGCAAGAAGCATTAGAGAGTTTTCATGCCAAAAAGCCTGATCTCATTTTATGTGATTTGCAAATGCCAGTGATGGGTGGTTTGGAATTGCTAGAGATCTTAAAAAAAGAAGCGCCTGAGGTGCCTGTCATTGTGATTTCCAGCACAGAAAAAATGAGTAATGTTATTGAGGCTTTACGTTTGGGGGCATGGGATTTTGTTCCCAAACCGATTACTAACATGACAGTTTTAGAACATGCCGTATGTAAAGCGCTTGAGCGTGGACGCCTTGTGTTTGAGAATAAAAGATATCGCTTAGAACTTGAAGAAAAAAATATTCAATTAAGTCAAAGCTTGGGTCAACTCAAAGAAGACCAAACAGCAGGTAAAAGCGTGCAACAAAAGTTGTTACCTAATCCAAACTTTGCTTTTAAAGATTATGAATTTTCTCATCGCGTAATACCTTCACTGTATTTGAGTGGTGATTTTGTTGATTACTTTCAAATCACTCCAAATAAAATTGGTTTCTATATTGCTGACGTTTCAGGACATGGCGCTTCATCGGCTTTTATCACGGTGATGTTAAAAAGCTTAATGGAACGTTTTTTGAATAATTATCAATTAAGACAAGACGACATCATTCTTCACCCTGCAAAAGTATTAAAGCATTTAAATAGTGATATTTATAATGCAAAACTGGGTAAATATCTTACGATGATATATTGTGTTTTAGATTTAGAAGTAAATACTATTTGCTATAGCGTGGGTGGGCATTATCCCAACCCGATTGTTTGGGATGGTAATTTTGCTAGCTTTTTAGATGGAAGTGGATTTGCCGTGGGCATCATTAAAGATGCTAAATTTGATACCTTTACTTTTCAATTACCTAAGGAGTTCACTTTTGCCATGTTTTCAGATGGCATTTTTGAAATGATGAAAGGCGATCTGCCAGCTAAAGAAAAAGAATTGCTTTCCTTGTTTAAACAAAAACAAGTGAAAATAGATGATTTACTTTTACCTTTGGGCATTAAAGCTGAAGGTGGTGGGCCAGATGATATCACCTTGTTATTAATGAATAGGGCAGCATTATGCAAGCATGTCAACAAGTAAGATATTACAAAGATAATGCCTTGTTCATTTTAAAATTAAGTGGTTCAGTGCGCTTTACCTGTACGCACTATTTAGAATTGGCACTTAAACAAGTAAATAAAAAGAATGATATTATCTTCGATATGACATCAGCTAAATATTTAGATAGCACCATAATGGGTAGTATAGCTAAACATTTTTTACAAGCGAAAAAGAAACCCATTGTTGTTTATAAAGATGAAGATATCAAACTCATGTTTAGTAAAATAGGTTTTGATCAGTTTTTTACCTTTACGCAAAATGATGAAAGAATAAATGTTAAGGATGAATCTTTTAAACAAATCGAGATATTTAATGAAGATGAGAATGCGAAGGCATTAAAAGAGTATGTATTAAAGGCTCATGCTACGTTGAGCAAAATGCATCCACAAGATGATTCATTTAAAAATGTTGTTAAATTACTAAAAGATAAGTAAATTGTATGGACAAATCTAAAGAGCCAAAAAAAGGTAAAAAAATGCCGGGTCCTGAGTCACCAAAGCATGAACCTGAACAAGGTGAAATGTTGCCAAAAGAAGAGTCGGCGCAGCCGCTGGCAGAAACACAGCAGCAAAGCCAATGGACTGTGCCACCCGCGCATCGGGTTGCCTATGATCCTTTGTTAGGATGCTTAGTTGTCTTAACAAGATTGGAACATAATCCATTTTCACCTGAAACGTTAATTGCCGGCTTACCCTTGTTAGATAATAAGCTTACGCCGGAGCTCTTTGTAAGAGCAGCAGCAAGAGCAGGATTATCAGCACAAATTGTTAAACGATCACTGGAAGATATTTCATCCTTAGTATTACCTACGGTTTTATTATTAAAAAATCGTCAAGCCTGCATCTTAGTGTCCAAAAATGATGCCAAAGGTACTGCCAGCATTATTCAACCTGAAAGTGGTGAAGGGGAATTAAAAGTTTCTCTTGCTGATCTTAAAAAGCAATATACTGGCTATGCTATTTTTACACGTCCTTCTTTTCATTTTGATAGAAGAACTGATGAAGGCTTTAAAGAACAACCCAAGTCTTGGTTTTGGGGGGTAATCAAAACAACTTGGTCATTATATTCTGAAGTCATGGTGGCTTCTTTTTTCATCAATCTTTTTGCCATCGCTTCCTCGTTGTTTGTAATGAATGTTTATGACAGGGTTGTTCCAAACAATGCGATGGATACCCTAACGGTATTATCAATTGGTGTATTAATTGTCTTTTCATTTGACTTTTTAATGAAAATGCTCAGAGGCTATTTTATTGATATTGCCTCTAAAAAGACCGATGTCATTTTATCAGCAAATATCTTTGAACAAATGATGGGCATCCGCATGGAAGCCAGACCTGAGTCGGTAGGTAACTTTGCTAATAATATGCAACAGTTTGAGTCCTTTAGAGATTTCGTCACCTCAACGACAATAAGCGCTTTAATTGACTTGCCATTTGTACTCTTTTTTATTGCGATTATTTTTGTCATTGGCGGCTATGTCGTGATTGTCCCCATTTTGGCGGTACCTTTGGTTATTCTTGCAGGGTTGTTCATTCAAAAACCACTCAATAAATATGTGAAAGAATCTTATCGTTATGCTGGGCAAAAGCATGCCATGCTGATCGAATCTTTAGCGGGTGTTGAAACTATCAAGGGTTTGTCTGCGGAAAGTTCTTTACAAAGAAAGTGGGAACACGCTGTAGGTATGGCTGCCAAAATCGGTACTAAGGTTCGAGGCCTTTCATTAACAGCAATCAGTTTTTCAGCCTTTGTGCAACAAGTTGCTGGTGTTGTGGTGGTTATTCTGGGTGTAAACAAAATTTCTGATGGTGAAATGACCATGGGTGCCTTAATCGCCTGTACTATTTTGACAGGGCGCGCACTGGCACCGCTTGCACAAATAGCAGGTCTGCTCACACGTTACCATCAATCAATGGCAGCCTTACAGTCCTTAGATAATGTCATGAAGATGCCAACGGATCGTTTGCGCGGGCGAACACCGTTACACCGTCCTGTTTTAAATGGTGATATCGAATTTAGGGATGTCGGTTTTAAATATCCACGTCAAGCTGTCCCTGCTTTAAGTAATGTGACCTTTCACATTACCCCAGGTGAAAAAGTAGGCATTATCGGTCGTATTGGTTCGGGAAAAACCACCATTGAAAAACTTATTTTAGGCCTGTATCAGGCGCAAGAGGGTACGGTATTGATGGATGGCACAGAAATTAGCCAACTTGATCCGGCATCGATGCGCAGAAATATTGGCTATGTTCCTCAAGATTTGGTTTTGTTTTACGGTACGGTAAAGGAAAACATTACCTTTGGCTCCCCCTTTGCAGATGATAATTCAGTATTGCGAGCTGCCAAGATTTCGGGGGTGATGGATTTTGTTGCAAGACATCCTCAAGGGTTTGATATGCCGGTAGGGGAACGCGGTGAAAAGTTATCAGGTGGGCAACGTCAAGCCATTGCTATCGCCAGAGCGTTAATATTAGATCCCCCCATTCTTGTTTTAGATGAACCGACGAACATGATGGATAATCGCACCGAAGAGATGTTTAAAAATCAGTTAGTCGAAGCTTCTAAAGGCAAAACACTTATTTTGGTTACGCATAAGGGATCATTGTTATCTTTAGTGGATCGCTTAATTTTAATGGATGGCGGAAAAATAATAGCCGACGGCCCAAGGGATTTAGTGCTCAAAGCATTAGCAGAGGGGAAATTGCATTCTCATGCGCGATAAAATTCAAAAGGCTCTAAAAAAAGTACAGAATCTTCCCGCAGTGGTGAATGATCTGCGCGAGCTCAAACGCAAAGAAGATATCAAGGAAGTTGATATTGAATTTATGACCGATTCTAGTGCAGCAACACTAGAAGGCGTGCCGGTGAGATATCATATTATTCTTGTAGCATCGATGGCATTTTTGTTTATTGCGCTTATTTGGGCAAGTTTTGCCACGTTAGATGTGGTAACAGTCGGCCAAGGGAAAGTGATCCCTTCTAGTAATATGCAAGTCATACAAAACTTAGAAGGGGGTATTGTTAAAGATATTCGCGTCAAGATTGGTGATGTTGTTGAAAAAGATCAGGTTTTAATGATCATCGATGATACTCGTTTTGTGTCTTCTTTAAAAGAAAATGAAACGCAGATGGCAGCATTAAAAGCCAAATTGATACGCCTGGGAGCAGAAACAAATGGGGAAGAATTAAAATTTCCCTCAGAGTTGGAACAACAATATCCACAATACGTTAATGCAGAAAAAAATCTTTATGAATCTCGCAAAAAAGAATTGCAAGTAAAGCTCAATATTTTAAAAGATGAAGCTGAGCAAAAAAAGCAAGAGCTGATGGGAGCTAGACAAAAGAAAGATCAATTACAACGTAGCTTGGACTTGGTTAAAAAAGAGTTGAATCTAACCAAACCACTGATTAGTCAAGGCGCCGTTTCTGAGGTGGAAGTATTACGGCTTGAACGTACGGTGAATGATTTATCTGGGGATCTGGAACAAACTGATCTTTCTATTCCTAAATTAGAAGCCAATTTAGCCGGTGCACAAAAGAAAATTGAAGAGCTATTAATTTCTTTTAAAACTGAAGCACTTTCAGATACCAACACGGCTAAAGCAGAATTTAATAAATTAAATGAAACCAATTTAGCAGCTGCTGACAGGGTGCGCCGTACCATTGTCAGATCCCCGGTACAAGGAACCATCAATGAGGTCAAAGTCACCACCATCGGCGGTATTGTACAACCAGGTCAAGATCTTATAAAAATTGTACCCTTGAATGATACCTTATTGATTGAAGCTAATATTAGACCAGCAGACATTGGCTTCTTAAGACCAGGGTTACCCGCAACGGTTAAAATTTCCGCCTATGATTTTTCAATATACGGTGGCTTAAAGGCAATTGTTGAGCATATCAGCGCGGACACCATTACCGACGAAAAAGGAAATCCGTTTTATCAAATCCGTGTTAGAACCACCGAAAGAAGTTACTTAATCGGAAAACATGGAGAGCGCTTACAAATTATCCCTGGTATGAGTGCTACAGTTGATATTTTAACTGGCCAAAAGACAGTACTTGAATATTTACTCAAACCAATCATTAAAGCAAAGAAAAATGCCATGAGAGAAAGGTAATATGATACTGATTGCCTGTGGTGAAACAGAGCGTGCGGTTTCTTGGCGCAAATCTCTGGTACCTTTTTATCAAGTGTACGAGGTGGATGTGCATGAAAAGCGTGCTTTGGATCTTTGTCTTAAGAAAGTGAACTTTGAGGTGTTGATAGTTGATATAGCACTCTTGGGTGATGCAGGGATTAATGAGGTTTCAGCCTTAAGGGAAATTCAACCCGATTTGCATATTGTGGTGATGACCAAATCACCTAATCAACGTGAAGAGATCTCTGCTGTGCTTTTTGGCGCTAAAGCTTATTGTAGTTTTGATATTAACTTAGATCTGTTGCCTAAAGTTGTAAAAACAGTGCTTTCAAATGAGCTTTGGGTAGATAGGAAGTTTGTTTCAAGACTATTATCCGAAATTGAAGATATCACACAGGTCAAACATGCTGAGGCGCAACGTTTAGATAAGGGCGTTGCAGCAATGACACCCAGAGAAAGTGAAATTGCGGGATTGGTTGCAACCGGTGCTAGCAATAGAAGAATAGCTGAACAACTAAACATATCTGAAAGAACCGTAAAAGCGCACTTAGGAGTGATCTTTCGTAAAATTGGTATCACAGATAGGTTGCAGCTTGCACTATATATGAACAGACATCAGCAATTATCTGCGATATGGCATGGCGGTAAAGCAGTAAGCGCTTCAGAAAAACAGAGTGATCCCACAAATAAACATCATTAATCCTCGTTTTTAGTTAGCAACTTCTTCTTACTTTTGCACTTTAAAATAATATTTATAACTATCTGTGCTGAAAAAATTCACTTTCTTCACATTGAAGGGTATATTACACGAGATGGACAAGCTAGCTTATCTATCTTTAGGATAGTAGGTAACCAGCTATAAATAGTTGTTGCCTGTTAATGCTAGTGTCCTGCGGGCGTATAAGGATAGACGGAAAGAGCGGACAAAGATATGTCAAAAAATAGATTTTTAAAAATACTCTTACCTTCAATCGCGTTGACTTTTGGAAGCCAAGCATTTGCGTATACCCTTAAAGAAGCGGTAGCTCACACGCTTGCGACCTCTCCTGATCTCTTGATCGAAACAAATACAAGAGATATGGTCGATAAGGAATTGAGACAATCGTATGCTGGTTACCTTCCAACTGTTGATCTTGCTACAGGTTGGGGTGAACAATATACAAATAATCCAACAACACGAGCTTCTAACCCATTGCTAGCTGCTGTACCAAACGTTGCGGTACCACCTACAGCTGGTATGCCTTTGGAAGGAACTAAAACTTTAACTCGTACAGAGTTTAGCTTAATTGCTTCTCAAATGTTGTTTGATGGTTTGGCCGTGTTTCATGACGTTGAAGGTAAAAAGGCGCGAGTTCGGGCTGAATCTTGGCGTGTTAATGGCACAGCACAAGATGTGGCTTTAGATGCCGTTAAAGCTTACTTAGATGTCCTCATGAGAAGAGAACTGGTACAAGTTAACAGAGAAAATCTGGCTAAGCACGAGTCCATTTATGGGCAAATTCAAAAGCGTAGTGAAGGTGGTATTGGCCGTAAAGCAGATTTAGATCAAGCTGAAGGTCGTGTGGCATTAGCAAGAACAAATTTAATGGCTGAAGAAGCTAATCTTGCAGATGCAGAAACCGAATTCTTACGTAAAGTGGGTATTCCTGTTCCAAACCACTTAGTAAAACCTGATTTTGCAGAACACTTCCCTGCCAATGAACATGATGCGGTTGAAATGGGTATTAAACACCACCCAGTTCTTCGCGCTTCTGTTGAAGATACCAATGTGGTACGCGCAGAGCGTAAAGTTGCTAAAGCAGCTTTTGTTCCCAGATTTGATCTTCAATTAGGCATGACACGTAATCATAACTTAGACGGTTCACCTGGTGATACCGATGATAACTCCGCTATGATTCGTGCACGTTGGAACTTGTTCAGCGGTGGTAAAGATCTCGCCAACATCGGCAGAACTTGCTACAAACTGCAAGAAGCGCAAGAAGTGCAAAATCGTGCGTTCCGTCAAGTTGTTGAAAGTGTACGCTTAGCCTGGAGTACCTATAACACGGCTAAAAGACAATTGCGTTACTTCAAAGAACATGTTGATGCGAGCATGAGAACCAGTGATGCTTATCAAAAGCAATTTAATATTGGTCAACGTACCTTACTTGACCTATTAGATTCTGAAAATGAGCTTTACGGCGCAAAAACTAACTATATCAATGGTAAATATACCGAGCTGTTAGGTACATATCGTGTGTTAAATGCTGCAGGTTGCTTAACCGAAGCAATGGGAATTGCATTACCAAAACAAGTAATTCCTAAACCTACTGCATTAATGGATGGTACCTCACGCTTCTTTAATAAAGCTGATGTAGATCTATTCGATTATAGAGATGCACCAGGTCATATTTAATCAGGGTAACATTCAGGGCGGGTATATCCCGCCCTACTTTTTTTAGCACTATGCTAGGCTTAGTAAACCCCTCAATAAATCATTCCTTCACTCGATTTCGTAATGCTAGTGGCTTAACGCTAACGCCTTTTTTAATTTTATTACTTTTGCTGTTATCTGTTATTGGTTTAGCAGCAACAGAGTTTTCACAAAGTTATTTAGATGAAATTTCTAAAAATTATGGAGAATATCCTAAGCGACGCCTTATCACTTGGCAAAAAGTAATTAATGATAATAAAGACGTTCCTACCGCGAAAAAACTAGAAGCGGTTAATACCTTCTTCAACCTTTTAGAATACCGTAAAGATTTGGCGCATTGGGGCGTGGAAGATTATTGGGCTACGCCGCTTGAGTTTGTTGTTTCAGGCGCAGGGGATTGTGAAGATTTTGCTGTGGCAAAGTATTTTTCATTACTCGATCTTGGGGTGCCAGACGACAAGATGCTGATTATGTACGTTAAATTTTCTGGCAACGATACTTTTTACGCCCAAGCACATATGGTGCTGCTTTACTATGAAACGCCTGATGCTGTTCCGTTGGTTTTAGATAACATCAACAAAGAAATTTTACCTGCAGATAAACGCACAGATTTAACGCCTATTTATGGTTTTAATGGTACAGGGCTATGGCAAGCAAAAGAATTAGGTAAGGGAAACCAGATTGGACAACCCACCGATTTGAAGAGATGGGTTGAATTAAGTGAAAGAATGAAGTCAGGAAAGATTTCGAAATGGAAGGATATGTGAAATGACGCTGAGCCGCCAATTAATGCTTTCAGGGTTGATCATTTTGTTATGTTTGTTTACGGGAATGATTACCTTTGTGGTTAAAAACACCCAGTCATTTCTGAACCAACAACTTGCGTCGCATTCACAAGATACGGCTACCGCACTTGGGCTGACATTAACCACCATTATGAAAAAAAATGATGAAGTGACTGCCTCCCGAGCGGTTGATGCGGTATGGGACAGAGGCTATTACAAAACCATCATCGTCGAAGGCAAGGACGGCAAACCTATTGTAGAGCGTCATCAGCAAGTAAAATTCTATGGTGTTCCTGAGTGGTTTATTAAACATCTGCCTTTAGAAACACCTCAAAAAGAAGCTTTAATCATGGATGGTTGGAGCAAAGTAGGTTCAGTTAAAATTGTCAGTAACCCAGGGTTTGCCTATCAACAAATATGGTTAACCTTTATTGATTCGGTGCAATGGTTTGTAATGACCGCCATCCTTGCGATGATGCTAGGTGGTGCGTTGCTTTACATTATTTTACGCCCCTTAAGAGCAATTACCACACAAGCGATGGCTATTTGTAATCAACAATTTGCTGTACAAGAAACGTTACCTTGGACATTTGATTTGCGCTTAGTTGTTGAAGCCATGAACAATATGTCTAAAAGGTTAAAGCAGTTATTTGAAGAACAAGTACAACAAACTGAAAAACTGCGTGAACAAGCCTTTAAAGATCCTGTTACCAAATTGGGCAATAGGCAGTATTTTGATCTGCAATTTGACTATTTACTCATCGATAAAGAAAAGTTACCCAGCGGCGCATTGTTTTTAATTGAGATTAAAAATTTCAAAGAATACAACGACAACTATGGCTTCCAGGAAGGGGATTTGTTATTACAACATGTTGCCTTTGCTGTGGTTGAAAGTTGCAAAAAATTTGATAGCGCTATCATTGCCCACGCTAAAGGGGCCAGCATATTTGTGGTATTACCAAACAAAAGTAAAGAAGTTGCCATCGAGGTGGCAAAAAATATCTGTCAATCCTTTAAGGATTTCAAATATAAAGGGTTGAGTAAAGTTGCTGATGTGGGATCGGTAGGCGTGGTGATTTTCAGCGCAGGCGCTGCCAAAAAAGAGATTATGTCTCAAGTGGACATGGCGTTAAGACAAGCACAAATGCAAGGGGCCAATGAGTGGCATTGTCTTGAAGGGGTACGTCCGCAAGATGTACAAGGTCAGCAAGAGTGGAAAGCTATTTTTGAAAGAGTTGCACGGGAAAATAAAATTCTACTGTATTTCCAAAAAACCCAACTCCTGGGGCATCCGGAACTTGAGATAGTTGAAACGCTCATGCGCATCAAATTAGATGAAAATAACATTATTTCGGCCGGTGTTTTTATGCCGATGGCTGAAAGGTTAAACCAAGTTATGGTATTAGACAAAGTAGTCATCGAAAATGTGATTAACCGAATACTGCAATCTAAGAATAGTTTGCATTATTGTGTGAATTTATCCGCAAAATCCTTAGATAATGAAGAATTCAAAAAATGGCTGCTGGATAAAGCAAAAAACCTGGGCAAAAAAGCAAAACAGCTTATTTTAGAATTTCCTGAATATGGCATTATCACCCGTATCGAAAGAGCCAGAGAATTTTTCTTAAAATTCTCTGCTTTAGGTTGCCAAACGTCTATCGATCATTACGGTAAAAATTTAAGCTCGTTTTCCTATCTTTTTAATTTAAAATTAAATTATCTTAAAATTGATGGCAGCTTTATTAGAAATGTCCATGAAAATGAAGAGCATCAGTTTTTTATCCGCTCCTTAATTGATATCGCCAGAAGTTTGGGGATTTATGTTATTGCTGAATCGGTTGAAACCGAGGCCGAATATAAAGCATTGCTTGAGCTTAAAGTGGATGGGGTGCAAGGGTACTTTGTTGGCAAACCAACAGAGAGTGAAATTTAAAATTGAGCGGGTTATTTGTAGGAGCGCATCCTGTATGCGCCCTATAAAACTAAGATTTGATGGGCGCAGACAGGCTGCGCCCCTACGAACAGAACAAATTCTATAGTTTTATGGCATGATTACCTAAAATGGTAGAACCTGGAAAAAATCAACTCTTGATTAGATGGCGTTAATGCCGTAGGGTTCTCCCTTGGCAAATTGACGGAAATTGAATAGTTAAATGACTGGGAAGATTCCCTTGGCAGAAAAACAGACAATTACGACAACATCTAGCTTTATAGCAAACATCCTTCCTTGGGTGATTTGCGGCTTAGCTGCCGCATTCTACTGCTATGAATATCTCTTAAGAATTACCCCAGGGCTGATGGTCCCAGAATTACAAAGAGCCTTTAGTGTCCACGGTCAGTACCTCGATGCAACCATGGTTGGCCACTTGAGCGCCTTTTATTATTACGCTTATACCCCCATGCAGCTTCCCGTTGGTTTGTTAATGGACAGATATGGTCCAAGGTGGATTATTACCATCGCCGTGTTTTGCTGTGCTGTGGGTACCGCTGTGTTTGGAAGCACAGAATCTTGGTGGATTGCCGCAGGTGCGCGTTTTGCAATTGGTTTTGGTTCAGCATTTGCTTTTGTCGGGGTTTTAAAATTAGCAACGAACTGGTTGCCACCCAATCGTTTCGCCATGATTTCAGGATTAACTACAACGCTAGGCATGGTAGGCGCTATGCAGGGCGATATTATTTTGGGCGATCTTATCCAACAAGTAGGTTGGCGCGATACCATCCTCTATTCAAGTTACATTGGCTTTTTACTGGTTCCCATTATTTGGCTTGTTGTTCGCAATTCTCCTTCACAATCAGGCATTACCGCGATTGACGATACCAAAAAAACTTCTTGTGGTAGTTATAAGCAGCTTGGCCGTGAAATTCTTGATGCAATGAAAAATAAGCAAATTTGGATTAACGGCGTTATTGGTGGCTTGTTATGGTCGCCGGTGATGGTATTCCCCGAACTTTGGGGGAAATTGTATCTACAAACTATTCATAATTTTGACGCAACCGATGCCGCACGCGCTGTCACCATGATTTTATTAGGCATTGCCGTGGGCGCGCCCTTGGCTGGGTTTTTATCTGACAAAGTGCAAAGACGTAAGATCCCGATGATGATTGGGGCGCTGTTAGTTACCGTCTTCTTGTTAGTGTTCTTATATTATCCTGGCTTAACGTTAACTCAAGTTAAAGTATTGTTATTTTTAATTGGGATGATGGCCAGCGTTGAGGTGATCTGCTTTGCTGTAGGGCGTGAAAATTGCCCGCAAAATTTAGCAGGTACCGTTGTGGCTTTGACCAATTTCTTGGTAAGCGCTTTTGCCATTTGCCAAGTGTTAGTGGCTAAAATATTAGATTGGACATGGAAAGGTCAGATAGTCGATCAGGCTAAAGTATATGGCGCTGACAGCTATCAAACAGCCATGCTTATTTTACCTGCGGCCACCTTTTTAGCTTTCTTGCTAATTTTCACCTTAAGGGAGACTTATTGTTGCCCTATCGATAGTGAAATGCAAAGAAGCTAGAACTACACTTATATTGATGAGTTCAATATAGGCCTAACAATGAATAACTCTCGCAAAGGATTGCTGGTTTTATTTCTAGGCACCACCTTGTGGGGCTGCGCTATAGAGCCCAGCCAACGCGCCCAACGGATATTACCTGCTTACCCTGAAATGGTCTCTAATTGCGCGCTTTTAGGGGGTGTTACCGGGACAGCTCCAACGCTAGCCCTTCCCATTGGCGAACAATATGCACGTTATCAAGCGCTTGATGAAGCAGCGGCTTTGGGGGCGACGCATATCGTTTGGACTGATACTACCGCAGGCCTTGTACCCTTAGATAAGTTTGCACCCACAGCCCAGGGTCGTGCTTACTATTGCGACCCAGACAGATCCATGCCTAACTCTTATCGTTATATGGATCAATACCTTAGGTTACATCGCTATCCCTTTGACGGTGAGCGGGACTAAGGCGACGATGGTCGGTTTTTTATATCCCTACTGTATATGACTCGTTATAATAAGGCATTTCCTAAGTGTGAAGTTGCACTAAGTTATGTCTTCTTCGTTATTTCGTAAAGAAGCATTAGAACATCGTAAAGATCGCCTCTACGGAGATGTTGTTCTTTTGCAGCCCCTCTCGATGACTATTTTAGTCAGCGCGGTTGTTGTTATTTGCATGTTGATCCTAACGATTTTATTTTGGGGCACTTATGCCCGAAAAGAATCGGTGCATGGTTATTTGCTTCCGGATAAAGGCATCGTCAAAACCTATGCGCCTCAAGCGGGGGTTACCATCGCCAAAGTCCATGTTCGAGAAGGTGATGAAGTTACTGAAGGGCAAGTGCTTATTACTTTGCTTTCCGAGCGCTCTATACAAGGGGGCTCTGATATCGACACCTTACAATTACAAGAAATTGAATCTTCGTTGTCGCATCAACTTGAGCGTATCAACGGTGAAAAAACGTTGCTCACCGCGCAAGCAGCGCAGTTGCAGCAACAAATGGAAAGCTTAAAAACTGAAATTGGCCAAATCAGCCAAAACTTAAAAACCCAACAAGATAAAGTGCATATTTTAGAATCGCGGGTTGAGGCGGGCAAAAAGTTACTAGATAGCAAAAATATTTCTCAATTAGAATATCAGAAAATGGTCGAAGAGCTGATCAACCAAAAGCAGCGCTATCAAGAATTATTAAGCGCCAAATCAAGTAAAGAAAGCACAATAATACAAGCTAAATCAGAACTTGAACAATTACCGATTAAATCAAAATCCAGAATCAATGAGCTTGAAAACAATATTTCAGAATTAAAGCAGCGCCAGGCAGAAATTAAGGGCCGCAGAAGTTTAGAAATTCGCGCGCCTATCACCGGTACTATTACGGGGATACAAGCAAGAGAAGGGCAAACTGCAACCAACAATGCCCCACTGCTTGCCATTATCCCTAAAGGCGCTGTGATGCAGGCAGAATTATTTGTACCATCTCGCGCCATAGGCTTTATTTCGCCTGGCCAAACGGTTCGTATACGTTACGAAGCCTTTCCTTATCAACGCTTTGGTATTTATGAAGGCAAAGTAACGGTGATCTCTAAGCATGTGTTATTACCACAAGAATTACCTATTCCCTTAGAGTTAAAAGAGCCTGTTTACCGCGTAACAGTTTTATTGAGTCAACAAAATGTGATGGCCTATGGTAAAGATTTTCCTTTACAAGCAGGCATGAGCTTGGATGCTGATATTATTCTAGAAAAGCAAACCTTGTTTAAATGGATTTTAGATCCAATTATCAGCTTGAAAGGCAGGTTTTAATGCAAAATCCATTAGAGTTGTTAAAGCTTTCTGGTAAAAGTCGTCTCCCGGTGATTTTGCAAACCGAAATTGCCGAATGTGGCCTGGCGTGTTTAGCGATGGTAGCCAGTTACCATGGCCATGAAATCGATTTAAACACGTTGCGTCGACAGTATCCCATCTCTTTGCGTGGGACAACATTACATAATTTAATGCAAACTGCCGATAAAATGGAGTTTGCTTGCAGACCATTAAGATTAGAGCTAGAGCAGCTTGATCAATTGCAGACCCCAACGATTTTACATTGGGACATGAACCACTTTGTGGTACTAAAAAGCGTTAGTAAAAAATTCATTGTTATTCATGATCCTGCCCAAGGCGTACGCAAACTCAGCATTAGTGAAGTGTCTAAACACTTTACCGGCGTGGCTTTAGAATTAACCCCAACGCCTAAGTTTGAGAAAAAAGATGAAGTCAGAAAGATCCCCGTATGGATGTTCTGGCAGCGTATTGTTGGCCTAAAGCGGGCGATGATCCAAGTCTTTTTGTTAGCACTGGCTTTACAGGTATTCTCGTTAATTAGTCCCCAGTTCATGCAATTTGTGGTGGACGGGGTGTTACAAAGCCATGATGTGCACTTTCTGAAAGTATTATGTCTTGGATTCTTATTATTGATGCTCATTGATGTGAGCACCACCGCACTTCGCTCATTATTGCTGATGAGCTTTAGCAGTATGCTCAGCATTCAAATGGCAACTAACTTATTCCGCCATTTAATTCGCTTACCATTAACTTATTTTGAAAAACGCCATATTGGGGATATAACCTCCCGATTCGGCTCTCTGGGTCAGATTGAAAAACTGTTAACCACGGGTATTATTCAAGCCATTGTCGACGGTATTATGGGTGTTGCCACTTTGGTGATGTTATTTATCTATTCTCCCATTTTAGCGTCCATTGTGATTATTTCCTTAGTAGTTTACGGCATCATGCGTTTTGTTTGGTATCACCCCTTAAGAACATTGACCGAAGAAGCCATTGTGGCTGGCGCTAAAGAAAGCACCAATTTTATTGAAACCATACGCGCGACCCAAAGTATTAAAATCTTTGGAAAAGAAAATCAACGCCAAGTGCTGTGGCAAAACCGTTACGCCGATAAGCTCAATGCCGGTATTCGTATGGGTAAGCTAAAAATTGGGTTTACCTCACTTAACTCATTATTATCGGGCGTAGAGAATATTGTGGTGGTGTATTTTGCAGCCAAGTTAGTGCTTGCAGGTGGATTCACTGTCGGTATGCTTTATGCGTTTATGTCTTATAAACAGCAGTTTTCAAGCAAAGTAGTTGCTTTAATTGAAAACTTTATTGAATTAAAAATGCTGGGGCTCTATTTAGAGCGCTTGGGCGATATTGCTTTAGAAAAGATTGAAGTACAAGAAGGCAGCATTATTGAACCACCGCCCTTAAAAGGCGCTATTCGTTTAGAAAATATTAAATATCGATATAATGAAACCGATCCTTATGTGATCAATGATCTTAACTTAACCATTCAAGCAGGCGAATCGGTTGCTATTGTGGGCCCATCGGGCTGCGGTAAAACCACGCTAATGAAAATTATGATGGGTTTATTTGCCCCAGAATCGGGTAAAGTGTACGTTGATGATATCGATATTGAAAGATTAGGGATAGGCAATTTAAGAGAGCAGGTGGGTGCGGTGATGCAAAACGACCAACTGCTTTCTGGATCTATCAGTGAAAATATTAGCTTTTTTGACCCACAGGCTGATCAACAATTGATTGAAAAATGTGCCCAAATGGCCGTGATAGCGCATGATATTGCTGCGATGCCCATGCAATATAATACCTTAATTGGCGATATGGGCATGACACTATCCGGTGGGCAAAAGCAACGTGTGGTGTTAGCACGTGCCTTATATAAGCAACCCAAAATTCTGTTCTTGGATGAAGCCACCAGCCATTTAGATGTTGCTTTAGAGCAGGCGGTGAACCAAGCGATTAAACACTTGAACATTACGCGGATTATTATTGCGCATCGTCCTGAAACCATTCGCTCGGCCGATCGTATATTTGTGTTTACGCCGCAAGGTTTGATTGAGCAACCCAAACATACGTTAAACTTTGTTGGTACCGAGCCTGCATGATTGGCTACATTGCTTGAGCTGGTATAAGGCCCAAGCAATGGAAAACCCGGCGATAATTGAAAGTGCCCCAATAACATGAGGTTTTTGGGCTGCCGGCCCTGGCAGTAATAAGAAAACACACCCGCTTAAAATCGCCATTAAAAAACCCACTCTTTCAGAATGCTGTTTAAAGAAAGGCAAGCGGTTGATAATGGCATACAACAGAATGGACACCGAACCAAAGCCTACTGAAGCCAACACATCCACCGGGTAATGATAACCTTGCTGAACTAATCCATAACCCACGAAGGTGAGTATGAAAAAGACGATTTCATAAAACCACACTTTATTAAATTCAATGGCTAGCCATCCCCAAAACACGACTGCACTGTGCATATGGCCGCTGGGAAAAGCCCAGCCTTCTAATGGGGGAGGCAGTGGCATTTGCCAGAGTGATTTTAAATAAAGGTTATAGATAATAGTGAACAGCGTTAAAAAAGCAGCTCTGGCAAATTTTTCCCGATGTTTGCTAAGTAGGCCCAAGACGAGAATGCCGGCTAATATAGGTGTATGGCTACAGGCAAGTCCTGCTTTAGCGATAAAATCTAACCAATACATGTCATACTCCTATTGGCTAAATGAGGCAACTTTTAGTCCAAGTAAGATTAAAAAGGCACCTAATACTTTTTCAATATACTTTTGCACGGACAGTAGTTTTTTCTTTAGTTGGGGATTGTTCAGAATTAAAGACAATAAACTAAACCAGGTAAAGGCAATCAGTCCAAATTCAAGGCCATAGCTTGCTTGAATAGGGATTGGCGTACTGGGATCTATTACTTGAGTAAAAACACTTAAAATAAATAACGTGACTTTGGGGTTGAGTAAATTAACCAATAAGCCTTTACGAAAAGCAGCAATTGCTGAGATGTTTGCTTTGGCCACAGCAGTGCCTTGTAACGAGTTTACGGTAGCAGAGCTGAAAAGTGCTTTAATGCCTAAGTAGATAAGATAGGCCGCGCCTAGATATTTTAAAATATTAAATAAAACGATAGATTCGGCAACGATAACGCCGATGCCCAAAATGCAGTAGCTGATATGGATGAGACAGCCTATGGCTACGCCTAAAGAAGTATAAATGCCAGCTTTTTTACCATAGGACAAACTGGACTGGGTTACCACAATAAAGTCAGGCCCTGGACTAATTGCGCCTAGCAAGCCAATAATACCTAAAGCGATAAAATCATTTAAATAGCCCATGGTGACACCTACTGCACATAAGTTGCGCTTATCTTAGCAAAAGTTTGATGAGCGACAAACCCTCACCCCTTAGGATATTCCCCCTCATCCGGCCGTTGGCCACCTTCTCCCTCAAGGGGAGAAGGATCAGATCCCCTCTCCCCTTGAGGGAGAGGGTTAGGGTGAGGGGTAATCTCTTGAATAAGCTTGGGAGAGCTAGAGTGAGGGTCTTATCCTTTTCTGCTAAAATAATCCTCTCTTTAATATCATAGGTACTCATATGGTCATCACACGCTTTGCCCCAAGCCCCACAGGGGATTTACATATTGGTAGTGCGCGTACGGCGCTGTTTTGCTGGCTTTGGGCTAAGAACCAACAGGGTAAGTTTATTTTACGCATAGAGGATACCGACCGAGAGCGCTCTACAGAGCAAGCGGTGAATGTGATCTTAGAGGGGATGGCCTGGCTTGGGTTAACGTGGGATGAAGGCCCCATTTATCAAACGCATCGTTTTGATAGATATAAACAGGTTGCCAAAGATCTCTTAGAAAGTGGCCATGCATACAAATGTTATTGCACCAAAGAGCGCCTGGAAGTGTTGCGCGATCAGCAAATTGCCGCTAAAGAAAAACCGCGTTACGACGGTTATTGCTTAAAATTTCCGCACCCACCGCACGATAACCTGCCTTATGTGATCCGTTTTAAGACCCCACAAACGGGATCGGTGGCTTTTGATGATTTAGTGAAAGGGCACATTGAGATCCAAAATACCGAATTAGATGATTTAATTTTAGTGAGAAGTGATGGCACGCCCACTTATAACTTTACGGTGGTGGTAGATGATTGGGAAATGGGCATTACCCATGTATTGCGTGGGGATGATCATATCAATAACACCCCAAGGCAAATTCATATTCTTAAGGCCTTAGGTGCCAAGGTGCCTTTATATGGCCATATGCCAATGTTGCTGGGGCCAGATGGTAAAAAGCTTTCTAAGCGCGATGGAGCGGCAAGCGTATTAGATTATCGTCTGCAAGGCATTTTGCCCGATGCGCTGTTAAATTATTTGGTGCGTTTAGGTTGGTCGCATGGCGACACTGAAATTTTCAATATTGATGAAATGATTCAGTATTTTAACGTGAATGCGATTAATAGCTCGCCTTCGGCCATTAACCCAGAAAAACTGTTATGGCTGAATCAACATTATTTAAAAACCAAGCCAGAAAAAGAAGTTGCTGCCGAATTAGCCTGGCATTTAGAGCGCATGGGGCTGGATGTGAAAAAAGGCCCAGCCTTAGAGCAGATTGTGATTGCACAGCGTGAACGTTGCAAAACGCTGCTAGAGATGGCGCAAAAGAGTCAGTTTTTATTTGTCGATGAAGTTGTTTTCGATGAACCATCGGTGAATAAGAACTTCACACAAGAAACTTTTCCGGTGTTGTTATCCATCATTGAAAAATTAAGAACTGTCAGCAGCTGGCAACCAGAGCCAATCAACGAAGCGATTAAATCGGTTGTAACAGAGCTAGGTATTAAACTTGGTGTTATTGCACAACCAATCAGAATTGCTGTCACTGGCGGCACTGTTTCACCGCCCATTGATCTGACTTTATTTTTGCTAGGTAAGGAAAAATCCTTGCAGCGCTTAGAGGGTGCTTTAACACTTAAAAATGAGTTGTTTCCAGAGGGTTGACTCTAAGGTGTTAGCACCGTAGAATCTCGCCTCTATCTCGGGGCTATAGCTCAGCTGGGAGAGCGCTTGCATGGCATGCAAGAGGTCGGCGGTTCGATCCCGCCTAGCTCCACCAAAGCTAATTAGCTTACAAGATCTTAGAAAAACATGAATAACCAAGGTAATTGGTTTGAGGCAAGGCGGCTTCAAAGCAATTAACGAAGGTTAGTCCAGGTCCCCATCGTCTAGAGGCCTAGGACACCGCCCTTTCACGGCGGTAACAGGGGTTCGAATCCCCTTGGGGACGCCATTAACAGCACTTAATCTTTGAGTCGATTGAACAGCACCCGCGCCAATTCGTGCATCTTTACTATTACAAGTAGACCCCTACCGGGGCTCCACATAATTTAAAAGAATTTTCTTGTCCCCTCTGCGTCCTTCCCTACTGTATTTAAATTTTATTTAAACTTTGGAGCAGCATCTTTTTCATCAACAGTCACTCCAACACCCTGCTGAGGTTGTCGTAGAAGATCTTTATAGGCTGAATACAAAGGTGCTAGATCAGGATAATTGGGTTTTTTAGGTTCAGGATTCTCAGGTATAAATCCTTGTTGAGGAAAGAGCTGTGAATATTGTAAATTCTCATCTGATTGCGTAAAGAGAGGTGCAGACGGATTAAATCCTGGAAATTCAGGCATTTCAAGCGCATTGTATTGATTAGCAATATAATTATCATCTCTTGCATATTTTTTTAACAAATCAGGATTAATTAGAGTAGCAACCTTATCTAAATAATCGTCGCATAATTTGCTAAAAGCAGGTGTTACAACATCTTTTTCATTTGCTCTATTACATTCTTTTTTAAGTGTGCTTAACAATGCAAAAGCCAACCAAGGGTCAACGCGCGGATTAATTACCCTGTCATTTGCAGAAATTTTTGAAAATCCTGTTCTTAGCATGTCGATAAGCAACCCGTCTTTGTCAGTCTTTGGTCTTCCAGATGCGACGTATTCATTATAATGTTGTTGTAATGCTTGTATTGAAACAGCACCAAGATGTCTGCGCATGGACAAACTGTCATTAAAATCAAATTTCGCCATCCCAGAGGGCCTCATTGGCTCGGTTACTTGCTGTTCTACACCACTTTGGATAGCGCTTATCATATCTTCCTGTGTAAATCCTTGATTTAAATCAGTTGGTCTTATGCAGATATTAATGAGAAGTTTATCACCATAAGCTGTTCTGAATGCCTGAAGCGCACGTCCCGCTATTTCTGCGGACACTTGTGGCGACCATTTAAAAATACCTGCGCCTAACAGTGGACAATCTAAAACTTTTGGTTGTTCTGCTTGATGAAGATGGGCGAATTCAAATGCGTGATAATACGCATCAAACATTTTCTGTTTAGCTTCATTAGTTGCTTGGTTATTAACACGATTATTTTTTTCCCTTAGATCAGGAACCGATGTATGCACGATGTCGATTCCATCGGTACTGGTAAATCGAACTTCACCATTCGGACATACTAAACCATTTATCGCAGTAGTTTCATGGATGTGTTTTTCGTATAAATCAAGCTTACCTATTTTCTTGAAATACGCTTTGATAGCTCCTGATACGCCACCATTACCGTCCATTGTTTGCGCATTAGCAGGATCAACAATCATTTTGTTTTCAAGTGCTTCAACCATGTTGCCTATGATAATTTGGCAATTATTAGGCAATTGAATTTGAATGCTTTGTTCTTCAGTTGCGGGAGATGCATTTGCTTCTTTACTAGCAAATTTATGTTTAATTGCTTCAAATACAGATTTTTTAGTCATTTCATGATACTCCCGAGTGATAGATTTTTTACATCTTCGAGGCATAAAGGCAGGAAAAATAGATAATATCACCTGAACAGTATGCTCAAGTGACAGACCCGTTTATTGATTAAACTAGGCAGAATTTGCAAGCCAGTTCTCGATTTACTATGTCCGTTTCGAGAAGACCCATCACATATTGTTGACAAGCATACCATTGGGTTTCATCTATGTCATAAAAAATACGACATTAAATTATAAATGGTATTGAAATTCCGATAAGCAGTTTTGGCGCGCCAAAGGGGGTAAATTTCATTTAAATGGTAAAAGGCGCAAACCGGAGGGATTTCACCCTCATGTGAGAAGAGGGTGAAACAACATTACTCAGCTGGTGCTAAATAAGTATCAAGAGTTGTTTGAATTGCCTGAGTTGCTGAATACCCAACTGCACCAGCAACATAACCAGCAACACCACCTGCACTAATAGCTGCCATTTTAACGGCAAAGTATGCTCCATAAGGTTCGGGTATTAATGAAAGGCTTACGGCAGCTGTACATGTGCCAATCAGTGACCACCACATTGCATTAGCTTCATAGCCAGCTTTATTAAATTCGCTGCCAGCGCCAGAGATATGTTGAATTTCAGATGCAGTTAATAATTTCATGTATTCAGTCCTGAAAGGAATTATTTAGAATGCAAAATATTATAAATTTTAATGACAAAAGTAAAGTCTAACTTTGTTGTATAACAGTGAGGTCGCACGCTTTGTGATGGCTCCGCATGTACTTAAAACAAAGCCTTTTTACCTTTGCTGACAACAGCTGCACCGCTTGGACTTTTTTCTGTCACAATAGTAGGACTTTCCTGCGCCTCATACATATGAAGCATTGGGGCACCATGATTTGCTCCTTGCTGAGACATGCTAAGTTTTGATAAGAGAGACGATAAACTACCTACTGCTTGCATTTCGCCTTCTAAAAGCTGTATTCGTTTTTCTTGTTCGCGACATCTCTCTTCCAGCATCCTGGCCTGCTTAATATCATCAAATACTTTGAAACACCAACTTGTTTTAGTTTTTCGATGCATTGCCTGCAAATAGTGTAAGGGAACAATATCGAAACCCTTTAAACCTTTTTCTTTGCCATCTGTGATATAAGCCCAAGCAATTTGTTGTATGGAATCCAAGCGTGAGTTATCGGGCAGTTTTAATCCAAATTTTAAAGATTTTTTTAAATAGTTGGTTCTTTCAGAAGAATTTGGCGACATCGCCATGTTAAAATATTTCTGTTGTACAACTCCCATTGCTTGCGCATAATCACGTGATTTGCGAGGGACCTTGGCAAAAGCCTTGCATGCCTCGACTTCTTCACCCTTGCTTTCAAAAAACTTGCCAAGCTCATAAAAGGCATTGAGATATCCTCTGTCGAGGGCCTCTTGGGCTAGAAATTTAAGTTGCTTAAAATTTGGGTGAGTGGATGTTTCAGCTCTAGACAATTCTAAAAAGAAAACATTTCTTGCATCTAGTAGCCCCTTAATGTTAACAGACCAAAAAGGACCTTGCTGAAGATGCTCTGCTATGCTCGGCGTGTCATTATCTGGCTTACAGTGAATTTCTTCATTACTGCACACATTGGGTACATAAGCTAAAATATCTTCGATAATTTGACGACAACTATTGATGGTTTCATGCTCTGCCTTAAATAACAAATACATAATCGACTGATTTTTACAAGATCCATGATCTGGCTTCATTTGCAAACACTGAGGGGGCATGAACCTACCCCATTCTCTCCAGACCGATCTAAAAGCTTCAGGATGCCCCTTTTCACCATTGCGCACCCCAGCAGCACAGGCGAGCACGTACAACACGGATTGTCCCATTTTTTCCCCGCTTTCAGCTGTTGTCAGAAAATCCTCAACAACAAGCTCGTCCTTCCATCTCCACCTAGCAGCCATGAAAGCATCAGGATGTCTAAAATAAGCTGCATAGGCTAAAAACCACCAACCTGTTCTGCCATTTTTAGATTTAAGACGTAATTGTTCTAAGGAGAAAGCTTGTACTTTTAGAGCGGCTTGTGCATTGCCTTCTGTCATGGCTTTAATATTATCGAAGACTTCATCTGCTTCATTAGCTGGTGGCTGAATTGCCTGCTGCAACATTATTATTACCTTATTTTTGTGCTGCGCTAAACATAGCAGCGCGAATACGTATGCGTGTTTTAATAATTATTTAAAAAGTAAAATGAATTTGGAATTTAAGAATAGCCAGCAAATAGCTGAACGATGGGGTTTATAGAATGAAAGAACCCGAAACGGCTAAAGGATTGAATGTATGCGTAATCAAGTTTCATGTCTAAACGAAGCTTCTTAAATGAGGGCTGCAAATTACAAGATTGTTGGCTAAATGTCAATTATACGTTGAATCAATAACTTATTGGGGACACGTTAAGTATATACACCCATTCTCATTAAACTTTTTACCTCACACTACGGTCATATCATAAACGACTTGTAATGAGGTTTATATGGAAAAAGGTCCTACCACAAAAGCGGCATTATTGGAGCAACGTCAACGTCTCGAAGCGGAAATAAAAAAAGCTGAGGCTGAAATAGCGAGAATCCAACAACAAGCTATTATAGGTACTGGTTTTAATAGCTTGGCTGAGGTTGCGCAGGCTGCTAAAAATCCCAAAAATTTAAGCTCTGCTCAGCAAAAAGCACTTAAGGAGATAATGAAAAAAATAGAAAAAGGAACACCTGCTCACAAACAGAATATAGAAAAATACGAAGGGGAAATCATTAAAATTGACAAGCAACTTGAAACTATTGCAATACGTGAAGATGATATGGCCCTGTTAAAATTTGTTGATTCATTGGTTAGCGGGATAGCCACAATAAAGCAAAATCCTGCACAACAAAATGCAAAATGGCAGATGCTACAAGATATTTTAAGTGAGCGAAAAGATATTAATCCCGATATTAAATCTCAAATTGAAGATAAACTTAAACAGGCCTCTAGGCTCTGTGATAGCTTTATTGATCCCATTGCACAACAAGTACTGAAAGAGGAACTAGCGCAATATCAAGCAATTTTGAAACCTAATGCCATGGAAGTTCAGCTTCGTGAATTGAAGAAAAAGGAATTGGAGGATGTTACTAAAATGGAACAGCCATATATGGATGTTAAGGCGCGAATCAGTCAGGTTGAGAAAATAGTTACGCAATTACCGGAACAAAAAGTTAAAGCCAAACAACCACCACCAAAATGGGAAGTAAAAGCACCACCTTCCGGCCTACAAAAAAAGTTAATAGGTCAACATGAAGAGGCAAAAAAAGCGGTTAAGACTACTCCTGGATTTGTAAAAGCACAGCCAAAAAGAGATCAGTCTCAACAGGTTAATTCTCTCCAAGCGCGCGTATCACCTGTACAGCTTTCACATTCTTCTGAATCAAGTACCGCGGATACATCAAAACAAAGACAACTTAAAAGGCAAAAAGCAATGGAAAGTTTACAAAGTGAACCAACCACACCAAATACTGATGTTCGGTCAAGAACAGACAGCACACTTAAGAAAAAATGAACGATCCAAAAAAACATCCGTTTTAATAGATCAGATTGGAAAAAGGGATGTTCTCACCATTCACCGCAGCTGCCGCTGCGGAGGATGGGAAGAATATTTTTAATCGATCCCCACTAACAAAGGGTTTGAGTACATACAAGCTTATTCCAAGTATATACAAGTATGGAACTAATTATAATTTACACAATCAAAATTTTATAAGGGTAATTATTTTAAGTGTGAATCCATATGTCCATCCAGTTTACATCAACAGATCAAGCCTACGATGAGGCAAAAGTCAAAATTGCTGAAATTTCAGATATGATTAGAAATATGGCTGATGGTACTGCAAATTCAGAATTTGATTTAAAACGATTTAATGATTTTACAGCTGGATTATGGAACTTTAGCAATATACAGTTTCTGATCTTTTACAGGGGCTTAATGAAAGCTGTTAGCCCAGAACACCATCATTTATTAAGTTCCATATTTGATATCAATAAGATCAAAAAAAAAGACGAGTTTATTTCTTCAATTTTAGCTCGTGTGTATCAACCAAATGGGGTGGATGTTGAAATTATTGCCTTTCAAACAATCATAAATTTTATAAAGTCTTCAGCAGATCAATCAGCATTTAACAAAACCATCGTCTCGGATTTAAAATACCTTCCGCTTGCTTTAGAAATATTATCTTCTGACATTAATGAACAAAAAAAACTAGAGTTTGTTAAAGATCTAATCTCAAATAGTATAAAATATAAAAACGCCCAATTAATTCAAACATTGGAAAATCAGTATCCGGAATTATTTAAACAAGCAAAGGATCTGTTGAAATTAGATGAAGCACAAAAACAGCTGTTCCAAGAACTTCAAAAGAATCCGGATCCCCAATTCTATTCTTACATGATGACGCAATTCACAGGCGATTTTGGCAAGATTAATCATGAAGGTGGCCTCTTAACCTGTGCAGCTACAAGAACACGTAAGCAAGCAGCTGGTAAAGTAGATGGATATGATTTTGATCCTACCGTGATTACCGATGAACAATTAGGGGATTATTTACAAATTTTAAAAGATGCGAAAAAGCCGTTACATGAAAAATTTGTAATTTCGGGAACACATTGGATGTCTGGTGAAATTTCAATTGATGCCAATAATCAAGTTAAAATATTATTTACTGATCCAATTGGTGAAGACATCATAACGCAAGCAGATGGAACTAAATCTCATGCGATTTCTTCATTTGTAAAAGAAAATGTAAAAACATTAACTAGCGTTTTCAATCCGGCTGATTGCGAAGTGTTTTTTGATCTAACCAAAAGACAAAATTCACCAAAAGGATGTTCGGCTTTTGCACTAGACGATGTGATGCATCTTTATAGTGCTGAAAAACGATTTGGCGACGGTCAAGAGAATAAAGATCTATTTGATTATCTTGCAGAAAACACCGCTGAGAAACGTCAAGTTCTTTCTATCGAGAAAGATGGTTGTGAACTTTTTGTAAATATAACCAAATTGCCAACATCATTAATGAGAACGACCCAAAGCTCTGCTTTAATTGCGCCAAAAGTAACAGATGCAGGGGTTACGCCATCTATTCTTGGAAGTCGTTCCATTGAAGAGCAAGAAAGTGCAGTGAATAAAAAAGGAGAAACAGCGCGTCTTTCTGCAAGTAAACATTTTATTTTGGACAAAGGATCTCAGAAAACACAAAATATGCGTTTAAAATTTCAACTTTCAAAACTTTCTAGATTTAATGATGAATATTTAAAAAAGACCTCACCAGATCAGATTCAAAGAGATCTGGAACATTTTTCTCTTTCAACACTTGCGCAGCGATTAGAAGTTAAGCACGCAAAAAAAGAAAGAGAAGCAACACAAGCGGGTGTTTCTCATGGCGCCAAAATGGATCCTCAGCATCGTGTTGACATGCTCAGAAAATATGATAGAGAAAAAGAAAATATACACAACCCTGCAGTTTCTAAAGAAATTCAAGAACTTCAGGAACAAAAGCTTGTTACAAAAAAACCAAAAAACTAATTAAATACCCCCCAAAAAACATCTGTTTTTAACAACCCAAAGCTATTAAAACATAATTTTTTAAATATAAACATGCACTTTTTGTGTCAATTTAATAGTCTCAATGTAAAATTAACGCAGATCTCTAGATCAAAATATTTGCAGATATTCTAAGGACAATGATAATATTACGACAGTCTTGATATGGTTATATGACTAACATTATTGGATGTTCATTGAAGAGGTTCACATGTTAAAAAACAAATGGTTATTCGCAATCTTATTATCTTTGTTTGCAAGCCTTGCTTTGGCGGCAAAGCCGACCCCTGCGCATATCAAAAAGGTGGAAAAGTTACTTGAAATATCCCATTTCGATACGCTGGTTGAATCGCAAAT
The DNA here is from genome assembly GCA_018241965.1 of Pseudomonadota bacterium. Classification (GTDB taxonomy): domain Bacteria; phylum Pseudomonadota; class Gammaproteobacteria; order Berkiellales; family Berkiellaceae; genus Berkiella. The sequence continues at coordinate 27,531 of JAFECS010000032.1, read as the reverse complement.
CAATACCATGACGGCAGCGTTAACCAAACAGCCACAATTTGCAAAGCATGAACAAGAGTTCAAAGAACTTTTTGCTGAAATTATTGATATTAAAACCTTCAAAAAAGAAGCGGTTAATACCTATGCGAATACTTTTACCGAAGCAGAAATTGATGAAATGATTAAAATCAATCAATCTCCTATTGGCCAAAAGATCTTAAGCAAAACACCTGAAATTACTAAACAGTTGATGGTAGGTATGCAAGGCAATATAGAGAAAAATCAAAAGAAACTGGAAGAGCTAATTGTTAAAATTTCTTTAGAAGAAAAAGAAGCCAATAGTTAAAAATCAACCATGAATGCCTTCTTAAATATGGAATTTATTCAGTTTTGCAAAGCCGAGCCTTTATTAATATTTTATGGCATCGTGTTTTGCATTCTGTGTGGTTATGGTCATTTTATCACCTTAAAGTATATTGCAAACAAGCTCGCATATAAACTTAATGTCAGCTATTTGATTTCCTCCATTATCACCTGTGGTCTAGCACTGATATGTTATTATTATTTTGATTTAGTGGTGATTATTCTTATTGGGGTTTTAGCTTTACTTATTAAGCAAAGAATATATGTTCAAGAAAATTTCCCCTCGCATTATTGGTGATTCTCATATCCATCGCTCAATCCGTGTAAAAACACTTTAATTCAGACAAAGGGTAAAACCTTTAAGACAGCTGGAATGGCATTTTTTTTAGATCATAGTTATCCTATATCCAAAAGCTATTGGTGAAATTATGAACTACCTCATATCCCCAGAATCAAGATTATTTTACAATGTGAACAGAGTTCACAGGATCAACACCATTCCTGAAAAATTACAATCGATGTTTTTAGAAAATAAAAACGAAATTACTTTATTTATATGCCATGCCGAAAAAGTGCTTGAGAGCATGAAACTTGATTTATCAACCAAAGAAAAATCATTGGTTTTAAAAGAGTTTCAAGATTATAAGAAAATCATTACAACTTTGAATATAATGAAAATGTATTATAAGCAACTAACAAAGGATGTTAGGCATATTGAAAAATTCTATGCCAAACAATGCAAGTATCAACACCATGAAAATCTTGCGGCAACTTTGAAAAAACATGAAGAAGTTTTATCGAATTTTAATATGTTAATGAAGCAAAACACTTTTCATTCGATTAAAAATATCATGGAAAATGATTTTGTGAATTTTATACTGAATTTAGAAGTGGATACCCTCTTTAAAAGAGTAATGTTTTGTATAAAATATAAACCGGACTGGTACATTTCTATTTGATTTTACGTGCAAAGGAGTGTTGATGAGCCGTTTACCCTTACAGGAAATTCCCCAAGAGATTGCCCACTATATTAAAACCTTAGGTGGCAAACCGCTTAATCTTTATAAAATTCTCGCTAACAACCCAAGGTTACTTAAGTCCTGGCTAGATTTTGCGTACGAACTACGCAATGGCCAAACTTCGCGCGCTTTAAGAGAAATTATGATCTTAAGAACGGCACAATTAGCCGATTGCGCCTATGAAATGGCCCAGCATTTAAAAATGGCGCAAAATGCAGGAGTGCCAAAAGCGCAAATGGAAGAATTAGCGAATTGGCAGCATTCAGAAGCGTTTAATACTGTTGAGAAAGCAGCGCTTATGCTCACAGAAGCCATTTATAATAATCAAATGACCGATGTAATTTATCAAAATGTTGCTAAACACTTTGATGACGAACAGATGATAGAACTCTTATTAACCGCCAGCTTTTATTGCATGGTGCCCCGTTTTTTACAAGCAACGGGGGTAGATACCCAAGGCGAAGAGAGCCTGTAGTTCCAGCGAAGGCGGACTCTACAGGTTATTTTTTACGAAACCGCTTATAGCCATCAATATAGGCGGAGGATTCTTCATCTGTGTAGTTGTGATTTTCCTTTAAAAGTTCGCTATCTGGACAAGGCAGCCCTCTTTTAGCCATATTTTCGCCAACTTGTTTGCAGTGCTTTAGTTTTCGCTCTTGAAGCTCTTTTTTATCTTGCTCTGATATATTTAAAACAAAAGAAGGCAATATCGCTTGCTGAACATTTATAGATTCAGGTTCAGCAAAAGTCGTGTCTGATAAAGGAACATATCCATCTCTGGCAGCTTTTTTATCAAAAGCATCTAAATAGGCAATTGCTTGCTCAGAAGTGTAGTTGTTTCTGATTTTTAGTAATTGAAGATTGGGCCTAAAGCATTTGTTTAATGCGGCGTTGTAACCCAACCGTGCCGCTCTTGTAATTTCAGGATTCCTAACTGTATTGCTATTAACAATCTCAACGCCAGCTTTCATGACTTTTCTCTCCAAATGAGCAAAGCCTAATTATAGGGATTGATAGTAAGTGTTTCTGTAATAAAAAATATCTTGGCAGACGAATGGTATAAACAGGCAGATAAGCCTTCTATGCTATATTTTGCACTGCTCATCCCATTATTCCTTGATTTTGTGCCATAAAAAAGTATATTTGATGCTGTAATTGATAAGTCTTCTCGCCATGGATGGGTCGAGAACTGGCAAATACCGTGTATTTGCTTAGTTTAAATAATTTAACGGGTTTATCGATAAAGTTGAGGATTACTCCTTAGTTATCGTTTTTCTGTTTGAAACAAAGATACTAAGGCAGCAAGTATGAAACGCAGGCGCAAAAGCAAAAAAGCTCAACCCTCACAAAACCAAAGAAATAACGCCAGGCTTGAAGAAGCAGCTCGAGAACTCACGCAGGTGAGGCTCGTAAACGATGGCACATTGCAAGGTCTTCCAAGAGATGTGTTGGGATTAATTTTCTCTTACTTACCAACCCAGAAAGACGCGCTATCTTTTTCTCTGGCTAACCGTCGTCTTCGTCAAATCCATAATGAACGGCTAATTAGGAAATACGGATTAATCAGCGAGCCGCAAAGAAAGGAAGCTTTTGCTACGCAGCAAAAAGAAATCGATTGCTTGCTTAATAACGAAGCCAATATTTTATCTAAAAATAAACATGATCCGCTTTTAATTGCATGTTTTAAAAGATTAGCGCAAAGCAAAGATGCAAAATTAACTGATATGACGCATTTTTGTTTTAACGAGGAAATTTTAAATAAGTTAAACGAAACGATAATTCGCAATAGAATTGACCAAGATTCATATAAGTTAGAATGTTCGTATTGTCATCTGACGCGCTTTCCTAGTGTGTTACTCACTGACCCAACACTGAGTGGATATTGGTCTAGGCTTAATAGTCTTTTCCTTAATAATAACCGCTTAGCCTCGTTACCCGCAGAATTAGGGCAGCTTAGTGAGCTTAACCTTCTTAACCTTGACCACAACCAATTAACCACGTTACCCTCGGAAATAGGCCAGCTTTCTTTGCTTAACCATCTTTGCATTTCATACAACCAATTTAGTACTTTGCCTCAAGAAATAGGTCAGCTTAGCTCACTGGAAGTGCTATCAATTGATCATAATCAATTAATCGTGCTGCCCTCAGAAATAGGTCAGCTTGAGAAACTTTATTTACTCCAAATTTCTCACAATCAATTAACAGAATTGCCAGATAATATAAAAGAAGAAAATCTTTTTTTCGATTTTGTTTCTATTGTTATTGATGGTCGAAGCAATCATGCAACTAAAGCTGAAATCTTAGCTACACAAACCCCACCGCAATTAGCACAGGAGCCTTCTCCTAAACGCAATCGTTTACTGCAACAATAAGATGACAGGTTAAATATGCAAAAAAATGGGGATTTCTCTCTTCTAATTGTGGCACCCCTACGGGGGTTTGAGGTGGGTGGGGACATGTGAAAATCCAACCCCACACCACCGCTGCAGAGCAGCGGGTTGCCGATCAAGAGGAACTAATAGGGTAGTTGCATTGCTTTATTTTTTGACATTTATGTCATAAAAAAATATAATTCGGCTGTAATTGATAAGTCTTCTCGCCAGGGATGGGCCGAGAACTGGCAAATACCGTGTATTTGCTTAGTTTAAATAATTTAACGGGTTTATCGATAAAGTTGAGGTTAACTCCTTAGTTATCGTTTGTCTGTTTGAAACAAAGATACCAAGGCAGTTGATATGAAACGTAGATCTAAAAGCGCTAAAGTTAAATCCTCTCCAAATCAGAGAAATAATGCCAGGCTTGAAGAAGCAACACGACAACTCACGCAGGTGACGCTCGTATACGATGGCACATTGCAAGGTCTTCCAAGAGATGTGTTGGGATTATTCTTCTCTCGATTACCAACTCAAAAAGACAGGAGATCCTTTGCTAACGCTCATCCTCGCCTTCGTCAAATCCATAGTGAATGGTTAGAGAGTAGATTCGGTTTAGCCAACGATCAGCAAAGAAGGGCAGCTTTTGCAGCTCAGCAAAGAGAAATGGATTACTTTCTTAATAACGAAGACGTAATTTTAACAGAAAATGCCGTCTACTACTCGATTAAAAACGATGCTAGATTTTCTGATAATAGAAACGATCCTCTTTTAATTTCATGTTTTAAAAGATTAGCGAAAATTAAAGATGAAGAATTAAGACGCATAGTGTCCCAAACTGGATTTTTTGACATGAGGCTTTTTGAAGTTCGCGAAGAGATTTTAAATGAGTTAAATGGCAGGATAATTCGCAATAGAATTGACGAAAGTTCTATAATTTTAGACTGCGACAATTGTCGTCTGACACGCTTTCCTGGTTCGTTGCTTACTGACCCAACACTAAGAGTGTATTGGTCTAAGCTTATTGCACTTGATATTAATACCAATCAATTAACCGCTTTACCTCCTGAAATAGGGAGGCTTGCAGTACTTTCTATACTCAGACTTGAGAACAATCAATTAACCGCACTGCCTCCGGAAATAGTTCAGCTTAAGAAACTTACTATGCTCGAACTTTCGCACAATCAATTAACGGCGCTGCCTCCGGAAATAGAGCAGCATGGATCGCTCATTTTGCTTGGCGTTAATTACAACCGATTAACAAAACTGCCAGATATTATAAGAGAAGAAAACAAAGCTGAAGTCTTAGCTACGCAAACTCCACCGCAGGTAGAACAGGAAGCTTCTCCTAAACGCAGTCGTTTGTTGCAACAATAAGATGAAACAGCCGGCACGCCCCCCTTCAGTGCGGGCCATCATCCCAAACGCGGCGAACCGTTGGATGATATTGGTTTATTATTGGCAATATGAGCCAATTCCTGTTTCTTTGAACTACCGAGTAACGACGTAGCATAAGTGTGCGTGACTAATGGACCATTTCGGGAAATCAAAGTTCAAAAAATAACTAATACTTATATTGGATTGGTGTACAGCTTGAGTTAAAAAAGGTCCTCCGTTAGCATACATTTTTAATTATCTTAAAAGTAAGGATTGCTGTGGCAACCTCAGGTGCGCAAGAAGAAGCGGAATTTAATTATCAAGAAGCTAAAGCCGCTTTGTTAAAAAGCCAAGAAGCAGAAATAAAAGCATGGCAACAACAATATGATCTAACTTTAAAGCGTCAACAAGACCAAATGCTCGCATTGCAAAAAGATAAGATCCCTGAAGCTATAGTGCCATTATTCATCAACAAGAAATTATCATCACGCCCCACAGATAAAGATCCTGAAGATGATGTGTTAATTCCAAGCCCCCCAACTGTGAGTAAATTCAAGAAAGAAAGCGGGGTGCACCACACAAGAGCAATTTCAGAAGATTATATTCTTCCAGAAGAACCAGACGGATTAAAACCACCCCCTCTTTTTTAAAGCCAAGAAGGTCATCTTTCAAGGCTAATTTAAATTGAACTCTTAGTGCCACTATCAGGTCTAACCTGTAAAACCTTACCTGTGAGATTGACTTATGCCGCAATTAAGTCATAAAAACATTATTAAATTGGTTAATGCTTTTCAGCAGGTGCGTCCTGAAGGCGTTTGTAATGGCTTTACGACGCTTTGGGCGTTAGCTGAAACAGCCTCTGACGCTGAAGCAGATAAATTCCACGAACGCCTAAATTATATTAATGAAAAATATGTTGTTAATGATGATTTAGATATAGCAGCATTGATGCGTGACTATAACATAGCAGCCGAAAAGAAAAGCAAAAATGAACCGTTATCACCAGAGGATATAAAATTGCTTGAAGTGAAAGAGTTTTGTCATGATGTGGCAAAATATCAAGATTTTTTTAATCTAAGGTATAATTTACAAGCACTTCAGAATAATACGGAAGAACTATCAATAGAAAATGTTGGTGCAACTGTTAAAAAAGACGATTATAAAAACTATTTAGAATCAATGAGGCAATTTCTTCAAGAGCATCAAGCTAGCAGTAAAGGAAAAATCTGTTTTTTGCATGGTGTTGGAGCGCATACGATGGGGCTTTCTTATTCACCTGAGACACAATTATGGAAACTGATGGATATTAATATTGGTGGAAAAAAGCACGTCAATGCTACTTCTGAACGTTTAGCAGAGTTTATCCTAAAACATTATAAAAAAGGTCGATTGTTTGCAAATGATGTACAATTTAGTATGGAAGTTTTTGCTCGTGGTTGTTCAAAAGAATCTATTGAAAAAATGAAAAAGATAGGCCAGCATCATGAAAACCATAATGAACAACAAAGTAAAAGACCGCAGGCGGTATGTTTCTCGGCTGAAGCTGCACAATTAAGCAACCCACTTTTCCTTGGTAAGCAAGCCCCACATCATGAGGCAAAGCCACCTTCAGAAGAGAGTGATTCAGTCGAAAAGAGCCCAGGAATATCAAGAAAAAGTTCAAATCATTAAAAATTCGGTAAACTTAATGTACGCTTGAGTTCCTCTTTTTCAGCGGCATCAAGCTCAGTAGACATTCTTCTTTTTTGTGCAACTTCTGCTTTAAAAGACAATCTTTGTTCATCGGCTAATGGATTAGGCCCTTTAACGTGGTAAGCAGTAATGGGTCCTATGCCCTTTATATCTACTTGTGCACTTTCAAAGAAATAAAATTTTTCAACAGCACTAAACACGCTTTGGCTCACATGAATATTTCCTGGTTTACAGGAGCTTTCCATGCGAGAGGCAAAATTTACGTTACTTCCCATATAATCAGTTTTACCAACACCACCGATACCACCAGGGGTAATAATTTTCTCACAAGGGCCAAAGCTAATACCAATTCTTGCTGTTAAAGAATAATCACCAAATGTTTTATCTGCTATTAATTTTTGTTGTAGGGCGTTGACTTCTTGTTGCATAGCAAAGGCAAGATCGATGATGCGACAACATAGGGAGGCAGCATTGTTATCGTTGGAGGTGGCAATTATCATACAGCCATCACCGATTTCTTTTACTTTTTCAACACCATGTTCTTTGATTAAGATTTCAAATTGAGCAAAGAGTGGATTCTTCAAACAATCAAGAACTTTTGCATCATCGTACTTTCCATTTAACGCTGTAAAATTGACTATATCGAAAAAAAGCACACAAGCATTATCAACGCTATGATGAATGGGTTTAACAGGCGAGGAATTGTGAAATTTGATGAGTATTGGTTCAGAGGCAGAGACAGTGACATTCGGCAAGCTTACTGCCTTTTCTGCAGAAAATTGGGGTTTGGGCAAAGTACCTTTAATTGTCATGACAACTTCTCAGAGATGGCACTAACTACATAGTGTGTAATAGTAAAGATACTGATCTTAAAATGCAAAGAAATCATAGAGAAAATGAGAAATTGTATAAATATCGGCATAAATTCGGTGTAAATACGTAATTAAAAAGGGGATATCCTCGTATTATGACCTTACCCCCTTGAACTTTTTCCGGTGAGCATTGACTAATTAAGTATACAAACATTAGGTTAAAGAGCACCAAACTATGTCAGCAATGGGCCCTAAAGAAGGTAAAACTGTTAAAGAATTAATAAATCAAATTGAAAGATTTGATGAGTTTTTAGCGCCTCCTCAAGGATCATCTGAACATAAAGAACATATCAAAGAACTTTTAGATCATCTGCGAAACATAGATGAAGTTGATATACCAGAAGAGAGGAAACTTGAATTTGCTAAGGAAGTTGCGGATGATTATCTTCAATATGAAGATTGTGTCCGCGTGATCAAAGCGGCGACGAGAGAAATATACATCCGTTCTTTATTGGATAAGGAAAACAAGACCCCATCACCGCCTAAGGAAGTATCCAAGCGCCCACCACCACCCAACTTTTCCCCAAGGGACCCTACAAAGCCCTTGCCGAATAAGCCATCTATTGAACATCTTCCTATACATTTTTTGAAACCAGGATCGGTGAGACAACTATTTAATGATTATTTTGTAGAATTAGCTGAAAAGAAAAGTAAAATTAAAGAAATTAAAGATAATATATGTGATCCGGTGCATGGTGTTGCCTCGCAGATGAGTGCTTACTCGACGGCAAAATATAGCGAAATGTTTTTTAAAGAAATTGTTAATTTAGATAAGGCATTTCAAAAGCAAATAGCACTGATGCCTAAAAAAATGAAAGAGAGTCCAATATATGAACAAGAACTCAAAGCTCAAAAGAAAATATTCCGTGATGTCTGTAGATACTATCTACAAATAAGGGAGAAAATTGCTGATGAATTCAAAGAAACGAATGAGCCAAAGCAATTTTTAGATGCAGGCAAAGAAAAGATCCACGAGATTGATAAAATCTTTGAAAAATATATCTCAAAAGAGAAGCGTGCCGAAATGTATGCTGGTTATGGATTTACCCTTCCTGAAGAAAAATCAGAAGATCAAAGTAGAAAAAAAGGCCCCCCAGTCCCTTAAAGTGCATTCAATGAAGAGATTATCATGTTGTTTGGATTTGAATGTAATAAAAAAATTACTATCGATAAATGCTGTTAAATTGCAGATGGGCTGGGTATAAAAAAATTGCCTGTAAATTTGCTGGGATGGTATTATGCATTTTTGATACAAGAAGGTACGTGTTATTGCACGTATAAAAATGAACCATCCAAATCAGTTTTTAAGTTTGCTATACCATAAGAGCAAGAATCTATGAAAAAGTTCGCTGGGCTTAAATCGCTGATTGATGAGGCCGTTGAGAATGGCACACTGGCTGAAACAGTACCCGCCCTATTGGAGAAAGGGCTCAGCTTGAACGAAATTATTGACAAAGAAACAGGTGACACACTATTACATTATTTATGTACTGTTGCGCCCTTGGAACTACTCTGCGACATACTTAAAATATATCCTACCAATGTTGACGTCCAAAACAAACAAGGTGAAACGCCTTTGTTTCAAGCGGCGTTTGGCGGAAGGCAAGCCCTTATTTCACTATTAATGTTCTATGGGGCGCAGCCGCATAAAAAGAATAAAGCCAAAGAAAGTGCTGCTACCTATAAAGATATGGGAAGTAAAGAACTCAATTTTAAACCTATCAACTATGATATCTTATTTGATTGGCAAATCAGTTTTAATAAAGCATTAACAATTGATGAAAAATTAGCACTATTGCATGAACTATATGAGCTCGGTTTTTCACTTTTAACACCAATAGATAGTATTGATAACACGGTGCTGCATTTTCTATTGTCTACTTGCGATCTGCAATTAATTGATGCTGTACTAAAAGATTTACCCCCGCATGCCATAGATTGTCAAAATTATCTGGGTGAAACGCCACTTATGCAAGCGGTGCGTTCACATAAGCAATTGTTAACACATCTTTTATTGCGTTATAAGGCGTCTTTGGCGATATCTGATTATGAAGGAAAATCAGCAGGTGATTATGCTAGTGAGAATAAAGTTACATTAATTCCCAAAAATATTTCTCATTTACTTTTAATTCCATCTGAATTATCACAAATATTTGATGCTGACAGTTACCTGAAAAGAATTGAAGCGTTAATGAGAAGCGGCATAAAGTTAACAGATCCAATCGACGCACTTGATAACACATTATTGCACCTAGTGCTGCAAACGGCACCAATCAAGGCAATTCATCGTATTTTATCGATGTTAAAACCTGGTGAAATTGATGTGCAAAATAGTGTGGGGGAAACGCCGCTTTTCCAAGCCTGTAACGTTCTAAGCCGAAACAAAATAAAACTACTTTTGCACCATAAGGCTAACCCTACTATTGAAAACATATTTAATCAATCCGCAAACATGCTAATAAAGACTAACAGCGAATTAAAAAGCTATTTGCATGAGCATAGGGAAAATATCGATCTCGTTGTTTCTTGTCTTGACAGGCTTCAATCTTCACTTTTAACGCAAACAACAGAAGAAGTTGTCAATGCGCTTTTACGTAGTGGAATACGGTTTGATACGCCGTTAGATGAATATGACAATACACTCTTACATTGGTTGATTGAATCAGCGCCTATCCATGTTTTAAAAAATATCATGACACACAATAAGATCCAGAACATAAACCCACAAAACTTCTTTGGTGAAACACCTTTGATGAAAGCAGCAAGTTTGGGGCGTCAGGGTGCTGTCAGCTTATTATTAGCACATGGTGCCAATGTGTCACTAACCGACAATCTTGGCTTAACGGCACAAGATCATGCCTTAAATGCGCATTCACCCATTATATTTTCACCCAAAACACTTAGCGACGATCAAACGGTTTATGAATATTTGCTTGAGTATTTCAACAGAGATAAAGACAATATAGCAAGATTGCCCGAACGTGAAAGAGCAGAATATTTATTTCATCATTTTAATAGATTTGTTCAACAATGTGGTTGGCGTTATGATGGCACCACGCGAGACTATGAACAATTATTTCTGCTTGATTGCAGCATCAAAAAATCCTATATCATTAACTGTTTTGATTTGGCAAATGCTTTTGCTTGCTTACTCAAAGCTTATGGTGTCACGCAAGTGAGTACCTTTGTTTACAAAAATATGAGAAGTATACCTTTTTCAGAAAAACCATCCAGCGTTAAAGGAGACTTTGTTTGTTTTGATAAAGAGGTTCAGCAAAACGCTTTCAAAAAGGGCTATTTTGATTTCGACAACCATTGTGTCGTGACATGTCAAGGTCGATTTTTTGATCCCACTTTTTGTTGTTATTATGAAAATCAAGATGATATTGTTGCGGGATACGATGCTGAAGAAGCCGAGGAAGACTACCTTGACATTTATATTGGCATTTATACGTTGTTGGCACCAGAGCAAAAGAAACTAACGACAGCAGAAGAAGAAAAACTATTAAACTTGAAATTTTTATCCATATTACATCAGTTTTTTCCTGATGAGCACTGGCATCATTTAAGAAGAAAAAATAAGATTATTATTTCACAAAAAAAGGGAGAAGGATCTCTTGAAATTGATATAGATCAATTGTTGATTACTTTTTCATCAAGACATATTTCAGAACATATGCTTGCTAAAATTGCAAAGTCATGGCATGCCAGTGTGGCGAACACCTCAGAAGTTACCTTTACGGTAGTTTCGAACAATCCTCAATTGTCTAGTTCTTTGAAACATCAACTAGCAGAGCATGGTATAGCAAAAAGATCCATCATTGATTCTGAACATCCCACGACACCTGTTTATGTAGAGTCTGAATCAAGTGCAAAAAAATCAAAAAAACACCACTAAGTTACAGAAAAAAGAAAGCTTGGCAAAATCCACCCTATCCAAGAGTAAGGGGCAACTAAAACAATAACATTGGTGTAAAGGGTCTTTGTGCACTTCTCTTGCAAATAAGGCTTCCTCTCTGTATCATGTCAGCCGCATAAGTTGATTGAGCGGATAAAAGGTAAAAGATGAAAAAAGGTGTGCAAAAACAAGGAGCAAGTCAAAGGCAGGGGATTCAAAAAACTGGTGCGCCCATCTATGCCGTCGGCTGTTTTTCTGGGGTTTTTACTAACCTTCAGCATATTTTATCGACTCTGCGCCAAGAGGGTGATCATGCAAACCAAGGAAATGCAGCGTTAGATAATCTTATTAAAGGTTTGAAAATGCTCCACTTGCAATTTGAAGCGAGCCAGCCTTTCCAAAAACCAGATAAAGAATCGTTTCATAATGCAATTGCGATGTTTACCCAAATAAGTATTGAACATATTTTAAATGGCTGGTATATACGCATTGAACATGCTAATCGTTTGGCAATATTCAAAGGATTTGAACAAAAAATAGTTGAAATATTACAGCTATTAGAACAAATAAAAAACATTGCAAGTGCCAACAAAATCTACGCAGCTACTCTTAAAAAATTCTTTTCTGACGCTATTACACACTTTCGATTATTTAAAGCAGCATTTGCTTTGAATATCCTTAATACGATGTCACATTTATTGCCTCAGCATCCGCAAAGTGCTACTGAATTATTTACTTTGCTAGAAGCTGCCAAAATGGAGCACAGTTACCTTGAAAGTAGGATCCCTCAAATGGATGAGGCAAATAAGCTATTTAATGGGTATGAAGGATTTTTAGAGCAAAATTATTTTGGCATGCTTAATGAGTTAACAGGATGTTACGTTTTTGATCCTGTTACGAGAAAGTTGATTGATTTCAATAACCCCAAAAAACTATTACAAGCAATTAAAGCAAGCAAAGATGATAATTCGCTTTTTCAAAGATTATCACTTTGTATTAGCATGGCTAGTCGATTGAATTCCCTTGGCTCACATCAGCTTGCATGGGGCTATCTTGATTTTTATTTTCAACATATAGAAAGGTATAGGCAAATAAGAAAGGGAACCCACCTTGTAGCACTATTAGCTAGTAGAACAGAAACGGTCATAACGGCTTTAAATACTATCTATCATAAGCTTGTGCATGAATTCAAAAATGAGCATGATTTTAGTATCGATTATTCCAATTTTAAAATTATTTCAGCAATAATAGCCAGAAATGGTAGGAATGAACCAACCCTCAATAGTACCTCTTTTCAAAAGTTAAAAGAAGAATTTCAAGCAAGAAGAGCTCAGCGTGAGGCTGATTTAAATGCACTATTGGTTAGATCTCAAATAGTTGGAGCAGATCTGCAACTTACTGATATGAAAGCACGTTTTGTTTTTAACCAAAAAGTTTCTTCAAAGCAACTTGCGCACTTGCTTAAACAACGTGGATGTAAAGTAAAATATAAAGCGCAAGCAAGTATTTTAAGAACAAAAAATCTTCATACTTATCCATTAAGGGATATTGAAGTTTTTTGTAACACCTATGCAGAGTTAATAAAACCAACTGTACCAGAAAATATCGAAGCATTGACTGAACAGTTTGCAGTGAGCACTTTGAGTTCGGAATGTGAAGCTAAGCGGGCTATGACAGGCAGGGAATATCTTAAACAAAATCCACCTCTAGCGGTAAAAGAAAAAACTAAAAGTGTTTTGAGCGCTAATGCAGCACCTGTTGAGATGAAAACGGTGGAAACTGGATCTCGTGTTCTTCCTGAAAAAGTTGCTCGTCTTTTCGGGGAACAGTTCAAACACAAAAAAGTATATCGCTGTCATATGAAAAGCGGTGTTGATAGTTACTATGTGTGCTTGGATGAAGATGAAAAAAATACGAATGACTGTACAGCGCTTGAACGCGAAGACTTTGCAAAGTTGTTTGTAGATGCTCGTCAAGCGTTAAATAAAAAAGATTTTGGTTTTAAGATCTCCCACATTCAGGCGACAGGTGAAGTGAGCTTGTGTGCAAAAAAAGGGTATTTAAGAGCATATCCGCAAACTAAGTTAATCAGCCAAACGGATAAATCCAAAATATTATTTTTATATAACTCTATTGTTAAAAAGAACAGCAAGCAAGAAAAGCACCATATTATGGAAACCATCCAGCCTGCCGCATCAATACCAAATAAGAAGAAAAATTCTAAAAAACCAAAGCATGGAAAGAAAAAACCTAAATAACTTACACTCGATTACTTCTTTTTCCTGATTTCGTATTGGTGATAGTGCCGTACACAAAGACGGTTTTACCTTCTTTGGTCACCTCAGTATGAATAGGCCGCAATCGGTATTTTTCCGCTTTAATTTTACCAACAAGCTGCACTTTCCCTTCTGATTCCACCCACTTAAATCCATTTTTATTTTGAGGTGGAACGCGCTTTGGATCTCTACAAATGGTATCTTTGAATCGTTGAATAAGCTCTTTGCTTGGGTTTCCCTTGCCAACCGAAAATTCATCTTCAAAGGCGACTAAAATACCTGTGGCATTTTCTAACTTTTTAAATTGAAGTTCGTGATAGGCTTCATTTTCTAGCCCAAGCGCTTTACCCGTATTTTTAGGTGGTTGAATTTGGATTTGCGCCACAGGCTCCATTGATGGCTGCTCTTTAGGTTTAGCCTTTACAGCAGCAGGGGCTGACAGTGGAGGTTGTTCTTTTGCTTTAGATTTTTGACTTGGCGCTTGTGGTGTATTGTTTAGATTGAGTTTTTCAAGCTTTTGAGATGCCGCATTAACAGCGCTATCATCTTTTGTTTGCGTTTGTGCTCGCTGTTGTGCAGCTGCCGCTTTTTTTAGCTGGACTTTTGCTTGTGCTTTTTGTATTTTTTTCTCTTCTTTCTCTATTGTTTTTTTAGTAGCATTCTCACCCATGCTAACAAATTTAACAAAGGTTTCATTTAAAATAGAGACGAGTTTGTCTAGCCTGATTGAAGTCACATTTTTAAGAACAAGCTTGTTGCCAGTGAGCGTAAAAAGGAGTTTAGGATTTCTTAATTCAAATGCTTTTTCAAGCTTTAGAACAGCGTCTTTAGATAAAGCTTGTGAAAATATGTATTCTAAAGCATTTGCTTTAGGATCGTATTTAAACGTAGGAAAGTGTTCTAATTTTTCGTTTAAACGCTGCTTAAATGTTGCAAATAGGCTTTTGATGTTAGCTGACAACTTTGCTTTGATTTGCTGATTTTTCACCTCTGTCGCATCTAAGAGAGGTTCAACACGCAAGCTCCATAATAACCTTTGCTGAAGAACTGCATCCGTTAATTCAAGTGGTTCTAATTTATCGAGATATAATAAAAAAACATGCTCATAAAATGAAAATCTATTGGGCTTTCTGCTTACAATGCGTTGATATAGCTCTTCTGTATGCTTTTTAGCCATTGAAAGATGTTCTAGGCAGATATCCCCTTCAACAAGGGCGCCTGAAAATCCTATATCGTAATTAAAACGATCTTTGAAAAATCTATCTTTAAGCATATTGCTTTGCATGTTTCTTGCACGCTGTTCACCTAGTTGCGCAAGTGAGGCAGCCTCTAAAATCATACTTTTTCTTTGGGCGGGATCTTCTGTTCTTTTAGCTTTAGCAATTTGACTATTCACAATAGACAAATCTAAGGTAACAATAAACCCTGAAACCAGATCATGTAAAATGGTTTGCTTAAGCTGGGCTTTACTGATTATTCTTTGTATTTCAACAAAGGCTGCCTCAAATGATTTTGCTATTAATAAATGTTCAGGGTTTAATATCAACAAATAATAGTAGGTGTTTAGTATTCTAATAAGACAATAGGTTAGCAAATAGGTTTCGGTATGTTTGAGTTTATCTTCATTCTTGGCACATCTTTTAAGATTTTTTTGATCCCTTTCAAATATGTTGGTGAATGCCTTTAATATTATCTGTGGAGAAAATTTATCGTTAATTTCGGCTAGGGTAACTGAACTATAATTATTTGCATTGAGTAATTCTCTTGGCAATTTTAGGATATCACCAATTTCATCATTCACCAGATTTAATTCATCTTCAAGCGGATATTCCATGCCACTGGGATGATTTGTTCGTTTTAAGATGGGATGACTTTCAGGGGGTAAATTTGGGAACTGAAACCCCATTCTACTAGCGGTTATTCCAGTTGACGCTTTCAGATCTCTATAACCTAAATCTGCGCCATTAGCGACTTCGCGATATTTTGCTCTATCTTCGGCAGCCATTCCGTCGAGTAAATTAATTGTTTGATAAAAGTGCGTTCGTTGCTCGGGGGTGGGGAGTTCCTTTTCAATATAGGCCAATGCTTCTGGCGTGAAATTACTTGGTTCGAGCCCCGCTTTCATATAGTTGCCCCATTCCTTACTACATCTAAAGATTTTGAAGGCTAACATAGGTGAGGTATTTATGTCAAAAAAAACATCCCCTCGCGCCATAAGGCGCGATTCTTCAAGGGGGTTAGGTATTTTTACATCATTTCAAGCTTTGGATCTTATTCTTCAGAGAATAATCGGCAAGTCCATTCTTCGATAATAGCCTCATTACCGAGGAGTAATCTTTGGGCAAATTCTTTGACATATTCAGAGGCGCAATGAATATCAAACGCTTGTTGATTGATATATTCCTGGAGGAGCACAATTTTATACTTTGATTTTCCAGGTGCGCCTGGATGAGCAATCTGCTTAGTGACATGCGCTCGAATGCAACCCTTTTCATTTTCTTTAGTGAGCGCCATTAATTTTTTAAATTGATTTGTGAGTTCTTGTTCACAATTCTCTTTGGGTAACCACTCAGAGACAACGAAAACATGATTAGACATATGTTGATCCTTCCTTTGCTCGTATTCCTAACGAGGTAGAAGCATATATCATAAGGCGGTTCCCTTCAATGAAGGGGGGGGGCGCGATGTTACAAGAATATACACGTTGTTTTTGAACTCTTATAGAATATGTCTGCTCTAACATCCAGAAGAACATGTAAACGAGTGACATATGCTGGAATATATCTCTTTGCTAGGTCAGTATAATCAAGCTAAAAAACAGCAATCAATTGTCACGCATGTAGAAACGATGTTAATGAATGCTCTTCAGGACCCACGCTTTTATAATTCTGAATCAATAAAAGAATTTCTTAGCCAATTTAAAATGGATTCGCTTAGTGATAGAAAATTATTAGCCGAAGCGCTTAATGACTTAGCTAACCGTGAAAGGGGGGGGCTTATTGTTCTCTATTATATAAATAGCATTATCGAAAATGATAGTTTTAAACGTGAAGATCTTTCTAATTTTTTTGCATTATTAAACACACAAACAATAGAGATTGTCTTTAGTAAGCCAATAAATGGAAATAACTTGTCGAAAATAAAATCATGTTTGAATATACAACAGCAAAGGATAGATACACTCTATTACAATGCACTATTAAGCAGAGATGGTACATCAGAAACCTATGGCTTTTTTACCCAGAATAAAAACTTATTAAGTGAAACAGCGCAAAGAACCGGTGAGTTGATACTTTCAAATGTGTTCAAAGTTGAAGATCTTGATGAGATAGATCTGAATATGTATGATCCTTATGCGCTATTAAAGTGTTTTTTTGCTTTACATCGATATGATTATGTAAAAAAATTGTTATCTGAGCCATTAGATAAAACGTTAAAAAGTAAAGCCTGTCTTGAAGGGTTTCTCACAAAGTATATGCATGTAAGGGAGCCGGAAGGATTAGAAATATTATTAAAAGAGGATATAGACTTAAACCATCCGGTATTACTTCTTGAAAATGGTAAACTCAGAGAAACCACTTTATTATTGTTTGCTTTTGAAATAGGCGGTATTGAAGTAGTAGATCGTTTACTCAAAAGTGGAAAGGATCTCAATATAAATTATAGCAATACGGTGATGAGCTATACAGGCTACTCAAAATCCCCTGAATCAGCTTTATCACTTTCACTCCTGCCGCCATTTTCAGGTGCTTTTAGTGAACAGCTCCTTGATTTGGGAGCAGAGGTAAATACACCTCCAGGCGTAATACTAAGTAGAGCGTTAATGCTTCCAACGCTACAAATAGCGCATAAGCTTGTCAGCAAAGGTGCACGTTTAGAGGATAAAGAACTTAAAGTAAAATTTGTAACAGCACTACAAACTCGAAACTTGCCATTAATTAAGCTCTGTATGCGATTAGGTGCTGAGAAATTTTTAAAAGATGATGATTTTTCTCTTGCTTTTATTCCTAATCCATCAGGATATCTTTGTGAGCATTTGCAAGCACTTTATGAAAACTCTCAGACACCAACAGAGGAAGAAGATTTTCTACGATTGTTTCAAACTATCCCTGAAAATGTACTTAAAACAGAAAGGTTCATGAATGCAGTAGCAGCATTAGTTTCTTCACCTAAAATGCAACAAAATAAGGGCTACTTGAGAAAATTAATAAATTATCTTCCGACCAGTGTTGTGTTGGGTGTGTTTAATCTACTCATGATGTCCAATAAATTATCAAAAGAGCTGCTTGAAAATACTATACAGAGTGAACACTTAAGAGATGAGATCTATTATGCTTTGGACAGAATAGTGAATGCATCTATGATTGCGCAAATATTTGGTGAAAAATCTTCTCTTTTTTCAGAAAAAGCTCATCGCACGGTTCAAGCGATAGAGTTGTTATATTCTTCTGATATGCCAGAAAAAGAGCAACTTGAATGTCTCAACATGGATATTGATGTTGCGAAATATTTTGAGGCTGTGTGCTTCAAAAACAAAGCTAACATGATAAAAGAAATAATAAGTCGATATCCAGAACTAAAAAATAATTCTAAAGTAGCCAATTTGGCTTTCTTAAGTGCTTTAAATTTTCATGGTGATTTTTTAGCATCTATAGCGACGCTAGATAACCTAGGCTTTTCCTTTGGCCAAGTATGTAATGTACCTGGTCCAATAGAAAATTTAACTCCTATTATGAGAGCTATGGAAACACAGGGAAGGCTCGATCTGCAAAGCGCACTTTTAGCGTGTAGGCAGCCGCTAAATTTAGATTATGTTGCAAAAAATGTGCATGATCATTCTTTAGAAAATGAGACAGTGCTGTCTTATTTAATTAAAAGTCAGCGAAGTGACGATGCTAAAATAATTATAGAAAAAGGCGCTAATGTTAATTTACCAGAGGGTAAACCACTGAGGTATGCTTTGTCTTACAATATGTTTGATGTAGCAGAGCTACTAGTAAGTAAAGGCGCAGTCTATCCTATCGATACTTTACGCGATGATTTAACAATTGCTTTGCAACAACGAAACTATAGAAAAATTAAATTATTACTCAAATTAGGTGGCGATAAATATATTTCAGAGCTGAGCCCTCACTTTGCTGATCTTTCCGTGTTAATAAATTTGCATGCCATTCTTGAATCAAATGAAGATGAAGCACTTTATGTAAAAGTCTGTGAAACTATAGCCAAACAAAGTTTGCATAACATTGACGTGTTTCAAGTATACCTTCAATTAATTGATTCTTTAGCTAGAAGTGATTCAAAGCCGCTGGTATTTTCACAGCTTATTAAAGCATTACCTAGAAATTTGATCAAAAGTTACTGTATGAGTAAGTTTGATCTAAATGATATTGCGTTTTTAAATCAATTTTTTGATAAAGCTCCTTTGCCAAGTGAACAAATGGATAGCTTATATTTTGAATTTGCAGGGCTTGATATCAAAAAAGCTGATAAAATATTTATAACACCCAATCAGCGTGTGAGTGACAAAGCCAAAAAAACAGGACAAGCCATTAGCGCAATGAAGGGTGATCTGAGCATAAATGAATTAAATCAATACATTACTAATGGCGCTGATATTGATTCTCTTTTAGTGTTTGCCTGTGCCAATGCAAATGTTAAGGTTGTGTCTGAATTATTAACGCATGATATTTCAGATAAAGTTAAAGGTGATGCACTTAACGCAGTGCTTCGAAATCTTTCTACAATGGATGGCGATGCTGTTAAAGATTTATTACTTGTGTTTGATAAAAACAAAATTCCTCTAAACAGACCACAAAAAATACCAGCGAGCCGTTATGCGCCTAATATAGAAGTTGAGGTAACACCCTTAATAGCAATTTGTTCATACCCGTACGCTGATATCGCTAAGATTTTGCAAGAGGTCAAAGGCGATCTTAATGTAAACTATGTTATTACGCAGGGTGCTCAAGCTGAGTTTCAAGCATCCGCATTATCGATACTGTGTAACATAGGCAAAATCGAAGATATAAAGCAATTATTACAAAGTGGAGCAAATGTTGATATTCCCCCAGGTGTTCCTTTAAAGAACGCTATAGCACGCGGTGATCCTGCTATTGTTGAACTTCTTTATCAACAGGGGGCAAGAATAAGTAAAGAGGAGATCTTAAGTCAATTACAAACAGCCATCAAGGCAAGAGATTTCTCGCATTTCAATGTTCTTCTTCACTGTGGTGGAAGGGATTACTTGCAAAATCAAGAAATTATTGATTTAGCAATAAGCCAGTGTGAAGGAAATATTTTAAAGGTCTTCCTTGAAGATAAAAACTTTTTAAATCAACACGGTAATAGTATTTTATCTCATGCATCTCAAAGGGGTTATGCGGATGTTATTGAAACTTTATTTAATCATGGTTTGACATTTTCGCAAGAGGAATTGAATGCAAGAATGCAATCTGCTTTAGATGCCCACCCGCAAGTTGCTGAAGTTTTTATAAAAAGAGGAGCCCAACTTAGCGAAGAGAAATTACGAGAAAGCATTTTAAACGATATCTCAAGAATGAGAGGTGGCACCGTTCTACCAGTAGATGTCAATCGGTTTGATAAATATTTAGCATTGTGGCCCAATCAGCCCTTCAACGATGATGTGATTGTTGATGCGGCATTAAAAGAGGACGAGGTTTATGGATCAGCACATGCATATCTTTTGCTTACAGGTAATACAGCACTTAGACAAAAAGAAAAAATATTTGAACAAGCCTGTCGAAATAAAAAAACAAGTGTCGTACGCAACTGCATAAGCAAGGGGTATGTCAATCATGAATCTCTACAGAGAGGGCTATTGACGGCATTACTAAGTGAAAATAAAGGTACTTCACAATTTAATAAAGTATCATCTGAACTTTACGATGCTGGTGTACGACTATCTGCAACGCAATTAAGTGAATATATATTACAATCGTATGATAATTTAGTTGTTGATAATGAAAAATTGAAAAACGCACTTCAATATGGCCCCGGTACACCATTTGATGATTTTCGTGTGTTTAAAAAGTTGATTGATAATGGAGGGTATCATCTTAATTCTATTAGTGTATTTCTAGCGCATGGTGTAACACCTGAATTAAAAGATAAAATATTTAAATACGCTTATGATTCGGCAAATAGAGAGGTAATTAAAAAACTATTAGATAGTAATTATCAGCCCTCAGCGGATTCTTTAGGCCCCACTTTATTACTGTTTTTAAGTGCTAAAGATTATGTGACAGCAAATCAATTAAAAGAAAAAGGGGCAACGCTAACCTACCCAGAAGTTAAAAATATGCTATTAGATTGCATAAAAAATCAAATAATCCAATCCTATGGATTTAACCGTCCTCGTCATAAACTCATTAATGATATAGAAGGTGTTAAATTAATATTAAGCGCCTTAAAAGATAAACCAATTACAGATGCTAATTTAGTAGAAACAGCTATTAATGAAAATAAAAACGAGGCTTTGATTTGTTTTGTGAAGTTTGGGCTAAGCGAAGAACTACAAAGAAAAATATATATTTATGCTTTAACTGAGGGAGTAGATTTAATACCTATTTTATTAGAGCATGGATTTAAAATTGATGAACTTCAATCTCAGAAGTTATTTACCGACTCGGTTGATCAGGGAAAATATGAAGTCGCTCTTACATTGTTATCCCAAGGTTTTAAACCATCGCAACAACAACTTGAAGCGTTAATAACAAAGATGATTAGTTTAAAGGTTGAGAATGATAAAATTGAATTACTTTTACCTTTAATTGAAGATGAAAAGATGAAGTTAAGGCTTTTTCATGCTTGCATGGCCAACAAAAACCTAAATTTTGCATCAGTTTTACTAGACAATGGCTTAGCCCTAACCAAAGAAGAAATAAAACCATTACTTATTCAAGCAATACAGAATAAAGATGAAGAACAAATAAGTTTCTTATGTAAAACTCCATTGCCTGAGGGTAGTGTTTTTGACAAAGAAATAACCGATTTAATTTTTGCTAATCCCACCAGAGTTGGACTAAGGCATGTAGTAAGAACGCCTTTAACGCCTGTTCAATTACATAAAGCTTTTGATTTTTTTATCAGAGCGCGAGACTGGGCTTTTTTCGATGAGTTATATAAATTAAATTTACGTCCCTCTATAG
This sequence comes from Pseudomonadota bacterium, assembly GCA_018241965.1. Taxonomy (GTDB): domain Bacteria; phylum Pseudomonadota; class Gammaproteobacteria; order Berkiellales; family Berkiellaceae; genus Berkiella. The sequence goes on along the minus strand of JAFECS010000032.1, from coordinate 5,512 downwards.
ATAATCAAAGATTAGCGTTATACACCGCAATAAATGATGCTGATAAAGATAGAGTGTTAGATTTGCTCGGTAAGGGGATTGATCCCAAAACTGAGAGTTCAAAGTCTTTATATATAGCCGTAATGGCAAAGCCACCAAACTTAGAGATTGTGCAGGCACTATTAGATGGTGGTGCCGATCCCAGAACCAATGGTTGCCGTTTAGCTTTAGTGGCCATTGATAATGCTTATGATGATGATAGATATTTTTATCTTAATCTTGATATCGCCAAAAATCTGCTGATGAAATTAAATGTTTTTGATAAGAGTGCCCTTGATGATGTATTTGCTTCATTTATAAATCGCCAAATTCAATTTCCTCAGTTTAGAGACTTTGTAAAAGATGCTATTAGGGCAAAACTAAACCCCGGACAGCAGCTTGGCTTTGATTTACTAGATGTGGGTGCAGCGATTAAAAAACGAGAAAATGAATATGCCGGCGAAGACTCACTATTATTGCGCGCAAGAGCGGTGTTTGAAAAGGTTGTTAAACCAACCTTGCAAGCGAAATTTAATAGTTGCCCTGGCACGACTGATATGGAGAAAGTGCAATATATTGAAAGAAATATAAAAGCATTTATCCTTGACAACATTGTTGAAAATACGAGTTTTGAGACTGATAATGTAAGTTCGCAATTAAGAGAGTTTAATTTAAAGAACAAAGATGCTTTATTAGCAGGTAATGAGCAAGCGCTTAGCACGATGCGTAGTCTTTGTATATCGGTAACAGATAACGCACAAATTGCCTGGAGAGCCTATGATCCTTTAGCGCCTCATGATCCCGGTTGGGAGAATTTGCTGACTCAGCAATTAAGTACTGGGCAAGTACACACCACTGCCGCAGCCTCTGAAGGAGCCATTAGTGCAAAACAAGCATCAGAGATTTCAAGAACCTGTGTGGCCTATTACTTTTTAGCGATTAATGAGCTTAATAAAACTAATTTCTTTCAACAATTAGCGGATATCCGCCGTGCGCATGAGCATCAGTATGATAGCCCAAGTTGTTTTCCTGGCACCATAGGGCGTATTGGCAGAATGGGTGAAGGCCACCCCTTATATCAATTGCCCCCTTTAAGGAAAGAAATTATTGAATTGCAAATGACGGCCATTTTATTAAATGCCTTTATGGCAATGTTAAGCAAATTATCTGTAGAACAATGTGAACTTTTTATGCATGCTCTACAGCAACCTCGCCCCGAAACGGCAGATGAAGTGGTGTTAGAAAAGGTCCCCTATACTAAAGAAATGATGGCTTTAAGAGAGCGATTCCTTCAAGAATTACCTTCTCGCGAGAAAATGAAAGAAAAAATTAATGAGGCTTTTGCAGCTAATAAAGAAGTACCATTTAAAGTTGGAGATGAACTCGATCTGAATTATCATTTGTTAGATATATGCGCAGGAACGCGCGCACAAGATTTTCGTAAACGCCTTGACGAACACAAAGAAAAGATAAGATTAGAGCGAGAAAAAGAGAAAAAAACTGATCAGAAGACAACCATTTCTATTGCTGAACCTCCCATTGCAAACTATTTTGCTAGATGTATGGTTCCTTTCTATTCAAGTTCGAATATTAACCCCGAAAAAGCACGGAAACTCAAAAAAGATCTAAAGCGCTATTTGCGCCAATATATTGAGTTTGAAGTAATGAATACAGGTATACGTAAATTGTTACCAAAGTTATCATTGGATATACAACTTGAATTAACTGCAGCTATTTTAGAAAGGGCCATCAAAGGAAAGTATACCCTTGAAGACTTAAGGACTGCCTGTACCCAAACTGTGCAAGCGTTTAAATCTAAAGGTATTGCGATTTCAGAACAAGAGCAAAGCGCATTAGAAAAGTATGTTACTACTGGAAGCGCTCTTAATGGAATATCACAAATACAGGTGGATAACATTATCTCAAAGTTAAAAGAGGAAGCGCTACCTGATGAGCCAGATGAATTTACCGCTTCTGCGATTGAACTCGTTAAACAAATAACAAGTCAATATACGTTTACACCAGCAGCTAAAGCAAGCCCATAAGTTTCAATTAAACCTGGCAGCCCCCGCGCCTAACGGCGCGACTCGCTTCAAGGGGGAGCAGGAGCACCAGTAGTAATTTTAAAAAATAGTTTTTATACTGCGTTGCTTTGAATAACAAAGAAGGACCCAAAACATGAGCTTCCCAAACATCGTTGAAGGATATATTAACGAAGTTATTTGCCCGCTTGGTAATTTAGTTGTTAATACGGTTTCTCACCCTATCGATACCTTGCAAGGGGTTGCCAGTGCTGGGGCGCAATTGATACAAAACAATCCCTACACTTGCGCCACCATTGTGGGCTTAGGTGCTTATGCTATGTATCGTGGCAATCTGAGAATTGAGAATAATAAATTGCAAGTTCGCTTTAATTTTGACACGCCATTTGGTGCTTGCAACTGGACAACCACGCACCGTATTGGACCAAAATTACGATAAATATCAATAAAGCCCCTTTATGCGAAAGTTTACTATCCATTGGTGCTAAAGATATAAGGCGATCAAAATTTAAGCGCTTTTGTAAATTTACAACTTACGCTTGTTACGTGAACGGGAATCATCTTCTACCGTAACATCGTCCTTTGTTTCTGGAATACCATCAGGCGCGGGGTTAGCAACGTTAGGTAAACCTGCTTTTGGCCGAGTTATCATTGGGTAGTTTGGATCAGCTAAAACATTACCAAACACATAGTCTGCCCCCGTGAATAAGAATGCAACTCCCTGCGGTGCCGGGATTAAAAAATCTGATAACTCATAAGAAGGTTTTAAACCGCGGTTATTATAGGCTTTTTTGGCTTCCTTAATTTTACTAAATGCTGGCGCAAAAACAGCGATAAATTTAAAATAGATATCAATTTTATCTTCAGGCGAAACATCTTTATTATGAATTCGAAGGACATCTTCAGCAGGAATAGCTCTTTTTTCAGCAGGTAATGAATTAAAAGCTTCATCAAATTTACATTCAAGTGTAAAGTCAGGTTCATCGCAATAGGTTTCAATATCAGGGCTAGGCATTGATTTCATAAATTGTGAAACTAATTTTGTTTTATCAAATAGCGCGTTAAATTCATCTTTAGATAATTCAGGGGTATCATTATCTCTTAAGGGAGAGACGATGTTGTAGTACCAATAATCGCACAAGGTAACAATGAGAGGGTTTAAGTTAAAAGTAGCCATCATTTTACAGTCCTCTTAAGTAAAGCTTGCCGAATAGTACCATTGAAGCGAAAATACCTGAAATTATGTCATATAAAATATCAATACAAATAAGGCAGCTAACATATTATTGCACTCTTTGAGGTTATTTATGAACTTAAGAAAGTTAATCCTTATGTTCTTAGGAATGATTAATGCCACTGTATATGCCGATGGAAGTGATAGGTACGCTTTAGCAACAGGCGCATCTGCAGCTTCACGATTAACGACACAAGATAAATTATTAAGAACTAGATCATATCATCATTTGAATCAAGCAGGCCTTTCAGAAGGAAAGACTGTATGGGACATTGGATGTGGCAATGGGATGATGACGGTATACATCGCAAAGGCAGTTGGTCCCAAAGGACACATCTATGCCATGGATGCAAGTCAAGAACAATTAAACATTGCAAAGAAGAATGTAGAAGAGGCCGGATTACATAACGTCACTTTTATTCATGGTGATATACAATCAGACAAACAACATTTAATTATGCATAGTGCAGATATAGTTTATGCCCGTATGTTGCTAATGCATTTGCCAGATCCAGAAAAAGCCATTGCTAATATAAAGCTGATATTGAAAAAGAATGGCATCTTAGCATCCCAAGAGACTATTATGAGTTCGGGTTATTGTTCCTATCACACTGAAGAATATAAAAAACAAGTAGAAGCGATGGTAAGTTTAGGGGAGCATTTGGGGGTAGATTACGACATTGGGAATAAACTCAAAAACTTATATAAAAGTTCAGGTTTTACTAAAATAACAGAAGATATAGAACCCGTATATATTCCATCTGAAATGGGAAAAGAAATGATTAATGGGGGCTTAAGAGAGTGGAAAGATAAAGCTATCTTGGCAAATATTATAACAAGTGAAGATATTAAACGTTGGGAAAACATCTACAATAACATGCCCACGGATGATCCCACCTTTATTTTGGCATTCAATGTGGCATATATTATAGCAACAATATAAACCCTAGTTTTTTTGGGGAGAGTTCAAGATGCTTGACTTTAGAAAGCAATTGATTGAATCGATGGCGCTGTTGGAAACGCCTGAAATTCAAAAACATTTAATAAGCGCAGATCGCTTGTCAACGCATTATTCTTACTTGCCAGTTGAAAGAAGAGCTGGCTTTATGGTGACAGGGAATACCAACCATCCTGCATTTAGCACATGTGTGTTTTATCCAGGATATTATCATTATCAGCTAAAGCCCAATCAAAGTGCATCAAAAGCATTAAAAGAGTTGCTTGAAAGATATGAAACACTCATTGATTGTGGTATGGCAATTTCGATTGCTTATTATTACGCACTTTTACAAGCCATGGTGAAAATACATGGAGATAAAGCAGGGATGGAGCGCTTTGATGCTATCTTTGGTGATGAAAAAGGAACAGCGCCCGCATCTCGGATGTTCATTTCAAAAAATGGCCCCCAATGCCTTCATCCAATGGATACCGAAGAGTACCAGGTAAAATTCTATGTTGATCCTTTTCAACCGTTAAGCTTATTGACCCAAGCTCATGGTGGAAAAAATAAAGAACAGGTGCTGGAAGTTTCGAAGCCAGGCTCAATGTTAATCTTCGAGGGCGACATTGATCCTTATAAAGAAAAGCATCCATTAGGCATTGATGGAGGATTTAATTGTATTGAGGTTTCAAAACCACCTGAAACAAAAGACGTTCTTGTTCGTACCTTTGGCATTAAAGAGCCAATTTCAGAAGCAGGTTTGTTTGAGCAGCATATGGCCGGTTTTGACAAGGAGCCCTCTCCTGAATCACTTTTTATAAACAGGCTTGAATATGGAGAGAGCTTTGAGCTTCGCAAGAAATTTAAAAGGGAGAATGTTAAAGGATTTTTAAGTGCAATAATTGATTGTGATGATAAAATAATCGAAATTGTTTTAACTGCCCCCTTGCCAGAGGTTTTTGCTTTACTCAACCAAAGCATAAAAACAAAAGTTAGGCAGTTTGCGACTCATGAGAATGAAGCCGGAATACAACGTTTGGAACATGATTTGGAAACAAGAATGAAGGCGCTCTCAGTCAATGAGCCATCAACAGCGCCTACCGTGACACCTGCTTTTGCTATAGCTAAAGAAGCGAAAGGTACCAAAACGGCTAAAGCAAATGAGGATATGGGATGGTTCAAGCGGGATGTATTTAATAAGAAAAGTGGTATATTCAAGTAGGTGCTTCAACAAACATCCTTTTATCCACTGCGGAGCAGTGGCATATATTAGCCCCG
>JAFECS010000031.1 GCA_018241965.1 Pseudomonadota bacterium | reverse complement strand
GGGTCCATTCCATTGCGCAAGCGACTTGTCCTACGTAACTTTAGCGAAGTAGGAAGCGCAGCGTGGGGTAATTAATTAATCAAAAACCCAACCACCACTGCGACAGCTGCTATTTTTTCATTTCCCTTAAGGTTCCAATTTGCGCTTAGCAGAGGCAGGAGCAGGTTCTTGGACTGCAGGCTGAGGCATTTGTTTAGGATTATTGAACACTTGCGCCTTTTAGCATGGCTAGTTCCTTGATACTAACACGGGCTCTTTTTTCCAAACTGCATCTATGAGATTCACCAGTCTGTCTAATGCGCCGCGATTTTCTTCTACCACCGCTTTGGCCAATTTACCTTGCGAGTGACGCAAATGTGCATTTTCTAAAAGCCGCACTAGTTCTTGTTCTAGCGCTTGTTCATTTTGCACAATGGTAGCGCCTTTAGCGTTGATGAGTAATTCACTGATGGCCACAAAATTGAAAAGTTGTGGGCCAGTGAGCACAGGTAAACCTAAGGCCGCAGGCTCTAATAAATTATGCCCGCCCACAGGCACAAAACTGCCTCCCACAAAAGCCACATCGCTGGCGGCATAAAACAAAGGCATTTCGCCCATCGTATCGCCCAAGAAAATATCGGTATCCGAGTTAAGCTTTTGTTTTTGACTACGACGAATCATTTTAAACCCACGCTCAGTACAAAGCGCGGCCACTTTATTAAAGCGATCAGGATGACGCGGCACTAACAGTAACAATAACGCAGGGAAGCGTTGTTTTAGTGAAGCATACACGGTTAACACTGCACTCTCTTCGCCTTCATGGGTACTTGCGGCAATCCACACAAGTCTCTCTTTACCCATTTCTTGGCGTAACTCTACTCCAGCCTCTGTTAAATAGCTTGGCAATTGTAAATCAAATTTAATATTACCTGTGTCATGAACTTTTTCTGGGGAAATGCCTAAATGTTGAAATCTTTTCGCATCTAGCGCGCTTTGTGCTGCTACACCCCAAATCGGTTTTATCATTGAGCGCATAAAATAATTTATCCAGCCATATCGTTTTGCCGATTTAGGTGACAGGCGCGCATTGGCAATTAATACCGGTAAATTACGTTGTGTGCAGGCATGTAATAAGTTAGGCCACAATTCAGTTTCCATAAGCACTAACAATTTTGGTTTAATGCGCTTAAAAAAGCTGTTTAATGTCCAAGGTAAATCATAGGGCAAATAACAGTGGTAAACTTGTTTGCCAAGCAAATCTTTGAACGCCGCTTGTACTCTTTCAGAGCCTGTTGGCGTGGTGGTGGTCATTAAAATGGGTGTATTGGGATATTGTTCACGCACGCGATGGATAAGGGGTATAGCCGCTAACGCTTCCCCGACAGAAACGGCGTGTACCCACAACACTTCCTCCAACGGCGGTAAAGGAATTGTGCCCAAACGCTCTGCCCAACGGCGCCTATAGCCTTTGAATCTTAGGCTTCTAACCCACAAACGAAAAAATATATAGGGTAATAGTAGGGTAAAAACAGCGGTATAGAACCATCGTAGCAGGCGAAAAAACATAGTCATTCCTTAGAAAAAGACTGCTTAAATCAGAAGCAGGGACAAACATGAAGGAAATTTGCCGCTTATTTTATCTTGTATGAGTTAAAAAGCCGAGTCAGATTCTCATCTTTATTCAGATCCGCTATGATTTCCCTTTAGATTAAAGCACTTAAAAATGATTTAGATGACAAAATTATCAGTTATAGTTGTCACCAAAAACGAGGCTCACAATATCAAAGATTGTTTGAGGAGCGTTGCTTTTGCCGACGAAATTATTGTCTTTGATTCAGGCAGTACCGATGGCACGCCTGATATTTGCCGTCAATTTACCGATAAGGTATTTATTACCCCTGACTGGCCAGGTGACGGCCCACAAAAAAATCGCGCCATTTTAAAAGCCTCTGGCGAGTGGATCCTCTGTTTGGATGCCGATGAAAGAGTTAGCCAGGAGCTTGCAGAGGAAATCCAAAAATCCATTATATTAACGCCTTACTCTGCGTTTAATATTCCATATCAATCGACCTATTGTGGTAAAGCAATTCGTTTTGGTGATTGGCGAGGTGAATCTCACATTCGGCTTTTCTTACGAACACAAGCAAAATTCACTGAAGATATTGTTCATTGTCATTTACAAATTGATGGCAACGTTGGTGAGCTTGAAAACATTATTATTCATCACCCTTTCCATCATTTGGGTGCCATGATCCATAAAATGAATGATTATTCTAATCAAAGCGCCAAAGCGCTCTTTGCTAAAGGGAAAAAATCTTCGCTCACAAAAGCCTTGTCTCGCAGTCTGTGGTCTTTTTTGCGTGGCTATATATTAAAACTTGGGTTCTTAGATGGCCGTGAAGGATTTTTGCTTGCGGTGAGTAATGCGCAAGGCACTTACTATCGCTATTTGAAGTTAATGTATTTAACAGAGCAGGGTCAACATTGAGTACTAAACCCCGCATCATCACCCTGATGTTTCATCGTGTAAACGATGCCTCGCTTGGGTATCAACCTGCTCAATTTGCCAAGTATTTAGATTATTTGGTGAAACACTTTCCCATTGTCGTGCCAGGAGATCCTTTAACAGAGGATGTGGCCGTGTGTTTAACCTTTGATGATGCTTACTATGATTTTTATCATGATGTTTATCCGTTGCTCATCAAACACAATATCAAAGCGGTACTTGCCGTCTCTGTGGGATATATTGTGGATGACACTAATGTTACGCCTCAAGAACGTTTAAGCGTTCCTTATGTGCAAGGGATGGAAGATCCTAAATTTGCCTGCAAAACGCCTTTTTGCACTTGGAAAGAACTACGTGAGATGTCGCAAAGTGGGCATGTCATTATTGCCTCTCATGGATTGATGCATCAAAATCTTGCTGATAAAAATTCTGATCTCACTCAAGAAATAATACTATCACAGAAAATATTGCAAGAAAGATTAGGCATTCCCATTAATAATTTTGTTTATCCTTATGGGCGCATGAGCGAGCAATCGCATAAAATGGTCTGCCAAAATTACGATTATGGTATACGGATCGGCAGTGCCTTAAATTTGGGCTGGGATACTAAAAATCGTTTTGTGTACAGGATCAATGCTGATCCCTTATGGACCAAACAAAAAGCTATTAGCACTTTGCTCATTCATAAATTAACCCTAAAATATTGGGGCAACAGGCTCCGCTTAAAATAAACATAGACAAGCTCAAGGATGGGCAAAATGAGAAAAATAATAAAATTGCTCATAGCAAGCTCGGCGCTGCTACACTCTCCTTTATATGCAATTACCTTTCATGGAGGTTTATTTGGTTATGTTGGCACCAGTGTCTTAAATGGTTTTGTGCAAGTCCCGCAAGGGGGATCTTTTGGCTCAACCAGTTACCGGCGCCCTACCTTAGATGAACTGAATATACACCACAGTAATTTTTACACGATTGGCGCCTTGGCTCAACTTAACCACTACGATATCACCTACAACTATAGCCGTTATGCCCCCAGAGGCAAAACGCAGTTAAAAAATATCTTAAACACCCATGGCAAATACATTAATGCAGGCAGTTCACTTTCCACGCTCATTAAATATGATCTGCACCAATTAAGTGTTGGCAGGCGCTTTGACTATGAACATTGGATAATCTCACCCTTTGTACAAAGTAATTTCTTGAAATTTCATTATGAATATTCTGCATTCCCCATCCGCGGGGCACGCACCTATAATGTGACTGGTTTTAATATTGGTTTGAATGCCATTTACCAATTTACCCCAACACTATTTGGTGATCTGCAAATTACCCCGCCTTTGCCGGTGGCAAATTTTACTTATGCAGATTTTGAACTTGGATTAAGTAAAAAAATAAACATGAGAAAAAATACCAGTGTGTCACCAAGAGCAGCAATTGGCCTGCAACAGCTTGATTATAAAGATAACCAAGCTGTGCCTAACCATATTCGCTTACAAAATGCGCCCTATGTGATGATGGGATTTCAGGTGCAAATACATTAAATATTTCATTATATTTCAATAGATTACGTACTTTTCATGCCTTCGCAAGTATTTTCCTTTCAGTGGTACCTCTTGATAATATACCTTTTCAAGGTTATTATGTTCTTATTATCACGATAATCGTGATTTTTGGTGCATTATGAATTTACCCGGTTATATTAAAATGATCAGGCAAAAAGGGCAACGCTACTTCACGGTGAAACAGCTCATGTCAGATCTTGAGCTATCAAAAAATGCAGCCCTAAACGCTATTTCTCGCATAAAGGAACATGGCGATCTGATATCCCCCGCTAGAGGCCTATATGTCATCGTGCCACCTGAGCACCAACCTTATGGCTGTATTCCTGCTGAAGAATTAGTGCCAATTTTAATGAAGTATCTGCAAGTAGATTATTATGTATCTTTACTGTCTGCCGCTTTATTTCATGGCGCATCACATCAAAAGCCTGCCAAGTTCCAAGTTGTCACCAGAAAACGGATTAATCATCCATTAGAATTTGGCCAGGTAAATCTTGAATTGGTTTATAAAAAATCTCTATCCGACTTGCCAACTCAGAATTTCACCGTAAGTACAGGTTATCTCAAAGTTGCTACTCCAGAATTGGTTGCAATCGATCTACTCAATTACCCCCACCGCTCTGGTGGCCTCAACCATGTAGCGACTGTATTATCAGAACTTGTAGAATCCATTGATGAAAATAAGCTAATTTCATTAGCAGATAAGACCCCCGAAAAATATCAACTTCAACGCCTTGGTTATATTTTAGAAAAAATAGAAACGATGGATGATGATAAAACTAATCGCATCATTACAAAATTAGAAGATTATTTGAGCGATAAATTAAAAACATATGTTCCGCTTGCATCAGAATTACCTAAGACAGGATATCCTAGAGTTAGAAAATGGAAAATTATTGAAAATACCAACATTGAGAGCGATTTATGATCCCAGAGAGTTTTATTGAGAGTTGGCGCATACATGCAAAGTGGCAAACTATTCTTCAAGTTGAGCAAGATTTGGTCTTGAGTCGCGCTCTCATTGAGCTATATAACGATCCGCATATCAAAGATGTTTTGGTTTTTCGTGGAGGCACCGCCCTCAATAAACTATTTTTGAAACCACCCGCACGTTATAGTGAGGATATTGATTTCGTACAGAAAAATCCAGAACCAATAGGGAAAACCATTGATAGCATTAGAAACATTTTAATGCCTTGGCTTGGCGAACCTAAACGAAAAATTACTGAACGCAGCGCTAAGTTGGTCTATAAATATGAAGCTATCAACAAGTTACCTGCTAAATTAAAAATTGAAATCAATACCACAGAGCATTTTCAGGTGCTACCGCTCAAAATACAGTCCTTCAGCATCAATTCGGAATGGTTTAACGGGAAAGCCGACATTATTACCTATGAAATCGACGAATTAATTGCCACTAAATTGCGCGCATTATATCAACGTCGAAAAGGCCGTGATTTGTTCGATTTGTGGTATGTGTCATCACAGAACCTTATCAATATAGATCGCGTCATAGATATTTTTCAGCAATACTGCGCTAAAGATGAACTAACTGTATCAAGTGAACAATTTAGGCTAAATTTAGATCTCAAGAAAATGAATAAAGATTTTCAACTCGATATGAATATCTTGCTCCCCTCTGAGATCAATTGGAATTTCGAAGAAGCCTTTGACTATGTTACACAAAAAATTATTAGTAGGTTACCTTCAAATTAATTTAGCAGAATTTTTTATGAAAGAGAAAATTCAATTGAAGAAGATTCTTTGGAAAACTGTATATAATCCTCCACGGCTAGGCGCATGGCTTCTTCTAACTTCTTCAAAGTGGTAGCGCTAAAAGAAATAGTGTCTTTGGCATGGAATATTTCTGCAACGAAAACTCCAGCCTCAGACACATAATGATAATTTGCGACAAATCCCTTGTACTGCATCATGATTAAGCTTTGCCGATAATATCCAAATACGCTTTTACGCCCTCTTCAACGGTTTTAAAGGGTTTGTTGTATCCTGCTTTACGCAAGTTTGAAATATCTGCTTCGGTAAAACTTTGATAACGGCCCTTAAGGTGCTCTGGGAAAGGAATATATTCAAGGTGACCTTTTTTATGCCAGTCAATAACTGCTTTTGCCACATCATTAAAAGGTTGGCTTTTGCCTGTACCAACATTATAGATCCCTGAAATGTTAGGATTATCCATAAACCATAAATTAACCGAGACAACATCATCAACATAAACAAAGTCACGGCGTTGTTCACCATTGCCATAGCCATCACAGCCTTCAAATAATTTCACCATGCCGTTTTTGGGAAGCTGTTGGTTTAAATGCCACGCTACAGAAGCCATTGAACCTTTATGTTGCTCGTTAGGGCCATAGACATTAAAATAACGAAAACCAACTATTTGGCTTTTTGCTTTGGGCAGAATTTTTCTAACGTGTTGATCAAACAAATATTTTGAATAACCGTAAACATTCAGCGGACATTCATGCGCACGCTCTTCTTTAAAAACCGTACCATCGCCATAAACAGCGGCACTTGAAGCATATAAGAAATTAACTCCTCGTGCTAGGCAATAATCCAACAACTCTTTAGAGTATTCATAGTTGTTTTTCATCATAAAACGCCCATCCCACTCGGTGGTGGTAGAACATGCGCCTTCATGAAACACTGCTTGAATGTCATTACCAAAGTGGTCTTTTTGTTGTATGCGTCTTAAAAAATCTTCTTTGTCTAAATAATCGGCAATTTCTAAAGAGGCTAAATTAGTAAATTTGGTGCCATCGGTTAAATCATCAACCACAAGAATATCTTTAATCCCGCGTTGATTTAAGCCTTTAACGATATTAGAACCAATAAACCCTGCACCACCGGTTACAATAATCACACTACACCTCTTAAACAAAAATTTCTTCAGTTTTCATTTCGTTTTGTTTTACGCTAAATACCATGCGAGAAATCGTTTGCGTGGTTGAACAACCATCTACAAATGGTAAAATCTCCACACGCCCACCATTTTGGATCACCTCAATAGCCCCAGCTATTTGCTCAGGTTTATAATCGCCGCCCTTAACTAGCACATCCGGTAAAATTTGGGCAATTAAGTTTCTTGGCGTATCTTCGCTAAAGGGCACCACATAATCTACACAGCCCAAAGCCGATAAAACCTGCATTCTTTGATCCAAAGGATTGATAGGCCTGCTTTCTCCTTTTAAGCGTTTTACAGAACTATCATCGTTCACTGCCACAATTAAGCAATGGCCCAAAGCGCGCGCTTGCTTCAAATAAGCAACATGGCCGGCATGCAAAATATCAAAGCAGCCATTGGTCATAATAATTTTATCACCATAAGCTTTTCTTCGTTTTACTTCAGGCAGCAGTGTCTCCAAAGTCATCACACCCGTTGCTGTTGGTTGATAGGTATGATGCGTTAACTCATTATTAATATCTTCGGCGGTGATGGTTGCTGTACCAAAGCGGCCAACGGATAAACCACCTGCAATATTTGCCAACTTTGCGGCTTCAGCCATGGGAAGATTTTTAGCTAAACACGCCCCCAAAACAGCGATTACTGTATCACCTGCACCCGTGATATCAAAAACTTCTCTGGCCTGTGCGCTTATATGTAATGGCGGATGTGTTTTGGTTAACAGCGTCATCCCTTGACTACCTCGTGTAACCAACAATCCTTCTAAGGCTAACTCTTGGACTAAAGCTTGGCCTTTACATTCAATTTCTTCAACACTTTGACAGTGACCAACGGCTGCCTCAAATTCACTTAAATTAGGCGTTAACAGCGTCGCCCCTTTGTAAACACTCAAATCGGCATTTTTAGGATCAACTATCACTTTGATGCCCTTTGCTTTAGCAAAGGTAATGATTTCTTGCACATCGGCAAGGATCCCTTTGGCATAATCGGACAGGATAATCACCGCAGTATCAGCAAGGTGTGGTTCACACGCACCTATCACTGTTTGCGCAGGCGCCTTGAATTTATCTTCAAAGTCCAAGCGGATGAGTTGTTGCGCACGCCCAATGACACGAAGCTTCAACGTTGTTCTTTGGTTGGGTAACTGCACAAATGAACAAACCACTTGTTGTTTCTCTAGCATGGTTTGCAATGTCTGGCCGGTTTCATCTTTGCCAACCCCACAAACCAACACTGTGTGTGCACCTAACGCCTTGACATTGACTGCAACGTTAGCCGAGCCCCCCACCCTATCTTCGTGTTTTTCAATGCGCACCACCGGCACAGGCGCTTCTGGTGAAATTCTTGAGGTGTCTCCATGCCAATATCTATCTAGCATGGCATCCCCAATAACCATAATTTTAACTTGTGAAAAATCAGGACAAGTTAACATGTGCATCCCTTATTGTTTTTTTTGCTTTTATTAAAAATGGCTCATTCTATCACAGAAAATAACAATTTCATGCTTTAGGGGTGTTGGCAAAAATCCCCTGGAATAAGGTAACTGTGTCAGGCGACACATGTGGGGTTTCGCTCCAATTTTCCATAAAGCGCGCGCGTTCACGCTTTGCCCCTCTTTTAGCTAAAAATTTCCAATAATGCTGGCGCATACTATCCAGATCAATAAGCCAAGGTTCATTCTCAACTAATAAAATATTGCTGAGATTTAAATCTCGATGGCTTAACCAGTGACGGGCTAAATTATCTATCATGTTAGCGATATTTTGAGCAATAGACCGTGAATGCAATGTTCTTAAAGAATCTGTTGTAAAATAATGACGTGCATTTATCCCTTCAATATAAGTGCATATTAAATATGACCGGCCTTTTAAAAAACCAAAACGTTCTTCTTTAAGCGCCACCGGGGTAAAAGTATTGACGCCAATGTTTAACAATTTGTGTGCATAACGCCAATTTTTCATGGCACGAGAGGGGGAAAAAAAACGTCTAATAACATGCATCCAATCTTTGGTGTTGGCACGCTTTATCACTAATTTTTTGCCATCGACTTCAACCAAGACCACTGTAGAGGTAGGATCATCCTTAAGCACTTTAATAGGGTTTGCAATAACGCTATCAATATCCTTTAACAACGCTTGCATGCGTTCAGTGTAGTAGCTTTGCTGGCACAATATCCTTTGATGCCAAGTTTCAATGCGGACAATATTCATGTTAAATATACTGTTCAATGCCTAATGTTGCTTTCACTTGTAAACTATTTATTGTTGACGCAAGGCGTTCTTTATTTTCATTCATTTGTTGGCGGCTATTTTCTGGATGCCAAAGATGAAAAACTTCGGTGGCAAATTTACCGGATTTTCTTTTAATACCTAATCTTTGCAATCGAATAATTAAATCTGAGTCTTCAAATCCCCAACCAACAAAATTTTCATCTAAGCCATTAACCGCAATAAAATCCTCGCGCCATATCCCTAAATTACACGTCTTAACACCCTGCCATTTAGACGGTGTTAGGGTACGCAAAATGCCTAATGGCCAATAGAGTTTGGGTAACAAACGATTCGCCCCTCTTTGAAGAAAAGCCTTGACCCATTTTTCATAAGACCAGGCTTCTATTGCAAGATCATTATGTAAAATTGCCTTGGAAAAGGATTGGCTCAACAAAACCCGTGTTCCGGCAACAAACCAGCCCTTTTGCGCCAAATGGGCATGCCTTTGCACAAACTGTGGACAGGGAACACAATCACCATCGATAAAAATAATGTAGTCTGCCTTAGTTTTGGCTACGGCTTTATTACGACACATCGCTGCTCTAAAGCCCTCATCTGGCTGCCAACAATGCGTTAACGCAAAAGGCATTTTCTTCCTAAAAGCACTAACTACTTGTGCTGTTTCATCGGTAGAGCCATCATCAGCAATGATGACTTCCATGTTGGGATACTTTTGTAATGATAAGCCGTTTAGCACTCTCGATAAGGCTTGGGGCCAATTATAAGTAGTTACGACAACACAGATAGAAGGTAATGTCATAGTTCCATTCCCTAATGCAGTGTTGCTTTAACAAGTACTTTTTGCGTTTGAATTGGCATCGAGGCAAAACAAATCGCCGTCATCAAACAATAAAAATAACCTTCTGTAAAATCCTTTAACCATGAATTTAATAAGCATCCCAGCATGAAGGTAAGTAACATGCCCTGACAAAATCCACGGATATCTTTAGGAAGTTGCATGCTTAAGCGCCATTGCTGATAGAAAAGTCCTAACAGAAAAATGAGCCCAAGCAAGCCTAACTCAACGCTCATGCGCAAGTATTCGTTATGGGGATTGTCGGTTAATAAGGTATTTTGATCTTCAAATAGCTTTGCGTAGGCCGGACCAAAGCTGCCTGTGCCCCAACCTATTATTGGTTTTTGTGCAACTAACTCTCCACTGGCATGGGCAAATTGTATGCGCGATCCTAATGAAGATTCTAATAAACGCCCCCCTTGGTGATAAAAATCCATATCCTGAACCAATAGATTCATACGTGCACTAAATACTGAAGAAGTAAAATAGGCACCCATCAGCATTACCACAGCAAGAAAAGACATCAATAAAATGCCTTTTAAGCGATACCATTGCCATGCCAACAAAAGCGAACATAGCACAAAAGTAATATACCCAATTCTGCCTTCATTCATAAAAAACAAATAATAGATCATGAGCACAATCACAAAAACAGTTACCAGTCGATGACGTAACGATAAAGTTTTGAGTTGGGTCGCAAGGAAAAATGCTGCCATCGCCATAAAATAACTGGTTTTGATGTGGCTCTTAAACACCCCACCAGTCGTGTATTTGAGGCCAATGGGAAAGTTGGCATAAATTTTCAAAAAAGCAAGAAATAGCGTTAAGACCATCGCCGCAGAAAATGCCCACAAAGCAATTTTAGAAATTTTTTTAGACTGATAAAAATATATTAAAATCGGAATAAGCCCTAATCGTAAACCATCCCGCAGGCTGTGCCTTATCGATTCATTATCACCAATCGAATAAATAACACCGACTAAAGTTAAAATCACTATGGGGAAAATCCATCCTGATAGGGGGTGATGAAATAAAATTTGTTTTTTCTTTTTAAGATTGGGACCTAAAATCCACACCAGTAGCAACAGCGTTATTAACACACTGGTCATCGCTGTTGAAATAGGCAGAAAAAAAGCAAGCCCTACCGCCAGCATATGCCCCATGGTTTCCCATTCTAGGATCTTATTTTTACCCGATATGATTTTGTTGGCCATGATCATTTTTAAACGCTTTCCTTAGCTTGCGCCATTGTTTGTTCTAAAGCTTGCCAAACCTTTTGGGGGGGTAAACTTTCAAAGCATGGGGGCATGGTCTCAAAGTGTTGCCCGCGCTTACATTCTTTCGCAAAACAAGGGGAACACGGAGCATCTACTTTAAGATGCGTTTGTTTTGGACCATAGGCGCCGGTTAAATCAGGTGAAGTGGGCCCATAAAGTGAAACAGTAGGTGTTGCCATAGCAGCAGCTACATGCCCTAAACCGGTGTCCACTGCCACAATGCCACATGCTTTGGCAATAAGTGTGGTTATTTCGCCTAAGGTTAACTTAGGTAACACTATTGGCGCCAAATGCGCGTCACAAAAGTTTTTAATCTCGAGGGCACGCTGATGTTCTGCTTCATTTCCCCAAGGTAACAAAACTTGATATCCCTTTTCTTGTGCCAGTTTTGCCAATTGATACCAATATTTTTGTGGCCAATGTTTCGTAGACCAAGTAGTGCCATGTAAAAAAATTACCGTGTTATCCCCATAAGAAATATCGGTGAGTTTGGTTTTATCGATACCATAATCTGGCGCACTACTTGGCATGGTATAGTTAAAAGCATCGGCAAATAATTGTCTTACTCTTTGCACAGCATGCTGATTTTTAGGCACACCAATTTTTTGATGGTAAAGAAGGCTCGCCACGGGCTCTTTGGCACTTTTCCAATTAAGCCCAAAACGCTTACCTTTAGTAAAATGCGTAAGCACAGCGCTTTTTACTAAGCCTTGTGCATCGATCACCACATCATAATCGGTGTAGCGTAATTGTTTTAATAACTGGTGCCACTCGTTTGCTGCAAAAGTTTGCCAAGGCATCTTGCGAAAACGTCTTAAAGGAGCGCTTATCACCCGTCTTACCGCTTTATGCCAACGGGGGATCTCAGCAAATCCTGGTTCAACCACCCAATCAAATTCAATTTCAGGGTGTACCTTATGCGCATCGGTAAGCGCAGGAAGCGTATGAATAACGTCACCCATGGAAGACATTTTTACTATCAAGGCGCGCTTCATGGTGTCACCATTTTTTCAATTGCGTTGATGACTTTCTCAACCGCAAGCTGTTCCATACATTGATGATGACCTAATGGGCAAATGCGCTTAAAGCAGGGGCTACAAGGGAGAGATTCTTGAATAACGACTGCTTTTTCATTCAAAGGCGGCGTAAAACCAGGCGAAGTAGATCCATACACAGCCACCAGTGGGCGCGATAAAGCAGCAGCGATATGCATTAACCCAGAATCATTGGTTACCACCATCCTTGCTTGCGACATTAAATCGATGGCTTCCCCTAACTTTGTACGTCCTGTTAAATCGTTACAACGGGCCTGGGTTTGTTCTTGTATTACTTCGGCAACTTCACTGTCTTTTGCTGAGCCAAAAATCCATACTTGCCATCCTTTATCCAAATAATAATTGGCAAGCTTGGCATAATATTTTTCCGGCCAACGTTTAGAAGGACCAAACTCAGCCCCCGGGCACATGACCAAAATAGGTTTTTCAGTGGTTAATTGATAATTTTTTAAAGCAATCTCAATGTTGTCTTGCTTAGTTATTAAGGTCGGGCGATAGTCACTTGGTGTAATCTTTTGTGTTTTATCAAAAGCCAAGGCAACATAACGCTCAACCATGAGTGGATAAGTTTTTTTTGATAAAATTCGTACTTGATTAAGTAGCCCATAACGCCATTCGCCGCGCCAACCAATACGCTCGGGAATTTTGGCAAACCAAGGAATAAGTCCTGATTTAAAAGAGTTGGGCAAGACATAGCAGCGTTGATAATGCGCATCTCTTAGTTTAATTCCTAACTTGTATCTGGCTTTGAGCCCTAGCTCCCCATGTTTTAATGGCATGGAAATACTGTTAGCCACTTCTACCATGCGCTCTGTTAAAGGCCTACTCCATTCAGGCGCAAGTACATCTAAGGAGGTATGAGGATAACGCTGTTTTATGGCCTTAAATAGAGATTGCGCCATAACCATGTCGCCTACCCACGAAGGACCAACAACTAATGTTTTATCCGACAAGGTTACCTCTCATTACTTAAGACTTAGCCAACGTATACAAAGTCCCGCAATAAGGACAAGTTGCCTTACCTGTTTTTTCAATAGGCAAATAAACTCTGGGGTGAGCGTTCCATAAGATCATATCTGGCATCGGACAAGATAAGGGTAAGTCCTTAGCACTAACTTGATATTGCTTTTGTGCACTTGCTGGCAAGTGCTCATCGCTTTTTTTCATGTGCTGCTACCTTTGCTGAAAGGTTGCATTGTAGCATTCGCAAGTTAGTGGATCCCACCCTTATAAAACGTTTTAAGTTATTTTAGATAGTTAAACAAATTATTTATTTAAAATCTTTCTCATTCAATATAAGTCAGCCAATCAGGGTGTTTTTGCGTTCGACCATAGACATGATCAAAGAACAGGCTCTGAATTTTCTCGGTAATAGGCCCTCTGCCACCATTACCTATCACCCGACCATCCACTTCACGAATAGGAGTCACTTCCGCTGCTGTTCCGGTAAAGAAGCATTCATCTGCTACATAGACCTCATCACGGGTTATAGAGCGCTCCATCACTGTCATCCCCAAATCATGCGCTAAGGTAATGATCGTGTCTCGGGTGATACCTTCTAAACAAGAAGTCAATTGTGGTGTGTGTAATACGCCTTTGCGTACTAAGAAAAAGTTTTCACCACTTCCTTCTGCTACATACCCTTCGGGATCCAATAATAAAGCTTCATCTGCGCCACAGGATAAAGCTTCTTGCAATGCCAACATGGAATTAACATAATTCCCCGTGGCTTTCGCTTTAGTCATAATAATGTTGACGTGATGACGCGTATAAGAAGATGTGCGTACTTTAATGCCCTTCTTAAGATTTTCTTCTCCCATATATGCCCCCCACTCCCAAGCAGCAATGGCAACATGTGCTTTTAAATTATCTGCGCGCAAACCCATTCCTTCACTACCATAAAAACAAATGGGACGGATATAACCTGACTTTAAATTATTTCTGGTAATCACTTCTTGTTGCGCTTGGTTCAATGTTTCTTTGTCAAAAGGCATTGGCATACGCAGTATATGTGCCGATCGGAAAAACCTATCGGTATGATCCGAAAGACGAAATATCGCAGGACCATTCGCCGTTGGGTAAGCTCTTAAGCCTTCGTAGATCCCCATGCCGTAGTGCAAGGAATGGGTTAAGACGTGAATATTTGCCTCACGCCACTTTAACCATTGGCCATCCATCCAGATAAAACCATCTCTATCCGCCATCGTTGCCATAATAAGGCTCCTTGTTATCTACCTCTTTTGTGAAAAGGAGTATACAGCAATTTAGATAAAAATAATCGTTGTAAGCCTGCTTACATAGCATTAAAAATTCTCTGCCACAATACTCTGACATTTTCTAAATGCGCGGATAGTTCCTGATCCTGATGCATGTCTTGGTCTTGAAATATTTTTCGACGAATATGTTTTTGATAAGCGAGTAAAGCTTGGATAAGCATTGTTGCTTCATTTTTATCAATGAGTTTATTAGCAAGAAGTTCTTGTAAAATGCCCAAGGCACTTCTTTGCTTAATCAGATGAGGAAAATCATGCGCTTTAAGCAACATATAATACTGTGCAATAAAATCAACATCGGCGAATCCTCCTTTGACCATTTTAATTTCATTTCTAATAAAGCGATGTTGTTCATGCATTTTTTCGCGCATTTTACTAATTTCTTGCTTAAGCGCTACTTTGCTTCGCGCTTTGGTTAATATCTCTTGCCGAAGATTTTCAAAAGCAATCGCTAAATTATTTGGCCCCACAACAAGTCTTGCCTTCACCAGTGCTTGATGCTCCCATGTCCAGGCTTGCTCATGTAAATATTTTTTGAACGCACCAAAACTACTTACCAGTAAACCAGCTGAACCACCAGGACGCAACCGAACATCGACTTCGTATAATGTTCCTGCGCTAGTATGGGTGCTTAAAATATGGATAATGCGCTGTGCAAGTCGCAAACTGAATTCTTCATTGGAAATAAATTTATTTTGACTTTCTAGCACATCTTCAGCCTGCATATCATATAAAAATACCAAATCTAAATCGGATTGATAAGAAAGTTCTCGTGCGCCCAGTTTGCCATAAGCAACAATACCAAATGGCATTTTTTCTTTGAGTTGCGACGTACTTACTGTCAACTGATAATGCCTTATCATGAATTCGAGGCTAAGCTCATATACTTTATTTAAAATAACTTCGACAATATTATTTAAGATTGTCATCAGATCATTCTTGGTATATTTTTCGTCCATCTCAAGCAAAGCTATTTGCAAATAATAAGCTAATTTAAACTGGCGCAAGTGATCCATTTGTCCTTCTAAATCCATGGGACTTAACCAATTCATGCGCAAATCCAACTCTTTTTCCAAATGCGATTTATCTAACATTTCTCCCAAAAAAGGGGGGCTTAATAGTTCGTCTATTAGCACAGGATAATCGCAAATTTTTGCAAAAACCCATTCACTCTTTTGCG
The DNA here is from genome assembly GCA_018241965.1 of Pseudomonadota bacterium. GTDB lineage: Bacteria > Pseudomonadota > Gammaproteobacteria > Berkiellales > Berkiellaceae > Berkiella. Next base: position 22,714 of record JAFECS010000031.1, on the reverse strand, counting down.
CAATATTAATTAAGTAATCTAAGGCTTTGGGATTTTCCAAGAGTAATGCCAGATAAGCAGAGCGCTTTGCAATCGATTGCATAAATCGTAACATACGCTCAATAACCAGCGCCGCATTATCCTGCTTTGCAATTTTTGCAATCAGCACTGGCATAATTTTATCAAGGCGTACACTTGCATGTTTTTTTAGATTTTGACAGGTTCTACTTTCCCTAAAATTGAGCAGCAATTGTTGAATTTTAAAAGCATCATGATATCCCATTTTTTCAAGATGTCTTGGGGTTTCTGGTTCATTTAAGTTAAACCAAATTAAAGCAAATTCAGTTTTTTGGACATCCGCTTTCTCTGCGGACGCCGGCGCAGAGGAGATCACATTAAAGTATGTACTCACATGAAAAAGATGTCTTTTTAACGCCGTTTGATATTCCGCCCATGAAGGAAATCCCATGGTAAAATACAGGCGTGCTCTATCCAGCGGATTTTTGGGTAAAGCATGCGTTTGCTCGTCTTTAAATAGTTGTAGGCGATGTTCACTCTTGCGTAAAAAAATGTATGCTCTTTCAAGATCATGACCAACGTTTTTTTCTACGTACCCTGCTTTGGCAAGCCGCGATAAAACAATCAACAATTGACGATGTTGAAAAGCTGGATTTTGCCCACCACGAATTAATTGAAATGCTTGCGCCAAAAATTCAATTTGACGAATACCCCCTGGCCCCATTTTGATATCTTTTTGCAGTTGCTTTCTTTTCACTTCTTGGGCCACTAAATCATGCATCTGACGTAACGACTCAAAAGCACCATAATCTAAATACCGTCGATAAACAAAAGGGTGCAATAAAGACATTAATTTTTGCGCGTTTTTGCTATCCCCTGTTATCACACGTGCTTTAATCAAAGCATAACGTTCCCAATCACGGCCATGAAATTGGTAATAGTTTTCAATAGCATTAAAATTTAAAACTAAACTTCCACTTTGACCATGCGGTCGTAAGCGCATATCAACGCGGTAAACAAAGCCTTCGTCTGTGATATTGGCTAAGACTTTGATAAGCTGTTGACCCAATTTTGTAAAAAATTGTAAATTAGTGATTTTTCTAGCCACACCACTGGTATAACCATCATCAGGATAAGTAAAAATTAAATCAACATCAGAAGAAAGGTTTAATTCTTGAGCCCCGAGCTTCCCCACGGCCAACACCACCAAAGGCTGCGCTTGCTGCTGTTCATTATAAGGTGTTCCCCACTTTACACAGGCCTGTTCGTACAAAAACTCAACAGCCACTTTGATACAAACATCGGCTAAATTAGATAACTCGAGCAAATGCTCCTCAAATGTGCACAATGCTAACAACTCACGCCAGATAATTCTGGTCACCGCTTTATGTCGAAATTGCCTTAATGCTTTCATGAGTGTTACTTCATCATGAATAGCTTTAGCTGTGGTTTGCCATTCGTTTAAAAAATCTTGCTCGCTATAACTTTTTTTGGCCTCTTGAATAAAATCCACTGGCCAGGAGGGATATTGACAAAACATGTTGGTGACATAATCACTGGCAGCTAGGGTTAACCATAAACCTTTCAAAAAAACGGGATCTGAAGGAAGATGGATCTTGGCTAAATCTGCCGCTGCCTGATAACGGTTAAATGCCTGAAGCAGAAATTTTTTCATGGTGGCAGGAAGGGCGTGAAGATAATTATCCAATAATTGTTGCAAAAAATCACCCTCGCCAAAACGCTTTAAAGAGAGGCTTACATTTTCTGAACTTTAAGCACCGTGCCATCTACCGCGACAACTGTAACATTTGTTCCTACGGGTAAGTCTTCGCCTGTGACTAACCACAAGGTATCATCCACACGCACTTTGCCACGTCCGTTTACAATCGCTTCTTCCAATGTAAAAACCCGACCAATATACTGAGCAGAGCGTTTGTTCAATGAGGGCTTATCGCTTAACGCACGGTGTTTGCTTAAATACGTGCGCCAAATTACTAGACTGGCCATTACCCCAATGCCAAAAATCAAAAACTGATATTCCCACGTCATGCTGGCGAACAGTAATTTTAAAATGCCCACCAACACAGCAGAAACACCACACCAAACAAAGAAAAAGTTGGCACCCAAGGTAACATCGAGAATACCTAGCACGACAGCTAATGCAAACCAATGCCAAAATACCAGATGCGAGAACATCTCATCCATTATTTTAATCCTTACCTTTGAGCGCTAAACTATGTTTTGCAATTTCAGCTATCCCAGCAACCGAGCCGATAACACTGCCTGCTTCCAGCGGCATTAAAATCAATTTTTGATTTTCTGCGCTGGCGATCTTTCCTAAAGCATCCACATAACGTTGTGCAATAAAATAATTAAGCGCCTGCACATCGCCTTTAGAAAGAGATTCTGACAGCACATCTGTTGCTTTAGCTTCTGCGGCTGCTGTTCTTTCTCTGGCTTCAGCATCACGAAAGGCAGCTTCTTTTCTACCTTCGGCTGAGAGCACAACGGCTTGCTTGTCACCTTCTGCTTTCAAAATCGCTGACGCTCTTATACCTTCTGCTTCCAAAATTTTGGCGCGTTTTTCTCTTTCGGCTTTCATTTGCGCAGCCATGGCATTCACTAAATCTTTAGGCGGTGAAATATCTTTAATTTCAACACGGGTCACTTTCACGCCCCAGGGCGTGGTGGCTTCATCGACAACCGCCAACAACTTGGTATTGATGTGATCGCGATTAGAAAGCGCTTCATCCAAAGCCATTGAGCCTAATACCGTACGAATGTTAGTCATCGTCAGTGCCCGTAAAGAGCGATCAAGTTCACTCACTTCGTAAGCAGCTTTTGGCGCATCTACAACTTGGTAAAAACAAATCCCGTCTACTTTCACCATCGCATTATCTTTGGTGATGATTTCTTGGGATGGAATATCAACGACTTGCTCCATCATATTGAGCTTTGTGCCAATTCTGTCTACAAAGGGAACAATCAACGATAAGCCTGGCGTCAATGTTTGAATATAACGACCAAAGCGCTCAACTGTCCATTCGTACCCTTGGGGAACTTGCTTAACGCCCATGGATATCACGAAAATAGCCAATATGACGATAAGAAAAACAACAGCACCAAAATCCATAGGACCCCCTAACATCTACTATATATTAATATAGCTTTTTTAATAATTTGTAAGCAAGTGAGTATATTGATTCTATTAATTATAGCAAGGCACTTGCGCATTTAAGATAAGGTTAACCAATGGAACTTTATAAATATCTAGCCACCATGAAAGAAAAAGAAGCTTCCGATCTGTTCCTAACAACAGGGAAACCAGCTTCTATCAAGGCTTTTGGCAAACTTATCGAGCTTGAAACGCCGCCCATGCAAAAAGATGAAATTAAGAAGCTTGCTTATGAAATTTTGAGCGAAAAACAAATTGCGGAATTCGAAAAGAAATTGGAAATGAACTTGGCAATTGCCGATGAAAAACTGGGCAGATTTCGCGTTAATATTTTCATTCAACGCGCTGATGTCGCCTTAGTAATTCGACGTATTCAAATGGAAATCCCCACCATTGATGAACTTAATTTACCCCCTGTTTTGAAAGAAGTAATCATGGAAACCCGGGGGCTTGTTTTGATAGTGGGTGCAACGGGATCCGGTAAATCCACGACGCTGGCAGCCATGATAGATTATCGTAATGAAAACACTGCCAACCATATTATTTCTATTGAAGATCCTATTGAATATGTACATCCTCATAAAAAATCAATTATTAATCAACGTGAGGTTGGCATGGACACGCTAACGTATGAGGAAGCGTTAAAAAATACCCTTCGACAGGCGCCTGACGTGATCTTAATCGGTGAAATACGATCACGCGAAACCATGGAACATGCCATCGCCTTCGCTGAAACAGGGCACTTATGTCTTTCGACGTTACATGCCAATAATGCAAACCAAGCCTTAGATCGAATCATTAATTTCTTTCCCGAAGATAGAAGACAACAATTGCTGTTAGATTTATCATTTAACCTAAAAGCGATTATTTCACAACGCCTAGTTAAGACAATTGATGGTAAACGTACCGCCGCCATCGAAATCATGTTAGGGACGCCGTTAGTGCTTTACTTGATACAACGCGGCGAGATAGATGGCATCAAAGAGGCCATGGAAAAATCTGAAAATTTAGGTATGCAAACTTTTGATCAAGCTTTAGAGAAGCTCTATTTTGAAAAAAAGATCTCAATGGAAGAAGCTTTACGCAATGCTGATTCACGCAATAACTTAAGACTTAAGCTAACCATCACCGATAAAAATGAAGCGACCGAAGAAGCCCCCCTAGAACAAGCGCCGGAAGAAACCTCGCCTCTTTCCACATTGCTACCCACTATGGAACCAATACCTGAAGGGGGCAGAAAAAAACCAAAAGGAGGAGGCGGGCTGAGTCTTGTCGATGATTAAGCTAATACGGGAATTTTGAGATTTTTTCCATAAAATATTTCAAGCATTTCCCGTTTTAATTGCCCACGAATTTCTTGTCTTTCATCTTCAGTCAACATATTCGCTTGCATACCAAATAAATAATTATCAAGATCAAAATCTTTGAGTAACATCTTGGTATGAAATACATTTTCCTGATAGACATTCACGTCTATCATCTCATAGGCATCTAAGGTATCTTGCGTAAAATAATTTTGAATTGAATGAATGCGATGATCAATAAAATGTTTTTCACCACTGACATCTCGGGTAAAACCACGAACGCGATAATCTACTGTCACAATATCTGATTCAAAGGTATGAATAAGATAATTCAATGCTTTTAAGGGAGATATCAACCCACAGGTTGAGACATCGATGTCTGCCCTAAAAGTACAGATCCCATTATCGGGATGACTTTCAGGATAAGTATGCACAGCAATGTGACTTTTATCTAAATGAGCCACCACGCTTTCGGGGATGGGGCCGGGAGATTCTGTTTGTAAAGGTCTTTTTTCTACCGGTTCCTCAGCAATGAGCATCGTGACACTTGCCCCTTGAGGGTCATAATCCTGGTGAGCAATATTAAGAATGTAAGCACCAATAATATTGGTCACTTCACACATGATCTCAGTTAGTCTTCTTGCATTATAGGCTTCATCGATATATTCGATGTACTGCTGACGTTGCAAAGGTGTCTTGGCATAGCAAATATCGTAAATATTGAAGCTTAAATTTTTAGTTAAATTATTAAAACCATGTAGCTTGAGTTTCTTCAATTTTCTTTTTCCTGCTCTTTGTTCCAGTTTGGGGGCATTATACATTGCGAAGCGCTAAGGCTTAAAGGCATAATAAATCGTTTTTTTAATTTAACTACGGCGTGAAAGAACATGATAAGCAAAAAATCCTTATTAAAAACGATTAAGACTATTGTTGTATGCACAACGTTAGCGGTTGGCTCACCCGTTATCTTGGCCAAACTTGGCTTTTGGGGAGACGCAACAGCAGCGCCAAAATTCCAAAAAGCCAATGAGCCTATCAATTATGGTAGTACACCCATCTCATTTGCGACAGCGATATCTCGCGCTTTCCCAGCGGTAGTTAGCATACATTCCACTAAAGAAATTCCTAAAGAACTAAACCAGATGATGCGTGATCCGGTGTATCGTTATTTCTTTGGCGATCAAAGGCAAATGCCAGAAGGACAATCCGGTATTGGTTCTGGTGTGATTGTGACATCAGATGGTTATGTATTAACCAATAACCACGTTATCAATAATGCTGACGATATCACCGTTAAACTTGCTGATGGCCGTCAAGCAAAAGCCAAAGTGATTGGATCAGATCCTGAAACAGATCTTGCTATTTTAAAAATTGACTTACCCGATCTGAAATCCATCGCCATGGGTGATTCTGAAAATCTTAAAGTCGGCGATCTGGTTTTTGCCATTGGGAATCCTTTTGGCGTTGGCCAAACAGCAACCCATGGGATCATCAGCGCTACCCATCGCAATGATTTGGGGATAAGCACTTTTGAAAACTTTTTACAAACTGATGCAGCCATTAATCCCGGAAATTCCGGTGGTGCACTCATCGATATAAACGGTAATTTAATTGGTATCAACAATGCCATCTATTCCCGTAATGGTGGTTTTCAAGGCATTGGTTTTGCCATTCCTGTTAATCTTGCTAAAGATGTCATGGGTGAATTAATTGATGCCGGTCATGTCACCAGAGGTTGGTTAGGGATCACTGTCGCCAAACTGAATGACGATATTCGCAAATCACTCAATTATCCCAAAGGCGATGGTGTCGTGATTGCTGGTGTGATCCGTCAAGGCCCTGCCTTTAATGCAGGACTCAGACCTGGTGATATCATTATCAGTGTCGATGGTAAAACAACGACAGAGCCATCAGAAGTGTTAAGCATAACAGCTAAGCTTAAACCAGATAGCGCCTACCCTATCAGCGTGGTACGCAATGGTGAAACGTTAGATTTTCGCGTGGTAGCTGGTAAACGTCCTTTAAATAAACCTAAAGAACAACAAGAAGAACCAAGTATGCAAAAAAATAACGCGCCCTCAAAGTAACAAAAGGGCCAAATGTGGCCCTTTTATTTTTAAAAAGGAGAATGACATGTCAATGGATGGAGTAAAAGAACCTGGTTTGAAAAAGGCAAAAAGGGGAGAATTTGTAGCACCAACCCCCATGCGCCCCGGTGGTAGAATCTCCCCTTCGCTGAAACCATCGCAATCAGCTGAATTTGATGAAATAGTTGCTCAATTAAATTTAGGCGGCAGCAGCGGCAGACCCACCTTACGTTCAAGCAGGGGTGCCTTAGTCAGTAGTGATGATCGTCATAGCCCATTGGTTGGTTTTACATCGGTATCTAGCGATGATAAAACTTCTTCAAAATCTTGGGCGCAACTCATTTCTGAATATGTCCCCTTTGCAGAAGTGTTCACGCCATTACTGGAAGTACATCGAAGTGCGGGAAAACGATTAACAGCAAATGTTGATCAATTAGTAAGTGGTACCCAGGTTAACGTAAAACACGGGTTAAAATAATCAAGCAAAAGCGTTTAAACCGGTAATATGTCGACCAATAATCAGGTGGTGCATATTATCGGTTCCTTCGTAAGTAAAAACTGATTCCAAATTATTCATATGGCGTATGACATGATATTCTAGGCTGATGCCATTGGCGCCTAAAATGTTTCTTGCCATTCTGGCTATCTTCAGCGCTTCTTTACAAGCATTCATTTTAGCCATAGAGACCAGCACATAATCTGCTTTATCATCGTCCATTAGTCTACCAACGTGTAAATTAAAGCTTTGAGTTTTGGTAATCTCAGTAAACATATTTACTAAATCAGCCTGTATTAATTGGAAACTGGCAATAGGTTTTCCAAATTGAATACGCTCTTTAGCGTAACTTAGGGCAATATCATAACAGGCCATCGCCGCTCCCAGTGCCCCCCAAGCAATACCGTAACGCGCTTTGGTTAAGCAAGATAATGCAGCGACCAAGCCAATATGGGTGCCAGGCAATAGGTTATCTTCCGGGACAAAGCAATCTTCTAAGACAATTTCGCCTGTGATTGATGCACGAAGTGATAATTTATGTTTAATTTCATTGGTTTTAAAGCCTTGAAAGTCTTTCTCAACAATAAATCCTCGCACATTATCCGCGTCATCTTTTGCCCATATAATGGCAATGTCTGCTATCGTGGCATTGGTTATCCACATTTTTGCCCCATTTAAACGCCATCCCCCATTCACTTTGGTAGCTTTGGTTTTAAGGCTGGCCGGATCAGAGCCTGAATCTGGCTCAGTGAGTCCAAAACATCCAATACAGTTTCCTTGTGCCATTTGTGGTAAAAAGCGCTTTTTTTGTGCCTCAGAACCATAAGCAAAAATGGGCGTCATACAAAGGGAGCTTTGCACAGAGACAAAGCTTCTTAAACCACTATCTCCTCTTTCAAGTTCTTGGCAAACTAGTCCATAAGCCACTTGGCTTGCTCCAAGTCCACCCACACTTTGTGGAAGCGCCATGCCTAACACACCCAGTTTTGCCACTTCTTTAATAAGGGCTAGCGGAAATTCTCCCTTTTCATAGTGGGAAGCAATGTTAGGTAATACTTTGTCATCAACAAATCGTCTGACACTATCTCGGATTAATTTTTCTTCAACTGAAAAATGTTCATCTAATAATAATAAATCTTCCATTTACTTTCCTTTAATGCGTTTGGAGCATCAATAAAATGCTTTGTACGATTTGATCTTTGCTAGGTAAAATAAATTCCCAAGCATTGCCAATTGGAATAAAAGAATCTTTCGCAGTAATGCGCTTTATTTTCATAGGCGAAGGATGCATTTGTTCCATTATCAATGCCATTAATTGTTCACTTAGGCTTGCTGTATTTCGACATTCATCGACAATGAGAATATTCTTGCAATGTTGTATTTCTTTCAAAATGCCTTGTGTGTTTAAGGGGGCTAGCCAGCGTAAATCCATTAATTTTATATCAATTTGATAATCTTGTTTTAATTCAAATGCCGCTTGTCTTGCTAAAGCCATACCATTACCATAACTGATAATCACCGTATCGGATTTTAGATTTCCCTCAATCCCGAGTTCTCCTAAGGACAATGTTTCATTGATTGGCGGGTATGTTTCTAATGCAAGATTATCACCTGGTTGATATTTATCTTTACACATATACAAGGCAATAGGTTCCAGGAAAATAACCACACGTTGAAAAGTATTAGCTAATTCTATGCTGGCGCGTAATAATTTGACAGCGTCATTTGCTTTTGACGGACAAACAATAATCACCCCTGGTATTTCACGTAAAAAAGCAAAAGCATTATCATTGTGAAAGTGTCCACCAAAACCTTTTTGATATCCAAAAGAAGGGATCCGACAAACCATGGGATTAGTGTATTGCCCTTTTGAGAAGAAAGATAAAGTAGCCGCTTCACCCCGAATTTGATCTATCGCATTATGGGTATAAGCTAAAAATTGTATTTCTGGAATAGGAATATAGCCATTGTGTGCAAAACCAATGGCCGTCCCCAAGATGGTTTGTTCGTCGATGATGGTATCAAAAACACGTAATGGACCATATTTTTTTTGAAGATCTGCTGTTATCCTATAAACGCCGCCTTTTTTACCAACGTCTTCGCCAAATACCACGGTATTAGGATAACGAGCCAACACTTCAGATAACGCCAAATTAAGTGCTTGCGCCATGTTTTTCTTTTGCTCTTGTTTTTCTTGTACTACAGCGTTTGGCTTAATCGGTGCAGGATTCAAAGGCGGGATGATAGCAGAAACGATATCTTCAGCATTTAACAATTTTTGCACAATTAAAGCACGCTCGGTGGCGGCTTTTACACATTCTCTTACTTTCTCATAGTGATCAATGACTTCTTGAGGTGATAACCAATGTTCGCATAGTGTTCTTGCCGAATGTAATAAAGGATCATCACTTTCGGTTTGTTCAATTTCTTGTTGGGTACGATACTGAAGCTCTATGTCTGATCCCGCATGCCCCAGTAAGCGCACTGTTTTCATATGCAAAAACACTGGCTCGTGTTTTACTCTTGCCAAATGCTCGGCCTTCAAGGCAGCAACCGTCACATCTGCTAAATTGAGACCATCGCAAGAAAGATAATGCAGAAAATCACGTTTGCCAAAGATATGCTCGACCCAATCAGGTGTTGTTGGTACAGAAATACCAAATCCGTTATCTTCACAGATAAAAACCATGGGTAAACTGCGCCGCGTTTTTTGCACCCACTGTGCAGCATTAAAAGCGCCTTGGGCGGTTGAATGGTTGACCGATCCATCCCCAAAACTGCACAACACAACACTGTCTTTGGCTAATTTTGTAAAAGTATTATTTTTTATTGCCTTTGACGTAGTGATGGAAATAGCTGTGCCCAGTGCTTTGGGTAAATGTGAAGCAATCGTACTGGTTTGAGGAGGAATATATAAAGGCACACTGCCAAAGACTTTATGACGACCACCACTAATAGGATCTTCTCTTGAAGCCACTAATGAAAGGACTTGATCGTAAATAATGTCAATACTGGGATCTTTTTTTGCACGCTCTATGACAAAAGCGCCACTGCGGTAATGTAAAAAAGCAAGATCATCTTTTCTAAATACTTTGGCGATGGCCGCATTCCCTTCGTGACCACTTGATCCGATGGTATAAAAGCCTTTATTTTGTTCGCGCAACAGGCGAGCCATGAGATCAAGATGCCGGCTCTTAAGTTGCGAATCAAACAGTGAAATAAAGCTGTCTTTGGATAAGCTTGCTTGTTGGGGAGTCGTTAAGCTTTTTGCTTGAGGAAAATCTTGAGCAAGAACGCGTCTTTTAAAATTTTGATCTATTATTCTTGCTCTATCTAATTCCATGAAAGACTTTTACCCCACGGTTTTTTTAATTGCCTCGCGCATAGCCAAAATCGTTTTAGCGTAGTCATTGGTTTGAAAAATTGCGCTACCTGCTACAAAGGTATCAGCTCCTGCTTTGGCAATTTCACCAATGTTATCAATCTTTACCCCGCCATCTATTTCCAAACGAATGGGAAGCTTAGCATCGTCAATGATTTTACGGGCTTGTTTAATTTTATTTAGGACGCTGGGAATAAATTGTTGCCCACCAAATCCAGGGTTCACCGACATTAATAAAATCATATCCAGTTTATCGATGACGTGTTCAAGCACCGTCAATGGCGTTGCCGGGTTAAACACCAGGCCTGCTTTAGCGCCACTTTCTTTAATAAGTTGTAAACTTCTATCGATATGGTTACTTGCTTCAGGATGAAAGGTAATATAAGTGGCCCCTGCTTTTGCAAACATAGAAATTAAAGCATCTACCGGCTGAACCATCAAATGCACATCAATAGGCGCTGTGATGCCATGTTTTCTTAAAGCTTCACAGACCAAAGGACCAATAGTTAAGTTGGGCACATAATGATTATCCATCACATCAAAATGGATAATATCGGCACCCGCCTTTAAAACGGCGTTTACCTCATCCCCTAATCTGGCAAAATCTGCTGATAATATCGAAGGCGCTATGGCGTAGGGTTGCATATGAATTTTCTTATCATTGTAAAAAATTGTATATTGGGCCGGCACAGGGACCGGCCCCTACATCATATCATTTTGGAAACCACACCCCAAAGCTAGCCATGGCTAAATTGACCCCACTGTTAGGGCGTTTGATGGAGCAATTGGAATAATGATAGGCGCGCATCGCCACATCGTATTGCTGCTTTTTGCCAAAGCGAAAGCCTAAGCCAAACTTATCTTCGAATTGAAAATGCAATGACAGCACTCTTCCTTGGATCTCGGTTTCAGACAACCACGAAAGTCCAACACCCAACTCAGAATAAGGACGTATCTTACTGCTAGAAAAAGGTTGTTGGCGTTGCCATCGAAACATGGGCCCTGAGGTAAAAGCATTTAAATTTGTAGCACGCTCAGGTGCTAGGGTTGGTCTTTGTGGACCATTCCAAATTGCAAAACTACTTTCCCATAAAGCATTGAGGCCCCATAACTCATCTTTGCGCCAGACAGGACCGAAGTCCCAGGAAACCGCTAAGCGATAGGGTTTAATATCTTGGATACCTTGGCCGCTACCAAAAGCCACGCCAAGATCAGCATGTGCAGACATGCTTGCCAAGGTGATGCAAAAAATAATAGTTCGAATTATAACTAAAAACACCTTGTTCTCATCCTTAAGATCAAAGGGGTTTTTTTGAGTTTAACTTGTATGCTGAAGAATTCCACTTTTTCTTTAAATTTTTGCTAACATAGGGCAGCTCATAGTCCGACTATTTTTTTGAAAATGGATATGACAAGCAGTACAACTTATGTTAATATTCCAGCCTTTCTCGCTTAACTAGATTATTAACATCGGCTGTAAATTGGAGTAAAGGGAGACTGACATGCCAAGAGCAAGAAGAAATGATAAACGGGAGCGACTGATAGAAGCCGCCGATAAATTAATTTACGAACAAACTTTCCACACTACTACATTAGCTGATATTGCTAAGTTAGCAGATGTTCCTCTCGGAAACGTTTATTACTATTTTAAAACTAAAGAAGCCATTATGGATGCCGTGTTACATCGCCGCATGACCGAATGGCGTAACCTTTTCCAACAATGGGAACAAATTCCAGATATTAAGCAACGTTTAACAGCGTTGTTGCATCATAACAATGCGCAATCAGAAACCTTAGCGCGCTTTGGTTGTGTCATCGGCAGCCTTTGCCAAGAATTAGGCAAACAAGGCGGCGTGCTTGCCACTGCAGCATCTAAACTGATGGCAGACATTCTGAAATGGGTTGAATCGCAATTCCGTGAAATGGGTAAAGGCGAACGTTCAACTCAATTAGCTACTTACTATTTGGCTGCTATTCAAGGTATGAATTTATTAACGCTTACCTTTAAAGAGCCACAATATATGGAGCGTCAAAGTGAATCTTTGCAAGAATGGTTAGCAGCTGTTTAAATCCATTCCATGCTTCCTCTATGGCGTTAAGATTTCATCTTAGCGCCATTTTTTTATCTCAAAGTTGCCTCTATGTGCTATTTGGTGTTTGATAGAGCATGTGCAAATGGATTAGCGCAACTACAGATACTGTTTATTTTTACTGAAGTTAAGTTACAAAATAAATAGTTCTCACAGGGATAAAATATATGAAAACTTCACCACAACATACCTTTGATATTATTGCTCTTGGTCAATCCTTTGTTGATTTTTATGGCGAACAACAAGGAACTGGTCTTAAAGATATGCTTTCTTTTAAAAAGCATGTCGGTGGCATGAGTTCTTTTGCCTTAGCTTTTGCGCGCTTAGGATTAAAAACGGCCATCATTACCTCCGTAGGCCAAGATGAATTGGGACAATTTATTATAGAATCACTACAACATGAAAAAGTAGATATTTCGCAAATACAGCAAAATAGCGATCTTCATACCTCATTGGCATTTCGTGCCATTCAAAACAGATTTTCTTTTCCTTTACAACACTATAAAAAGCAATGTGCAGATATATTAGAAGAAGCCTCTGACATCTCTTCTTCTTTCATCGCCAAAGCAAATGCTTTGTTTATTACAAGTTCAAATTTCGATAGTAAAAATGCTTCGCGCATTATCAAAGAAGCCATTGCTTGCGCCAATGAAAAACAAAGCAAAGTTATTTTGGCGCTGGATTATATCGATGATGATAATCAAAGTACGCTGCTTAAAGTATTGCCATACTGTTCTTTAGTAATAGGCGCTGAACAAGATTATAAATACTTAAGCGGTCAAACGGATGTCTTAGGCGCATTAACACAAATTCGGGCTTTAACCAATGCCCTTTTGGTGATGAAAAATAACCATGGTTGTTATGTTTACACACAAATTCCCACAGATTTACATGCTGTGCCCCATCACTTAGGTTTTGTGACAGATAAACAAATTCCTTTTGCTTCTAAGGCGGCATTTATTGCCGGTTTTGTGAACGGGTGGCTCAATGGGTTTTCGCAAGAAAAAAGTTGTGAATTTGCGATGGCCTGCCATGCTTTGACGCAATCACGTGAAGAAAGTTGTGACAGCTTCCCCAGTCTTGAGGAGCTTACAATCTATTTATCATCACAATCGCAAGTAGTTCAAACCATTCGAACACCCTTTTTCGAACATCTCCATTATGCTTCCCTGAGAAGCACCCCCCAAAACGAGCTTTATACTTTTAGTTTTGGGCATCAACAGCAATGGTTAAAATTGGCTGAAAATGCCTGCGTGGATGAAGACGCTATCAATACCGCAAAAATGTTAATTGCCACGGGCGTCCAGCAAGCTGCCATGAAATGTCCTAATGTCTGCACTTTAGCAGATGCTAATCCTGAAAATGAGATCATCGATTCACTGCCTTCTCCACACATGTTAATGAGAACATTGGATGTGCCAGGCGCGGTGCCTTTGCAATTTCAAGGAGAAGGCGATATTACCCATACTTTATTACATTGGCCAAAGCATCATAGTGTAAAACTAACCTTTATTTATCATCCTGATGACAGATATGCTTTGCGCCAGCAGCAAGAAGCGACGTTAAGTCATTTATATTTAGCCTGCCGCAAAACAAATCACGAACTCGTTATTGAGCTTGCCCCAGCGACCAATAGCTTAATCACCGCAAGCACTTATAGCCATATCATGCAAAGGTTATATGAAATTGGTATTTATCCTGATTGGTGGCAAGTAATGCCTCCAAGAGATCAACGCACGTTTGAAAATATTCAACGTGTTATTCAGGAAAATGATAAATTCTGCAAAGGTGTGTTAACGCTTGGCCAACAAGCCACCTTAGAGCAACTGCCGGTGATGTTTAATAATGCGGCTAAACATGAGTGCTGCAAAGGTTTTGTGGTTGATAAAAGCTTGTTTCAAGCAGCATTAACACAATGGCTTGGGCAAATGATGACTAACCAGGCGTTTATTGATACGGTTGCCCGCAGTTTTGAAAAGGCGATTTCTATTTGGGAATTGGCTAAAACCAATGCGCACGTGAAGCAAACAGCGGCTGCGGTTTAATGACATCCCCGCGCGCTGCTTAGCCTGCGCGGGGCTCAAACTCATTTCGCCAACCCTTTGAAATATAACGATTTTCATAAAATCCTTGAGATTAGTAATCGTTAAGTATAAGAAATTATTATACTTAACTATAAGAATTTCCTGGAGGATTAATCGTCACGAGAATTGGCAGTTTACTTAATGAAGCTTCCCTTGCAAGCGACATAGAATTGAACCATATAACGTTGAAACAATACCGGCTTTTACTTGAAAGTTTATTCTTAATAAATTCCATTCTGAAAATAAAATAATTGGAATTGAAGTCAAATCAAAAAGCAAAGTATCTACAAAAGATGCTGCACAGCTAGAAATACTTCGTGAGGCAATGGGAGATAAGTTCCATTCAGGATTTATTTTTTATCAAGGAAAAGATGTTACCCCCATGGGCAAAAAAATATGGTCTTTACCCATCTGTGTATTGTGGCAATAAACCCTGAATTCTTACCACAAAAGGCCGGCTTATGTGCCGGCCCAAGCTATAGCATCTATTTATTAAAATACTAAAAGCATATTGTCTATGTACTTTTCTTCTGCATTCCAAGGCACATATAAAAGCATTTGATCTAATTGTTCGTCACTTATAGCATCGTTAAGCCATAAATTATAAGCATTATCTAAAGTGCCATAATAATTAGCAGGGATACCGGCTTGAGGAACCACCTTACATATGCCATCGAAACAAAGCACACCACCAGCTATTTGCTGTAAATCAATTAATTTTAAGTCTCTCATCATTACTCACCGTTTCTGTCAAAATGGTTAATATTATCAGTATATTTTTTTATGTCAACGAATTAACTGAAATTATCAGCATTTTTGACACAAAAGGGGGAGCATCTTGACATTCCAAGCTTGTGTTAGGCGATTGACATATATTTAGGGAGCCATTGCATGTTCCGCTGATTTCTGTGTTTCTTTCATTACAATTTGTGTTTTAAAATAAACGCTTAACAGGCAAAAAAATAAGCAAAGATTTTATGCTTGGACAACACTCACCTTTATCTTCAACTCAAAATTCGCCTATGCCTAAAAATGGCCCCTCCCATTCTTTGAATGGCATGGTAGCAAGCGCAACCTGGTGGCTTTCCTTGAATTATTCAGGATCTGTTTTAGCTTGGCTGAATCGCTATGTTAATCGCCTTTTTTGTACTTGGTTAATTGGTGGCGCAGAAGGTTTTTGGGGTAATTTGAAATGGTTTGTTGTTTGTATGAAAGCCGAAGAAGAAGCTGCGCAATATGCTTATGCAAATGCTGGGCATCTTACAGCACTTTTAACAGCAACAGGGGCTTATTGGATAACCCATCGTTTTCAAAGCCATTGGTATGGTAGCGCCGATGAGGATCAAATCGTGCAACAAGAAAGCTCCTTATTGCTGCAATTACAGGAAACGCAAAAACAGCTTGCAGCATCAGAAAGCCGTTTTAAAGAATTACAAACAACCTTATTACAACAAATTGATGAAGATGATAAAGAATTCAGTGAAGCGATTTTGGCAGCAAAACAAAGAGTGAAATTGTACACATCCGCTAAATAAGTTTAAAAAATAAGGGAACCCATGCAACAAGGCGCACAACCAAGAAGAGCAGCTGCCGCACCAGCCAGAGCCCCTCAAAATCCCTCGCAAAACACTGGCGGCCCCTCACATTCAATTAATAGTATGGTCGCTGGCGCTGTGTGGTGGATAGCGAATAAATATTCCGGCGCTTTCTTATCCTGGGCAAGTCGATTTTTGTATAGCATTTATTGCAACTGGTTGATAGGGGGCGCAACGGGATTTTGGGGTAATGTAAAATGGTTTGTTGTTTGTATGAAAGCCGAAGAAGATATTTCAAATTATGCTTATTCAAATTCACAACAAATTTTATCTATTTTAACTGCCGGTGGCGCTTATTGGCTATCACATCGATTACAGCGCTTTTGGTACAGAACCAGTACTATTGCTCAAGCTGGAGCAGATATTATACAACATGAACTTGGCCGCAGGCTGGATTCCATTCAAGGGCATTTAGAACAAATGGCTCAAGAACGAGAAGAACTGCGCGCAAGTTTTCAAGCAGCATCACCTCAAGCTTCTCCTGTAAGAGTTTCACGTGATAGCTCACCACCTTTAGTGTCGAGAAGATCCTCTAGCCCTCCCGCACCTCAATCCGGTGGCGGATATAATTTAAGAAAATCAAGCACAGGGCGGGGTAAGAAATGATGGATGAAATGCACCCCATTTGACTCCCCCTCACCTCAAGAAATTACCCCTCATCCGGCCGTTGGCCACCTTCTCCCTCAAGGGGAGAAGGGAAGAAACCAAAATTTTAGATCTTATTCCCTCTCCCCTTGTGGGAGAGGGTGCCCGAAGGGCGGGTGAGGGTCTTATTCCGGTTTCGTTTGTTTCAGGATGGGTTTTTCAACTTTCATATCAGGTGCTTGTGCTGGCGCCGGTACTGGCGCTTGAGCAGCTTGTCTTGCTTGCAAAACGTTTTGAGCCCACATAACAAGATGTAGGCGGGCTCTGCGACGTGCAGCTTCAAGCTGCGGATCCGGTTGTTCTTGAATACCGCCAGGTTTCATATAGCCTCTTTATTGTGGCGCAGGTCTAGGATATTCGGTTGCAACTGCAGCATGCACCGTATCTTTGGTTATGGTTGCTTTATCCTGTACTTGCATCATTCTTTTAAAAGAATCAAAAACTGGCAACAGTACTGGCACATGCTCAAAATATTCCCGCGTTGTTGGTACGCTGGTAAATGACTCACAACCCACTTTGCGTTTTGTTGCTTTGGTAACTTGTTGTGCATCCGTTTTTGCTTCAAGCGCTGTTAATTCTTGCAAAATAGCGACTAGTCTTTCCTTAGCTTTTTCATGCTCTTGAGGTATATCCAAGCCAAACCCAGCAGCGCGAATATCTGGCAACATATTTGCCAAATTAACATATAAAGAGAGCCAAGATTTTGTATTCTCAGGCGCATCCTTAACAACTGTTTTAGTTCTTTCGATTAAAGCATGGCATTTATCTAATAAAGCTCTATCTTGTTCAGCAATTTTTTGATGAAAAGGAACGGGGATAAATTGCGCACCATCTACGTTGTTTTGTGTTGTTTTTGCTAAAAACTCTTGCGCTCGAGATAAATAATGAACCACTCTACGTACTTGCTTTGAAGGATCTGACCCTACAAGTTTGCTAAGAGATTTATCAATATTTATTAAAGCAACGCCATCGATAAAAGCGGTTACAAAACGAGTTTCTGCTCGCGCTGGACCATTTAAGAGCCTTACTTCTTTTTCAAAAAAGTCTTTAATTTCTTTGAAGAAGGCAATGGTATCATTCAGCAAAGCCGGGTAAGCATCAACATCTTTAACTTGTGGCCCTTTTTTCATTTTTGTCTCCATCCGTTGCTATTTCTGATGGAGCATCTTAAACAAATAAATTTAAAAAAGAAAGGGAAGAAAAGTGAAGGGAAGAAAGAGTGCTCACTCTGTCTTTGAAACAGGGACTACACTCTTTCTCCTTTAGCTATAACCAAGGTTTAGATGTTAAAATAAGTGACTTGGTTTTTTTTCATTTGCTGTTTGAGCAGATGTTTTTGAGTTTTGCACTTGATGGTCAACTTCCACTTGAACGTTTTTCACCTTATCATCAACTTGATTTGTTCTTTGCAAATCAAATAACGTGACTATCGGCTTTGCAACTTCTTCTTTGATCGCTTTGTACTGTTTTACAAGCTCAGCAACAGATGCTTTAAAAACAAATCTCTCAAATTCTTGATTTCCAAAAGAACGTTTATTAATAACACGATCACTTACCAAGCCGGCATGAGCAAGTACTTTCTGAGAAGCAACATGATCAATCCTTGTTGTGGCTTCAATATTTTCTGGCAAATTGCCAGCATCCCCAGATATCACTAAAGCAGGAAGAATGGCTTTAGTTAACATGCAAACAGCCTCTGTGCCTATTCCCTTGTTCCACATTTCAGGAATGAAAAAATAAGCAAGCTCCCCACCACCAATCACAACATGACCAATAGGCTTGTTGCTTTGCTTATCTATCACCGTCATTCCAGACCAAGGATTACCATTTTTCCAACGATTACACCAACTATCATTTGAATCCACAATTCTGTTGCGAGCATAATTGACTTCGCCTTTTTGTTTAGATTCTTCATCTTTATAGAGCCTGACTAACCCATCGGCAAATTTTTCAAGTACTCGTGAGTCGCCCCACAATTTGTCCTGATAAAAATCGACATCTTGTGATTCAACTGGACGTATAAGAAGCCTTTTAGATTCAGCAATGACATGTATGGCTGAGCCATCTTTAGTTATAGTTACTTTGGTGTTGAGGACAATATCTTTATCATCTAGTTTTCGAGCACTTGTCAGCATTGTTATTCCTATAAATTTAAAGATCTAGCGGTCTTATACAGAATAAAAAGCGCAATTGCAATGCTTGCAGCTTCCTTCTTTCTTGAGGTGATTTTTTGTGGTGTCAGGCTTGAGATTTTGATTCTTATCAAATCTCAAGCCTGTTTAATTATTTTTATGACAGAACTTTTGATAAATTATCTAAGTACTGTTTTTCAACAGCCCAAGGCACATTGATCAACATAAAATCTAATTGGTCATAGTTTATTTTATCGTTAAGCCACAGATTATATGCGTTGTCTATTGTGTTGTAATATTGAGCGGAAACACCTATGTTTGGAACTACCACGCAGTAACCATCGACACAAAGCACACCACCAGAAACTTGTTGTATATCAACTGAATTTAACGCTCTCATCATTTTTCCTGAATTGCAAAAATGCTGATTATATCAGTGTTTTTAAAATAACTGAACCCCTGACAAGAGGTCCGGATTCAATTCTGCTATGCTACTGTTTTCGAAGAAAATTTGAGAAGTCTTACGGTTGCTCCTTTTTTCATAGTGAAAGGCTGCTTATCTACTTTTAATTTATAATCAAAAAACGGTTTATATGATGTATTTTCACTGTTATGATCAATTGCAACAATCGTTGTGTTGGGGAGATATTTCTTTAATGCACTTTCACAATCTTGTTTAGTTTTAACATCAAGACCATTGGTTCCTTCGTCCATAAACAACACATCAGGACTTTTTATAATTGCACCGATAATGTTAATTCTTTGTTGCTGTCCACCACTTAGCTTTTTATTCCATTCATCTTTCTTATCAAGATTGGAAATAACATTTTCATCAAACCCAACTTCACGCATTAATTTTATTACTTTTCTTCTGCGGGCAGCTGTTATACTTGTTACGTTGGGATAAAAAATTGCCTCCAATAGCGTTTTATTGTATGGAAAATACGGCTGCTGCGGAATATAGTAGATCGATGTTTCCTTAGTTTTACTATTCGCAGGCAATATAATTTCCCCTTTAACATAAGGCCATAATCCTGCCAAACATCGAAACAAAGTGGTTTTTCCAATTCCGGAAGGGCCCTGAATAACCGTTGCCTTTCCTACTGGAATATTAAAATTTGCATTATAAAATATCACTTCTTCGTTGGGTGTGGATACCGTGAGGTTTTTAACGCTTAAGGTGTTTTGCTTAGTTCTAAATACAAGCCCTTCAGATGATTTAATTTTATCCCATTCATTCATTAAATTATTAAATTGATTAAATCTATCTAAAGAAACATTAAAACTAATCAGTGATGTCGTGTTATTTTTCTTCCAAGTGAAAAAGTTTACAACACTTGTAAAATATTGCGCTAATGAAAAGGTATTGGATGGATCGAATTTTCCACTGATTATTCCTGGCGCTGATAATATTAATCCAAACATATAGGATACATTCATCCCTATGTTTTGAACAAAATTAATCAATGATCCTATATTCCTGTAGGATGTTTGTATAGCACTTAATTTTGACAAATACTCAAGCAAACCATCCTTTTCATTTTTGTTTCCTCTTTTTAATGATATTGCTTCTGAATTTTCCACGACATGATGCAGATGGCCTGTTAGCTTGTCTTTCTTAGATTTTAGTTTATTCTCAATTTTCGATAAATTCTTGTCTAAAATGTTAATAGTCAAGGAATAAATTAAAGAATATCCTAAAGAAGCAAGGACAATATATCCTGGCAACGCAAATGTTAAGCTAAAAATATTAATAACAAGCGGAAATGACATTAACCAAAGTTGATAAATTCCAACGCAAAAGTTTAAAAATGCTTGTACAAAAGAACTAGCCAATGTGGTTGAAGAGCTACAAACATTACCCAAATCATCACCTAAGACAATAGCTGGGTTAATGCTTTTTCTTTTACTATTAAAAAACTTAATCCCATAATATGAGCCATCATCCATAAATTTAGAAATTAATAATTTACTTAATTCATCTCTTAAGTTATCACTCAACCAAGAAGTGACAAACCATGCCATGGTCATTGTACCGGCCAATACCATGATTGGGGTTAAACAATTTAAAATAGCATATGACATTAACGTCAAAGTAACATTTTGACTCAAAATCAGTAAGTTAAAAGCAGCGAAGGCTTCATTAATGTAAACAAAACTGAGCGCAGAAACGGCGCTAGAAAATATAATCAACCCCACGCTTAATATTCTGTTGAAGTTACTCAACGACAATCCAAAATAAGGCTTGAAAAGAATATAAATGTTCTTAATTTCATTGATAAGAAGCAGGTTATTAAGAGAGCGAGGAAGTGCCATAGATTTTAGCCTTGTGTTACAACTCGAATGCTTCGAAGATATCTTGAAAGTTAGGTAGTATACCACCTTTGTATATATGCGTGAACTATCTAACTACACTCTGGTTTGTGTAAACACACCAATAAGACAGATTTAATAATAGAGATACATTGTAAGTTATACTTATGAATAATGTCTTTAGCCTGGTAATGAAAATACGGCAGATAAATTTATCTATGTTGTTATAATTCTTACTATTATTATTAGAATTCTAACTATGTGAGATTATTATGAGCACTTATGGCCCTAAGCAAAACTTATCAAAATTAGTGTTGGATTTTCAGGAAATGTTCCATGAAATCCGCTTAAGATTTTTTAGAAATAATTTGAAAACTTATATTTTAAAGCCTAAATCATTAGATCCAGAGCATCGAGTTGATTTTAACTATTTTATCGCTAAGCTCGAAGAGCTATCAGCCAATCTCGAAAAACATGAAGATGAACCGCTTACCCCAAACGCCCATGAGGCTCTCTTAGTGCTAGCGCCGGAATTATCATTTTGGTTTAGCGATAAGACTATCTCTAGTATTAAGAACTTTATCGAACCAAAATCATTAGCCGAAGCGGCATCAGCCGAATCAGAAGAAGACGTTATGTTTGATTTCAATATATAATGCTTCTTATCATATTCACTTCTAAGCTTCTAGAGAATTAAAAAGCATGCGCTATCTACACACTATGGTTCGTGTATTAGATTTAGAAAAGTCACTTGATTTTTATGTCAATAAACTTGGCCTTAAACTAATAAGACGCACCGATTATGAAAAAGGGCGTTATACATTGGTCTTTGTTGCAACAGGACCCAATGAGCCCAGTATAGAATTAACTCATAATTGGGATCAGAATGAGCCATACACCGTGGGTCGAAACTTTGGACATATTGCCTATGAAGTGGAAAATATTTACGAATATTGCGAAGCGTTGCAACGCAAAGGGATAACCATTTTAAGACCACCCAGAGATGGACGCATGGCTTTTATACGTTCCCCCGATAATGTCTCTATAGAGCTGTTGCAAAAAGGCGAAGCATTGGCGCCACAAGAACCGTGGGTTTCGATGCAAAATACGGGCGAATGGTAATCAGCAAGCGTTAACGAAGCTGATTGGAATGTGGGGAAAAAATTCTACGCCTTCCTGGCGCAGCATTAGCGAATTCATTTATTTGTAGCGCTCTAATTTCGCGCGAACTTATACGTTGGTTTAGAACCTTCATCTCGCCAGTTGCGTTTTTTATCCTTACTTTTAACGTTAACGGGTATCTTTTGTGTAGGTTTCTTTCTGTTAGCAATTATCTCCATACATTCAGCAGGTTTATTACCTGTCATACTGGGTAAATAGCTTAAAATTTGGTGCATGATGGGATTTGGGGTGT
>JAFECS010000030.1 GCA_018241965.1 Pseudomonadota bacterium | reverse complement strand
CCATGCAGATTATTAATAAAGTATTGCTTCCCGAATCCATGTCAGGTATTGTAAGTGGGCTAACCCTCACGCTAGTTAATTTAGTCGGGTTTTCTGCCATGGCTGGTTTTAATGGCAGTGGCGGCCTAGGAAAACTTGCTATTGACTATGGCTTTTATCGTTACAATACCGAAGTGGTATTGATTACCGTGATCATCATGATCGCGCTTGTTCAAATTATTCAAAGTGTTGGTGATTATGTTGCGCATAAAATATTTTCTCATTAGTTTATTGTGCCTTCTTTGCATTGCGTGCAAGCCTAAAGAACGAGGCGATAATGAAATTTATATCGGCACAATTTCTGGCCCTGAAACTAAATTAGTTGAAGTGGCGCAAAAAGTAGCCAAAGAACAGTATGGCCTTAATATAAAGATCATTACTTTTGAAGATTATATTATGCCAAACACGGCTCTTGCGGAGGGCGAAATTGATGCCAATATGTTTCAGCATCAACCGTATTTAGATGTGGTATTAGAAAAACAAAAATACCCTATTGAATCTATTGGTAAAATGTATATATACCCCATGGGTATATATTCTAAGAAATATAAACACCTAGAGGATTTACCAAAAGGGGCCGTTATCGGGATCCCGAACGATCCTAGTAATGGGGCGCGCGCATTACGTTTGTTAGCAAAGGCCAAATTAATTAGCATCCCTAATAGTAACGATCTGGAATTAACGCCTAAGAAAATCTACGCTAACCCTAAAGAACTCGTTATTAAAGGAATTGCAGCAGCTCAGTTACCGCGTGTGCTAACAGAACTAGATGCGGCAGCTATTAACACCAACTATGCTATTCCTGCTGGGCTGTTCCCCAACCACGATGCGATTTATGTAGAAGGTAGCGATTCGCCTTACGCTAACATCGTTGTAGTACGAACCAATGAAAAAGATAAGGAAAAGTTTAAAAAACTCATGTTAGCTCTACATTCCCCTGAAGTGAATGAAGCAGCTAAAAAGTTGTTCAACGATCAGGCTATAGCAGCTTGGTAGGTTATCCTCATGGATAATCCACGCTCTTTATCCATCAGCCCCAGCAATACACTCATCAAATCAGCCCTGGGTGGCTGGGCCTTATGGCTGATTGCGGCCATATTCTATGCTTATGAATTTATCCATCGGGTGGTCCCCAGTATTCTCACCGAAGAGCTAAGAGAAGCATTTAGCGTCAACGAGCACCAACTTGGGCTTATAGGTGCAATGTATTTTTATGCTTATGCTGCTTTCCAACTTCCAGCAGGAATATTAGTCGATAAATATGGCGCAAAACGACTTTTAGTCTTTGCTTCAACTATTCTCACCTTAGGCAGCTTTTTATTTACTACCACCAGCTCCAGCGCAATCGCTCAAATTAGCCGCTTTATGATTGGAACGGGTTCTGCCTTTGCCTTTGTAGGATGTCTTAAAATTGGCGGGCAATGGTTAGCGGTCAGTTCATTTCCTTTGGTGGTAGGTTTGACTAATTTTTTTGGCACCATGGGCGCCTTAACCGGCGGCAAACCCTTAGCGCATTTAGTACAGGAATTTGGTTGGCAACATGTCATGATGTTGGTCAGTTTTGCCGGTTTGTTCATCACCGTCTTGATGTGGCTTTTCCTACACGATAAGACCCTAAATAAAGAAGAGCAGCAAAAGCAGACACCTCTTACCTTATTGTCGGGTTTAAAAACTGTCATGCGCTGCCCGCAGTCTTGGTTAATTGCCCTTTATGGTGCTTTATTAGTTGCTCCCATTGTGGCTTTGCCTGAAATGTGGGGCGTTGAATATTTAAAACTTACCTATGACATCAGTGCAGCAAATGCTTCTGCGATAACTCATACCATTTTCATTGGTACTGCGGTGGGTGGCGCAATAATCGGATGGGCGATGACATATATCCAAAATCGCTTACGCTTTATGATGTTTTCAACTTTAGGTGCATTAATATTACTGTGCCTATTTTTGTACTGGAACAATTTAGCTTTTTCGCAATTATATATCGTTTTATTTTGCTATGGTGCGCTTACTTCAAATATGCTGCTATCTTTTACCTTAATCACTAAACTCCACCCAACCTATGCCCAAGGCGCCGCTATTGGGTTTACCAATATGATTATCATGGCCTTTGGTGGTTTAATGCAGCATGGTATTGGCTGGTTGTTGCATACTTTTAAAAGTGAAAATCAAGGCGTTGCTTTGATTGCAGATTATCATATTGCCTTTTGCCTATTACCCATTTGTTTAGGGATGGCAGTATTGTTAACCTTTTTTATTAGGCAACAATGTAATGACGCTTGATTTACAAATGACCCAATCCTTATTGGGGTACGCTTCACTTATTGTCTTTGTATCTGCCTATTTATTAGTCATGAGTGAAGAGCTGCTAGGGCTATCTAAATCCAAGCCTGTGGTGCTAGCGGCCGGTTTGATTTGGATATTGGTCGCTATTGCGGCAAAAGCAAAAGGCGCAAGTGATGAAGTCACTGAGGCTGTTAAACATAACTTATTAGAATATAGCGAACTGTTATTATTTTTGCTTGTGGCCATGACTTATGTGAATGCCATGTCTGAACGCAGAGTTTTTGAAGCACTGCGTTGCTATCTCACTCAAAAAGGATTCAGCTATAGAACCCTTTTTTGGATCACAGGATGGTTAGCCTTTTTTATCTCTCCTGTTGCCGACAACTTAACCACTGCCTTAGTGATGTGTGCCATTATCATGGCTGTGGGACAAGGTAAACCAAGGTTTATTACTTTATCTTGCATCAACATTGTTGTAGGCGCTAATGCAGGCGGGGCTTTTTGCCCATTTGGCGATATCACCACTTTAATGGTTTGGCAAAAAGGCATATTAGGGTTTTACGACTTCTTTAAACTATTTATTCCTTGTGTGGCAAGTTTTGTGTTGCCTGCTTTTTGTATGCAATTTGCTATCCCACAAAGTAAACCGGCCCCCTTGGCCAAAAACATCAAAATAGCGCGCGGTGGGCTTATTATTGTATTGCTGTTTTTACTCACCATTAGCACTGCCGTGATTTTGCATAATTTTTACCATTTGCCCCCTACTATTGGCATGATGATGGGGCTTGCTTATATTAAATTTTTTAGTTACTTCCTCAAGGTAAATGGTAATGATGAACCCTTTAATGTCTTTGAAAACATTAATCGAATAGAGTGGGATACTTTATTGTTTTTCTATGGCGTAGTGCTTTGTGTTGGTGGTTTAGCTACCTTTGGATATTTGACCATTGCTTCAGATCTAATGTATACCCAATGGGGAAATGCGTTAGGCCCCATGTATCAAGCCTTACCTGCCAACGTTTTGATTGGGATCCTTTCTGCCATTATCGACAACATCCCCTTAATGTATGCTGTGCTGACAATGAACCCAACGATGTCTGAAGGACAATGGTTATTAATTACCTTAACCACTGGCATCGGTGGCAGTTTACTTTCGATTGGATCTGCAGCTGGCGTGGCCTTAATGGGTCAAGCAAAAGGCCATTATACTTTTATCAGCCATTTAAAATGGGCTTGGGCCATTTTATTAGGCTATTTTGCAGCAATTGCTGTCCATCTTTTACTTAACCATAAGTTGTTTCATGTTTAGTTACCAACATCGATATCACGCAGGTGCTTTTGCTGATGTTCATAAACATTTAGTATTAGTCGCACTCATTAAAGCTTTACAAAAAAAACCCACCCCTTTTGCAGTATTAGATCTGCTTGCAGGTGAAGGGCTCTATGACATTCAAAGTAAAGAAAGTCAAAAAACAGGTGAGTTCAAGCAAGGGTTTAGCAAAATACTCGCCGTTGAACATGCCCCAACTTTAATACAGAACTATATTGATATTATTGCTGCCTATAACCCAACAGATAATAAACATATTTACCCGGGTTCGCCTGGCTTTGCGGTAAAATGTTTGAGGGATAATGATCAGTTACTTTGTGTTGAAGCACACCCTCAAGCCATTACGCAACTTAAAAAGCATTTTAGAAGACACCCTCAAGTACATATCCACGAACGTGATGCCTATGAAGCCTTAAAAGCGCTCATTCCTTTTAAAGAAAAACGTGGGCTAATATTGATAGATCCCAGCTATGAAGTAAAAACAGAATACAAAGACATTGCCAAGGCTCTTAAAAGCGCTTTTGATCGTTTTGCACAAGGGACTTATGCTGTGTGGTATCCGATTTTACCAGAAAATCATCATCAACAACTGTTACAAGGCATTCAACGCTCTGAATTAACCAAAGTATGGTATTGTGAATGGACGCCTTTGAAAAAGGCGCCCGAAAAGGGTTTACAGGCAAGCGGTATGGTGATTGTGAATATGCCCTTCCAAGTGGATAGAGAGCTTAAAGATACCTTTGCTTGGTTAAACAAACATGTTTACAAGCAAGGCGTGTTTAAAGAGGGTTGGATTTAATTGGGCTATTAAATCTCAATCACTACTTTACCAAAATTAGCCCCTTTAAGTAGTCCGCAAAAGGCACTGGGTGCCTTTTCTATGCCTTTTACTATATCTTCTTTGTACTTAATCTGGCCTGAATTTACCATAGGCAGGATCTCGTTTAAAAAATTATCATATTCCTCCACATGATCACCAATTATAAAACCTTGAAGTTTGAGTTTTTTTACTATCATAGAGGTGATGAGAACAGGCGTTTTATCGATACGTAAGAAGTGAAAAATGGCGCGTAACTTTGCCAGCATTTTACCTGGCGAAAATCCTGGCTCAGCTAAGGTAAGAGCATCGTTATACAAGGAAATGGCCCCACAGACTGGCACTCTGGCAAAATTATTTAAAAGTGGAAACACTGCCCAAAAAACAGATCCTGCAATATTTTCAAAGTAAACATCTATACCCTTGGGGCAAGCCTTTTTTAAATCTTTAGCAAATGTTTTACTTTTATGATCAATACAAGCATCAAAACCAAACACCTCAACAGCATATTTGCATTTTTGTGGGCCACCGGCGATCCCCACAACAGTACATCCTTTTTGTTTGGCAAGTTGCCCTACCATAGAACCTACTGGCCCTGTTGCTGCACCAACTACCACCGTTTCGCCCTCCTTAGGCTCGCCAATCTGATTTAGACCATAATAAGCAGTAAAACCTGGCATACCCAGTGCCCCCAAAAACAAGGATGGTTTATCACTGGTTGGTATTTTTGTAACTGTATCTGGCTCAAGGGGCATTTGCTTAGAAACTTTTGGGCTAATCACGGCATAAGTCTGCCAACCTGTTAAAGATATAACGATGTCACCGCTTTTAAGCTCTGCGTTTTTTGAGGCTTGGACCTCACAAATAGCATGGCCAGTAAGAGCCTCGCCCAATGAAAAAGGCGCAATGTATGACTTAATCTCATTCATACGACCGCGCATATAAGGATCTAATGAAAAATATAAAGTTTTTAACAGTACCTGCCCTTCAGTTAATTCCGGAACTTCCCTTTGGGCAACTGAAAAATCACTCGGCTTAGGGGCGCCCTTTGGGCGTTTTGCGAGGACAATTTGTTTATTCACATATTTTTTTCCCTGATTGTCCATAAAGCTTCCCTTTTCGTAGCAGTATACAAACTGACTATTATTAATACTTATTCCAAGATAACATTAGCACAACATAAAATTAAATCAATTGACTGGTAGTTTTGATGTGATTTTACATTTACATCATCCCCATGAAAATGAGGATGATGTAGTATGACAAAAAAATGCTCATCCAATTAATACTACCGTTTATCATTCAATACCTTTAATAAAGCTCTCAAAGTACCCATATTAATCAATAAATGTAGAAAGAGAGTGTCTTATGCTAAATCCTACTTTTTTGCCTCTAGAACTTATTAAACAGCTCCCGCTAGTAAATGGGGCGATTGATCTGAGTAAATTAATGCCCCTTCAAGGCGGCGGTACGCATGAGATCTATCGCGTAGAGCATACCCCACCCTTTTTAGTCAAAGTTGTTAGAAGATCTATAGGAAATTCTCAAGATGCTTTACAAGCGACACTTAAAGATCTAACCGATAAATATGCCCACCTTTATGCGCATTTTGGTGAAGACAGATGTTTATTAGAAACACGTTGTATTCATAAAGTTTCCCATAATGGTATTGATGCCAAAGACGCTATTGTCTCCTTGGTCGCTTTTGATACTTGCTTTCAAAATAAAGATAAATTTGGCTTTAATACTCAAGCCGTAGAAACCATGGAGCCAAAACTCAAAAAAGATCCTCATAAATATCATGCGATGAATCAAAATCTGTTAGGGGAATCAAAAACTCCCTTTAATGAAGAGGACTTTTTGTATTTTCATGATGGGTTTCAAGATGTTTTTAGGTTGCTCGATAAAGAGCCTTCTTTGAGAGAAGTCATGAAGGAGTTTTTAACTAAGTTCAAACACTATTACCAAAAAACAGATCAGCTCTTAGATTTTACAGGGCTTGATAATGTCGTATTTTATAAAAAAGATGCACAGTGGCAATATAAAGTGGGCAGTGTCATTAAGCATGAAACTGGCAACAGAGCAAAACAAGTGCTACAAGCAATAGCGTCAGATCCTGCCGTGGTGAAGCAATCGTTTGAAAATTGGACTTTTATCTATTTTGTACCTTCCTGGTTACGTCTACTCAATGCTACAGCCGCAAAATTAGGGATGGGGCGCATTGTAGAAAACATCACTCTCTCACCAAGTGATAGCGTTTATTTATCTAAGATGTATGAAATGTTATCGCTATCTGAACGTGCCATGAATAATGCCCAAGACGGTGATGTTGAAAATGCGCTCCGTTATTTTAGAGAGTATGCACAGCAGGAAAAGAGCCATGATACCAGAGTGCGACATATGATGAGTAAATACTATTTAAGCTTTCTTGAAAAACAACCCCAAAGGCAAGCTGATGAGATAACCTCTTTTCTTAACCTGATGATGGATCCTAAAAATGAATTTCCAAAGGAATATTGGCAAGAAGCACAAAACATAATACTAGGGCTTAAAGCAAAGCTAGAAACGCTTGGACCTTTAGATCCCACATTCCAAGAAAAAATAGCTTTAGTGCTAAGAAAAATAGGCTATGATACAAGTGCTCAAGCTTCTTCTTTAGAGAAACTCTCCTCAATGCTAGCAGCTGCGTCTCCATTTACAGGCGGATCACTAGAAGAGTCGTCTAAAACTGTAACGCCTTTAAAAACACTTCAAGAAGCATCAATGAAGAAATCAGCTGAAAACAATCAAACTGATGTAGCCTTTAAACCATCTTTAATGCATTGAAGTTTTTAAACCCATATAAGTTATATAGTTAGATGGCAAAAATCTAATTTTAAATATCTAAATCTCTAGATGTAAAACTCTTTATGACTGTGGCTGTAAAAACCTTCAGCTATAATATTGAGTTTACTAAATACATATGGATGAAATTTTTATGAAATTAACTTCCGATAAAACTCAAGAGCAACAAGGCCGACGATTCCTAAGCTTCTCATGTTCGGCTCAAGAAATTGAATTTTTAAATACCAAATCTTTTCAGGATGCCTTGGGTGATCTCTGGGAGTGTAAATCAGGTATTAGGTTGTATGCTCCTATTCTTATAAACAAGGATGAAGTTTTGATCGAAGTTCAGCAATCTATGAACGGGCGTATGGATAATGAGTTCATTAATTTTGTATTGCTCTGCTTTAGAACAAAAAACCTTATTTCATCTGATCTAACTAATCAAATTTACTCGCAGGTAGAACAAATTATAGGAAAAAAATCACCCCTTGAAAAAATATTGCCGTGGATGCAAAAATATCACCCTGGCTTGGTGACTGAGGATTTTGCAATAGCAAGAGTTCGCCCAAAAGTTTAACTGAAGTCAATGCAGTCAGGACAGGCAAGAAAGAGGAGTATGTTTGATAAGTCCTGACACAAATTCAAAATTACCATGTTTTAAATCTGATGGTATAATTAGGCAAACAAACAGATTGAACAACAAGTTGATCAACTTATGCAGCCTCAACTCATTCCTGCAACCCTTGCAGATTATCCGGTTATTCAAAATATGGCACGCTTTTATGCCTACGATATGTCCCGTTATTGTGGCCAAGCCTTTGAAGGCTGGGAATTTCCAAGCGATGGTCTTTATGAATGCCGTGATTTTAAAGATTACTTTGAAAAAAAGAACAACCAGGCATTTTTAATAAAAGTGAATGAAGAGCTCGCCGGGTTTGCTTTAATAGATCAATTGGAAGTGTTGCCTGAAGTTGATTGGAATATGGGGCAGTTTTTTATCGTTGCTAAATTTCAACGCAGTGGCCTTGGCGCAAAAGCAGCAAATCAGTTATTTAATCATTTCAAGGGTGAATGGTCTGTTGGTGCTATTCCGCAAAATACCAGAGCCGTTACATTTTGGCGTAAAGTGATTAGTGAATACACCCACAATAATTTCAGCGAAAAGAACATGACCCCTCTGGAACTGAAAACAGCTGAACATCCTGATCCTTACCCAATGGTCATGTTTCGATTTAAAAACTGATCACTTAATAGTAATTTTAACCCGTTCAATCAATTTTTTAATATTATTTAAATCAGTTGGTGCTTTTAACACATTATCAAACAGTTCATATGTATCGATGTCATTATCTTTTAACCAAACAAATGCTTCTTTAGGCCCAAAATACCACCTGTTGCGTAATTTAAAATAACTTTCCAACAAGTCATAAATTTGCCAAACTCTTCGAAAGTTACCCTCAATATCCCCTTTAGATGCTCTCTGAAACATTTTATCATGCCAGGTGATAATGACTTGCTTTTCCCATTCTGGTATTGGAGTTGGACCTTTTTTAATAATTTCCCTAATGCGATTAAGTAATTTGTCTCCAATATCATCTTTTTGACAAATAATAATACCATCTTTTACTCGTAAAAAAGTCTCATCAGGGTTTTTTATTGAAGCTTCAGAATATATAAATACATCTAAGAAAGCATCTTCAAAAGTTCTGCAATCGCGCTCATCTGCCCCCTTGTCACGAATTGCAATAAGATCATAATCACTCACATCAGTATGCTCATTCCTTGCCCGTGAGCCATAGAGTATGAGGGTATGGCAATGATGCTTATCTATAAGATTATTAATGATTCTCTGTAATCGCGGGTCTTTGAGTGGCATTATAATTACAATCCATGTTTATTTTGAAGACGCTTGAGTTGATTCTATAAGTCAATTTAAATGCTTTTTGAAAAAATAGTGTTTAAACTTTGCCGGGCAATCGTCCATAACGCCATAAATCTCATAGCCAAGCCGCAAATAAAATTCTTTCACATTATCAAATTCAAAGGCGTGTAGGTGTGAAAGTTTGGCCCCTTTTGCCTTTGCTATATCTTCCACTTTTGATAACAATAACTTACCAATTCCTTTGCCCCGGTATTGTTCTTTAACAAAGAGCACATTGATCCAAAGAAATTCCCCAAAATAAAAACAACTATTAATACCCGCAATGACTTCATCATTATCTTTAATGTAATAATTCATTAATGTTTCAGGCTCACCGGGGAAATCAAGCAACTCTCTATTATAGTTATTAATTTGAGATTCTACCCAGTCGATTTCATCTTTTGTGCTTTCTATTATTTGATACCTTTGTGTAGCTAGAGCCATCAATATTCTCCTGTCCGTTTAGTTTCATTTTAAAGAATACAAACTAATCTCATCGGTGCTTCTGTACCATCTTTAATCTTCATCGGCAAACACAAACTAAAGCTGCCCTTAGGCGGCAAGCTTCTTGCATTAGCAATATTTTCGACAATATATTTATTCGCACCCAAAACCGCTTTATGCACCGGATAACTATTTTGAGGATTGTCAGGTGATAACGTATCAATACCAAGGCCAGCGATTTTCCGCTCAACTAATAAAAACTGCGCTGTTTCAAGCGAAATGCTAGGAAAACACAAATTATTTCTATACTTTTCTGGTTGCTCCCAAAATCTATCCCATCCCGTATAAAAGATGACAAAGCTCCCTACTTCAATAAGTCCATACTTGTCTTCAAAGTTTTTGACATCGGCAAGAGACGCAATATATGTTTCATGAGCCTGTTTTGAAACATCTATTACAGCGCATGGTGCAATGAGTTCATTGACATCAAGATCAGAAATCGTTCTACCTCCGGCAATACAATGTGCTGGTGCGTCGATATGGGTACCTATTCCCTCATTCATTTGGATTTTATGAGTACGAAATTGATACAAGCTTCCTGGTTCATAATCATGATGTAGTTGATGCTCAAAGCCGCAACTACCTTCCCAGCTAGGGATCTCAGGGCTTAAGTAATGCGTTAAGTCAATCAACTTAAACGGGATCTGCTTTAATGCCATTGACACAGTATTAGCCTTTTATTTGATAATAATCTATATAATATCAATCAAAGTGTTATAGATTTTAATTTAACACTTAATCCTCACCTTTATCCATATTCCTTTTGCTTTGGTTTACTTCACTATTATGCTTCATTTCAATAACATTTTGAGTGCTTGGATTAAAGACAGATCCATAGGTAACTCAACCCATTTTGCTGCGGTTATTGGTCAAATTTTTTGATACTTGTGCCTGTGTCCTGTCGAACATCATCATTAACATCTTGTGATTTTTTTCCTTGCTTTTCATCCTTTATACTCCTATCGACATGACTTTGATAATTAGCAACGAAGGCCTTAGGAATGGTTAATTCTTGCCCTACAGGAGAAATAGCAAAAGGTAAGTTTTCACGAAGAGAAAGCCAGTGTGACACAATACTTAAATCACCTATAATAGGCTCACAAATCTGGCGGAAAACCATAGGCCCATTGGCACTATTGGTAAAACAGGTAACAGCTTGATTTGTTGAAAGATTGATAGCAGCAAAATTTCTACAGGTGCCACTACCATCCCCCCAATGAAAGGCTGTCACTGAACCATCCGAATTTTTTTGTAACCCTATCCCTAACCCCCAGGCTATATGACTTAAAATTCCTTCAGGCACTTTTTGCTTCATGCCTTCAAAATCTATGCCTTTAAGCTCAATCACACAAGGTGTAAACATTTTGCTTCTCACGTATTCATCGTTTACACATGCCTTTAAGAATTTCCCATAGTCCTCTGCCGTGGTATGCAATGAACCCGCAGGATGTATGCCAAAAAAATGTTGTCTTTCATCCATTTTGCCATCACCATGATGACCAACAGCAATATTAGCTACATTCGGTCTTATGAAACTGCTATGCTCCATGTGAATTTTTTTGAATTCTTCTTGAGCTAGAATTTCTATTGATTTCGGGTAAGCGATCTTATCTATCACCTCCATTAGAAAGCGATATGCTTCACCTGAATAATCAAAACTACTACCAGCTTTAGCTTTAAACTCATATTTTGGATGAATGAATTCATTAGGCAAACCTGCCTGATGTGACAACAACATCCGCGCTGTCAACTTTCTATAATTTTCATGTTCACGGATCCCAGGGAAGGGTGGCCCAAACTGTGCTCTTGGATCTTCTTTGCCAAACTTTTTCTCTAAAATTTCAATTAAGGGCGTGTCTAAATCGATTTCTCCCCTTTGGGCCATTTTCAAAACAATATAAGCAAAAACAGGTTTACTTAATGAGGCAGCTTCGAAAATAGTTTGATCTGTTACTTTTTTTGGATCACTTCTATTGGTGATCCCTTTAGCTTCAGTGAAGATATCTCCTGTTGGTGAGACTATTGCAACTGAAATAGCTGGGATATTATTCTCCTCACTAAGAGTATCAAGCATCATTAATGACATTACACGCTATCCCATAAATGAACTCATTAACTTATATTATCATCCATAGCTGCTCAAAATCGAGCACATGCACTTTTTAAACACCCAGAAATCATGCTGAAACTGGCATCATGGTTATAAAATTAGTAACAATCTCCCCTATTAAAATACTTGCAATAAAACTTAACCATAGTTTTTTCCCACTCAAACCAGAGGATTCCTTCAAGGCATATAAATAAGTAACGATATGCCAAACCGCGCAAATAATCACAACCGAGCTAAATGTGATCGCCAGCAGCGAAGGTTTTAGTTGCAGCCCATTTTCCATACCTACGTCCATAAATCTTGGGTTTTGAACTCTCATCATGGCAAGGAAGGCAGTTAATATGAGATAGGGAAAACGAGATAAAGCTACGGTTCCCATAAAATCAATGATACGAACGCTTTTTTGCTGGCATATTTTGGCAGCCATGATAAAGAGCAAGGTTAATACTAACCATATCACCGCATTTTGATATAAAAGAAAAAGAAAATCCGTACCGATGTTCGGGTTTTTAATCATGCTTGAATTTAAAATGCCCAATAACCCAGGAAAATAAATTTTAGCTATGGATCCCAAATAGCTGATCGCAACTATTATTCCTATACCTAAACCTAATGCCCTCACCCCTGCTATTTTTTGGAAGGGATTAATCAATAGTGAAAAAACATACTTTGCACCAGTGTTTTGAACCAACGCTTTAGATAGTAATTTATATTCATCTTGAGTGATTTTGTTATCTTTTAACAGTGTTAATAATCTTTCATTTTCGCTTGGCATCGCTAACCTCATAGTTTATGCAACATTTTTGCGGCATCTTTTGCTGAGATTTTCCCTTCTTCTAGTAGCTTTAAAATCTCTTCCTTTGATCCGTTGCGTTTAATATCAAAATTATCGAGCTTTTCAATCAGTTCATTCAGTCTATTTCGTAGCGTGGGATAAGATATTTTTTGCTTAGAAGCCATTTCCTTAAGGCTGCCTGAGCATTTTACAAAATCGAGGATAAAACCAAGTTCATCCTCAGAAAGCTTTAGCAATGCTGGGATCTCAAACTTGCCTTCAAAGGTAGTATGGCAATCTTTACATTGTATCTTTACAACTTCTGGTGAAGCGCTACCACAAGAAGGGCATTGGGTGATTATTTTACCCATCGCATTTTCCTCGATTTTTCATCATCTTTTTCTTCATCCTCTTTAACGTTACTTTTTACTGCTTGGTCAAATTGTTGTTTTGCATGCAAAATGCTCAAGCTGAATTCATCCGTTACCAGATCTTTTTTTTTTAAATGAATACTGTTCTTGACCAGCATCGAGTAACAGTTCTCCTGAATCTTTTGCCTGTAATTTCAATAACCCGGGAAATGGTGGGTCTATCAGCACTAAATACTGTACTTTGTTTTGATCGCTTTGCGCCCCAAGCCGAGATTTCCATTCTTTACAGGCTATTTCAAAACCATGGCCTGTTTGGATAATTGTAGCATCGCCAAGATCAGGATTAGTATATTCTCCCACATAACCTTTAATCCACTGCAATTTTTCTGGGGCTAACGAAACATCTTCTCTTACTTTTCTTAATATTTCAGCTTGTTGACTCATGCTGATATTAATAATTTCTTCAGCTTGAGGCTTTGCCCCAAAGGTGAGCTCTAAGAATTTTTGTTTTACAGCACTCAAAAAAGTGTGACCATAGCGACTATTGGCCATCATCACCACACCTATCCCCTTTTCAGGATAAAAGAAAAGATCACAAGCAAAGCCCATGGTGCCCCCGCCATGGCTAATGGTTTGTAACCCTTGTTCTTCGCTGATAATGAACCCTAAACCATAAGATGACTTATCACCCATTTTTATACCTGGTTTACGCCGCTCTCGAAGCGCTTTTTCGCCAATAACACGTTTACCATTCACTACACCGCAATTAAGCTCTGCAAGCAAGTATTGCGACATATCCTTAACGGTAGACCAAATAGCGCCACTGGGCGCAATGCTGCCACAAGATTGCTCTATGTTGACGGGGATCTCTGTGAGCTCACCATTAATATCAAATGAATGGGGACTGGCAGCACCCATTGATTGCGCCTGGCTTGCCTTCAATGTTGTATGGTTCATTCCCAAGGGATTAAAAACAAGTTCATTCATGCAAACATCATAAGCATCTGCTAAGGATTTATCAGGAATATAGGCGTGGGCCGCCATATAACCACCCACCATAAATAATAAGTTCGAATATTGGAAAGTCTCACCTAACGTTGTTGTTGGC
Source organism: Pseudomonadota bacterium (assembly GCA_018241965.1). Lineage (GTDB taxonomy): Bacteria > Pseudomonadota > Gammaproteobacteria > Berkiellales > Berkiellaceae > Berkiella. The sequence continues at coordinate 26,875 of JAFECS010000030.1, read as the reverse complement.
TTCATTTCCTGCATTTGTTTTAGCCTATCTTCGGGGGTGATGTTGCTGTAATTGAAGATAAAATCAAAATCACGGCGCGGCATGCCCGTTGAAGCACTCACTGTTAATCGAGCATTCATTTGTTGTGTTAGCAGAGGATCATTGAGTTTAAAAGCAGTCAACACATCACTTACTGGGGTATCCCAATTCATCTTACCTTGATCAACCATCGTGCCCATCATGAAGGTCGTTAAAGGTTTGGTGGTTGAGCCAATCATAAAAGGGGTTTCAGGCGTTACAAGCTCAGAAGCACCTACCTTTTTCACGCCATAGCCTTTGCTCAGTATTGTTTTGCCTCTGGAGGGTACAATAGCAATGGCAAATCCAGGAATTTTTAACTTTTCCATGCCTGATTCAATAAACTGATCAAACTCATTAAACTGCACACTTCCCCATTGCCTTACTTCTTCATCCTTCAAATTCTGCTCTTGAGCGCCCTTAGGTTTCCAACTTTGGGTCATTTGTCCTAATTCAGCACTACGGCGTTGGAATGCTGCATTGGTAGCTTCAATAAGAGAAATATAAGCATGATGTTGATAGGTGCGAACAAGCGCCATAACTGTTTTAGACTCACTCAGGGGAACATCATAGACAATCTGTTGCCCACTTTCCCAAAAGCCACTCAACCAGGCAGCTGGAAGAGCAAGATTTTGTGCAATCTTCAAATCAAATTGCGGGTTTATTTGTTTCCAAGCTTGCGAAGCGGCCTCTGAAGCCGTGGGCAGCACTAAAAAATGAACTGTAAAATCGTCTTCTGGGCCTAGTAACTTTATAAACCCTTCAAGTTCTTCACACTGCCAAGTGTCTGGGTAGGAAAAAGAACTGCCATCTTTAAGAAGAACTTGCGGCATAACGCACACCTCATCATTAACTTACCAATATTCGAAAGTATAATGATGATTTTAATAATATCAATATTTATTTTAATTTTATTAAAGTTTATATTGATATTTGCGTGTGTTGTTATGCTGACTTATATTTTTATACAACCTTTTGAGCAATCCACACCAAGTGATCCGGTTGATCACTTTCTTTCAGTATTAATTTAAATCCATGCTTTTTAAGATAAAGCTCATACTGACTAGGCTCTAAACTGTAATAATGTAGCTCTTGATTGAGCATATCGGAAAAAGTTGCTTCATAGGCTGCATCACCTGAGGTAAACTCCAAAATCCCATTGGGTTTTAACCATTGTGAAAAGCGCTGTATCATTTTCTCATGATCTGGCTTTGGAATATGAAACAGGCACCACCATTCAACTACGGCATCAAATTGCTCATTTAATATAACGGAGCGAACATCACCCAAAACACCTTTCATTTTTGGACACTTTTCTTTGGCAATATCCAAGAGCTTTTGGGAACCATCAATCCCTGTTACCTCAAAGTCCTTTTCAATGAAATACGAAGCAATCGGAACACCAGAACCGCATCCTACATCAAGGATGGTTGATTTTGCTGGAATGAGTTTTATCAACTCATCAAGAAATCTTTGCTCTTTATAAAAAGAGTCTCGCATTTTTGCAAAACCTTCGGCTATCGCATCGTATTTTTTGCCTTGATTGTCCATAAATATTTCCTAATCATCTTCATCATAGGGATTAAAAGGGTTAAATGATGGCCCCATTCGAAGCCGTGGAGCAGAAATTCGACTTCTGATCCTATCTGCTTGTGCAAATTTACCTCGAGAATCTAAACAAGACTGCAAGCCTTCTGAAGGGCAATCGTAGAGTAGATATAAAAAGTAACGGTAAATTTCTCTTGTTTCTTCGTAATCAGGCCAATATGTGTTTACAGAAAAATAAGCTTCTTTAAATTTACTGCGTTTTTTTAACCATAGTTCAAGTAAACACAACTCAAGTTCAATTGGACCTATGCAAAAACTTTCAATATCCACCAAGGATCTCAAATGACCTTTGTCTTCCAAAAATTGGCTTGGCCACAAATCAAGCATAATCAAACTTGATACTTTAGGTGGCTCCATGCTACGAGCTTTTGAAATATAGTAAGGAAGCATTTTTTGTACTAAGGGATCATTTAAGGCTTTTTTTGTACTTGCTAATGTTTGAATCGTGGCTGCCAATTTATTTGGAAATTCAGAAAGTGGAGATCCTTGTTTATCAAGGTTACCAAAAGATGAAAAGGTTTGCGTATGAATACTTCCCAATAATGCTCCCAATTGTAAAGCTACATCAGGGCTTTTCATTATTTCTTCAGCCGTTTCGCTTTCAGATGTTATAGGGTTACCAGGCATCATTTCCAAAATAACATACGGTTTTTTCAAAGGGTTATTTGCATCTTTTTCAGCTTTATACACCTTAGGGGCTGGAATTAATCCAAACTGATTAATATGCTTGCTTAAAATGTCTTGGTTTTTGATTGAAACTTCATGTGATGCACCGAATAATAAATGTAACCCTTTCCAGAAAACACCGTGCATGTGAGAATCTTTAATCACCTTTACAATATATTTTCCTTGTTCTGTTTGCACGGCAAAAATTTCATTTGTACTATCATGGCCAGGATCAATTTTGTGCGCTCTTAGCAATTTAGCGTCAAAAATTAATTGCAATTTTTCAATTATTTTATCCATTATTATGAACTATTCCCTTCTTTCACTGGATCAGTAATAGTAGCAAAAAAAATTAACTAACTTTTTATCCATGATTAATTTGAACGACTAATCAAGCAATTCAATATCTAAAGATCTTAATAAATTCGCAGCTTCTGGTAAATTAAACTTTGCGCCTTTAATTTCATTATGATAAATGTTAATTTGATAATTTATAGCCTCTGCGAAGTTAGCATATGATAAATTTGTATTATTAAACAAACTATTTAATAAGTCGGTATGTGAAAAATCTGCTTCGTAGCAATCAGCATCTCTAAAATCAACATCGTGGGCTTTGCATTCAACAATAGAGATCTCTCTGATAGATAAGCTCATAAATGAAGAGTCATTGATAATGCATTTTAAAAATCGAATTGGGCAAGTGAGTTTAATGTTTGGCCATGTCGCCTTTGTCCAATTTACTCCAATCAACTTAGACTCTTCAAATAAGGTATCAAAGAACATGCACTTATTAACTTTGATCAAACTTAAATTGCAATTAATAAAATGGCATTCGTTAAATTTGCATTGAATAAACTCAGTTTCGCTAAAGTTACTTCCCATAAAAGTGCAATTATCAAATTCCTTTTTTACTATCTTTTGCTGAGTTAGCTGTAAATCTACAAAATGTTGACTAAGATATTGATTTGGAATTTCATTAATCAACGACAGTTTTTGTTCATTGCTTTTGTTTTGAGCTGTCATAAAAATTCCTTCAAAGTTGTTTCCAACTGCTCCTGCTTCAATAACTCGCTTCACCGTTCGCTGTACTTCTTTGGATGTAAGTCATCAACATTTACCTGCTCTATCTGGCTGATAGTAATACCCCGAACCAATGAGATAATCCCCCTCCATAGCAATAACATAACTTGCCTTACATTCATGTTTGCCAGTATGAGGATTTTTTTTCAATCGTGGTTTTAGCCAACCGCCGCCTAATTTTGCTTTATTGATCTCTTCTTTAACTAAAAATGTGCGATGGGGATCCTTTAAACTAAATTGATTAACTCCAACTAGATTAGGATAATTTATAGTTGCCAAATAGGTACCATCATATGCAACAGCGAATACGTAACTTGAGTCTTTGCTAAACAAACCTACTTTTTTATTAAACTCTTTCATGGCCTCAACTTTTCCGTGACTTTCAATATATTCTTTAGCTTTATTGACAAGAGCTACAACATTTTTTCCATCCTGAGAATGCGCGGTTGGCGTTGGCTCAGCATGTACCTGGAAAGCAAAAGTGGAAATTAAACAAAAAAGAATTCTAGGCATATTGTTCATTGAGTTTTTAATCATATTAAATGCTTTTTTAAATAATACCGTTTATGCCCTTCAGGGCAATCTTCAAGAACCCCAAAAACCTCATACCCTTGCTTAAGGTAAAAATCTTTAGCTTGAAAATCGAATGTATCCAGATGGGCTAATTTTGCACCCAATTTTATTGCTTCTGATTCAACTTTTTCAATAAGCATAGAGCCTAAATTTTGCTTACGATATTCTTCTTCAACAAATAAAATATGGGTATATAAGATATTCCACATATACATCGCGGAATTGATCCCGGCGATGACTTTCCCTTTTTCTTTGATACAATAATTAATCTTCACCACAAGCGGTTGTTGTGTGGCAGGAACTTGCTTCAGATTATAATCCCCTAATCTGTCATCAATGTATTCTTGCTCTTCTTGAGTGCTCTTTTCACATTCATAGTTCATAATGTTTTTTCCATCACGCTAACGGGATATCCATTGAGCTTATCCATGCCCATTCCTTGCCATCCTAGTTTCTGATACCAATTTGGTAAAGTGGGATCAAAAGCAAACAAATAAAGTTTTGGGTATCCCATGTTACGTGCCTTATTTATAACGGATTCGATTAACTTCTCGCCTAAACCTCGTCCTCTGACGGTTGGTGATACATAAAGAGAACCTAACCACGGAGTTAATTCTTGGCGTATGCCATCGTTTATTCTCAGGGAACAAGTGCCCACTGGTTGATTGTTTTCTAACGCAATAAAGGTAATCGGCAAAGTATCTTTATTTAGATGCGCACTGAGTTTTGCTTTAGCTTTTTCTAAGCTTGCGCCAGGGTTTAAATGCCCCCACTCATTAAAAATCCACTGCGCTACTAAGGGTAGGTGCTGAGGGTAGTCTTTAAGATAGGCAATATCTACATTCATACTTTAAAATTCTTTGGTAAACCATAAATTTAAATCATCATCAACGAAATAATTCTGGCCCGGAACAACACTTTGATATTGGTAGGTTATACCTTTTCCATCAGGAATATAGCCTCTTTTTATATACAACCTTTGTGCATGGCCATAATCAGCATATAACCCAACGCCAATGCCAACCTGATTGCTTATACTTGCTGCTTGCAGTTCGGCAATTTCAAGTAAATCAGTTCCTATCCCTTTATTTCTATATTGAGGTAGTACATTTAAATCATTAATTTCAGGAATATGTTGTTCGCGAAATGGCAAATAAAGAGAATGTAAATTTAAGGTTACATATCCAGCAAAGGTATCTTTAATATAAGCACACCAAACAAAACGTGTTTTATGCTTCTGATCCGTTAAATAGCTTTGGAAAAGCGTGGCAGGTTTATCCCAGCCTATATTTTTAAAGGCTGTTACTATTTCGGATACATCTTCATGGGCCATCAATCGTATTTTGATTTCAGAACTCGTTTTTAATATATTATCAACCTTTTTGCCTAAGTAACACATAGTATGCTCTGGCCCATAAGGTTGAAGCTCAAACAGTGGCTTAAAGCCATTTTTTTCATAAAAGTGATAGGATTTCAAATAAAGAGGATCATTATGCTTTAGGCTTAATGTTTCAACGGTGATAGTGTTAATTTTATGCGTAAAGCAGTAATTTTGCGCAGCTTGCAATAGTTGTTTTCCAACCCCTTGATGGTGATAGGATTTATCAACTGCCATCCAATAAATATTGGCATTATTAGGAAAGGGAAATTCCAAAACAATTAAACCAACAATATTATTATCTAACATTGCACAAAGCGAAGTGCGCTCTAAACATCCCTTTGCATAACGCTCATTGGCATCAACGATCCCAAACCATTCCGGTAATTTTGCTGTTAATTGACGACAAGCTTTCTCAGCTAATACAGGATCGAGGACTTTAATAATGATGTTTTTCATTTAAAAATTTTCACCATGCTAACCGGCAAGATCTTTTCTTAAAAAATAAAAGATGGAATCACCTATAAAACCATGCCTTTGAAATTCAACTTTAAAGCCGAGTTTTTTATAAAAATCTAATGCTTCCCAATTCATGGTGTTTACTGCAATAAAATTACACTGTTGTTCTTTGGCCAATTTCTCAACCGACTGCATCAGTTTTGTACCATACCCTTGGCCTCTTAAGGCTTCGTCTACCCACAAACTACCCACATACAAGCAGCCATAGAGCATATCGCATTGGCAGCCACCCACTATTTTATTTTCATTGTTATGAACAAAAAATCCATAAAAACGTATGGGACCAAATCCTTTTGTTTTTTTAGCATAGGCCATGATCCCATCGTTCAATACTTGAACAGATTGAGGATCCGGGTTTTCAATAAATTTTATTTCATATGTCATCTTTTATTTTTCCGATATTTTTCTCAACTTCATTCTATCATATCCTAGCAGGATGCCTATATTTTAAATGCTGTTTTTGAAGTGAAATCAAAATACCAACAGCAATAAGTGACCATATTACAACATTATAAAAATGTTCTGGACGATCCCAGGGAATAAGACCTGTATTAGCTGAAAATTCAAGCACAATATGAAACAGGATTGCCGATAATGTACTTCGATTTGTATTGTTATATATCCAAGTAAAACATATAGAAAAAACAATTAAATTAATTAAATACATCCAAAATGCAAAAGATGCTAAAGGAATGACACTGAGCGCCCCACCTGGCAAAATAAAGGCAGGCAAATGCCACAATCCCCACAATGTTCCTAGAATTAGACTTGAAGTCATTGGACTATACTTTTCTTGTAAACGATCTAGAACATAACCACGCCATCCTAATTCTTCAATAATCGGCACAACCGGTACCACTATTATTGCCAATAATAATGAAGGAAACTTATTCGTAAATAAATAAACATTCCAATATCCACTTAAAATGTCTGCCAAAATTGTTATTGCAGGCACAAATAGAAAAATAATCAAATACCACTTAACTGGTATCCGCTTATAGTCTGTTATTCTCTTCCAATAATCTTTACGTCCATTTTCATTAAGTGCAAAATTGATAAACATCATAGCCGTAATAGTTGGCCCACCTAGTGCTAGTAACACTAAAACTGCTCCAGTTATCCCGCCAGTTTCTCCGCTAAGGCCCAACGCATAAGCTATTCCAAAGAATAGCCAAGTCCAAGCATATGTAGCTAGAAAGTAAATCCAAGGATTGGCTAGTTGAGATTTTTTAACATAAAGTATTGTATTGTCCTTCATGATAAATTTTCCTTGATAAAGGGCTGAACCGTCTCAAAAAATGAATGGATATTCGAAAGCAAATCTTGCACTTCTTCAGTTGCCTGATGTTGTACACGGTGTGTATTTAACTGATTCATAATGGTATCAATTTGTGCCAAAGTTAATACGCTATTTTTCTCAATATTTTTAACAAGATCATTATAATATTTAGCCATAATATACACTTGTGAACTTTTGTCTTTTTTTAGACATTTTTTAATGTTTTTCTTGCAATAATAGCCTGATTTAACAAGTTTAAATAAATTATTAATCATATTGTTCATAATATACTCCTCACACTTCACATAAAAATCATTTTGAATGACTTACAATAAAACTCAGTGTCCCTGCTTTTGCCCCAGTTATTTGCTCTAAGATTTTTTGTATTTCCTGAAGAAAGACCTTTCGCTTTTGGGTAGACCATTCAAATAAACCTGAATCAAGTAAAAATTGAGAGCCCGCAAGTATTAACTGAATACTTTCAACTGAAATCTTTACTTTAAAAATACCTTCTTTAAAACCTTGTTCAAAAACTTTTGTGATCAATGGCGCAATTATTTTGATGGTCTGAATATTCAACTCTTCCTGCAATTCTCTGTTTTCAGGTAAATGCACAATTTCCATTACTGAAGGGTTAATTTTCTCTTGCTTTTTAGAACCAACAAATATTTCTTTCAATTTATCAATGGATGATAAATTTTGATTGTTAACAATAGATGTAAAATATTCTTTTACCTGCACAACGGTGTTTTCAACAATCGCACCTAAAATATCCTGTTTTGCTTTGAAGTAATAATAAAAGGTACCTTTTGCGATTCCTGCTTCTTTGATAATGGCTTCAACTGATGTATTGGTATACCCTTCTTTTTCAAAAAGTTTTTGCGCTGCAATCATGATTTCTTGTCGGCGAATTTCAGGATCTTTTACGATTCTTGTCACTGGGAACATGCTCACTTTTGTATTTGACTGACCGTCAGTCTATACAAAGCACACCTAGATTTCAACCTCGAGGCGATAAAAAAAGCGTGTAATTAATCGATTCTATCAGGTGTGCCGCAGTGTGTTATTTAACCAATCAAAAATACGAGCATTAAATAGTGCCAATGCTCCAACATGACAATGTTCTCCTGCTCCTTCCTCTTCTGTAAAACGAATGTAACTTTTTTGGCAGGTTAAGGCATCAAAAATTTTCTCTGGCTGCCCTTTAAAAAAATGATCATTTTCAGCCTCACAAATTAATGTTGGACATGAAATTTTAGAAGCAACTTCTTTTAAGGTATATTTCTTTAATTTCTCAATATATTCTTCTGGGCTTGCTTGAAACACCCATTTGGCTTGAGCAAGAGCCCATCTGACTGTAGTTGGTAGTGAAGTTTGAACGGATTGTCTCAATTCGGCGCTCTTTTCGCTATAGGCCATTGTTGCTTCATAGAGATCATAAAGGCCATCGTTTGCAATAAGCGCGGCAAGCCTGGGCTCAAAAGCTGCTGCGCGAGCTGCTAAATATCCGCCATAACTCACCCCCATGAGCGCAATCCGCTTGGAGTCCACCTCGCTACGCGCGTGTGCAAAATCAACAATAGGCGTGACTATCTTTTCCCAATCGTGTCTGAAATAGAGCTTTTGTTCTCGAACAACGGCGCCTTGACCTGGGCCTTCAAAACATAAAAAATTATAGCCACGTGATAGGGCTTCAAAACCACTTTGTAGAAATAACTCCTCTTTTGTGCCATCAAATCCTGTTAGTGCGATTAATGTTGGCCTGGGAGTTCCTGAATTGTCTGGGCTAACAAAATAACCAGGTAATGTCCCCTCTTCAAATGGAATGTTTATAATTTCAAAATTGTATGAATAAAGTGACATTGCTTTAGTAAACAAATCACAACTTTTTTTCCAGGCAGCCATAAAACGAAAATCATCTGTATTTTCATTTAAAAAGAATCCTGAAGTGCGATGATAATTCGAGGCTCTAAGATAGGCATTTCTTGCAGAATAAAATTGTTTCTTTTCAAAGGCTTCATTAGCATAGTTTTGCAGTCGCGTTGCGGCAATATCCCAATTCTCATACCAACTCTCAAAATCCCCTTCCTTGATTTTGTTTGCTATAGCAAGACATTCACCAATATCAGCCCCTCCATAGGGTGTATAGGAAATAGCATGAAGCAACTGAAACGAGAAACTTAAATCATTAAAAACTAGTTTCATGAAATTCTCCCAGCATTTTCTAACACTATTAGTGTGTCTTTGCACCACTTAAGCTCTGCTTTAGACATGGTAATGCCATGATCAAGCGTGATAAGCCAATATTTAAGATCTGGTGAATTTTTATGATTTGATTTTAAATTATCACGAATTGAAAGAAACATGTTTAAACCTTCTTTGATCTCTTTTTCATGCACCCGCACATGGTGAATGTTTTCTTGCTCTTTCACATTTTTTCCGAAAAAAAGCTTCAATAGCAATTCATTGCGCAGCAAGTTTGGCTGTACTTTTTTAATAAGCCAAGATCTAAGCTCTTCTTTTCCTTGGCTCGTTATTTTGTAGATTTTTTTGGTGCGAGTGGATGTTTTTGATCCTTCTTCATGACAGGTGGCCCACCCTTTTTCAACACAGTGAGAAAGTGCAGGATAAATTTGCCCATCACTTTCAGACCAAAAGTAAGATGTGCTCCTTTCAATGGCTTTTTTTATTTCATATCCTGACATAGGCTCAATGGCCAACATCCCCAATAGGGTATATTTTGTGCGATTTTTACCATTCATAAATACCTCTAATAGGATATCTCTAATAGAGGTATGTTAGATCAGCTATAGCGACAAAGTCAACCTATGTAATAAGACATAAAAAGATGACATACACTCAAAATGAAAGAGCAATGAAAAAAACCAGATAATATTGTTTAGATTGTTTTGGTTTTCTCAGTCATGCTGGCGCCAATCCTCAATGGTTAATGCCCAACGTTCATGATCACACCATTTTTCATTAATCTTTAAATAGCGCGGGGAATACCCTTCTTTGCGAAAACCATTATGTTGAACTAAAAGAATTGAAGCAGAATTCCCTGGTTGAATATTAGCTTCTAGTCGATGTAAAGCTAACTCATGAAAAACTTTATGAAGAACCAGTTTTAACCCTTGGCTCATAAAGCCTTTGCGTGCATATTTTTGAGCCCCATAAAAGCCAAGAAAAGCACTGTGAAAATTCCCTTTAACTATCTCGCTGATATTGAACACCCCAACAATCTCATTTTCTAAAAAGAGTAAATAGCTCTTTTGGTTTTCTTTTTGAGAACGATTGAAATAATCAATAAACTCATCTTGTGTTATGGGTGCTTTTACCCAAGGGTGATGATATGTCTTGCTCGCTTGCGTCATTGCTAAAAATGCGACTTCATCACCCAGTTGAAGTTCTTTAATGATTAATTGATTCATGATCTGTAGCACGCCACACACTCTTTGCGCCTTTTTTTTCCAACATATTCAAAAAGGCTTCATGATCTTGACACTCTTGCTCTGTGGCTAAAATTAGCGGTGTATGAATAATGTTTTGCGGCACTGGGACATTAACTTGGCCAGCATTTTGCGTCTGTTGTTTTGTTTGTTTTTCTTCTTCTAATATTAACGTTTCTTGACCCCCGGTCATGGCCAAATAAACATCAGCTAAAATTTCAGCATCTAATAAGGCGCCGTGTTTTTCCCGGTGTTGATTGTCAACGTTATAACGCTTACATAAAGCATCTAAGTTATTACGTTGCCCTGGATGCTTTTGCCTGGCAAAGGTAAGCGTATCAAAAATGCTGCAATTATCTGCCAGTGTTTGCCATTTTTTATCTTTGAGCAACAAAAACTCATTCTCAATAAAGCCCACATCAAAGGGGGCGTTGTGAATAATAAGCTCTGCGCCTTGAATAAAGAGTTTAAATGCCTCCACAATTTCTTTAAAACGAGGTTTATCTTGTAAAAATGCATCTGTGATCCCATGTACGCGCATGGCACCTTCATCTACTTGTCTATCTGGCTGTAAATAGGTATGAAAGGTTTTGCCGGTTAAGCGTCGATTAATCAGCTCCACACACCCTATTTCAATAATCCGATGTCCCTGCTCAGGCGATAAACCCGTCGTTTCAGTATCCAGAATAATTTGTCGCATTAAAAAGTTTCCCCGTTCTCTTTTAAAGCAGCAATGGCAAGCCTTGCCAATTCATCTGCCTTTTCATTTTCCGGATGTCCACTGTGACCTTTGACCCAATGCCAACGCACCTGGTGACGTTGTACTTCGGTATCTAAAGCTTGCCAGAGATCTTGATTTTTAACTGCCTTGTTGTTTGAGGTACGCCAACCACGCAGCTTCCAAGTGCCTAGCCATTCGGTAATGCCTTTTTTAACGTATTCTGAATCGGTGGTTAATTCGACCACACAACCCCGAGTTAATGCCCTTAGGCCCATAATGGCAGCCATCAATTCCATGCGATTGTTTGTCGTTGAATTTTCAGCACCACTTAATGTTTTTTCATTAGCCCCATAACGCAGCACCACACCCCAGCCACCAGGACCAGGGTTACCGCTGCAAGCACCATCGGTAAACATTTCTACAATCATTTTTTCTTGTTCTTTCATTTTGCTACTGTATCTTGCTGCGGCTCATAACTTGTTGTTGTAGTTGTTGGTTTGGGCAAGCCTTCGGCGGGCTTCCAAATAGGTTCTGGTTTCCATTTAGCACGAACTGGCGTTAAGGGGATGACACGTTTAACTGCAACCAACGTATATGCGCCCCCAAAAAACGGCCAACATGTTTGACCGCATTTTTCCATAAAAAAAAGCTTTTGATTTAATTTTTCATTCACAATAGGCGGGCGAAAATAAAACATCCTGCCCCCAATAATCTGAAAATTTAATAATTTTAACCAATCTTTCACCCGATTTGGGCTTAACATTTTACCCTGCCTTGATATAGATCCCACTAATTTTTTTGAAGAATACCATGCCCCCCAAAGGCTGAGTGGGTTAAAACCGGTGATCACCAAATGCCCTTCAGGAATTAACACCCGGTGAGATTCTCGTAGTACTTCATGGGGATTTGCCGCTTGTTCTAAGGTATGTGATAACACCACGACATCAACACTATCGCTTAAGATAGGCAATGCTTCTAGGGCACCTGGCAAATTGCTCATGGCGCTGCTTTCTTTATTAATATGCGGATTAATCAGCACACGATGTGAAATCAGGCTGCTAGACACTAAATCGGAAAGCCCTGGCTCTCCTAAAAAAAGTAAATGATAACCGTACAAAGTTGGTAGTATTTTAGTTAACTCATCATGTTCAGCTGTTGCAAAGCGATTACCTGCGCCTTGTTGGTACCATACATGATGAGATTTTTTTTCTGATACCATAGGTTTTAATTAATCCATCAATTGTAAGTTATATGACAAAAATAGTTGCGTTGCCAGCGTTTCAAGATAATTACATTTGGGCGATACACAGTCTAGACGGTTCGCATCTTATTGTCGTCGATCCAGGGACGGCCGAACCCGTGTTTGCATACTTACATAAACATAAACTAGATTTAACTGCAGTGTTAATCACGCATCATCATTGGGATCATAGTGGTGGCATAAATAAACAAAAAGAACATTATCCCAACGCTGCTATTATCGGTCCGCAAAAAGATAACGTGCAAGGACTAACCCAACTTGTGCAAGAAAATGATACTGTTACCTTCGACGAATACGGATTAACTCTGCGCGTGTTTGATATTCCAGGGCATACGCTAGGGCACATAGCCTATTATAATGATGAGATGCTCTTTTGCGGTGATACATTATTTTCCTGCGGTTGCGGGCGTATTTTTGAAGGCACCTCCTCTCAAATGTATCATTCTCTTGATAAATTGAAGAGCCTTCCTCCTAACACCTTAATGTATTGTGGTCACGAATATACTTTAGCCAATATTGCTTTTGCACAAACTGTAGAACCCAACAACCATGATTTAACCCAACGCAAAGAAAATGCCTTGAAATTACGTGAACAAGGATTACCAACACTACCGGTTACTTTAGCTACAGAATTACAAACCAACCCCTTTTTACGTTGTGATAAACCCGAAGTCATTCAAGCGGTGCAAAAACAGACCTCATTAAAAGCAGCTGATCCTGTCAGCATCTTTGCCAATTTAAGAGAGTGGAAAAACCGCACCTAAGTTCACCAACTAAATCAAGAGCTTGCTTTTTGGGTTGTTTTTCTTTACCATGGTGTCCAGATTAATTTAGAAGATTAAATCTTCTGAAAACATAGGACGTAAAAATATGTTGAAAAATTGTGCCTATTTTTGTCTTTTCACAGGCTGCTTTTAATTCTGGTTGTGCCATGAAAAGCGCGTCACGTAATAAGCATTCACTATTTTTCACTGTTTTCATGCTCTTTGTTTATGGGCTTACGAGCACACAGGCTTTAGCTGCTACCCCACAAGAAGTAAATAATCAAACAAGAAATATTCTGTCCCATATATTTCAGCCCCAAAATACTTATGAGATCCCAGGCAATTCCACTGAAATTTGGAGCCGCCTGCGTTCCCGTTTAAATTTAGGCTCTAATCAAAGCTCACAACCCTTATTTCAACGCCATGTAAAAAGTTTTGCTAAGCATCAAGACTATATCAATATGGTCATCAAAAATGCTTCTCCTTACTTATTTTATATTTTGGAAGAAGTTGAAAAACGTGGCATGCCAAGTGAAATTGCTTTGCTACCCATCATTGAAAGTGATTTTAACCCCCATACCCTTAGCCATAAAGGCGCGTTGGGTTTGTGGCAAATTATGCCTTCACTGGGCAAAATACATGGCCTTAAGCAAAATGCTTCCTACGATGCACGCAAAGACGTTTACGAATCAACAAAAGCGGCACTAGATCATCTTCAGTATTTGCATAAAAAATTTAATGGCAATTGGTTATTAGCAATAGCTGCTTATAACTGTGGTGAAGCTAGATTAGCCCGTGCCATGCGTCAAAATAAAACAAACGATTTTTGGGCCTTAAAGCTTCCTAAAGAAACCATGAACTTTGTACCTAAGCTATTAGCTTTTGCCGCGATTATTAAAACGCCTACACAGTATGGCGTCGTGTTACCCGCTATTCCCAATAAACCTGTAATAGCGCGTGTACATATGGGCAAGCCTATTGATATCGCGCATGCAGCCAGGTTAGTAGATATTTCTGAAACGCAATTACGCAAATTAAATCCAGGTATTAAAAAGTCCGCTAGCAGTGGCCCGTTGCACTTGGTTGTACCTGTGCAACATGCGGAAAATTTAAAGCAAAAAATCGGTGGTGGTAGTACTGCTCCTGCTGCAAGTAAGCCAAACCCTGTCGCCACTCAAGACAGCAGCAAAAAAACCAATAAAAATAAAACCGCTGTTGAGGGTGATACCTCTAAAACAAGCGATGTTACCATCGTCAAAAATAGCAAAACGGCCACAACAGCTAAGTTTCATACTGTTAAAAAGGGTGAATCCATTCCCCGAATTAGTAAAAAATATGGTCTTAATGAAGACAAAGTATTCAAGCTGAATAATTTAACGCATAAGTCCATCATTCAACCGGGCCAAAAGATCCGCTTATCTTGAACCGTGCTTTCGCCCAGTATTTGCTAACCATCTAACTTGATATGGGGGTAATTATCCCCTAACCTTTAAATAGGTGATCTATGCAACCCGACTTTTATACCCTATACAAAGCTGAGCCCAGTTTTTTCTATAAGCTCAAGCAGTTTGCCAAGCAACGTGGCATTGAGCTTACTATTGCGATTGTAGGCCTGTTCGTGGGTATTGCTACCGTGATGGTTAGCTATAAAGTGGGTAAGCACCAAGAAATCTTGCAAGCAAGCAGAATGACTGACAGCTACTTTAATGGGATTGTGGATTTGTATGCCAAAAGTCCCGATGAAAACCAGCGCATCAATTTACTGATGATTGCCAGAACCGAAGCCATCATTGAAGATCTCCAAAGGCTTAACAAACCTGATAAATTAGCCAGTGTTGTGGTATTCATCTCCAATTTAAACCCGCGTTTATTACATGAAGTAAAAAATACAGAGATTAATAGAGAAAAATATATCTATCTGGGTGAAATTAATTTATCGGATACGCGTTTATCCAATATTGATTTGCAGCAAGCAGCAATGCCCTATACCAATATGAAGTCTTGCGATCTCACGCACACCAACTTAGAAGGTGCCTTTTTACGCAAAGCTAACTTTGAAGATGCCATTTTGGACTTTGCCAATCTCAAAGATACCAGCTTGCAGGGCGCAAATCTTAAAAATGCTTCCATCTTTAAAACATCCTTTGAAAACGCCAATCTAGAAGGCGCTGTCTGGGTTAATGGTATCCGATGCAAGAAGGGATCCATTGGCCGTTGCGCATATTAATAACATTATTAGTTGACTAAAAATCAAATAGTTTACAGAATGAATGTAATACTTCTAATTTCAAGGATGAAAAATGTCGTACAAAGGATTGTTAGTTAGCACCCTGATTTCGACATTCGCTCTACCCGCCACCTCCTTTGGCGCATTCTGGGCGCCCCACATTGGTGCTGACTACAAATGGTGGGGACTTGAGCCAAACGAAGTTTATGAAGACACATTCCCGCGTATTGATCACGCCTTTAATTTCTATGTGGGTACCCGTATCAACGGTTACTTTGGCACTGATATTGGTTTTGAAGAATCGACGCGCAAACAAAAAGGCCAAACCTTTGAAGGCGGCGAAATTTTATTTGTGTTCCCTGAAAACGCCAATGATGCCACTGACATCAACATGCGCATCCGCGATTTTCACTTAGATATTAATTTCTATTGGGAAGTGTGGCGCAATTTTGAAATTATTTTTATGGGTGGTCTAGCGTTATGGCACATTGACACCCACATTAATCATCTCACTGACGGCACATGGATCGAATTTAAAAATGAATCCGAAAATAAAGCCATGGGGCGAATTGGTATTGGCGCGCAATACAATATTATGCCCTGCCTTGGGATTAAGTTTTTAATTAATAGCGATCCTGGCATTCGGGTAAATGATATCGGGTGGGATCAAAACGATAATTGGTATAGCATCAGCCCTTATAAAACAGCTGTGTCTTATAATCTTGGTGTTGTCTATTCATTTGCTAATCCACGACGCCATCGCGAAATGGAAGAAGATGATCCTTACAGAGATTAGTTACAAAAATCCATCTATGCGCGCAAGCGCGCCTCTTCCCTTTACAAGGGAAGATATGTTATTCGCTTCGCGAATTCAAAGAATTCCTGAAATTTTTCTTTTATGAGCGTAGCGAATAAATTCATCTCTCCTTGTAAAGGAGAGACGGCGTTTACGCCAAGAGAGATTTTATCTTACTTCTTCTGCTTCTCGCGCTTTCTGACAAGTTCTATGTTTTCATTGATAGTCGTGCAAAGCTCCGAAAACGCATCATAGCTTCGTGTATCTAACATCCGCGAACTCGGTTGCCTGTCAGCATAATACACACCAATGGCTCTGCCATCTAAAATAAGCGGGGCAACAAAAAACTGCCCTTTGCCAACTTTTTGATTAAAATGTGAATTACGATATTTCTTTAATACAATTTCACCTTTACCACCAAGCCATGCTGAGCGTTTTTCACGTAAAAGATGTTGAAATAACCATCCTTCGGGCAAAGTTAATTGAAAATGAAAATTTTGCAACAGATCAGATTTTTGATTTTCTAAAATTGATTTTCCATTGAGCACTGTTCTATCTGCATTCAGCAGTGCAAATAGAACCCTATCAAAATCTACGCCATCATAAATACCTTTTAAGCCCATATTCATAACATCATTGACGCTCGGTAACGTTCTACCAGATACCAATATGGAAAGTGCTTGAATGGTTGCTTTAATACGACTGGTAATGGGCACCACTTTTTCTAATTCTTCATTTACTTTTTCATCACTGAGATCTTCTTCTTGGGCTGGCATGGAAATATAGTCCATTAACTGGTAATTTCCATATAAGGCTACTTCTTCTAATAACTTTTCAAGAGATTCCATGACAATGGTATTGGCTTCTTCTGGTGAACACTTAAGATATGTGCCTAGTTTTTTGATACTCTCTATGGCACTGTCATGTTGCCAACCTTTGCTGAGGTTGTGCACTATCTCTTTAGCAAGGATTGCTGCATAGACAACATTATCGGGAGCAGGATTATCTTGTACGCTTAAAGCATGTGAGCCAAGGCCCCAAACTTTAACCAATTCTATGCTTAATTCCTTTAAACTAAAACCAATTAAATCACGTTCTTCCTTTTCATCTATTTCATTTGAAGATTCAAGTATTTCTTGATATTGCTTAGCCGTTTCACCACCAAAAAATAAAAATAAAATTTTTCCAAGAGAAAGCGAAAAAGCAGCTCCCACAATAGGCTCACAATTTAATATTCTGGCTTTACGTTGCACAATTAAAGCAGTCAAAATTGCACTATGGATGGATGAAACTATTTCTTTTAAAAGAAATTCTTCTTGGCTTAATTCAAAAATATGATTATAAATTCCCAAGAATATACTTAAGTTGCGTAAAGATTGAAAACCTAAAATAACCATAGCGCGAGCAATTGTCGAAAAGGTAGTTTCTACCGGATTTAAATAAACAGTATCTGCTATGCGCAATAGTTTATTTTTAAATTGAGCTTTTTCTAAAATTTTTTGTGCTTCATCGAAATTAAGGTTGGGATCAGTAATTTTCGAGTTAATAAGCTTATGTGTATAGGCGCCCAGTGGTGCATTTTCATTATCATTAATAAGGGATACCCAATCCTGAAGCGTTTTTGAATCCTCAAAGTTAAAACGGATCTTTTTGGTTAGCGCTTTTTTAGGTTTTTCAGCGCTGTCCGACTTGTCGCTCATGAAGCGCCTCCTTTGATATTTCCTCTTGTGAATAAAGATAGCATTTAACCTGATGGGTGTCATTTATCGGGTAATTTTCGGGATATTTTTCTAAGCACCGAGCATGCACAGAAGGGCAGCGTGCAGAAAAATGACAGCCTTTAGGGGGATGCATTGGTGATGGCAGCTCACCTTTAACCGTTTTAAAATAGCTTTCTTGACGTTGAAGCTTTGGCACAGATTGTAATAGGGCCTGGGTATAAGGGTGTTTTGGAGAGTGTAGCACTTGTTGAACGGTGCCATATTCCACAATTCGGCCCAAATACATTACCGCTACGTAGTCAGCAAGATAATTAACAACGCTAATATTATGCGTAATAAAGAGTAAGCTAATAGCCAGATCATTTTGCAAGGATCTTAATAAATTCAGAATTTGGGCCTGGACAGAAACATCTAAGGCACTTGTTGGTTCATCACAAATAATCAAACTGGCACCAACCGCCAACGCTCTGGCAATCGCCACTCTTTGACGTTGCCCCCCAGAAAGTTCATGCGCAAATCTTTCTTTTAAACTAAGGGGTAACCCCACTTGTTCTAATAATACATTAATACGTTCTTGGCGTTCCTCTTGGTTTGTGCCAATATCAAGCGCTACCATACCTTCTGCGATGATCTCGCTAATGCGCATACGAGGGTCCATCGACGAGAATGGATCCTGAAATATCATTTGCATCTGCGCACGCAGATTTTTAAGCTTTTTGCCCTTTAGATGTAAAACAGAATTATTTTCAAATAAGACTTTACCATGAGCATTTTCAACCAAATTTAAAATGGCCTTTCCTACTGTCGTTTTTCCACATCCAGATTCTCCGACTAAGGCTAATGTCTTCCCTTCTTCTAAATGAAAATTGACACCATCGACTGCTTTAATGTGCCCAATCGTTTTCTTAAATAAGCCTTTTTTAACGGGAAAGTGAACTTTCAAATCATTTACTGTTAATATTATATCTGATTGTTCCTGATCAAAGCGCTCGTCTTCTTCTTGATAAGCAGTATTGTTTTTGTTAATGGCCTCAATACGTAGAGGAGTAGGAATTTTTCTTAACGCCGTTTGATCATACCATAAACAACGGACCTTTTGAGTGGTTTTAATTTCCAAAAACGGTGGAATGACATGTTCACATTGACTGAATACATATTTACAACGATCTTTAAAGCGACAAAGTGTAAAAGTTTTATCTAATCTTGGCACTTGACCTGGGATCACCGCAAGCTCATGATTGCGATTTGTATGTTCTGGCATGGCGGCAAATAATTGCTTAGTATAAGGATGCTTGCAAGATTGCATAAATTCATCCGAATTTGCCACTTCTACAAGGTGACCCGCATACATGACACCAACCGTATCTGCCATTTGGGCAACAATGCCTAAATCATGCGTAATCAGCAAAATGGCCATATTGAGTGATTGATTTAATTCTTTCAATAAACTTAATACTTGTGCTTGTGTCGTTACATCTAAAGCTGTTGTGGCTTCATCTGCTATCAAAAGCGAGGGCGATTGTGCTAAAGCCATCGCTATGACCACACGTTGTTTTAAGCCACCGGATAATTGATGTGGATATTGATTTAATATCGCTTGCGGGTGTGGGAGCCTCACTTTATCAAGCAGATCCAAAACTTCCCTTTTTAATTCTTTTGTACTTTTTTTATGTCCATTGCGTCCATTTAGCGCTTCAAGCACTTGCTCTCCGATGGTTAACACCGGATTTAATGCTGTGGAAGGATCTTGAAAAATCATACCAATTTTATTTTTGCGAATTTCACGCATGGTATTTTCAGAAAGCTGATGTAATGGGGTCCCATCCAGGAAAATCTCTGTCCCCTCACATAAATAGGCATTATCTGGCAAAAGACGATTAATGGATAAAGCTGTCATGGATTTACCGCAACCAGATTCACCAACGAGCGCGAAAATTTCACCTGCAAAAAGCTCAAACTCAACACCATCAACAGGTTGTATAATGCCATTAGGTGTACTTATTTGAACTCTTAAATTCTTAACTGTTAACAAGGGTTTCATTCATTTATTGCCTTCAAGGTGGGCCCTGGGATCAAAAGCATCGCGTACGGCATCCGAAAATATATTGGCAGCCAAAACCAACACAAACATAAAGACGAAGGCAGCAGCTAAACACCACCACACAACAGGCTGGCGCGCCATTTCCAAGCGGGCACTATTAATCATGGTACCCCAGCTAAAGGATGCCGGATCTACCCCAACCCCAACGTACGATAAAACCGCCTCAGCAAGCACCAGACCGCTAAAATCTAAAACTACTGTAATGAGAATGATATGAAAAACATTAGGTAATAAGTGTTTTAAGATGATTGCCCCATGGGATGAACCTAAAGAACGAGCAGCTAAGACAAAATCCATTTCACAAATTTTGAGCGTTTCACCACGCAACAGTCGACAAAGTCCGGTCCAACTGGTAATCCCCAAAATTGCGCATAATGCCAAAAGCCTAGCATCGGTGCGATGTGCAACTGTTTCAAACCAGTCACTATGGTTATCCATAACCACTTGTAAGACTAAAACTGCCGCTGCAATTAATAAAACAGCCGGTATAGAGCTTAGTGTGGTATATACATATTGAATAGCGTCATCAACTCTGCCTCTGAAGTAACCTGCCATAATGCCAAACAAAATAGCAAAGGGTAAAGTAATTAATGTTGTTAAAGTGCCTATCACTAACCCAGTTCGGATACTCTTTAAGGTTTGATATAGAACATCTTCTCCAACTTCATTCGTACCCAAGATATGATAATAGTCCATAAACCCGCGAGTAAAACACACAAAGAAGATAATTAATCCAATCGTTCCCAAAAAGGCACGCCATGGAAAAGCCATCTGCCCGTGTAATACTTTAGCGCTATATTCCTCCCATGAAATTTTATGTTTACGGCAAGCATAAAATAGCATGAGCACACTAAAAGCCGCCCATAAAATGAGTGTTTGCAGAATAATTTGGGTAAATCGTTTACCAATATCTTGCCACTTTAGCGTGGTATCTTTTAAATGTGCCCCACCAAATTTGAGGCGCGGATAATCCCGAATAACGCCATCATCGGGAAGCTTAATGTTTTCTTTGACAAAAGCATGCGTAGCAAATGGTGCTGAATATGTTTTTTCGGTATTCACAATCAAAGGCATGAGGAGTTTGTCTAAAACACTAACCATGCCATTGGTGTTTAAATGTGCTTCAGTGGTAGTTTCTTTAAAATGAATGGTATCTAATAAACCAATGAACACATAAAAGCTTAAAACAATCACTGCCGTAATATTCAATGGCTTATAGAGGATCTTACGCCATCGTTGACGTAAGTGAGGCTGTTTGACGATTTGTACAATCAGCACAAAGCTCAAAAACAGCAGAATATAAATTAATACGTCAGACCACAATGTTGTAAATGTCATTTAGTTTAACCTAACCCGTGGATCAACCATGGTGTAAGAAACATCTGTCATTAATAAGCCAACGATATAAAGAAATGATCCCAGAAACACAATTGAGCGTACGATAGCAAAGTCTTGTTGCCCAATGGCATCAATGGTATAACTGCCTAAGCCAGGGATCCCAAAAAATGATTCTGTGAGTAGGCTCCCTAAAAATAGTAATGGTAACAGCGCTACTACCCCGGTCAAAATAGGTATCAACGCATTCACTAAAATATGCTTAAATAAGACAATAGATTCTTTAAGTCCTTTAGCGCGTGCGGTTCTAACATAATCCTTACTGGCTTCTTCTAAAAATAACGTTCTATACCAGCGTACTCCTGCGCCAATACCACTGATAATACCCACTAAAACTGGCAGGAGAAGAAATTTACCTATCTGCCATCCTGGAATATATCCTGAAATGGGTACCAGTAAGAGCAGCTTTGCTATTAGATATTGCCCACCAATAATATAAAATAATCCTGAGATAGACATCATCATGACACAAAGCACCATGCCAAGTGTATCTAGATAGCTATATCTAAAAAATATCATCATCAATGCAATTGATATATTAAATAAAAGCCCAACAATTAGGCTCGGAATGGCAATTGCAAGACTCGGCCACATTCTTTGGGAAATATCATAACCAATATCACGACCTGCATCAGAAAAACCAAAGTCAAAGGCAAATAAGCGCAAGGACTTTTGATAGAAAATCGTATTGGTAATTTTATCTTCAGCTTGTAACTCTTTATTATAAAACAAGGGTTTATCATACCCATGATGATGCTTCCAATTCTCAATGGCCTCTTTGGTGACATGTTTTTGCCCAAGATGAACACGCGCCATATCATCTGGGGTGTTCACTAAAAAGAACAAAGCAAAGGTCAATAAATTTACACCCACTAGTATGGGGATCATAAATAAAAATCGGCGAATAATATAAGCAAACACTTTTGTTTACTCCTTTAACGCTTTAGCTTTTTTGAGCACCAAAGGTTGGTGGACTTTACGCCAATAGCCTATACATGCTGGAATGCAAAATACAGCGCCCGTCAATCCTATTAACAATAATGGCCACAAAATGGGGCTATTCCATGCTTTTCGTTGTTTGTCTCTTAAGCTAGGTGAGATAGCCATATATTTTAGCGTGTTTCTTGACATCGCATTGGGTTTAAAGGGGGCAACCCATCCTTGACGTAAAGCATAAATTTTTGGGTGAAAACCCCAGATCCAAGGAGCATCTTCTTGAGCTATCTTGATCATTTTGGAGATGATTTGAGCCCTTTCTTCCGTATTATCCATACTTTTCATTTTTTCATATAAAGCATCAAATGTCGGATTTTCATAATTGCTGGCATTTTCGCCATCTATTTTAATTTTGCTGTTTTTACCATAGAGCAAAAAGAAGAAATTTTCAGGATCGGGGTAATCGGCATTCCACCCCCAGAAGAATATTTGAAAATCACCATTGTGCATTTTATCTTGAAAGCGATTATATTGGGTTGCGCGCACCACCAATTCTATGCCTAACTTTTTAAATTGCTTACGAAACCAGGAAAATTGTGATTGTGATTCAGGGCCGCTGGTAACAATCGCATCATAGTAAAGCACTAATGGCTGACCAGTTTTGGGGTCGCGCCCCTCAGGGAAACCTGCTTCTTTTAATAATTTCTTTGCTTCAAGAAGTGATTTGCGTTCAACGGTATTTTGTTTTGGATTAATGTCATAAACATAAGGATTTTTAGCATCAAGATCATCACTATAACCAAATATAGAGGGCGGCAAAGGCCCTTGCGCTGCAAATCCATTGCCATTTAAGAAAATATTAATATATTCTTCCACATCTACCGCAATGGAGATAGCTTGGCGTAACTTTTTCTGCTTAGCACTATATCCTCCGACAACATCATCGGTCATATTAAAGCCCCAATAAAAACTACTGGGCTGCACGGATGTACTTAAGCGGATCCCTTTATCAACCAATTCTTTGGTTAATGTCATGTTACCTGAGGCGCCAGCATTTAACACTTGATCGTAATTTTCAGCACTCACCCCAGATTGATCATAATAGCCTTGTAAGAATTTACTCCAATAGGGAATGCTTTCTTTTTCTAGAATAAAAACAATTTTGTCTAAAAACGGGATGGGCTTGCCAGCCATTTTTAATAAACCCAATTTTTCATCACCGGGTTCACCTTCGCTAGGGTAAGTCTCACCATGAAAAGTGGGATTTTTTTCTAAAATCATTTCTAAGTTGGGGTTATTTTTACTTAATGTAAAAGGTCCTGTCCCCACTGGATACCAATCTAATGAAATGTTTTTTTCAAGCAGTACCTTTTGCGAATAAAAGGCAATCGCTTCCCATGGCATGGGGGCATAAAATGGCATGGCAAGCCAATACATAAACTGCGGAGATTTCCCCAATACTTTTATTTCGTAAGTATACTTATCAATAGCTTTAGCACCTTCAAAGGGTATATCTCGTAAGTCTAAAAAGGGCAGCTCATCGGGTGTCGCGCCAAGCGTGGCATATTTGTCTTTAATCGTTTTTGAAAGTGCTTTTATATCCACCACATAATTTTCCATTAATCCTAAAACAGGTGAATTTAAAGTAGGATCAGCTAACCTTTTAATTTGATAAACATAATCTTCGGCAACCAATTCACGTGTAGCGGTTTTTTCAAAATCAAGAATACTGTGTTTGTGTTTAACATCATCTTTGGTTAAAGCATGATACAAAAATTCATCCGTCCCCTCTTTTTTAACAAACGCCGGATGTTGTTGATACATCACCCCAGGTTGGATGTGAATGGTATAAACACTATAAGCAATATCTTGGATAGCAGCATTTTCTTTTAGGGGCACATTATTTTTGTCTAAATACCGAATTTGTGGCATTTGGGTGGCGATTAATGGAACAAGCGTATAGGGTCGTTTTAAATAATGGTACTGAAGCGGTGGCTCATAGATTTGGTTAATAAAAATCCATTCATCGGCGTTATAGGAAATAGCTGGGTCAAGATGCTTGGGACGTTCGGTAAAAGAGGTATATAGCGCATTTTCTGTAGCATCACTTTCAGGATAAGGATTGTTCCACATTCCCTTGTCACAGCCTTGGGAAAGTAGCATACAGGATAAAATCAAAACTAATTGTAATTTACCCAACACAGAATGTCTTCCTTGGCATTCAGGCTCTATTCGATATATTTATTATAGGTGGGATTAGAAATAAAGAGAGTAATAGAAATTCTTGTTGTAGGGGCGCATCCTGTATGCGCCCATCAATTCTTAGTTTTATAGGGCGCAGGATGCGCCCCTACAAAGAATCCATTAGCGGTGGGTTACAGCTTATCCAAATACTTCTGAACCTTGGCCTCTTTGAGCAGCTCTGTCGCATAAAGGGCAAACTCAAGCTCACCAAAATGTTTTGATAGTTGATCATTAAAGCTTTCTTTTTCTTGGGCAGATAGCTTAGACATATCACCATCGACCACTTTAGTTAGCCAAACAATCGCATAATCACCATTTTCAAGCTGAACGAGCTTAAAACTACCCTTATCTGTAGGGTAAGCCATGCCAAAAGCAGCTTCCACCAGATCCGGTTGGGCTTTAGAACTTGAACGCGACACATCGGTTGCAGTTGACCAGCTAAATTCAGACTGTACTTTGTCAAGTGGCATATTGTTCTTGGTAATTTTGTCCAACAGGCTCGTTGCCTTGGTTTTGGCCTCAAGTGTGGATTTATCAAACAGCAAGGTTTTCACAATCTCACTTTTAACTTCTTCAAGAGGTTTTTGTTTAGATGCAATAACATTTGAAACACGCAAAACAAGGTAGTTTTCTGGATCAAGTTTTATCAGATCACTGTTATTTTTATCGTCTTTAACATTAGGATTGAAAGCCGCGGTTGTGACCAAAGCATTTTGTAATATTTTTTCTTTGGGGCCAGCCGTTTTGGTAAAATAATCGGATTTTTCTATCTTAATTCCCAATTTATCTACAATTGGCTGCAAAGAATCTGCATGATCAAAAGCCAAATCGTTCATGTTATCTGCAAGTGTAGCAAACTTCTCTTGTGCGCTTTCATGCTTCATTTTAGCCACAATATCATCTTTGACAGTATCAAAGGATTTTGATTTTGCTTTTTGTTTATCAAGAAGTTTTATAAGATGTAAGCCAAATTCAGTATGCACGGGCTCACTCACATCGCCTTTGTTTGCTAAGGCAAATGCGCTTTTTTCAAATTCCGGGATCATTTCTCCTTTAGAGATCCATTCTAGCTTACCCCCATTAACCGCACTTGTTTTATCGTCAGACAAGCTTTTGGCTAAGGATTCAAATGATTCTCCTTTTTTAAGGCGATTTTGAATATCTAAAATTCGTTCATTTGCAGCTTTAAAAGTTTTTTCATCGGCATTTTTAGGAACAGATATCAAAATATGCGCTACTTGCACCCTTTCTGGGTCATTAAACAAGGCTGCATTTTCATGATAATAGGCCTGGATTTCTTCTTCTGTTGGTTGATACTCATCCATCAATTTCTGTAAAGACAAAACAACATATTCTACAGCGACTTGTTCTTCTGTTTTAAAATCGTTGAGATGCTTTTCATAATAAGCTTTGATCTCATCGTCTTTTAAAACAATATCCTTTTCCAAAGCTGCTCTGTCGATAGTTAAAAACCTAAAATCTCTCTTTTGTAAAATATATTTAACTAAAGTATCTAAATCACTCGGCAAAGAAAATGAGGTTTGCATCAGCCCTTGCTCTAATTGCTGTTTAATCAGAGCTGTTTTGATATAACTTTGAAAACTTTTATCGGTGTAGCCTGTGTTCATTAAAAAACGCGCATAGGCATCTTCTGAAAAATGACCATCTTTGATGAAAAAAGGAATGCTATTTAACATTAATCCAATGCGTTGCTGGCTTATCGTTAGACCTATTTTTTTGGCATCAGACATCATGATGGTTTCATCAATCATCGACTGCAGAATTTCTTTTTTGACGAAAGTAGGATCAAGCTTGGCAACAGATTCATTACCCGCCTGGTTTAAATAGCGTTTATAAGCCATATCCAATTCTTGAACACTAATTGGCGTACCTTGGACATCTGCGACGGTGTTGTCACGCCCACTCTTAAAAAAGTTTTCTGTGCCAAATAGGATAAAGGTGATGGCAATCATCCCAATGATGATCCAAGCAATCCAACCTTGTGCTTTATCCCTTAAGCTTTGCAGCATCGCTTGTTCCTCAAAAGATGAAATACCAGGCTCGTAAAGAGCGTAGGTTGGCGGAGCGGACGGGACTCGA
>JAFECS010000002.1 GCA_018241965.1 Pseudomonadota bacterium | reverse complement strand
AGCTGAAATTGCTAAACAACAAGCCGAGCAGCAAGCAAGAGAGCAAGAAGCAGCAAAACACCAAGCAATGGAGGCAGCCAAGCACCAAGCTGAAATTGCTAAACAACAAGCCGAGCAGCAAGCAAGAGAGCAAGAAGCAGCAAAACAACAAGCAGCGGAGGCAGCAAAGCACCAAGCTGAAATTGCTAAACAACAAGCCGAGCAGCAAGCAAGAGAGCAAGAAGCAGCAAAACAACAAGCAATGGAGGCAGCCAAGCACCAAGCTGAAATTGCTAAACAACAAGCAGAGCAGCAAGCCAGAGAACAAGCGGCAGCCAAGCAAAAACTACAAGAGTTACAACAGCAGCAGCAAAACCAGGGTAATCCTGCTCCCTAATTAATAATGCGGCAAATCTCTTTTATCAATAAATTAATATCTTCATCTGTATGGGAGAGTGTTAACGCTATTCGCAGTCGGCTTTTCTGAGATGGCACAGAAGGTGGGCGAATAGCGCTAACACGAATGCCATGCTTTGCAAGTTCTGCTTGTACGCGCATCGTCGTTGCTGCCTCTTTCATGATCAGCGGAATAATATGCGAACTCGAGTTGCCCGTGTCAAAGCCTAAAGCCAGTAAACGATTTTTAAGATAAGCCGCTTTTTCAAACAACGATTTTACTTTTGTTTGCAAACTGGGAATTAATTCCCACGCCGCTTGCATTGCGGCTACCTGCATGGGAGAAGGCCCAGTAGAAAACACAAAGCCTTGCGCGCGGTTAACCAGATATCTTTTAATCGCTTTATGACAAGTAATATAAGCACCACTACCGCCCAAGGCTTTGCTAAAAGTGCCCATCACAACATCAATTTCTTTGGGGAAATCTTCTGTCAATCCATAACCTTGTTTGCCAAATAATCCACTTGCGTGGGCTTCATCTACATAAGTAAATGCTTTATATTGTTTAGCCAATGAAATAATACGTGCAAGATCAGCTACATCGCCATCCATACCAAACACAGATTCAGTTAAAATAAATTTGGGTTGTGTTAATGGCGCTTTGGCTAGCAAATAAGCAAGGTGATCATAATCTAAATGATTAAATCGCTGTTGTTTAATGTGCGCTAATTGGCAAGCCGCATGCATGCTGGCATGATTTAATCTATCGGCAAACACTAACGCAGTGCCTTGCACTTTAGGATCTAAGAGTGCACTAATCACCGAAATATTCGCTTGAAAACCAGAATTAAAAATTAAGCTACTGGCGGCGTTTTTGCTTTGGGCAATCAGTTTTTCTAGCGCTTGAATTTGTTGTTGATTAGCGCTAACGAGTCTTGAAGCTTTGTATCCCACACCATATTTATCAGCCGCTTTTATCGCCGCGTCAATAATATAGGGATGCTGGCTTAAGCCTAAGTAATCGTTGGTAGAAAAATCTAACGCATAGTGCTGATGGCGCGGTAAATGACGCAAGAGATGATTTTGGCGGAGTTTGGCGTTAAATAGAGTAAACGCAGAATAAGTTGGTCGCATAATATAATACAGGTTTTTGAGAGATGGGGAACTATAGCTGATTTAAATAAACCCCCCTAGCCCCCCTTTGATAACAAAGGGGGGAAAAAGATCATGCCCCTTTGATAACAAAGGGAAGGAAAAGATCTTACCCCCTTTGTTATCAAAGGGGGTCGCGAGGAACGAGCGGGGGGTTTTTATAGTTAACATTTAAGCTCTGCACTCACTATCTCCCTCCACTTTTGCTCCCAACCTTTATGGTGACTGGCGCCTTTAAGCGTAAAAACTTTCACACAACTGGGGTTATTGGCTTTTTGGGCATAACTTTGTGCTAGCCACATAGGCACAATGGTGTCTTTATCACCCACCCAATGATGTTGCGGGATAGGGTTAATTTGCTTGGCAACCGTACTTGGGTTCAATGATCCAGTGAGGGGCGTTGTTTTGTGATGTTGATTTAATATTTCATGATCTAAATCACCCGCCACGGTGAAGATCCCAATCACATCTTTTCTTTTTGCTGCGCTTAACAGTGCAACACTGGCGCCACCTGAAAAACCTACCAAAACAAAGTTAGTGTTCTTATGCTTATTTTTAACTTGGGTAAGCAACTCATCAAATGAAGAAATCACTTCAGGGGCATAGCGATGGCTAGACCAATATTTGGGATCACAATTTTTATCTAATGCTAGCGGTGTGTACTGACAAGGTCTGCCAATATAGATCACTCCTGGATGTGGATCATTGATTGCTAACTTCAACCCTAAGGGTTGTTTAGGGGTAGGGTTATCTGATAATCGATATCTTGTTTTCCAACTATTTCCATCGCCCTCAATATAAACATAGAGTGTGTCAGGTGCAGGTTGTGGAATATGTTCAAAGGTCGTTAACACAAAATAATGAGTTGCATACTGTTTTTGAGTAAACCCTTGTTGAAATGCTTGATTTATCACCTTATGCGTATGGTGATCATAAGGCTTTTGTGCACTGCTGCATGCCATTAAAAAAATAAAGATAGCATATATAAGGTATTTCATATTAAGTTAGCGTTCTGTTAGATGTTTTTCCTATTTTAAAACTTACTGCGGATGTCCTCAAAATATCTTTACTGAATGCTTTGGGGGAAGCCGCACCAATGGTAGGATTGAAGAAATATGTCAGGGAGAGATGTAATGTCCGTAGATAAAATAAAAATATCTTCGCTATGGGCTATTGTGTTAGCAAGTGCCAGTCTGCCTAGCTATGCTCTTGTTTATCCTGATGTCGGCTCTATGTTGCAGGCGCTGCAACCAACTGCGGCAGTCACGGCTCCTGAGCTTAACGACTTAATTATCGCATTAAATGCGCTTCCCACAGAACAGCAAAGATTTGATGCGCTGCAAACATTAATTCCTTCTGCGGACGGCAGTTTACGAGCAGCCTCTGAAGGCCCCATGCGGCAAATGGAATCTGTGCTTTATGATCGTTTAATTAGAATCAAAACAGCTTCCGGTGTCTCAAGCGGTGATGAAGTCGATACAGAAAAAAATAAAGATAAACCTAAAGCTAAAGCCAAAGATGGCGATGTTCCTGATAAAATTTCAGAACTTATAGAATCAACCAATGGTGAAACAGTAACCACCACTGATACTGCTGAAATTGATAAAGGTGTTTGGGCACAATTAGTAGGCAATAACACTGGCCAAGATGAACGTTACACGGTACCCGGTTATGATGCCGATGTGTTAGGAATTTTGGTTGGACGTGATCATCTTTTTTCCCCAAACTTTATGGTCGGCCTTGCCGGTGGCTTTGTTCATGCGGATGTAGAATCGCGCGGCCCTTCAGGCAGCTTTTTAGATATTAAACGTTATCAGCTGACCATGTATGCAGGCTTAACTTTTGAGCGACCCTTTTTCTTAAATGGTTCTTTCACGGTTGCTTATAACGACTATGACAACAACCGTAACATTTTAGTGCCACCGGTTGGGGGAGAACCCTTTGTGCGTATCGCTTGGGCAGATTTTGGTGCCTGGGAAACCAATGCGCATGTTGAAACAGGCTATCGCTATGAGTGTGGACACTTCCATGCTATTCCCAAAGTGATGCTCACTTTCTCACAATTTAATATCAATGGTTATTTTGAGCGCGATGCTTTTGGGTTAGATCTGTATGCCAAATATCAAGACATGACCTTTGTGCCTTTGGGAGCGGGAATTAAACTGGAATATCAAAATGAATTTGAAAAGGCCTACGTTACTCCTGAAATTCATGCATATGCTTTCCATGATTTTAGCCACGACGCTCAAACTGCAACCGCCTTATTTACAGGCGGTGGTTTTGATTTCTTAAGTCAAGGCGCAGAGCCTGCCAGCAACAGTTTTGAAGTGGGTGCTGGTATCGCCGTGCATAGTTATGTGAATACCACGGTTATTATTCAATACGATTACGCTGCAAGAAGTGATTATCATCGCCATGCAGCTTTTATTAAGGTAAGACATGAGTGGGCATAGGATGAAAAAAACCCTCCATCTCGCTCAAGCCGTTTTAGCCTCAAGTTTATTTGCAGCAAGTATTGTCTATGCTGATACTGTTTTGATGTCCCAATACGATGAGCCTGTGCCCAATACACAGCTGGTTGCCACTCAAACCGGCAGTATTGAAATTACCAGCACAGGTAAAGTGAATGCCACCAATATTGATGGTATTAAGGTGGATACAGGTAGTATAACTATTACTATCGATCCCACTAATACAACAGCAGGTAATAATGCGATTATCGCTTCAGGCACAGGTCATGGCATTAATATTCTCAACGGGGCAGGCAAAAATACGCCCACGATTATCACCGTAAACAGTGGTAGCAATATCACTACCACAGGAACTGGTAACGCGATTGTCATCGCAGATACCACCGCTACCATTAACAATAGCGGAGGTTTATTTGGTGGCGGCAATGCGATTGATATTCCTGCAGGTGGGGTAAATGCCACCATTTTTAACTCAGGCTCTGGTGCTAAAATACAAGGTGGCATTGTTAGTGCTGTACCAACCATCTTAGTGGAAGGTGGTGTTGCTAATGGCGGAACGGGGCTTACTTTAACCAATGATAGTGGTGCGTTGATTGCAAATGCAGGCAATGGTGACACTATTCAGGTAAACCAAAGTTTCACTTCCATCACCAATAATGCGAATAGTACCATTCAATCTGCAAACGGAAATGCAATTAGTATTGCACCTACGGCAGTTGGGGCTATCACCGGCGACATATTTAACTATGGCTTGATTAATTCTACAGGCGGCGCTCAAACTATTTACATCGCCAATATCTTTAATGGCACGATTAATAACAATTCAGGTGGTGTAATCCAGGCAACCGGTAATGGCGGCAATGTTATATTTGCAAATAATTCTTTCAGTGCCATTAATAATAATTCCGGCGCTATTATAAGTGCAACAGGAACTGATTTTGGTATTAATGTTACTGGTAATTCTCCTGGTACCGTGAATAATGCGGGCACCATTCAAACCAATGCAGTTTCATTTTTATATAACACCAACACGACATCAACAGGGCTAAACAATACAGGTACTATCACTACTACTTCCGCAGCTAACCCTGCTATTTGGGGTAGAAACGGTTCTACCGTGACCGGCATTGTCTACAATACGGTTGGCTACGGTATTGTTAATAGCAATATTATCAGTAATACAGGTGGCGGTGCTGCGATTGATTTACAAACCGATGGCCCCAATATCAATATACCTTTGCTGCAACTGGGCGGCACTATTACGGGGAATGTGTTGTTAGCAACGAATGTAAACCCAACGACTCCCTTAGCGCCAACTATCCCAGCTTTTACCATGACCGGTGGTACTATAAATGGAAACGTATTATCAGGTGCGGCCAACGCCAGCATTTTGAATTTAAGCGGAGGCAGCATAACCGGAAGCACCACTTTAGGCAATGTTGCTGGTAACGTGGTGAATTTAAGTGGCTCAAAATTGCAAGCGCTTAATGGTGGCACAGGTAACGATACTTTTAATTTAAGCGGTGGCAGTTTTACAGTGTTAAACGGTGGCGGTGGCGCTGATATTCTTAATATTAACGGCAACTTCACGCAAACTGCTGTTATTAATAATATCCCAACAATTAAAGTCAACAATGGTTTATATACGGTAAATGCCCAAATTAATGGAACCTCCACCTTTAATATCAATGCTGGCGGCTCCATGGTGACTAATTTTAATCCTTTAAATGGTTCACTTGCTGCTAACATTAATATTGCTGCCAATGGCGGCTTAACAATCAACCCGGGGTCAACCTTTACAGTCGCACAAGTCAATAATAATGGCCTTTTATCAACCCAGCCAGGGGGAACTTTAAGCGTCACAGGAAATTATTCGCAAAATGCGGGTGCAGGCTATTATCCTGTGGTGTCTAATGGCGGTGCCACTGGTTTGTTAACAACAACAGGCACAGCAACCTTTAATGCCGGTAGCACCATGAATCCGTCTTTGTTAACCGGTGGCGTGTTTGTCGCTCCTGGCGCTCAATATACAGTTGTGAACGCAGCCGCGGGTGTTGTTGGGGCTCCAACCTTAGTACAACCACAATCAGCCTTAGTGTTTTTTAGCCAAACAGTGAATCCGAACAACATCGTATTAACTTTAAATCTAGAGCCGATTGCAGGCGTTGCCGAAGGCGATACCGCGCAAGCAATAGGTGCAGCATTAGATCCCTTGCTCTTTGGCGGCACCACCAATCCTGAATTAGCGGCCTTATTAGGCCAATTAGAATTAATGCCCGATAATACAACTTTAACGCAGGCCCTGTTGCAACTTGCGCCTTCTTTAAATAATGCCTTACCCACCTCAAGCCGAATTTGTATGGACAATGCGCTAGATAGCGTGCAACAACGCCTTGAACAATTACATGGGTTAGGGCCATTTTCCACGGAAGAAGATTACCGTGAAGTGCGCGATTACGAACTTTATAATGGTGTAAATTACGGCGACAGAAATGTGATTAATTTTGGCTCCAATCACTTCAATGCCTGGGCTAAAGTGTATGGCACCATTGTAGACCAACATAAACGTGAACAAGTAGAAGGCTTTTTAGCCGATGCTGCTGGCATTGGTATTGGCTGGGATTGGCGTTTAACCAATCAAGCGTTAGTTGGTTTAGCGTTAAGCGGTAATAAAGTCGAAACCACGGATGACACGACGGCACAAAACAAAATTGAAACATGGAGCTATCAGGCAACATTTTATGGTTGGTTTGAACCCATGCAATCGGTTTATTTTGATACCATGTTGGCCATCGCTTCGCATAAATACGACACCACGCGAAACATGCAGATTGGTTCTTTTGTTGGTAATGCGACAGCTAATTTCATTGGCACACAATATGGCGCGCAAACAGATATAGGCTATGCGATTAAAGATGAAAATTGGGTTGTTGCACCTTATGTGCGTGGTCGCTATACCTATTTACATATCTCAGATTATTCAGAAGTGGGTGCAGGTGGCATTGATTTATCGGTGCAAAATGGCCCCATCGATGAAATGATTGCAGGCGTTGGTTTAAGAATTGCGGGAATACGCGACTATATCCAAGCGGTTTATGTGCCTGAAGCCACAGCCACATTGTTATATGATTTTGCCGGCAAAGAACAAGCAATACAGGCAAACTTCTTAGGCGGCGGCGGTTTCTTTTATGTCAATGGTCTTAAGCCCGCGCAAATCATCCAGCAATATAGTTTGGGGGTGAATGCTTATACCAATGATGGTTACAATGCAGCGCTGAAATTCATTTTTGAATATCGAAACGAAATGTTTGCTTATAACGGATATCTACAATTAAGTTATCAATGGGATTGATAATGATGCAAAAAAATAGGTGGTTTTCTTTAGCTTTAGCATCGACATATTATGTGATGCCTTTGGCTTATGCAGATTTAGTGGTGGATAGTAAAAATTCACCGCTGACCGCCACGCAGCAAACGTCGGTAAATGCTAATATAGATATTACACCATCGGGTATTATTCAACCGCCAGCAAACAATGATGGTGTACAAATTGATTCAGCCGCGGCCTCACTTACGATAGAGCCAAATAATCACGCCAGCTCCCCACCGAATGCCATTTTAACTTCAGGCACGGGTATTGGTATCCATATTCAGCCTGGTTTGGGTGCTAATGCGACAGTAACAGTTAATAACGGCTCAACAGTGCAAGCCGGTATTAATGCTTCTGCCATTAGAATCAATAATACCATGGCCACCATTACTAACTCTGGTAACCTATTTGGTGGCATTAGTGGTATCCATATTTTCAATGGCGGTACTAACGGAACTATTAATAATTTAGGTGGTGTTATACAAGGTACAACCTCACCAAGTATTCTTATCAATGTTGGTAGCTCCGGCATGGTGATAACCAACTCTGTCTCTGGCGCTAATGCTGGTAAAATCCAAAGCACTAATGCCGGTATTGATGCATTTCAAGCAAACAGCAGCTTCACCTCGCTGACCAATAACACCGGTAGTTTTATTCAAGCAACAACAGGTAATGCGATTAGTTTAGGCACCGTGGCAGTGGGAGCAATCACGGGCGATGTAGAAAACGCAGGCACTATCACATCAGCTGGGCCATTCACCATTAGTATTTTAGGGCAAGCTTTTAATGGCGTGATTAATAATAATTCCGGGGGCCTAATTAGCAACACCGGCGGTGGTTATGCGTTTAACATTACGCAATCATTTGGCACGATAAACAATAACGCTAATGCAACTATTACCAGCACGGGCTCGGCAACGGCAGATGGTTTTGCAATTTTTGGTAATGCGCCAGGCACAGTAAACAATGCTGGCAACGTGAATGTGCAAGGAGATGCTTATTATCTCATTGGTACATCAACGGGTTTGGTTAACTCAGGTATTATGACTTCGTCAAACAATCATACCGTATGGGTAGATACTGGTTCGACTTTAGCCAATGGTATTATCAACACAGGCACTATCCAACAAACGGGTGCATCTAAGGCTGTATTTTTAAATAATGCAAACAATATTGTTGCCCCACTTTTTCAAAATGGGGGCTCAATTATTGGTGACGTTGATTTAAATGGTGCAGGGGGGGCAGCCCTCACCATGAGTGGTGGCACCATTACTGGCAATGTTACTTCAACGCAATTTAATGCCAGTACCTTGCAGTTAAATGGTGGCATTATTCAAGGCACATTAACGATTGGCAACACTGCCGCTGGTACCAACATTATTAATTTAGCAGGGACAAGCTTACAAGCCATCAATGGCGGCACAGGCAATGACACTTTTAATATCACCGGGGGAAGTTTTACCGCTTTAAATGGTGGCGCTGGTACTAACATCATGAATGTTAATGCGAGTTTTAATCAAACAGGTACAGTGACTAATGTGCCTACCGTGTTTGTGAATAATGCTGGCACAACCTATACAGCAAGCAATACCATTTCCAATATCAATAATGCCTTAACGATTAATGCCAATACTACCATGGTTGCCAATGCAGGAGTTGGTGGGGTTTCGGGCACAGGTACGTTAAATGTAAACAATGGTGGTACATTAACCATTGTTAGTGGATCTTCTGTCAACATGGCCACAGCCACTAATTTAGGTAGAGTGAATATCCAAAATAATGCCTCACTCAATACCACCGGAACGTATTCGCAGTCAGGTACTTTTGCACCCACCATACAAGACTCCACCGCCGGTGGTTTTGGTCAAATTGTGAGTAACACCAATGCGACATTTAATCCTGGCAGTATCATTGCGCCGCAATTAGGCACAGGCTCTTTTATTACGAATAATTCCGTATTTCCTATTGTTCAAGCGGCTGCGCCTATTGTGGGTTTTGGTAATATCACGTTGGTGGAGCCAACGTCAGCGATTGTGCAATATAGGCTTGATAATACAATTAATCCTAATCAGGTAAATTTAATTACGCAAACAGTGCCACTGACTTTAGTGGCCACACCGGATATTCCATTATCGGTAGCCGCGTCTTTAGAGCCTATTGCGCAAACCACAAACGATCCCATCATGCTGGCCTTTTTAGGGCAATTACAGTTATTGCCAGATATCCCTTCAGTATCTAATGCGTTGGCAGAATTAGCGCCTTCTTATAATTACGCATTACCTGCATCGAGCCGCATCAGTATGGATAATGCCTTTGATAGCGTTCATGCAAGGCTAGAATCTATGTCTAAAATTGGCCTGCTTGTGCAAGAAGCTAATTATAATATGGATAGGGATTATGAATTATATAATGGCATAAACTATGGCGATAAGAATGTTATCAGTTTAGCCACCGATCAATATGGTGCGTGGGTAAAAGGGTATGGCACGATATTAGATCAACACAAACGTCATAATATAGAAGGCTATAAAGCAGAATCCTCAGGCGTGGCGTTCGGTTTTGATTGGCGACCCACCGAATATGCGACCGTGGGTATTGCTGAAAGTTTTACAAAAGTGAATACCACTGATTATACCCAACAACAAAACAAAGTGAATGTGAATACGGCACAAACCACCGTTTATGGTTGGTTTGCACCGTACCAAGCGTGCTCCGATAACAGCACGCAAACACTTTATTTTGAAAGCATGTTGGCCGTGGCCAGCCACAAATACCAGACCACACGTAATATTGTGGTGAACGTTTTCAATGCGCAAGCCGATGCCTCTTTTTACGGCTGGCATTATGGCGCGCAATTCGATATGGGTTATGCTTTTGTGAGCGTCGATAATTATTTGGTAGCACCCTTTGCACGCTTTAGATATACCTATCTTAATATCGGTGATTATTCTGAATACAATGCCGGTGGTTTAAGCCTTAATGTACAAAACGAAGATCTAGACGAAACCGTGACAGGTTTAGGGATTAGATTAGCCCTGAAACGCGATTATATTCAGGCAATTTATGTGCCTGAGTTTTCCTTTGCCTTATTATATGATTTTTCAGGCCAAGCCCAAGATATGCAATCTAATTTCTTAGGCCAAGGAAATCCGTTTTATGTGAATAGCATTAAGCCTGCGCAATATATTCAACAATACAGTGCCGGCATTACCGCTTACACTTCCGATGGTTATTCGTTTAATCTCAAAGGAAACTTTGAACACCGTGAACAGTTCTTTGGGTATAATGTTTACGCACAATTAAAATATGCCTGGGGTTAGGTAATATCCATTAACCCCATGTTGAGCGCTTGACTGATCAATTCGTGTTTAGATCTGCATCGTAATTTTACTTTTAATCGGGTAATGTAATCAGCTACCGTTGGGATGCTGATCTGTAAGGCATTACTTATCTCAGCTAAGGTATAACCTTTGAGCACCAATTTATAGCATTGATATTCTTGAGAAGATAGCTTAGAAATAGGCGAGTACATCCCTTCAAAAAAGGCATGAAGATCACCATTTGACGCCAGTGGTAAATCGAAATCAGGGTGCTTCACATAATAGCCAAGATAACCCTCATTGATTAGCTTTTCGTATACTTCGCTTTTGGAGCGACAATTCAATTTTTTTCTGATATTAGATAAATATTTAAACACAGTTTTAGGAGATAGTTCGGCTTGAACGCTTATTTCATTATTGTTATATCCTTTAAGCAAAAATTCTAAATATTCTTTTTCTCTGTCTTTGAGCGTATCAAGTAATTTGATATCTTTAATTGCGTAAAATGGCTCAACGTCTCTGATTTTTTCAGAAGACGGCAGCGGTCTGTCAATTATTATTTTTTGATTTTCAGCATCTTTAATCAGATCTTGTGCTAAATCTTGTTCAAAATATTTACCAAAGCGAATAAGCAACCCGATATTTTCTTTATAAAAAGTAATGCTATTTTTATTGTCGGCGCCAGTAGCAAAACCATAAATAGTGGTTTTGTCTTGTTGGCGATTAATATAGACCAGAAAATTACCAAGATCTTCGCTATGTGCACAAGCAAGCACTTCAGGGGAAAGTAAACGATCCCCAAGATACCAGCCATTTTTTAAATATAAACTAGGTAAAGGAAGGTTATGTTTAAACCAACTATCATAAAAAGAAGGATGGGTTAATAAATCATAACCGGTATTATCTGCGTAATTAATGGCATAATTAAAATATTTAATTCCCCCTAATTTTTCTAGAGGCTTTATCATTTGTTGAATTTTATCAGGCGCCAAATAGGTAATAGAGTTCGAGGAAGCCAAAACGGGTGTGTGTGTGGTGTTTGTGCTTTCTATCATACCGGCTTCACGTCTTATTCGGTTACTACAAGCCAATAGTATAATGTAAAATTTGACATAATAAACATGTCATACAAGTAAATGGTCAAAAAGGAAAGGCCTTTCATCTTATTAAAATGCAAAAGTAGATTTTTTATGGCAACTTAAGAAGTCTTATGGCTCATCTTGGCGCACTTTTTCAGCAGCTATCCACGCTTTAAGATGATCTGGCATCAATGGTTTTGGGGTATGAGGAGGTAAATATTTCATTAATTCGCTAGCTGGGATTTTTCCGCGTTTACTGGTAAACAGCGCTTTAAAAAGGGCAGTGACACACAGTATATTTTTTTTATAAATTTTCTGCTCTAAGTAAACCCATTTTTCATCCCAATAGATCACTTGGGTGGTCATGGTAAATTTATTAAAAATATTGAGCGGCTTGATAAAATGTACTTTAGCACTGCCTAATACTGGCATCCATTTGCGTTTTAAAACAGGCTTGAGTAAACCCGTTTTAGCCATTAAATGCAGTCGCCCTAAATCCATCATCGTTAAATAACGACCATTATTCACATGCATGTTCAGATCTAAATCGTTTAAATGTACGCGCATCGTTAATTTTGCTGGTGCTAAAGGATCGCTTTGCACTTTTATCCAGGGCAGCCGTAACATCAGCCAGATTAAGCGAAAATATAGGTTCATATTTATTCCAAGTACGAATTCAAACAAAAATTATATAAAACTTGATTCTGCTACCCATTATGACAATAATCATTTCTTTTTTCACAAAGAGTGATAAAAAATGATCTGGGGACTTTCCATCAGCCTTTTTTGCCTGTTTATCCTCTGGGTGGGCTGGCGCGCAAGCTTAAATATCAACAACTTAAGACAATACTTGGTAGCTCATCAAAATTTTAGCTCCTTGGCTTTATTTAGCACCATTGTGGCTTCCTTTGTGGGTGCCGGGGTAGTCATGGGTACCGCCGAAAAAAGTTTTCAATTTGGTATTGGTCATGCTTTAGGGTTGCTCGGATTTGCTTTACAACTTTTTCTGACGGGGTGGTGGGTAGCGCCTAGAATGGGCAAATTTCGTCACATGATTACCCTGGGCGAAGTCATTGGCAAATATTACGGTAATGTGCCACAGATCCTAACTGGTGTTTTGTGGTTATCTTTTTGTATTGGCATTTTAACGGCGCAAATGAGCGCCATGGGAAATCTTATTACCAGTTTATTGGGCTATGATCGCACTTTAAGTATCATGCTGAGCGCGGGCATTGTCATATTTTATTGTTATGTTGGCGGTATTCGCGCCGTCGTAGCAACGGATATCGTGCAGTTAGTATTATTGTTACTCGCTATCATACTCGTTTCAGTGTGCGGTATTCATTATTTAGGTGGTTGGGAAAATGTAGTTAATAGTGTGCCAAGCACCCATTTTTCACCAACATCACACCTGTCAGGCTGGGATTTAGCTTTTGTGTTTTTAAGCTTTTTGTTAGGCGATGCGCTTATCCCTCCTGTATTTCAACGTTTATTAATGGGCAAAAACGAAAAGGTAACCCGCAAAGCCTACATGTATTCAGGCTTGATTATTTTGCCTATTTGCTTCTTGGTATTTTCACACGGTCTGATTGCCTATGCTTTAGATCCGAGCATGCCTAAAGAAGAAATCACCGCAACATTATTTAGAACGACGCTTGCCATGCCCTTTGCCATTATTGCTTTGGTGGGGTTTATTTCGGTGATTATGTCTTCTGCCGATAGTTATTTAAACGCCGCAGCAGGGGCCTTTGTAAACGACATTATTGTGCCCACAAGCGGTAGGGCGTTTAATGATAAACAAGTTTTAAATGTGGCAAAAATCACTACCCTTATCTTAGGTTGTGTGAGCATGTTTTTTGCCATCGCGGTGCAAGATATTATGGATATCTTACTGAAAACCTATCAATTTTGGGGGCCAACCTTGGTGATCCCTTTAATAGGTATTTTTAGTAATAAAACACTACCGCCCTGGGGTTTTTATAGCAGTGTGCTAACAGGGGGGTTAACTGTTGTTGTGTGGAATACTTTTGACTTAGAAACCTTGACCCATGTCAGCGCTTTAATTGCCGGCATGCTGGCCAATGCCAGTGTCTATGTGGGAGCTTATTGGGTGAGTGTCGCTCGTTTAAAGAAATCCGCTGTGCCTTCACTCTAAGCAAAAAGGGCAAGATATCTTGCCCTTTTTGCTATTGTTTTTGAACAATAAGGCTGCCAATAGAATAACCAGCACCAAAAGAGCAAATCAGCCCTACATCATCTTTTTTTAGATCATGATGATTTAAATGAAAAGATACGATGGAGCCGCAAGAGGCAGTATTCGCATATTCATGCAAAATAATCGGTGCTTCATGAGGCAAGGCATCACGACCCAGCACTTTTTTGATAATCAGCTCATTCATGTTGATATTAGCTTGATGTAGCCAATAACGTTTCACTGCGTTGGCGTTTAATTTTAAATCTGCAAGATGTGCCAAAATATGTTCTTGTACTAAAGGGATCACTTCTTTAAATACTTTGCGGCCATTTTGTCTAAAACAGTAACGGGGTGGGGGAGAATTGTCATCCATTTCTGCATGATTTAAAAATCCGCTGTTATTGCGAATGTTGTTTGAAAAAGAAGTTAATAATTTTGTGCCTAGAATTTCAAAGCCTGTTCTTTTGGCACTATCGGCGTTCTCTAGCACAATCGCTGTACAAATATCTCCAAAGATAAAATGAGAATCTCTGTCTCTAAAATCAACATGGCCTGAGGTAATTTCTGGGTTAACCACTACAACGCAACGATTTTGACCTGAGGCAATGGCATGATAAGCATTGGCTAGCGCAAAGGTTGTAGAAGAGCAGGCAACAGTCATATCATAACCATAGCCTTGCATACCCATGTAATGTTGAATTTCCATTGCCATGCCAGGATACGAACGTTGTATATTAGCGCAAGAAACAATAACACAATCTACTTCTTGTGGGGTTTTTTGAGCATGGTCTAATGCTTGATGGATTGCTTGGCAGGCCATTTCGCATTGTATAGATTGTTCATCATCAGATCTTGCTTTGATATGCGGGCGCATACGAAGGGGATCTAAGATCCCTTGTTTCTCTATAACATAGCGATTATGGATCCCTGAGGCTTTTTCGATGAAGCTTGCACTGGAATATTCTAAGGGAGTAAGTTCGCCTTTTTCGATGGCAGCTTTGTTTTGCTGATTAAAATTATCAACATAGGCATTAAAGCTATTTACCAGCTCTTCATTTGAAATTTTAGAGGGAGGGGCATACAACCCAGTACCCGTAATTACAACTTTATTTGCCATCCCAATCTCCTTAACGCAATCTCATGATCACCCCTCACCCTAACCCTCTCCCTCAAGGGGAGAGGGACAGAAGAGATGGGGTAAGACAAGCCAAAATTCATCGAATTATAACGCAAGCAGGTTGCTATCTTAAAAATTTATAAAAATGAAGCTAACTAGCTATATTCTTTGATAAGATAGCTGCCCTTTTGGGATT
Organism: Pseudomonadota bacterium; assembly: GCA_018241965.1. Lineage (GTDB taxonomy): Bacteria > Pseudomonadota > Gammaproteobacteria > Berkiellales > Berkiellaceae > Berkiella. The sequence continues at coordinate 17,769 of JAFECS010000002.1, read as the reverse complement.
TTGAAGCTTTGAGATGCTCTAAGGCTAATTGTACGGCCACAAACTCAGACTCAAGGAGACTCGTTAATTCTTTAATAAATTCTAAACGCATTTCCTGGACGGCTATTTCAAGCTGTAAACAGCGATAAGAGAATTGAATAGCGCCAACATCAACACTGCGAAGGCGCAATTCACGTACAGCACCAATATAATTAGCATAATTGGCATCCAGCAGCGCTTTATGAAGATTCGCTATTTTTCTTTTGGCATCATGCAAATAAATATCAATTAATTCAGTTACTTCCTTTTGAAATTGGATTTGCAAGTCGCGCAAGTAAGAGGTCCTGATAATGCTGAGATGTTTTTCATCTCCCATGATGGTTACCTACCTTGGTTGTTATTATTTATTTTGCATTGTACGCGGTGGCAATCATTATAGTGTATATGCACTTAATTAGTTATAGTCGCTCCTTTTCTACCGTTCATCCAGCTTTTGTTGACCAAACCATTACTCGGGGATAAAAATGAAAGCGTAAATTATATTTTAAAACCCGCGAGAGGGTAACAAGTACTGAAAATATGTGCAAGTACTCAGGAAAGGCTATAATATGTTTACAAGCTGACTTATTTTTGATAGGATTTCAAGATTAGGCTTTATAAATAATAACAGGCTATAACAATGACAAACCCAACATTTCAACCTTCGCACCGTAAGCCCCTTTTCGATGCATTGACTGATTTGGCTAAAGAGATGAAATGTTATGGTCCTCAAAAAGGAAGCCCCGCTTTACCGAGTTCCCCGTCTGGTACTTTAAGTTTAAATAAGATATTGCGCATTCAGATGATGTTTGCAGATGTAGAAAGAATGCGTCTTACCTTAGAATTAGGTGCCAACCCAAAATATCGCGATAAAGTTAGACACTACTCACCATTGCAAGTCGCCCATGCTTATGCAAAGTTATACGGCGATAATCAAATGATTGATTTGCTCAAAGAATATGGCGCAACAGTAGCGCCCAAGAAAAACAGAAACAAAAAGTCTTAAAAATTATACTTATCTTCATCACCTTCGGAAGTTGTTGCGCGCACACTTTGTGGTTCTTTTATTTTAGGTTTTTCAACTTTGTTTACTTCCAGAGAAGGGTGTCTTTGTTGTAAGTCATATTTTAACGTTAGCAAAAGCGCAAAAGCCCATGGCGCATTAAGCAAGAGTAAAATTTGACTTACGCCTTCAACCACACCAAAAGGGAGCGTTTTAAGCGCAGGAATATAAGCTAAGAATAAATGTCCCAGCACGGCAAAAAACAGTAAAATCAAACTAGCAAATAATGTTAATTCAAAACAACGAGCAAAACATCCTTTCACTATTCTTGCGCTTTCATCTAAAGAATCATTTGCTGACAATGAATCAATAAATACCAATAACGGGGCGAATAACTTGGGCACAAAAACAGCAAATAATATTAGTGAAGAAAACATGAACCAAGCAAATAGAATAGGCTGAGCAAAATTATTATAACCCAAGAAAAAATATACCCCTGCGCAAAAACCTGCTATTAAGGCTGGCAATAAGAGCATGGAGAAAAGACAACCGGCTAAGGGCAAAAATCGTTGCAGGGTGAAAATAATTAATTTTCCATAAGAAAAAGGTTTTGCTTTACCAACCGTATCAATGGCGCAAAACATGGTGCCAGTGGTGGTGAGCATGATTACCACAACAAATAAGGCTATCTGTGGATGTAAATAAACATATGCTTTGGGGAATAAATAGCTTCCATAGAGTATAAAATCAAACATGGCTATCAACCCCAGGGTGATAGGGAGCGCTTTGAATAAGCTTTGGCGATAAAGCTTGCAGGTAGTTTTAATCAATTCGTCCAAGCTTAAAGGGGCTTTCAGTGGGAATAGCGCCATAGCGGGTTTGTTCCTATCATTCTTGTTAATAATGAAAGTATAGTTCCTATGCTAATATACAAGAAATGTGGCATATAATTAATTAACTATCTAACTTATTTGGTGTTTGAAAATGGTTAAGGCTGATCTTTCAACTGTAGCAAGGCTTCTTATTACCTGCCCGGATCAAAAGGGGATTATTGCCGCGGTGACTTCTTTTTTAAAAGATCATGGCGCGAATATTACCGATTTGGATCAACATTCAACGGATGCGCAAGGCGGCAAATTTTTTATGCGCCTTGAATTTCAAACACCACAATTGGATTTATCGAGTAAAAAATTAGAAACACAATTTGCTAAAGAAGTTGGCACGCCTCTTAAAATGGATTGGCAAATCCATTATGCGGCTAATTTAAGGCGTATGGCCGTTTTTGTTTCTAAATACGATCATGCGTTTTTAGAGGTGCTGTGGCGTTGGTCGCGTCAAGAATTACCGATGATTATTCCCTTTATTGTTTCTAATCATCCGGATTTGGCGCAGGCTGCCAAACATTTCAATATCCCTTATCACCATATTCCAGTTACCAAAGAAACCAAGGCAAAAGCAGAAAGTGAAATTTTAAAATTATGCGAAGGTAAAGTGGAAGGCATTATTTTAGCGCGTTATATGCAAATTTTATCTGAAGATTTTATTGAACACTTCCCCAATAAGATCATCAATATCCACCATTCATTTTTGCCGGCTTTTATTGGTGCTAACCCGTATCAACAAGCATATGATAAAGGCGTAAAATTGATTGGCGCCACAGCGCATTATGTGACCAAAGATTTAGACATGGGGCCAATTATTGCTCAAGATGTAGCGCGTGCATCACATCGGCTCAATGCAGAAGATTTACGCATTTTGGGGCAAAACATCGAAAGAACGGTATTAGCCAAAGCAATCAAAGCGCATCTTGAAGATAGAATTATTGTTGATGGGAATAAGACAATCGTATTTGATTTGGAGTGACGCTATAGAATTTTTTTTTCGTAGGGGCGCAGCCTGTCTGCGCCCATCAAATCTTAGATTTATCTGCGCTAACAATATATGGATATTGAAGAATTGTTTGATAAGGGCGCATACAGGATGCGCCCCTACACAGATTTAATATATTTATTTTTTTATACTATATCTAAAAATCCCTCAGTATTAGAAATATCATCATCTTCCAACTCACATGTCACTTGGTTTTTATCATTCCAAGCTAATTTGCTCCAATCCTTGTTATGAATAGTTTTATGTGCTTTGCTAGAAACAAACTTTTGATAAGCAATTTCTCGTGCCCGCGCTTCTGTTTCGGCTCTTACTCGGACATAGCCATTATCTTCTTTGGGTGACAGTTTCCAAATTTTCATAAAAAGACCTTATATACTCACAATGGTATTGCCGTTACTTTTGAAAGTGGCACTTTACTTTTAGTATTTACAGCAGTTGGTGTTTGCGATGGCGCGGGTAAAGCTTTTGTTTGAGGCCAAGGATGAGTGACCATCACTTGACATAATTTATCTTCAAACGATTTGCGCGCGCTATTATCATTTAACGATTGATTTATTAACATCGAAAACAAATATTGGTCACCATTATTGGCAGTAAAGTAACCTGATAATGCAGATGTGCCTAAAGCGCTACCCGTTTTAGCAACCACTTTACCCACCATCTCTTTGCTTTTCATGCGATCAGCAAGGGATCCATTTTTACCTGCTGTGCTAAGTGCATTGTAATAAACAGAAAATTGGGGATCCTGATACATATGATACAAAAGCTGCCCAACCAGATAAGGGGAAACTAAGTTATACCGCGATTGCCCAGATCCATCACTTAAGTTTATTTGCGTAAAATCAATTTTAGTATCTTTGGTTAAGATCTCTTCAATCGCATGTATACCCACTTGGAAAGAGCCTTGTCCTAAAAAGGCTAGACCTAACGCTTTGGTTAAGCTTTCGGTATAAATATTATTCGATTCAGCCAAAACTTGCTTTAAAAGAACTTTTAAGGGAGCAGAGCGTTTGGTGAGTAAAACGGGCACATTTTTTGGGGCTTTGTTAAAGCTGATATCACCGGTTAACTCAATTTGATTTTCTTGTAGATTACTTTTTAACAGGTTTTTTGCTAACAATCTTGGGTTATCTATGGCCAACTCTAACACCGTCGGTGTTTTATCAATCGGCCAACAACCATTGAGTGAAATCTCATTGTTTTTCACGCGGGCATGTAGTTGGCAGCTATGTTCAGATTCATCCAAGGTCACGGCTGACACATTGGTATTTAACGAAAAAAGAGGTGCTTCGTCGGCTTGTTCAATTTTTACTTTGTCGTTTAAGTTTTCTGCTTTGTTTAATTTCACCCGCACTTTGTTGGTGTTAATAATAATAGAAGTCACGGGCGCGGAATAGGCATAGGGGATAGAATCCCAGGTCCAGCCGGGGGCATAAGGAACATCATCAAAAGCAAAATCATCGATAATGATATTCCCTTTTATTTTATTAACGCCTTTAGCTTTGAGTTGTTTTACCAGGTTTGCTAAGTCAGTGGAGGAAAAGGAAGGGTCACCTCTAAAAATGACATAGACATTATCTTCTAGCGTCCCTTCTTTTATTTTTTCCAAAGGGGCATTGATGCTAGTTTGATATTGAAAATTGGGTCCGAAAAATTTTAATGCGGCAGCAGCAGTGAATAATTTTGTATTGCTGGCAGGATAAAAATTATCTTCTGCATGATGTTCAAATAACACCATACCTGTTTTTGGATCCTGCACAATTAATCCAATTGCCGTATTAGGCAAATATTGTTTTACTAATTTATTAAATTCTTGATCAAAACCAGTATTCACATTGGCATAAAGCGTGGTGCAAAAACCAAGGAGCAAACCTGTCAGTGTGTTATTTATTTTCATTGGATTTATAAATAGTTAAATTTTTGGTTAATAAAGATGAATTAGGGATAAGAATTTCTTTATCAGCATTAGTTAAATGGGTGTAACGTAAACTCATTTTGGTGACAATGCCTTTGATATAGCCCATTTCTACTGTATCGCCAATTTTAAAGGGTTGATACAACAGCACCAGGATCCCTGCAAAAAGGTTTGCAAAGGCATCTTTAGTAGCCAGTGTTAAAGCAATGCCGGAAATGCCAAGGCTTGCTACCAAAGCTGACACATTAACGCCAGCTGAGCCCAGGGCAGTGATGAGCCCTAAAACTAAGATAACAACTCTAGTGACAGTTTCAAAAACCAGAAATACCGGTTGTTTTTGTGCCGGATTTTTATCTCTAATTTGATGGATCAATTTAATTGCAAATTTAGCTAGAAACCAAAATGCAATAAGTATAAGTATGGCAATTAAAATACCGGGTAAAGCTGAGGCTATTGGCTTCATCATCTCGTTGAGCATAAAAATAATTCTTTGCGAGTTGATATGATAGAGCGTTAATGTGACATTAACAAATTTAGTCTGTCAACTGTTTAAGGCGATAGGTAGTTGCTAGTGACGGATTGGGTAACAAGAAAGAAATCATCATCAAAGTAATTATCGAAATCAACGATACATATAAGCTAGGACCAAGCGTCCATTCAAATTTATTTGTTAAATATTGAGCCACCATCGGCGCACTTCCACAAAAAATGGCGGCAGAAAAACTCCATCCTAAAGAAACACCGGTATAACGTACGCTGACAGGAAATTGATCATAAAGTATTTTAACCATGGGCCCACAAACGATTGCATTGAGCACGCCATATAAAATCATGGCTAAGGTGATACTAGGGTAGTTACCCAAAGCACAAAGCTCAAAAATGAAGGGGCATCCTAAAGCCACTAAAAATAATCCCCATCGGTATTGACGATAAGGACAAGTTTTGTCGGCAACCCATGCCATTACCGGAATAAGTATCGTCACGATGATTTCGCCAAAGATGGCAAAGAAGCTTGCATGATGCGTGGGTAACATCACTTGTTGGTGTAAAAAGGCCACGATATAAATATTACAGATATAAACAAAGATCCCAGTAAAGGCGGCTATCGCTGCGACAATGCTTAAAGACTTTTTGTGTTGTTTAAAAACCTGCATAAGCGGCAAGGTGACAGGCGGGTGGGTTTTTGCTTCTGTGATAGTGGCTCTTAACCAAAACCCTACAAAACAACTTGTGCCGCCTAATAAAAAAGGAACGCGCCATGCCCATAAAGGTGCTGATGGTAAGCTGGTAGCAAAAGCCGCTATGCCACCCAGCACCATGCCAAAGGCTGCGGAGGCGCTGATCCAACTACCCGCCAAACAAGGATTTTTTTGACCGATTTTTTCTACCAGAAATATGCCAGCCCCATTGTATTCACCACTGATGGCAAACCCTTGTAACATGCGCATGATTAATAAAATGAAGGGGGCAAGCACGCCAATTTGTTGATAAGTGGGTAAGCATCCGATGGTAAAAGTTGCTCCCCCCATGATAAACAAAGATATCATCAGGGCTTTTTTGCGGCCAATGCTATCTCCTATATGCCCAAAAACAATGGCACCCAGTGGACGCATTAAATAGCCAGCTGCAAATATGCCATAAGTTTTTAACAGGGCTACACTGGCATCATTTTCCGGGAAAAATAATCCAGAGAGCAAAACTGCCATATAACCGTAAAAGGTATACTCTGCCCATTCCAGTAAAGTGCCAAGTGAAATAGCACTGATTAATAGGCCTTGTTGGCTCCTCTTTACCATGATGTTAAGAACGCTTATCAGTGAGCGTTTCTTTGGTAAAGAAGGAGCAAATAATGGCTAAGAATAAACAGCCGGTGATAACAATGGTGGCATATTGATAATCTTGTGCAGAATGCATTAAAGCACCTTGTGGGGTAAATGCAAGGTTTTTAGCGGCACTCCAATCGAGCAACGCACCCAGTACCCACATTAACCCTGCGCCCACCAACACGGAAAACATATTAGCGATGGCCATTGAAAATCCACCCAAGGATTTATCATGTAACTCGCCTGCGGCGGTGTAACTTGCTATCAACCCGGTATTCGTGAGTCCATAAATAAAAACAATAGTGCTTATCAATGGTAAAGGAATATTGGGAACATAAAATACGATAGGTAGCAAAATAAAGCCCAAGATAGCAGAGCCTATCATCACAGGGCGCCTACCGACATGATCTGCTAACCAGCCAGCAATGGGGCCGCCAATTGCCCAGCCAAAAAATAAGTAAGCAATGGAGTGTGATGCTGAATGAGAATCTAGATGATGAATATTTCTTAAAAATTCTTTACCCCAAAATTCGCCTAAACAATCCGTTGGAGCATAGATAAAGCCGGCATAGAGCGCATTAATCCAAGTATATTTACTTAAGAGCACACTTTTAATCTGTGTAAAAGTAATTTTTGTTGTTGATATGGCAGCGTTTAAGGAGCTTGTTGTATTTTGCGGACTATTTCTAACCACGCTAAAGATCAAAATGGATAAAGCAAAAAAGACAACGCCATAAAGTCGAAAAGAATCTTCCCAGCCAATTTTGTCATTTAACACTGGCACAAGATGGCCGCCCACGGCTGCGCCCACCATCCCTAACGCTTGAGTAATACCAACGAGCAAGGCGAGTTTTCTGGCATCAAACCAGACGGTAATCAATTTTAAAGCGCCAATAAAAGCGGTAGCTGAAGAAAACCCTAATAAAATTCGCGAGAGCATGGCAGTGCTAACAATTTCGCTGTTGGCAAAAATAAAACTGCTCACGCTGCAAATCAAAACAGCGGCGGTAAGTAGGGCACGTGAACCAAATCTATCAACAAGATACCCGATAGGCATTTGCATCAGGACGTAAGGGATGTAAAAAGACATGCCTAAGATCCCAAGCTCAGATTTTGAGATTTCAAAAGCGAGCTGCAACTCTTCACTAATATGGCCTGGGGTGACCCGTACAACGTAGTGTGCAAAAAAGAAAAAGGCTGCAAGTCCCCATATAAACCATGGTCTTAGTGTGGAGACTTGTTTTTGCTGGTTCATGCTCACAATCCCTTTAGTAAACCAGCAATTATAAGTGAATCATAGAACAAAGAACATTCTTTTATGACATGTGTGTCATCTGATCAACTTATGATGGTCTAGACTTATTATATATAAAAGTAGATTGAGGCTATGTCCTAATGCTTACCCCTTTGAATAATCAGTGTGCTCCAACACTAGCAATAGGTGAATATCTTCGTAATAGTGGGGCCAATTACATGGTCATCGATCACCTTCCTAACCATACACTGGATGAAATCACGGCGTTGGTTAATTTAGAAGAGTTTTCTCTTTTGCGCACTGTTTTAGTGAAAGCAGAAGACGGATTGTTAATGATCATTTTGCCGGAGGATTATTTTTTTGATATTGGCGCATTTTCGCAAGTAATGAACAGAACTGTGCATCCTTTGAGCGATGAAAATTTACTTCAGCTTTTTTCATCATTAAAAATTGAATCCGTTCCGCCATTTCCTGATTTTGTAGGTGTTGAAGCAATAGTTGAAAAAAGGATTTTATCTTTAAATGAAGTTTATATTCGCCCTAGCATTGATAATGCGTTGATTGGCATGAAGGGCAAAGATTTCTTGAAATTATTACAAGCCTATCCTGTGTTACCTGTTGGTTTCCCACTATCACAATTAAATAATTTTAACCACGAGCATGGATGTGTTAGCGAATCTATAAAAAAATTAACGCCGCTCAGAATTAAACAACGGGTAAAAGAGACGGTTGAATTGCCCGCAATCCCTGCCATTGCACACAAAATATTAAAGTTGCGTTTTAACTTTCAAACAACAACACAGGAATTAGCACAAACCATTGAAAAGGATCCTAGTCTTGCCGCCCAGTTAATGAGCTGGGCACGTTCGCCTTATTATGGTTATGCAGGAAAAATAGGATCGCTAGAGGAGGCGATTGTAAAAGTACTAGGATTTGATTTAGTGATGAATTTAGCTTTGGGGATCATTTTAGGGCGTACCATGCAAGTGAAAGTCCAAGGGCCGCTTGGTTTACGTGCTTATTGGGAATTTGCGATTACCTGTGCTGCCTTAGTGGAAACAATTGTTAAACTCATACCACCTGCGAGTCGACCATTACCGGGGCTTGCTTATCTTGGGGGATTATTACATAACTTTGGTCATTTATTATTAGCGCAAGTTTTTCCTCCTTACTTTGAACTGTTATCGCAATATGTACAAGTAAATCCACATGCCAATATCAAGGCGATTGAAAATTATGTATTGGGCATTGGTCATGATGAAATAGGGGCCTGGCTGATGCAGTCTTGGCACTTACCCCCTGAAGTCATTGCTGCTATTTCACACCATCATGATGAAGAATATGAGGGTGAGTATGCTGTCTATCCAAATATCGTGCTGTTGGCGACACGGTTATTGAAGAGGCAAGGTATTGGCGATGCGGATTCAGTTAAGTTGCCCGAAAAAATTCTGGAAAAACTGCAACTTAATGAAAATGATCTGACCGACGCCTTAGAATATGTTATGAGTCAAAGAGAAGACTTATTTGAGTTGGCTGCACAGGTTGTTCCCACCTAACCCGACGTATATACTCTTCCCAATTTAACATTAGGAATTTGCGAGCTCGGTATCTATTTTAAAATGATAGATATTCTAGTTCTTTGTAGGGGCGCAGCCTGTCTGCGCCCATCAAATCTCAGTTATAAGGGCGCATACAGGATGCGCCCCTACGATAGGGATCACACAGCTTGCAAATAGAAACCAACAAGTAGAGTTGTCTTTCTGTGAGATTGATTGTAACACGTGTTTTTATATTTTTTTGCATTAGCTTGTCACTTTATGGTCGGCAGTGTATTGCTAAAAATTTAGATCTGAAAGCAGCCATTGCTTACGCCATGGTCCATAATCCGCATCTTAAAGCATTGCAATTAGATAAAACCGTACGCTTGCACGAACTTAAAATTTTAAAGCAAAAATTTTCTCCGCAAGTAGCTTTTAACTTAAGCTTATCGGTACAAAACGAAGATTATTTTAATGAGGATTTCAACGAGAAAAAGCTTCACACTTACCCTTCATTAAGATTGTTAACGCCCGTTGGCACGCAAATAGAGGTGTTTACCGAACAAAATGTGGGTTATGAACAGTATCAACGAAATTCGGGATCTGCTGTACACGTTACCTTAGAGCAGCCGTTGCTAAAAGGTCGTAGCAAAACAGTGAATAAATGGTCCATTGAAAATGGCGCTGCTTTAAATGAGATCCAAGAATTGTTGCTCAATCAAGCCTCTAGCCAGGTTATTTATAATGTTATTTTACGTTATCATGCGCTGATGCTTGCTTTAGACAATGTCAGCTCACAAGAACGCTGGTTAGCGCAAGCACAACGCTTTTACGATAGTATGAAAATAAAGGTGGATGTAGGGCGTGCGCCTTCATCGGATTTAACTTCTTCTATGTTGCAGCTTAATCAAGCCAAAGGGTATGTTGCCACGGCGCAATTTGCCCACAAAGAAGCCATTCGTGCTTTTAAGGAAGTAATTGGTTGGGAAGAAGAAGAAGAATTGTCCATCACCCCAATATCCTTTTCAAAGCATTTGTTTACTTTAGACAAAAATAGTCTTATTCAGCAAGTGATGGACAATGATATTGAAAGTAAAATTCTTAATTTAAATAAACAAAGGCTTAAAACGCAATTAGCTGTTGCCAAAGATCAGCAATTGATAGATTTAAAACTAAAAGGCGATATCACCGTTGGCCGTTATCATGTCTATGGTAATAATAATGTGCCAGATATTTATGATAGTACGGTATATAATGCTCCTTTTGTTCATAATAGTGGAAATTATTCTGCTCATTTGCTCATGAGTATCCCACTCACCGGTAAAGAAGAACGCAAACATTTTGCTCTTGCTACAAAAGTCGAGCAACAAAAAAATGCTGATGAATTTAATGCACATCAGCGGATTTTGGTGACGCATACAACGGGGTTGCTTGAAAAACTGGAATTACAAAAGCAACAGCTCACTTTGTCGCGTCAGCAATTAAGTTTGGCGCAAAAAAATTATGATGATGCATTAATGAAACTAGAAGCCGGCCGTACCTCTATGTTTGAGGTGACCAGTTTGCGTGAAAAGTTGCATGATATGCAAATTTCTCATAATTCAACAAAAATTGCCTACCTTGATATAATCGCGCAAGTTGATTTTAGTACCGGCGTTTTACCTCAAAAATGGTTATCATAAAGGTCAAGACGATGAAAAAATGGATATTATTTTGTTTTCTTTTTTGCTCGAACCTACAGGCAAATCAATTATTTGTGGTGGAAAATAAAACCGTAGATAACAAACCTTTGCAATATACGGGCGTTTTGGTGCCTGGCGATCTAGTCGAAATCACCAGTCCTTATAATGCAACAGTAAAAGCCAAATATGTTAGCTTTGGCGAAAAGGTTACACAGGACCAAGTGCTTTATGAATTATCTTCTCCTGAATTACAAGCAAGGCTGACAGAAGAAAAGATGCGTCTTTTTGAATACACCCAGAATTTAGAAAAAATTGAGCATTGGCAATCTAGCACGGAGATGTTGCAAGCGCAGTATAATGTCAACAGAGCTGAAGATGAATTAGAACATGATCAAGATAGATATGAGCAAACTCAAAAATTATATAATGCTGGTATTGTGTCCAAAGAAGAATATGCTTCTGATGAGAGATCTTATAAACAAAGCTTAAATCATTTTAATCAAACCAAAAAGCATTTAGAAGATATTAAGAAAAAAGGTGACAAGCAATATGTTGAACTGGCCAAGATGAAAGTATGGCAAAGTAATAATCAAATAAAAATATTAAATCAAAAAGTTGAAGAGCTCACCATTCGTTCACCCTTAACGGGCATTTTTTTACCCCCCCCTAGAGTTGAGCCAAACAGAGAATGGTCAAATGGCTTTAATAGAAAAACTTTTCATGAAGATCAGTGTTTAGGCATCGTGGCTGAAAATGATAATGTCTATGTACAAATTAAAGTCGATGAGTATGACATTGTTAGTATACATAAAAATCAAGATGCAAAGGTTCGCTTACTTGCTTTTGGTGATAAACAACTAAAAGGAAAAATTTATGAAATAAACATGTTAACCAATAAAGCGAGCCAAAGTAATGCAGTTGCCAATTTTGATGTAAAAATCAAGCTAGATGAAGTTAGCCCCTCTTTGAAAGAAAAAATGCTATTAGGCATGACAGCAGAAGTAAAGTTAACACAACCGACTTTGCAGGGGCTCTTTGTTCCCAAGCAAGCGATTGTCTATCAAAATGAAGAGCCGTTTATTAATATTTTTGTCGATGAAAAGAATCAATCCTTACAAAAAGTGGAACTAGGGCCCACGGCTAATAACGATGTGCTTGTTATTAAAGGGCTTAAACAAGGGGATAAAGTTGTGGTCGCTAGTTAAGTTAGTAGGGGTAAGTAAATATTATCCACAGCGTGCGCTTCCGGTATTAAAAGCGTTAGACTTTGCTATTCAAGAGAATGCGTCCTACGCGATTACAGGGCCTTCAGGAGCTGGAAAGACGACGCTGTTAAGTATTATCGGGTTACTGGATAAACCTTCTTGCGGCCATTATTTTGTCCAAGAAAAAGATGTCACATTACTATCATCTAAAGAAATAGCGCATTTGCGTAATGCCTTGTTTGGTTTTGTATTTCAGTCACACCTATTAGTTCCGCATTATACCAGCCTGCAAAACTGTGCATTACCTTTGTATTATCGCGGCCTTAGCAAACAGGCAGCGCATCACCAAGCAGCCTCTTGGTTAAAAGCAATGAATTTATCAGGATTAGAAAATCGTTACCCCCAACAGCTTTCAGGGGGCCAACAACAACGACTTGCTATTGCAAGAAGTTTAATTGGCCAACCTAAAATAATACTTGCCGATGAGCCAACCAGCGCATTAGATAATCAAACTAAAAGGCAAATACTTGATTTATTATTTAACCTTCAAAAAGAGCACCATTTTTCTCTTGTTTTAGTTACCCATGATGAGGAAGTGGCATCGCGATGTTCTCATGTTTTTCAACTAAGTGAATGCGTATGATAGCTTATTATTTACACGACGTTTACGCCTTGTTTAAGTATTATCGTATGCGTTTTATATTTAGTCTTGTGGGCATCATGGTAGGGGTTGGTGCTATATGTGCTTTAATTGCTCTCAATAGCATTGTGAAAAAAAATAGCCAAGAATTTATAAAGAAGTTTGGAGGTTCTCAGTTTGTATTAAACATCATGCCTGCGAACGCTCGGGATCAAAAAATTGCTAATGATTATCTTAGTTTTCAGAATATGAGTGACTTCATTGCACCGTATCATGATGAATTTACGCTTATTCCTTACAAGTTAATTAGCGCAAAAACGCGTTATCATGAAAAGTTGATAGAAGCAGTTGCCGTTGCCGCAACAAGTGAGATCTTTACCTTTATGCAGTGGCAAGTTGAGGAAGGTCGTAAGCTGCACCCTTTAGATAAAAATGACAAAGTTATGGTGATTGGCGCCAAAGTGGCTAAAAAATTACGTAACATGGGCCTAGATCAGATCCTCGGTCAAGAGCTTAATATGGATGGTCATTATTTTACGGTGGTGGGTATTTTACAAGAGAAAGAATTTAACCCTGTTTTAGATTTTGATATTAATAACACCTTGTTGATGGATGTTAATTTATTAGGGCGTTTTGAAAATTGCCAAATCATCGATTCTTTTATCGTCAAGGGCAATAAGGGCGATCTACTGTCCAGTGAAAATCACCTTAAAGAAAGAATAGAGCGCGATTTAGGCGGCATGCGAACTTTTGTAAAAGATGCCTTAATGTTTGAACAAGCCTTGTTTAAGCAAGTTGCGCTTACCATGAATATATTGGCCATTGTTGCAGCGCTCACTTTATTTTTAGGCATTGTCTCCATGGTGAATTTATTATTTATTTTAATTGAAGAGCGCAAAAAGGAAATTGGGCTGCGCTTAAGTATTGGCGCTACCACCCAAGATATTGGTTTGCAATTTTTGGTGGAAACATTGTGCTTATGTCTTATCGGAGGAGGGGTTGGCATAGTGCTTGCGCAATTGTTGTCTTATGTCATCGCGCTTAAGTTAAATTTAGTATATTACTCACAAGCATCGTCTTGGGTACTGGGCATTTTAGTCACGGTACTCATTGGTTTGGTGGTTGGGCTTATTCCTGCCAGAATGGCTAGAAGGTTCGATCCGGTGAAGTTGATTAATAGTTAGATCTACCCACTGACGCACTTTATCTTTTTCATCAGCAGTCATCAAAAATCCGAGTTTACTTCGGCGCAGTAAAATATCGTCAGCTGTTTTTGCCCATTCTTGCTCAATAAGATATTTGATTTCTTTTTCATATAGACCATGCCCAAAATCACGACCTAAATCGTCTACGCAGTTTACCCCAGTTAATAATTCATAAGTTAACGTGCCATAAGTTTGCGCATAGCGCATTAGTAAGAAAGAGGGCAGCCAGGGGTATTTTTGTGAAAGTGTTTCTAAAAAGAGCCTAAAGTCTCTTTCAGGGAGATCACCGCCAGGTAAGGCGCGTTTAGCCGTCCAGGCTGATTTAGCCTGAGGAAAAAATGGGCAAAGCGTATCCACCACTTTTTCAGATAACAGTCTATAAGTGGTTAACTTTCCACCGAACACATTGATAAGAGGTAAAGATTTTTTATCATCTAATTGCACCTCAATTTTATATCCACGATTAATAGCCGATAAATTTGCACTGCTATCATCTAATAATGGGCGCACCCCCGACCATGCATCTACAATTTGCTCTGATTTTAAAGGGTGATGGAAATATTCACTAACGATATCACAAAGATATTCTTTTTCCTGATGATTAATCTGAACCTCGGCAGGGTTGCCTTGATAATCCATATCAGTGGTGCCGATCAGAGAAAATTGATTTAAATAAGGAATAACAAAAACAATTCTGGCATCTTTGTGTTGCAATACATAAGCTTGTTCGCGATTGTGCAATTTGGGAACAATAATATGACTGCCCTTTACCAAGCGGATTTTATTTTTACTGGGAAGATGTAATACGTTATCAATCACAGCATTAACCCAAGGACCGGCGGCATTGACCAATGCTTTAGCCTTTACAACATAATGTTCATTGCTAAGGCAATCTTGCAAATGCACTTGCCAGTAATCTTGCATGCGTTGTGCTTTGACACATTTTACGCGTGTGGCTATTTGGGCGCCATATTGCTTAGCTCTTAAGGCATTGCTGATGACCAATCTGGCATCATCCACAAAGCAATCTGTGTAAATAAATCCTTTACGTAAAGTACGCTTTAAGGGGTTGTCTGTCGTTGGTTTTAAAGAGATCGCTTTAGAGCGCTTAAAGATAAAACTTGCCCCCAGTAGATCATAAAGATAAAGCCCAAGGCGTATAAACCAAAAAGAGCGGATGGTATTAACGTAGGGCACGACAAATCTCATTGGCTTTACTAAATGCGGCGCTGTTTTATACAAAATTTTTCGTTCGCGCAGTGCACTTTTAACCAGAGAAAAATCGTAATACTCTAAATATCTTAATCCGCCGTGGATAAGCTTACTGCTGGCCGAAGAGGTTGCGTTTGCTAAATCATTTTGTTCGCAAAGCAGCACAGCTAAGCCTCGCCCTGCGGCATCGGCAGCAATGCCGGCACCGTTTATGCCACCGCCTATAACAATCAGATCGTAAATGGGTTGGATTTTCAAGAGAAAGCCTCATCATGCAATAAGCCGCTCTTTCAAGCATAATATATAAATGAGTATGTTGAGGTATGAAGTTTGTTTGATAATTAACAAATTTTAAGGAACGGTATGATCCACTACGAAGTGAATGCTGATAAACCCGCATCACACCTATTTAACATTCGCATGACTATTCCAAAAGGTGATGAAAATGGCCAGCAAGTATCAATGCCAACCTGGATCCCGGGAAGCTATCTTATTCGCGATTTTGCCCGCCATATTGTCAGCATTGAAGCTTTTGCAAAAGATCAAGAAACACTAACGCCGCTTTTTATCGAAAAAATAAATAGCAATACCTGGCAATGTGAAAAAACCGCAAAACCTATTGTATTAAATTATACCGTCTATGCCTGGGACCCTTCTGTACGTGGGGCACATTTAGATGAACATCATGGGTTTTTTAATTCATGTTGCCTTTTATTATCAGCAAGCCACTATGAAGACAAACCCTGTAAATTATTGGTTAACCCGCCTAAGTGCCAAGGCGCAGACACTTGGCGTGTTGCCACCACCTTAACAAGAACGGATGGCCCAAGCTGGGGGTTTGGATCTTTTAGCGCTAAAAATTACGATGAACTTATCGATCACCCTTTTGAAATGGGTCAATTTGAAACAGTTGAGTTCAAGGTGAAAGATATTCCTCATACGATTGTGCTTTCAGGAAAGCACGATGGAGATCTCACCAGGCTTAAAGAAGATGTCCAAAAAATTTGTTTGGCCCATTGTGAACTTTTTGGCGAGATCCCTTTTGAGCGTTATCTGTTTTTACTCACCGTGCTTAAAGAAGGTTATGGGGGGCTAGAGCATCGTTCCTCTACAGCACTCCTCGCCCCAAGAGAATTTTTACCAATAAAGGGTGATAAAACAACAAGTCGAAACTATATTACGCTATTAGCCTTATTTAGCCATGAATATTTTCATGCCTGGAATGTCAAACGAATCAAACCTGAATCTTTTGTGCCCTATGATTTAAACCATAAGAGTTATACTAAACAACTGTGGGCTTTTGAAGGGATCACTTCCTATTATGACGAATTAGCCCTTTTACGCGCTAAAGTAATCACCCTTGAGCAATATTTAGATTTATTGGCGCAAACCTTAACGCGGGTATTACGGACACAAGGAAGGTTTAGACAAACGCTCGTTGATGCGAGCTTCGATGCCTGGATAAAATATTATCAACCCAATGAAAATTCCTCAAATTCACAAGTGAGTTATTATTTAAAAGGAAGCTTGGCGGCTTTAGCATTTGATCTGGCTATACGTAATCAAAGCAATCATCAAAAGTCGCTAGATGATCTAATGCGTACTTTATGGAGCAATTTTGGAGAGAACATTGTCGGGGTGCCTGAAGGTAAAATTGAAGAGCTGCTGATTGAAATTGGGGGAGAAAAACTCAAAAAGCTGATTTTTAATGCACTTTATACGACACAAGATTTACCGCTAGAGAGTTTGTTAGCAGCTATTGGCTTAAAGTTAACATTGCGCACAGCACAGAGTAATGATGATATGGGTGGCAAAAAATTATCCCAAAATAACAATAATGGATTTAAGCAAGGTATTTTTGAATTTACCTTAAACAAAGTGCAGGGGCGTTTAATGGTTGCCTCTGTTGTAGAAAATGGCGCGGCTATGAACGCTGGGATCTCTTCGCAAGACGAAATTATTGCGCTAAATGGGTTACGTGTTGATGGGGACGCTTTTGATAAAATTGCCAAAAGGTTGCAAGTTGGCCAAAACGTTAGAGTTACCTATTTTAGGCAAGATACGCTTAAAGAAACCACAGTTAACTTAAAAGCCGCTCCTTTAGATACCGCAGAAATAAGTATGATGGAAAATTTATCCGAGCCGCAAAAGAAAAATTTAACGGCCTGGTTGCAAGTTGAGTTTTAATGAAATCACTGGAAGAACAAATATCACAATGCATGATAGCCGATCAATTTTGGCTAAGAAAAAAGTATGCACAAATCGCGAAGTTAAGTTCACCTGAACAAGAAGAAAAATTAAAAATTTGGCATGAAAAAGTTGCCGCTTCGATAGCCAAAAGAAAGCATCGCGAAAACGCGGTACCCAAGCTTGATTATCCAGA
>JAFECS010000029.1:30771-31936 GCA_018241965.1 Pseudomonadota bacterium | reverse complement strand
TCGATCCCACTCGTGCCTACCATTAGACTTTGTTAGCTCGCTTCGCGAGCGTTACAAAGTCTTATGTCCGCCGTAGCCTTTTAGGCGAAGGAGGACTTTCTCAGAAACGCACTAACTTAATTAAGACCCAAAGGCAAGCCATTAGAGTTTGTTAGTCTACATGCTTTCAAGTAACCATTTCCCATTCAATCCAATATAAATTTTGTCAAAAAAAATCCTTAAGGTACTATAAACCGCATTTATAATACGCAAATTACGAGTAGTTCAGCATGTTTCGTGTTGATGTCAGCATTAAAAAAACCGCTTCTTGGTTTTTAGGATTAGATCTTTATTTAAATTTATCTTCAATTCCAGAACCATTTTTCAAAACGGTTACAGAAACAATCCGTTTTAAAAATGAAGATGAATTTCAAACAAAACTCAACAATTTTTTAAAACGTTATAAACAAAATCATTTTGGCTTTATTCCCTATCAATATAGCTTGAATTTTAACGTTAAAGGGGGTGCAATACCCTTGGTAAAAGAAAGGGCAAAGACCTTACTTCATTACTACCCCTTTTTAACAGAAGTTAAAATATCAGGTAACCAAGCCGCATATGTTAATGAAATTGCTAATCTTGAGAGAAAAAGAGCTGCTAAAAGATCAAGAAACCGTGCACTTTTTGGTGGCCTCTTTGGAGGATTGTTTTCGCTAGGGTATTTTTCTTTAAGCAGTTTTCCAATGGTACTTGCTTTATCTATAGCAATTGTATTAGGTGCAGCGCTGATAACAAGCCTTGCATCGCATTTTAGAGAGCTATATTTATCTTATGCACATTTTCCCATTCAAGACACGTATCCAGAGCGAGTGATAGATTTTTGGGGTTGGGGCAATAAACACCATGCTTATGAAAGTGGTAAGGATGCAAGTAAATGGCCAGGGTATTTTCTAAGTTTCTTTGAGTATCGCGCCTATCAGCATCCTTTAACCTATGCCGCTGGATTAAAGCGAAAACAAGATTATGACTACACAATTATTGATATAAGTACAAATTATAATGTGGATTTTAAACAGATAGACCCTCGCATTGAGAATTACGGCTGGCTGCATACTTCTCCTATGAGAACTTCGATCGCTGTACCTACTGTATACCTTGATGAAATTTTGCCCAAACTCAGCAAAGA
>JAFECS010000029.1:29337-30655 GCA_018241965.1 Pseudomonadota bacterium | reverse complement strand
AATAACACCTTTCAAGAAAAATTGGAGCCTTATGAGGGGTCCTTAATAAAAGATAACTAAGCGCTGCTATTCAGCTACCTAAAAAATAAAAACCCAACCCAAATAATCCCAGCCTGCACAAAGGCTAACAAAACTATCGCGCTCCCTAAGTCTTTAGCGTGCTTAGATAAGGGATGTTTTTCAAGAGAAATTCTATCGACTACAGCTTCAATGGCACTATTAATGAGTTCCATTATTAAGATAAAAATTATACTGGATATCATTAATATTTTAGCGGTGATAGATACTTCTAAATACAGCGCTAGCGGAATGAATATTATTGCTAAAAATATTTCTTGCGCAAAAGCTGTTTCATTGCGAAGGGCATACCATAAACCGGAAAAAGAATAGCCAAATGCTTTAATGATTCTGGGGAAGGGGTTCATAGAAGCTCCTAATGCTCTCAGGCAAGATTGAATTGGTATGAATGATACCAGACAAAATTTAGATGATAAACTGTTTGACATAATGGTCAAAATATATTCTTATTAATTCAACCATTCAATGAATTGCTAAAATTACAATGCCAACCATTAAAACCCTTATTACTTATTTACTGTTTTTATTGTTTACAGTTTATGCGCATGCCAAAACAACCTATACCATTTCGGAACTCCCAGCGCCTATAAAACAAAAAATTGAGCCCCAATTAAAGGAATTTTTTAAAGAGGACCTTGAACAGGTAAAATTTGAGGCATTAGCGGGCGGCATGTCTGGCACGCCGGTTTACAAAGCAACATTGAAGGATAATATTTATGTTGTCAGAGTCTATGGTGACAATGAATTAGCAGCTTATGAAACAACCCTTTTAACACGTATTGCAGGTAACCATCAATTTGGATCAAAAGTGTATTATCCTTTAAATAATAAGCCAACGCGCATTTTAATTTCAGGATTTGCAAATGGTAAAGCGCCCAATCCAAGTGAATATCCGCAGTATAAAAATAACCTCGCGAAATCCTTAAGAGAACTTCATAGCATCACAACGCAAGCATTACCTATGGGAGCGAATTTATTTGTCAGAAGTCGAGCGAGTTTAAGTAAGGTAGGGCAGCTTGGTCCATTTTTAGAGGGTCTGAGTATTATCAATAAAATTGAAAACGCGCTCACAAGAAGTCCATTTAGATTTGGCATTACTCATCAAGATTTAAACACACTTAATTTCTTATATGATGGCAAGAAGTTTACTTATATCGATTGGGCAGATGGTGGCTTTGGCGATCAAATGGGGGATGTTGCTAATTTGACCTTAGAATTTGGTTTAGATGATAAACAAGCC
>JAFECS010000029.1:0-29327 GCA_018241965.1 Pseudomonadota bacterium | reverse complement strand
CAATTTAATTTATGGAGAAAAGCAGCAGAGTTTAGGCTGATGGCCTGGGCCTATGAAATGATCCATAAGGCGGGTGGCACGTATGAGCCAACCAAACCAAAATGGACAATTCCTGAACTTGTTAAGAATGTACGTTCAGGGAAATTTGATCCAAAAACAGCGCAAGACTTTAATGATATTTTTGCAGTGGCAAATGCTCAATGGAAAAGCAATTTAGACCAAGTTGATATTTGGATTAAAAATATCTAACCTTTTTTAAACTGGAGTTAGCTCTACTTTTCTTTTTGAGAGTTTATCATATACTTCATCTTTGTCTCTTTTAGCAACAGCAAGTACAAGAATAACCACTTCCTTTTCAATCACTTCATAAACAAGCCTATATCCAGCACTGCGAAGTTTAATTTTATAGATATTAGAAAAACCACTTAGTTTTTGTTTTGGAATGCAAGGATTTATCACTCGCTTTTCGAGTGCTTTCTTGAACTCTTTTCGAACAGTATCGCCAAGTTTTTCCCATTCTTTTAATGCACTTGGTACAAATTTGAGCTTATAAGTCATCTAATGTAACCGAAATAGCTTGATCCTTTTCTTTACGGCGTTCCTTTACTATTTCAGTAAGCTCATAATCCTCAAGGATATCTAACATAGCAGAATAAACATCAGCTGGAACAAGATAAGCCATAGGAGTGTTATGTATTAAAATGGCTACAGGCTTACCTTTAGCTTGCTTAATTGTGGCTGTAGGGTTCTTTTTAAGTTCAGAAATACTAACTGATAAATTGGCATGGATTTGTTCCATTTGGCACCTTATTTGGAGCTATATTTGGCTCTAAATATAGCTCTTTTCTATGTTGAGGTCAACAATTTATTCCAATATATTAATTAAGTAATTGATAATTAAGGACTTTATAAGCATGTATATGCTAGTAATTTCTCTATCAATTCAACAGGATAAGCTGTTAACTTACTTTTCTTCTGCAGCTCTTGAAAAAATGCATCCATCGCCAAGGCGATGGGGGCATAGTGCTTAATCATTTCATTGGTGGTTGGCGTTAAGTGCTTTTGAGGGTGAGCAATATAGTCTTTCAGCTTTACTTCCCAATCCTCTTTCCCAAACAGCGCAGTGATAATCGCATGCAGTAGATTCACCACAGCACAGGCATCATCATAATTCTGATGACGCGTTAAAAAATTCTGCTCTTGTGGCGTTAATTCAAATTTTGAGGATAAGGCTAACCCAAAATCACTTAAATAGAGCAGCTTGCCATCGGTGAGAATATTTTCAAAATGGGCATCAAAGTGAATTAAGCCATGATTATGCATAAAACGATTGGTGGCAAAGAGATTCTTTTTGACAAACTCTATCGCAATTTGTGCTTCATTGGCACCTTTAGTAATTTGCGATGTGAGCCATTGATACAAATTTTGTGGCACATATTCTAAAAACAAAGTGATATGAGAAGTAGATTTATTGAGCGCTTCGATACGTGCGCGAATGGCACTATTGTTTTCCCAATAGTGCGTATAGTTTTCTATATCGTCCCAAAACTGAAAATGGATATCGCTGGGATCATTCTCCAGAATTCGCCAATGATACAGCAAGGGAAATTGCACACATTCATTAGCCAGCATCCAATCGGTGGTCATAACATGCGTGGCTAATTCACGCCAAGCGCCAAAGCCGGTTGAGCCAACCCCATATTGATAAAAAAGCGGCAGGTTAAAAATATTTGCTGTTGCGTGCTGGTTTTGGGTAAGTAGCTCTATATCTGTGAGCGGAACTTTTTTAACAAAAACAGGTAACCCCTCAAGTGAAAGCAAAGTGGAAGTGCCACCAATGCCTTTATGCAAGGGAGTTGCTTTTGAAAGCAGCGCTAAAAGAGGTTCATTTCCCAGGCAGGACAGGGTAGAAGATATCTTGCTGTAATTTTTGCGCCGCTCATTCAGTTTTATCATTGTTGTATATCCGTGTATCGCTACAGTTATACTTATTATAAAGGTCTATGTTATTAATTAACATGGTAATCAGCCATCACCATCTTTTTTTAAGATTAATTTTAAAATTATTTTGACCTATCTCCAACTCTCTTTCAAATATATGTTTTAATAAAAAAACTGAGCATATATTCATAGATGCGTGTAACTTCAAAATAAGTAAATTTGAAGTGCATATTAAGTGGGGGTGTGTATTATGCAGTGGACTAAGCCAACTTATAAAGATTTACGTTTTGGATTTGAAGTAAGAATGTACGTTAAAACAACATGAACCTCCCGCCATTAATTAAAAGTCCAATTTTTTCATTTTTTGTGTGTTATAACATTTGATGAATGTGATTTGGAGGCATGAGATGAATAAGTTAGTAGCGTATTCAGCAGTGGTAGCATTAGCATTATCATCTTATTGTTTGCAAGTCAAAGCAGATGATCTGTCAGATGTAGATGATATTGGATTTATCAATCTCACCCCAGAATGGACCGATTGGGGGCAAAATATTAATAATAATCATTTTAATATTAATTCTGGGATCTCTAAACTTTCAATTAATCAAGTTATTCAATTATGTGCAATAGATTATAGGCCAAGTTCAACGAGTCCTGATGGTGTAACCTATTCAAAGCCACTCATTGTTAATGATGTGGTGTATTGGGCTGGGCTGAGTGGTTCAGTAGGGGGTGCGGTTGGCCAAATTGGCGCCCATAAACTTGTCAGAGACAGTTTGGGACGATTTGTTGGGTGTAAGAAATTGTGGCAAAAAACAGTAAGTGATGTTGTCAATATCAATGGTCTAAGTGGCATAACCACTCGAATTACGCCAGCCTACTATGAGCGCAGCAATGGGAAGGGGACTTTGTTGTTTCTTTCTCCCTCGAATATATTTGACTTTGCATTTAATCCAACAGTTGATCCGAGTAATGTTTACTCCTATAGACCCACTGCTTATGCAATCGATGCGGCTACTGGGCAGAAATTATGGCAAGTTCCTGTTTCAACGTCAGGTGCCGAAGATCCTAGTTCAATATTTTTAAACACAACCAGCAGTCCACGCGTGTACAATGGTTATGCTTATTTTGGATTGTCCAGTTTTAATAATTTAAAAGCAAATATTGGTTTTACCGGTATACCGCAGACAGCCAGAGGCCACCTAATCAGGCTTGATTTAAAAATTAATGGAGGCACTCCCTCTTTTCCGCAGGATGTCAAAACCCTGTACTCAGTTCCTGCTAAACCTGCAGGCTATCAAGGTAAATGGTTTGCAGGCGGTGGAATTTGGGCAAGTACACCTTCTATCATACCTTACGGAGGTAAAGATAATAAAGGGTTGGTGATTTACTCTTCTGGACAACTTTATGAGTATCCTCAGTTTGTTTCCGATTGTATGTCTGAGCAAGTGCCCCCAGTTGTCATCAACGGACGAACCTTTACCAACAGAGGTGATACAGGCGGTGGTGCTCAACAATGTTATGATAGAGCCGTGCAAAAACTCAGTGATTTAGGGGTTGATGTTCAAAATGAGCCCTTAGCTAACAACTCAGTCATCGCTGTTAATTTAGCTGATTTTACCCATGCTTGGCATGTACCGACAAATGGTATTGATGCCTGGCAACAGCCTTGTCAGATTTCTCCTACAGGTCCTAATAATCCTGATTGCGATCTTGCCGTTGTTGGGCCTGACTGGGACATCGGAGGAAACTCACCTATCGTCGTAAGATATAACTTACAAACTACAGTGGTATCGCATAATAAAGGCGGTGAATTATACTGGATTAATGCTTACAATGGTCAAGTGCAAAAGCATGAGGATGTATGTGTTGCAAGTACTGTCGGAGGTATTCACTGGGGTTTTGCCTATGATCCTATCAGACATACATTGCTCATCCCCTGCTCAGGGGCCGATACTGTTAACAGCACAAATTATAATATCACTATGGCAAATGGAAATACCTATTGTCGTACTGGTGTGTTAAATGGTATCGATGTTGTCACTGGACAATTAAAATGGCAATCAATCCCTGCAAGAGCGACGCTTAGCGGCGGCCCGGATTGCCCGACAGGAAATGATGTTATCGATCAACAATTCAAATATGGTAAATCATTTGATTTAGTGATTAAGAATCAAGTCAATCCTAATGTTCCTGTTAACTTGATGCCAGATAGCCCCTTGATCCCTGTTTCTGCAACAACAGGGCGCGGTGATGGTGTACCTTCAACGTCAAGAGGAATTGCTTACTGGCCCATGGCAAATGGGGCAGTCTATGCCATTGATGTAAACGATGGTAGCTATCTTAGCCAATTCTTCTGCGACAAAGGTGGTATTTACACTTCGGCTCCTTCAGAGGCCGACGGGTATATTGCCTTTGGCTGTGGCCGTCAATCGGTTGTTGCAAATGATGGCGGTGTTTTCAAGGGACATTCAATCATGATATACGGAAAGAAAATCGACTTTTAACCCATCGCAAAAATAAAAATAGCAGCAATTTTGCTGCTATTTTTTTGTTATTTTTTAATATGAATGGGGGTGCCAATTGAGCGTGAATTTTTCACGTTTCTATATACAAGGGGTGAGCTCAAGGGCTCCTTCGCTGCTTTTTCTATCGCTTCTAGTACTAAATGGTGATCAGGAGAGAGATCACAAACCGGATCTGCCATGCAAGCATCTTTGGTTAATAAATACGCTTGACAATGACACCCACCAAAATCAATTGTTCGCTCTGGGCACGTTTTACAAGGATTTTTCATCCAATCATACCCGCGAAATTTATTAAACAACGATGAATCTTGCCAAATGCTTTTGACATCCTGTTCCCTTACATTGGGTAAGGTTACACCTGGCAATATTCTGGCTGAATGACAGGGTAAAGCGTAGCCATCAGGGGTAAAAGTAATAAAGGTTGTTCCCCAACCATTCATACAAGGGGTTGGGCGGTTTTGAAAATAATCTGCCACTACGAAGAATATTTTAGGTTGGTTTTGGTATTTCTCTTGATATTGTTTGGCTATTTTTTCAGCGTTTTGCATTTGCTCACGACGGGGCAATAAAGCCTCTCTATTTTTAAAAGCAAACCCCAGATACTGGGTGTTCGCTAATTCTATGTAATCTGATCCTAATGAAATGGCGAAATCTAAATGTTCAGCTAATTTATCAATATTTTGTCGATGCAAAACAATATTAAAAGTAAGAGAAATCCCAAGCGCTTTAATTTTTTTAGCCATAGCGACTTTATGATCATAAGCTTCTGTGCCTGCTAGAAAGTCATTTTGCGCTTTATCGCTGGATTGAAAACTCACTTGTATGGAATTGATGCCAGCGTCTTTGATAGCAATTAGCCTTTTTTCATCCATGCCTACGCTAGAGGTAATGAGGTTAGTATAAAAACCCAAATCATGCGCTGCCTTGATGAGGAGCTCAAGATCTTGACGAACCAAGGGTTCTCCGCCAGAAAAACCAAGCTGAACCGCCCCTAATTCTCTAGCTTCTTTCATCACCCGGATCCATTCATGCGTTTCAAGCTCATTTTTATAACTTGCAAATTCAAGCGGATTTGAACAATACGGGCATTGCAGCGGGCATCGATAAGACAGTTCAAACATTATCCATAACGGGATATGGGGCTTACTGCTGGGTAATCCATCCTTTTGCATGTGCTTGCTCCAGAAATTCTATGATATCTTGTTTGATCTCAGCATTGTCGAATTTTTTTTCTAGAATAGAGATTATATCGTCCTGACTTTTAGAACCATCGCATAATTTTAATATTTCACTTGAAGATTCATTTAATTGAATCATGCCTTCAGGATAAAGCAATACAAAAGATTTTTGGGTTTCTTCCCATTGGAATTTAAACCGCGGAGCAATTTTAACTTTAGGTTGTAATGCAAAGCCATGATAAATCGAAATGGTATCTAAGATTGACCACAGAATATCAAGTTTAAAATGCAAAATATTAATTGCACGAAGTTGTTTTTCTTTGGTGTCGCAATAATCTAAGGTAAAAGCTAATGCGTGCTCTACGTCTTGATTGGCTTGTTTAATTCTACTTTTAAAGTAGGTTAATCCTTCTTGGTCTATCCAGGGATAATGTATAGGCCAACTTTTTAATCTGTCTTGATGAATTTGTGGTGCAAAAAGCTCTGTTAAACACGAACCTGCCGCTTCTTGCCATGGTGCTTGTTTGGCAAATTGATAATAGGCATCAACTGCAAACTTAACCCCAGGTAAAACATGTTTCAAAGAAAGTGTTTCATCACGTGACAGGCCGCACGCCGTTGCCAAGCGCAGCCAGGCTTGGATCCCGCCGTCTTCTTTGTTTGTTCCATCATGATCAATAATTCTTTGGATCCATTGTTGACGGAATAATCTGTCATCGCAATTAGCTAATATTGCCGCATCTTTTTTGGGGATAGTTATTTGATAATAAAATCGATTTGCAACCCACCCCTTAATTTGGCTTTGATTTAATTTGCCTTCATTCATGGCTTTTTGAAAAGGGTGATGAATATGATAGCGATACTGTAAATTCATCAGTTGCGTTTTAAATTCTTCTTTGGTCCATAACTTGTTATCCATGAACCCTATCCTTAGGTATCAAACTAACATAATTTATTTGTAGCTCAGCTTAAATTAAATTTAGCAGACTATAGTTAGATTGACATAAGGATCTTTAGACAATCCCAATAAATAAATCCATTACGATTTTTTGATGATCGCTTGCTCTTTCATCGTAAATTTCAAAGTCGGTGGCGTAGCGGCGTTTGCCGCCAAGATCACTTTCCGTCATTTTCCAAATGGAAAACCATGCGTTGCGCACGACATCTGGCATAGGAGCGGGCAGAGTGGTGAATTTGGCATAACTTTGTGCAGGAATAATCAATGTTTCAAAATCTGCGGGCACGTTATTTAAGGAATCCACTTCTTCACCAATGAAGTAGGTGTAATCGCCGTGATGATCACTTTCATAATCTGTGTAGCAACAAAAGGTGGTGCCAGGTTTTGTGCGGTTTGGGATCTTTTCGGCTAATTGTTCATGAAAATAGCGGCGCACAATAGGAAAGATTTTACCTGTCATTGGGTCAATTTCTGTTTGGTTATTGGTACGAACTTGTATGCCAATCAGCTTTTTTTCAGGCAGTGTGGTGTGTGCTTGTTTCATGGTTCCCTCAGAGAAATAGAGATTAATATATCAGTAGAATCAGTCTAATGAATATTGTTTCAATAATCAACGCTTTCTCTCATATTTCTCGAAAATGATTGTTAGTTTACTAGCCGTTTCTCTCTTTGCTGTTTTAAGATAAGGCAGATGCTAATATGAAGATGTTATTTCAAGGACAAATTCATGAACAAACCCACGGTTTTAGTGATTGGTGCTGGCTTAGCAGGATTAGCCGCGGCCAGGAAATGTCAGCAAGAAGGACTTAATGTCACTGTTTTAGAGGCTAATTCAAGGACAGGTGGCAGAATTTGGACAGATTATAGTATGGGCGTTCCGATGGAAAGGGGCGCTATTATGTTTCACGGCACCCAAAATAATCCCGTGGCGGATATAGCAACAAATCTCAACATTAAACTGTCAACCGTTGATACCTCTTCATTAGACTTTGGTAATGACAAAAAGTTTTCACTTACACAATTAAATGCTTCTCATGATCAATTTTGGGAATTAGTGCATAAAGCAGGCGTTGAGGCGCGCAAAACACAAGAAGATAAATCTTTATTTGAAGCCATGTTGCCTCTGCTAAATGAGTATCCGACCTTGAATGAGGAAATGTTTGCTTGGCGCAATTATTTTTTATCGCTTCATTCGGCTGCTGGTGCTAAATTGTTATCTGCGCAAAACTGGGTTAAAGATGAACTTAGTTTAGAAGGGGACTACCCTTTTGTTATTGGCGGCTACGATAAAATAATCCATTATTTATCTCGCGATCTAAACATTAAACTAAATACTAAAATTACTGAAATTGATTACCAGCAGCAAATAATTAGCGTTAAAACGCAAAATGAAGTTTTTAATGCTTCCTATGTAATAGTCACCATCCCCTTAGGTGTACTTAAAAGGCAAGAGGTTCAATTTAAGCCGGCTTTGCCAAAAGAAAAACAAAACGCCATTAATAGCTTAGCCATGGGTATTCTAGATAGGGTTATTTTAAAATTTGATACCATCTTCTGGCCAGAACAGACACATATTTTAGGGATGCTTGCTAAGGAATATAATAGCTTTGCATGGTTTAATAATTATCATCTTTACACAAAGGTCCCCATCTTGGTTGGGGCTGTTGCGGGCGCCTTAGCGCAAGAACTTGAGCAACTGGATGATGAGGCTATCGTTGAAAAAGCGATGGATAGTTTGAAACAATTATATGGTCCACACATCCCTAAACCCAAAGCTTATATCGTTAATAAATGGGGGCAAGCTCCATTCACCTATGGTGCTTATTCTTACATTCCTGTGGGAGCCAGCGGCAAGGATTATGATGAATTAGCACAAAGTGTTGCTGATAGGTTGTTTTTTGCAGGAGAAGCCACCATTAAAGAATATCCAGGCACGGTGCATGGCGCTTATCTGTCTGGGGTGCGGGAAGCCAAAAAAATTATTGATTTGATAAGAAATTGATATACCATTCATCCGCCTGACTTTTATAACAGGATACGCTATACTATAAAAGTTGGGAACGGAGGATGAAATGATACGCGCGGGGATCATTGGCGTCACAGGCTATGTCGGAATCGAAATATGCCGCATACTTCATCAACACCCTCAAGTCAAAGTCACCTATGTTACGACGAAAACTTATGTTGGCGATGATATCGCTGCAATATACCCCCACTTACAAGGCATCGTTTTTCACAAAGGCGCTGAATTAAATGTAGATGTAATTATTCAAGAATGTGATCTTATCTTCATTTCATTACCGTATGGCCAAGCTGTTAAAATTGTTCCTCTCTTACTGGCAGCAGGCAAAAGAGTAATTGATGCAGGTCCTGATTTTCGTCTTAAAAACCCATCAGACTACGTGCAATGGTACAAACTAGAGAGTGCGCCAGTAGAACTATTAAACAAAGCTGTCTATGGTTTACCGGAGATTACGAATAAAGATAACATTGCTAAATCAAATTTAATTGCCAACCCAGGTTGCAATTCAACAGCAGTTCTTTTAGCAACCTATCCTGCGTTAAAACATAAGATTATCCAACCGAATGAATGTATTTTTGATGTCAAAGTGGGGCTGTCAGGTGCCGGGCGTGAACCAGACACCTATAAACTTTACAGTGAGATCGCTGAAAACATTTTTGCCATTCAAGTAGCAGGATTACATCGACATACCCCAGAGATTGAACAAGAGTTAAGTTTAATTGCCGAAGAACCTATTTTGGCACAATTTTCACTGCATATCGTTCCGATAACCCGAGGGATCTTGGTTACCGCTTGTTATAAATTAAAAGAGCCTAAATCAGCACATGAAATTTATACACTGTATAAGAGAACTTATGAGAATGAACCTTTTATAAGAATATGTCGATTAGGGTCCTCAGCGAAAGTTAAAAATGTGCGAGGTACAAATTATTGTGACATTAGTATTCATGTTGATGTGCGAACCCAACGCTTAATCGTCCTTAGTGCTATAGACAATATGATCAAAGGGGCTGCAGGTCAGGCTGTTCAAAACATGAATTTAATGTATCAATTGCCGCAAACAACAGGGCTTGATAAATTTGTTGCCATATATCCTTAAAAAGCTTTAATGATGGTGTACATATATACTATTGATTTAAACCAAGCTAAAGGCAAAGCGTAGCAATGGATTACAACACAACTACTTTTCTGGCAAGCGCCCGAGCTTTGAGAATGAATGTGGTTGAAAGTGAAATAATTCAAGGTTTTATTTTAAAGTTTGGTGGGCACAATTATTATTTTTTTGATGCAGCTACACCTTGGAATAATAGTACAAGCAGTTTGATTGCATCAAACAAATTTGTAGTCAATCGTATACTGCATGAAGCGCAAATACCCGTTGCCAATGCCGAGATGATTGAAGCAAAAGATTATAAAATTGATATATTAATTCAAAAAACGAAAAACATGAAATTCCCACTGGTTGTTAAACCTATGTTAGGAACGATTCGCGGTAGTGATGTAACTTGTTGTATCCCAAATATCGATTTGCTTCACCAACAATGCCAGACATTGTTTAAAACGCACCACGCGCTTCAAATAGAAGAATACCACGGCAATTTAAAAGATTATCGTATACTGATTTTTAAAAACAAGATAATCGGTGTTGTTGAATTAATTCCTGCGTTTGTTGTGGGAAATGGTAAAGATACGATAGCAACATTAGTTGCAATTAAAAATATAAAGAGAAAAGAAATAAGTCATTTTTTAAAGCCAATTGTATTTGATTTTGAAAGTACACTATGCTTAGAAAATCAACATTATACAAAAGATAGCATACCGCCTAAGGATAAGAAAGTTAATATTAATTACACGTGTAATTTGTCAAGAGGGGGTAGTTATCGAGTAGTTTCCACTAATATGTGTCAAGAAAACCGTAAACTATTTATTAAAGCAGCAAAAGTGCTCAATCTCAAATTAGTTGGTTTTGATATTGTATGTCAATCACTAGACTCTCCCATCATAAATCAAAACGGTATTATTATCGAAGCTAACTACAATCCTAATATTGTTATTCACCGAGAAGGCACTGACTATTCAAAAAATAAAATCGCTTTACTAATTATGCGTGAGTTTATTTATAAACATCCCTTGAGTTATCTTTGTTCTTTAGTGTTTAAATCTTAGATGCTATAAGCATACCACCAATTCACCAAATAATTTTCACCAATAGCATCGATAACAAGATCTTCTTTATCGAACTCTTCAATGTCGCTGATAGCTTTGTGGTTACCGCCAAGGGTTAACGCTAACATATTCTCAAAGATATGATAGCCACTGATGCTATTGGTCATAAAGACGACGCCAAGTTCTTGCTCACGAAAGGCTGCAGCCATGGACTTAAAAGTGACGGTATTACCTGCATGGTAAAATACATCTCCTTGAACTGTTTTTTCGATACCCCAACCCAAAGAAGTAAATATACCTTTTTCGGCGCTAACTTGTTCATCGAGCATATTAATGGCTTGTTCATTCGAAGATTGTTTTGCTTGGTGGATGATGCTAATCATAAATTTTGCAAAATCGGTGGGGGTTGTGTGTAAACTGCAGGCACCCACCACTTTTTTAGGTTTCCATTTTTCAACGGGTTCACCTTTTCGGTTATGGGGGGTGGCGGCTTGTGATTCGTATCTTGGTTCCCAGATAAAACTACTGTCATTCATTTGTAAGGGAATTAATATTGTTTGCTTTAGGTAGTCAGCAATAGGCATTTCAATAAGATTTTCAATAACATGAGCAAGATAATTGAAACCGGAGTTTGAATAACCATATTTACTGCCAGGATAGAACGCGAACATTAATGGTTCCAGTGGGCCTAACATATATTCTGGGAAACCTGAATAATGGGAAAGAATATGTCTTAAGGTTACTTTTTCAAGTAAAGGGGGGTCGCCTTTGTAGGGAGCCACAAGATAGCTTCGAAGCGGCTTATCTAAAGAGAGTAAACCTTGTTGACACAGTTTTAAAGCAGCATAACCTATCATGGGCTTTGTAAAGGAAGCCCCTTCAAAAACAGTGCGAGCATCAATAGGTTCTTTGGTTTGGCTGTTTTTAACCCCAAACTCGAGATTCAAAATTATTTTATCACCTTTAAACATGCAAAGCGCTAAACCGGGAATATTATTTTTTTTTAACAATGGCGGTACTTGCGATTTTAAATTTTCGCAAAGTTTATCGAGGGGCAGCGATATATTATTCATTTAATATCAACAAATTTGAAATTGTTTATAGTACATATATACAACGCGTTATGCAGAGTATTTAAAAATCATAATCTAAACACGATAAATTCTCTAAGAGAAATGTATAATTAAAGTATAACATTGTTAACAAACCTGATACTTCTTACAGTCATCATAAACATAATAAGTGTATAGTCATGGAAAATAGCCTTTATAAAAATACTAATTTCTGGGATCCCCTTTTTTATTTAAAACATGCTATCCCACAATTTGAATTGGCGAAAAATGCGCTAAAACAATATCCGTTAAAAGGAAATGAACGTATATTAGATATCGGTTGTGGCCCAGGAAACATCAGCGCAGAGCTTGCCCTTCAGGTTCCAAAAGGGCAGGTAATCGGTATAGATATTTCCCAAAACATGATAGCCTTCGCTCAAAAAAACCATCATCACCTAAAAAATCTATCTTTTGAACAAAAAGATGCTATTGAATTTTCTTTTAAACAACCATTTGATGTTGTTGTATCATTTAATACCTTGCAATGGGTAACTAAACAAATAGCTGCTTTACGAAACATTTATGCTCATCTTAAAAGTGGGGGGCGTTTACAAGTTATTTTAACACGTCCACAAATAAAAGTGGATCCCATTAATGAAGTGATGATCCCTATTTTACAAGAACCTGCATGGCGCGTCTATTTCAAGGATTTTGTTTTGCCAGATTATTTAATAGAGATCCCTATAGAACAATATCAACGCGCCCTTATTGAAACAGGCTTTAAAATTGATTACTTTTCTGAATATGATTATGTCGTTAAATATTCACAAAAAGAGGAATTGGCGAATTGGTTTCAATCTTGGATGGCACATCGTTTAGCACTTCCGCCAGAAAAAAGAGAGACATTTTTTTTACATGTGGTAGATAAATATTTGGCTTATATGGGTAAAAAAGAAGATCAAATTGAATATCATCACTATGTTTGGGAATACGCGGCCCATAAGTAGGCTATTTAAAAAGACAAATCATCTTCTGGCTCTACACCTGATTTAGACTCAGCAATGTTTGAAGGGGAAGATAGTGAAGACCTTCCTTTGATAGCTTCTTCAACTTGTGTGGGGGGTAATTTCGCATATCTTAGAAATTGATTAATAAATTCCTCAGCATCTTCTGGTGTCAGTGTTGCATGTGAATAATTTAAATAAAAGGGAAGATAAAGTTTTTTATCTAATTCATAGCGATCGCTGAAAACAATAAAGGGTTGATGTGCATAGATAGCACGGGTGGTAACATTGTAACTGGTCATTTTGGGAAGATGAACATTGAGTATTTGATAGGCAATGCTGTGGGTAGGTAATTCAAGCACCTCTTTAATAACGTTAGGTAATTTACCTGCTTTATAGTCTTCTTGAATGCTGCAAAATTGCTCCCAGGTTGATTGGCTTACATTTTCTAAAACATACAAGGCAAGCTCACGATTATTTTTGAATCGCATCGTAACCAGTAAGGGCAAATTGGTAAACTCAAACCAGTAGCTGTTAATTTGTCGCCAGGTGAAAGGTGTATGTAACATCGCTTTAAGTGCAATCCATTTAACAAAGGTTGCAAAAGTAATCCGTTCTGTTAGTTTGTAATGGCTTAAATAATTCTGATAAATATCCGTTATGTCTAGTTGTGTAGTAAATTGAATACGTGGATCAGAAACATATGTCGGATTGGCAAAAACGCCAAAACCATGTAGGTGATAAGCGTTTAAATTAGCTTTTTCCAGGGGCGTGCCTTGAAACACTTTAAGTGTTTTTTGTAACACTAAATCGGATACTACTAATTTGTTATAGCTCATTGATTCTCATACAGGGTTTTCATCAATGTATTACAAAATCATAATCTATAGAGGGTGAATTGACCACAAATTAGGCTATCGTGTAGATTCAGCTATGATTATATTATAAGTATAATTTCTTTGACTGAATTTTTATACAATGTGGCATAAATCGATGCAAATTCAAAATGGTAATTTTTGGGATGCAAAATTATATAATGAAATGGCCGTGCCACAATATCATGTTGCCATGAATTTACTTGAAACTTATCCTTTTCAAGGAACTGAAGAAGTTTTAGATATTGGATGTGGTACAGGAAATATTACTGTTCATATCGCTGAGAAAGTCAAAAAAGGAAAAGTGATCGGGATTGATATATCAGAAGACATGATTAATTTTGCAAAACAAACCTTTTCTGGTGTTTCAAATTTATCTTTTGAACAAAAAAATATTATCGATATTTCTTATGCCAATAAGTTCGATCTGATTACTTCTTTTAATACACTGCATTGGGTAAAAGAAAAAGAAACAGCTATTGAAAAGATGTTTGCGCATCTTAAGAAAGATGGGCACTTATTGGTAACGATGCTACGTTCTTCTTTTGATGCTGAGCCAATGAATATTGCGCTTACTCAAACAGTAAGAGATCAAAAGTGGTATGGTTATTTCAAAGAGTTTAAGCCCCCTTATTATTTGTATAATGTTAAAAGTAAAGAATATAAAGATATCTTGATGCGCGTGGGTTTTACCATTCAGTTTTTTAATGAAAATTGTTATAACCTTACTTTTGCAACAAAAGAGGATTTAGCCGCTTGGTGTGAGTCTTGGATACCCCAACGTTTAGCTATACCCTATGAGAAACGAAAAGCTTTCTTTTTAGATCTCGTTGATAATTATGTGAATAACACGCGCCAGAGTGCTCAGTTGTCTTATTATTATTACACTTGGGAATTTATGGCGTTAAAGCATGCGGAGCTTTTGGTTGTTTAACAATGTAAGCTAATTTGCTATATTATTTGAAAATTTACATCACTTCTTTGTCATGCGCCTCATTTTCTCGTATCCTTATTCGCTTTAATGCGTTAAATAAACTAATTGCCAAATTCGGATAAGAATTATTTATGCCCATAGTAACTTTGCCAGATGGCAGCCAAAAATCTTTCGATAAACCTATTTCTGTTCAAGAAGTTGCTTTAAGTATTGGTAAAGGGTTAGCTAATGCCGCGCTTGCCGGAAAAGTGAACGGCAAATTGGTAGACACATCTTTCACAATAGAGAAAGATGTCCAACTTTCAATTGTCACCGAAAAAGATAAAGATGGTATAGAGATTATTCGCCACTCCTGTGCGCACTTACTTGCGCATGCAGTGAAGTCAGTTTATCCCCAGGCGCAAATTACCATTGGTCCGGTGATTGAAGACGGTTTTTATTATGACATTGCCTTTGGACGCCCCTTTACGCCAGAAGATTTAGCGCTGTTTGAAGAAAAAATGGCTCAAATAGCCAATGAAGACTTGTCCGTCTCCCGTCATGTTATTTCTCGTGAAGACGCGATTGAAAAATTTAAAGAAATGGGCGAGCACTATAAGGTGCAAATTATTAAAGATATCCCTGAAGGAGAATTATTAACTTTTTACCAGCAGGGAGATTTTATAGATTTATGCCGAGGCCCTCATATTCCCAGTACCGGTAAAATCAAATGTTATAAGCTGCTAAAAGTAGCTGGTGCCTATTGGCGTGGCGACTCTAAAAATGAAATGCTACAACGCATTTATGGAACAGCTTGGTCAAACAAAAAAGAATTAGATGCTTATTTGTTTAGAATTGAAGAAGCCGAAAAACGGGATCACCGTAAATTAGCCAAGAAATATGATTTATTTCATATGCAAGAAGAAGCACCGGGGATGGTCTTTTGGCACCCTAAGGGATGGGTGGTATATCAGCAAATTGTTCAATATATACGCTCTCAATTAAAACATCATGATTATCATGAAGTGAATACCCCACAAGTGGTGGATAGAAGTTTATGGGAACGCTCAGGCCACTGGCAAATGTTTCATACCAACATGTTCACCGTGGAAAGCGATGAAAGAGTCTATGCAGTCAAGCCAATGAATTGTCCTTGTCATGTGCAGATCTATAATCAAGGGATCAAAAGCTATCGTGATTTACCTATACGCTTAGCTGAGTTTGGATCCTGTCATCGTAATGAGCCATCAGGTGCACTCCATGGCATTATGCGCACACGTAATTTTGTACAAGACGATGCGCATATTTTTTGTACTGAAGATCAAATTCAAGAAGAAGTTTCTTCATTTATCGATCTCTTGTTTAAGATCTATAGTGATTTTGGTTATAAAGACATTTTAATTAAGCTCTCAACGCGCCCAGATAAACGCGTAGGTTCAGATGCTATTTGGGACAGAGCTGAAAAAGGCTTGGAAGATGCGCTCAATGCCAAAGGCATTGCTTGGGAGCATTTACCCGGAGAAGGGGCTTTCTATGGTCCCAAGATAGAATTCTCGCTAAAAGACTGTATGGGCAGAATTTGGCAATGTGGCACAATGCAGATAGACTTTTCCATGCCAGAGCGCCTAGGGGCTGAATATGTTGCTGAAGATGGTTCGCGGCAGACGCCTGTGATGCTTCATCGGGCTATTTTAGGTTCTTTAGAGCGTTTCATTGGAATTTTGATTGAAGAGCATGCTGGGAATTTCCCCACTTGGTTGGCCCCAATTCAAGTTGCAATCCTAAATATTACCCAATCCCAGGCAGAATATGCACAAAAAATCTGCGAAGACTTAAAATCTCAGGGGTTTAGGGCTGTTACTGACTTGAGAAACGAGAAGATAGGGTTTAAAATTCGCGAGCACACTGTTCAGCGTGTTCCTTATCTGGTCGTTGTCGGCGATAAAGAAGTCGCTCAACAAACTCTAACGATAAGAACCAGAACGGGTGAAGATTTAGGAAGTATGACTCTAACTGAGTTTGAGGATAAACTTAAGTCTGAGTGCAATAATAAAAGCTAGAAAGTAGAGGGATAGGAGTAAGATTATTAATACAACGAAAAAGTCTCGGGTTCGGGTAAATGATGCTATTACGGCACAAAGTGTTCGTTTGGTTGATCCAGAAGGAACGCTTGAACGTAGTAGTATACTAGGACCTGGTTCCCATACGGGGATCATGAGTCGACGGGAGGCACAGCGTAAAGCCGAATTACTGGGGTTAGACTTGGTTGAAGTATCACCCAATGCAGATCCCCCCGTTGTGAGAGTAATGGATTTTGGTAAGTTCCAGTTTGATGAAAAGAAAACGAAGAAAAAACAAAAAATCCAAAAACTCAAGGAAATTAAATTACGTCCAGTGACGGACGAGGGAGATTATAAGGTAAAACTACGCAACCTTATCGCCTTCTTAGAACGCGGAGATAAAGTTAAAGTGACCATTCGTTTTAAAGGTCGCGAAATTACCCATAAAGAATTGGGTATGAAGCTCTTGGAACGAATCAAAGCAGAGATAGGTAATGCCGGTGTGGTTGATCAAGAACCTAAACTGGAAGGCCGTCAGCTGGTCATGGTGATATCTCCTAAAAAATAAACCATTGAAAAATACAATGCGGAGTAGATGTTATGGCAAGAAAAGCCAAAGCTAAAATTAAATTAAAATCCAACCGTGGTGCTACCAAACGGTTTAAAGTGACTGGAACGGGCAAAGTTCGCTTTCGTCGTGCCAATCGTAATCACATCAATACAAAGAGATCTGCGAAACAAGTACGTCAAGCCAGAAGAAATGGCGTGATGTGTGACAGTGATGCCAAATTAGTGCATCGCATGTTGCCATACGACTAGACGATTGAGAAAGCAGAGATTATTAAACTAATTTGATGTGAGGATAAAATGGCAAGAGTAAAGCGTGGCGTAACTTCTAAAAAACGTCATAAGAAAATATTAAAGGAAGCAAAAGGTTATTACGGCGCGCGTAGTCGTTGTATTAAAACTGCTAACCAAGCAGTTTTAAAAGCCGGTCAATATGCTTATCGCGATAGAAAGCAAAAGAAACGTCAATTTCGTGCTTTGTGGATTATTCGTATTAATGCCGGTGCACGAGAATGTGGCTTATCTTACAGCCGTTTAATCGCCGGTTTGCACAAAGCTAATATTGAAATTGATAGAAAAATGTTGGCTGAATTGGCTGTATTTGATAAAGCAGCGTTTGCGAAAATCGCAAATCAAGCTAAGGATGCCTTGGCGGCCTAAATGAGGCTAATTAATGTCTCTTTAGATTTTGGCATTTCTAGGAAACATAAATGGCATAGGGGGGATCAATTTTTTTATGGTGAAACCGTAAAAAAATTTGTTCCCTCCTGTGACTTCGGTGCTCTCAAATGCCAAAATCATTTAAACAAACAAAAATATAAAAACTAAAGGGAAGGCTAATCTTCCCTTTTTTTATGGTGAATGAATGGAAGATCATCGCGAATTAATAGAAAATGCCAAAGCTGCCTTATCAGCAGCACAAAACAGCGAAGCAATTGAAAAAATACGTGTCGCCTACCTTGGTAAGCAAGGCATTATTACCGAAAAACTTAAAGGTTTAAAAGATATTCCCCCCGATGAGCGCAAAGCCTTTGGTCAAAAAATAAATGAAGCCAAAGAGGCTGTTACCTCCCTTATTGCGCAGTACAAAGAAGGGATGGCGCAAAAAGAAATCGATAAAAAATTAGAAAGTGAAACCATCGATGTGACTCTTCCAGGTAGGGCGACAGAAGCAGGCGGTTTGCACCCTATTACCATTACCATGGAAAGAATTTGCCAACTGTTTGCTTCTTTAGGTTTTTGGGTTGAAGAAGGCCCAGAAGTAGAAACAGAATATTATAATTTTGAAGCGCTCAATATTCCTTCTCATCACCCTGCGCGCGCGATGCATGATACCTTTTATTTTGCTAATGGCACCTTATTGCGTACACACACTTCGCCAGTACAAATTCGGGCCATGGAAAAACGTCAGCCGCCTTTAAAGGTAATAGCACCCGGGCGAGTGTATCGTTGTGATTCGGATGTGACGCATACACCGATGTTTCATCAAGTCGAAGGCTTGTTAATTGACGAGCACATTACCTTTGCAGATTTAAAAGGAACATTAGCATCATTTTTATCTGCCTTTTTTGAAAGTGATGTCAAAACCCGATTTCGTCCATCTTACTTCCCCTTTACTGAGCCTTCTGCGGAAGTCGATGTCAGTTGCGTGAAATGTCAGGGTAAAGGCTGTCGAATTTGTAAAAATTCTGGTTGGTTAGAAGTGCTAGGTTGCGGCATGGTTCACCCTAAAGTATTGGAATACGGCAAAATTGATTCAGAACGATTTACTGGATTTGCCTTTGGGATGGGTGTAGAGCGTCTTGCCATGCTTCGTTATGAAGTGGATGACTTAAGGGCATTCTTTGAAAACGATTCAAGGATCCTTAAGCAATTTAACGGAGTTTAAAGATGAAATTTAGCGAAAAATGGCTACGTGAATGGGTTAACCCCAAATTAACAACAGAAGAACTCGGCATGGAACTCACCATGGCTGGCTTAGAAGTAGACAGCCTGGAAAAGCAAGAGAATGATGCAATTTTTGAAATTGATTTAACACCTAATAGAGGTGATTGCTTAAGTATCTTAGGCGTTGCAAGAGAAGTAGGTGCGCTCAAACAAATACCGGTTACGGCGCATAAAATTAATCCGGTTAAAGCAACCATTGAAGATACAGTAAAAATTGACAACCAGGCCCCTTCGCTATGTCCACGTTATATTGGCAGAATTATTCGACAAATTCGCAAGGTGCCAACTCCTTCTTGGATCCAAGAACGATTGGAAAAAAGTGATATACGTTGCATTCATCCGGTTGTTGATATTTTAAATTATGTCATGCTTGAACTTGGTCAACCTATGCATGCTTTTGATTTGAATAAATTAACAGCTCCTATTGTGGTGAGA
The DNA here is from genome assembly GCA_018241965.1 of Pseudomonadota bacterium. Classification (GTDB taxonomy): domain Bacteria; phylum Pseudomonadota; class Gammaproteobacteria; order Berkiellales; family Berkiellaceae; genus Berkiella. The sequence continues at coordinate 9,680 of JAFECS010000029.1, read as the reverse complement.
ACAGCTAAAAGCGACGAGAAAATAAAACTTCTAGATGGACAAGAAGTAACCCTTAAAGACGATACTTTAGTGATTGCCGATAGCAAAGGTCCGCAAGCGATAGCCGGGGTGATGGGTGGCCTTGATAGTGGTGTACAGGACGACACAACGGATATTCTTTTAGAAAGTGCGCTATTTACCGCATCATCGATTGCAGGTAAAGCCCGCCAATATGGGTTGGTAACAGATTCATCTTTTCGCTTTGAACGTGGCGTTGATTCACAGCTACAAAGCGATGCCATGCAAAGAGCAACTGCTTTGATTATTGAGATCTGTGGGGGAGAGCCGGGTCCCATTATTCAAATAGAAAGCGAAAAAGACTTACCTAAACTGTCAGAGATAGTGTTGCGTTATGCAAGACTAGGGCAAATTTTAGGCATCGACTTACCTCAACCTAAAGTGATTGAAATGCTAGGTCGGATCGGTTGTGAGCTTCTTGATTACTCATCGAGTAATGAAACAGTAAAAGTAAAGCCTAAAAGCTATCGTTACGATATTACTACCGAAGTAGATCTGATTGAAGAAATAGCGAGAATGGTAGGTTATAACAATATTCCTAATCATTTACCTAAAACGGGGTCACAATTTTTGGCTCAATCAGAAACGAGAGTAGAGGTTACCCGACTCAAGAAAGCATTCGTTGATATGGGTTATCAAGAAGTGATTACCTATAGCTTTGTTGATAGTAACCTGCAAAAGAAATTATTTCCTGAAGTGGCAGCATTGCCCTTATTAAATCCGATTTCATCTGATATGGATGAAATGCGGTTAAGTATATGGCCAGGATTGATTAGCACCTTACAATACAACCAAAATCGTCAGCAGCAGCGCTTGAAATGTTTTGAAATTGGCTTATGTTTTATGCCAGAAGGTGGCGCATTAAAGCAAAGTAGTAAATTAGGCGCTATCCTCACGGGAGAGTATCAAAGTGAAAGTTGGGGCATTCAAAAACGTGTGGCCGATTTTTTTGATCTTAAAAACCATCTTGAATCTCTTTGGTCGCTATTAGGTAATAAACTGCCTTTACAATTTATTCCTCATGCCCATCCGGCTTGTCATCCGGGCCAATGTGCGCAAATCGTGTGGCAATCGCAACCAAGAGGTTGGATAGGCAAGCTTCATCCTAAATTAAGCAAAGACTTAAACCTTGATGGCCAAGTGTATTTATTGGAGGTTGATACGGAGCTATTAACCACAAAGCCTTTACCTGTGTTTGCACGACCTTCACGCTTTCCTGAGATCCGTCGTGATATTGCGATGATTGTTGATCAGGGCGTTTTAAGTGATAGTTTAATAAATTTTGTTAGAAGCTCTGCTGGGGAAATCTTACGTGAAGTGAAGATTTTTGACGTCTACACTGGCAAAGGTATTGATTCTGGTAGAAAAAGTATCGCCATGGGGTTGATCTTACAGCATCCATCACGCACTCTAGTAGACGAGGAAGTGGAGGTTGTTATCCAATCCGTTGTTACTGGTTTGAAAAAGGAATTTAGTGCCGAATTAAGGGATTGACCCATGGCTTTAACAAAAGCAGAGATGTCTGAGGCGTTAGCTGAGTCTTTGAACTTAAATAAACGTGACGCTAAGGAATTGGTAGAGCAATTGTTCGAAGAGATTAGGCATGCTTTAGAAAGTGGTCAATCCGTCAAAGTTTCAGGCTTTGGCAACTTCGATCTCAGAGACAAAAGCGAACGTCCAGGGCGCAATCCTAAGACAGGCCAGGACATCCCTATCAGCGCCAGACGTGTTGTTACCTTCAAACCTGGCCAAAAACTCAAAGTCCGCGTTGAAAAGTACGAAGGCGTGCCAGAAGAAGCCTCCCCTGATGCTGAAGGCCGGTAATTGTGTCTGATAACTTGCAATAATATAACTGTTTATTTTCAAAAGGCTTTTTTGTAGAATGACTTCCCTACGTTCGGGGCGTAGCGCAGCCTGGTAGCGCACATGTATGGGGTGCATGTGGTCGGAGGTTCAAATCCTCTCGCCCCGACCATTCTTCGCTCACTTCGTGAGCTACGAATGGCAGGCCATAAGCACAACAAAATCTTACATCTCTAAGACTCAATATTAAACTTCTCCCACACGCCTGTAGACCAACGACGTCTAAAACTCCCTTGCCGAACTTTTCTATCAGATTCGCCATACATGCGCGCTTCTATTCTTTGTACGGGTATATTTAGTGTGTTTAGGTAGCCTGGGGTAATTGGCTGTGCAGGTTGAGGATCTTTAAGAAAAGGATGATCATCGGGTTTGCTTTCTTTTTGGGCTTTTGGAGCAATAGTAAGGGTTTTAACAGGTTTTGATTCGTACCATCTACAACAGCACAATAAAATGGTGCAAGCAACAGAAACACTTGCAGCAATAATTGGCCCTGCACTAGAAATGATTGTATGTGAATACATCTTTTCTGTCCTTGATAAAGACAAGCATTCTATCTTAGGAGAATGTGATATAGAAGTTTAAAGGTTACCTAAGAACTGTGCACTGCAAGGCAGGGTGTTAGCGGGGTTTCATCTAGAAAAAATCTCAAATGGCAGAATTTTCGTGCTAGTACAACAAAACCGTTCTGGTTTATTTTATTTTAAATAGGTAATCTATAAGTATTCCTATTTGGTTAAAAATAAACTATGCTTGTCTTATAGTTTGTTTTATATTAAAAAAGACCACTATGAGTGTACCTAATTCGAAAAATTTAAACCATCCTATGCGAACTGTTGGCCAAACGAAAATAAGCCAACTTCTCAAGCGTTGGCCTAACGGCACAGTAGCTGTTCAGCCGTGGCTGAACTCACAAGAAGTTTTCCGTCAACTAGCAGTTAGGTACGTCCAGGGAAAATGGCTCTCCAAAATAGGCAAGGGAGCCTATATCAAAGAAAGCGATACGGTTGATTGGACAGGGGGTGTTTTTACACTTCAAAGCCAATTGGGTTTCAAGGTTCATGTCGCAGGGCTGTCAGCTTTGGAGTTGTTAGGCTATAGCCATTTTGTTCCTATGGGGGAAGGAAACCCAAAGTGGTTGTCAAAACATAAATCAGATAAACGCCCTATACCAGTGTGGTTTCGAGTATATTTTAAAAAAGATAACGTAACGTGTATCGAACAAGGTTTGTTTGATGGTGCGTGGGATAAAGCGCTCGTCGAACATACTCTTAGTGACTATAAAATAATGGTAGCAAACCCAGAGCGCGCTATATTGGAATATCTGCATTTTGATTCACAGGGTGCATCCGTCGCGCATGGTTTATTACTCATGGAAAACCTTATTACCTTAAGGCCAAAAGTAATACAAGAATTACTCGAGTCTTGTCAGTCAGTAAAGGTGAAAAGGTTATTTCTAGTGCTCGCAGAGCAGGTTAATCATCCGTGGTTAAAAAGGCTGAATGTTGAAAAGATAGATCTCGGCAAAGGGAAGAGGGTAGTCGGTGGCGGTGGATATTACAATGCAAAATATCAGTTATCCCTGCCAGTTGATTTAAATGAGGTTAACCAAACGTAGAATGGATAAAAAATATCACCAACAAGTAAAATTGTTGTTAGAAGTACTTCCTTTTGTCATGAAGGAGGATTGTTTTGCATTGAAGGGGGGAACGGCTTTAAATTTGTTCATGTGGGACTTTCCAAGATTATCCGTAGATATCGATTTAACCTATGTACCTCTTGATGCTCGAGATATTGCATTAAAAAATATCGACAATGGGCTTGCCAATATTAAAAAGAATATTGAAAAAGCACGTTCTGATTTAAAAGTTCAGCTTAAAAGCAAAAAACTTATTATTAATGCAAAAGGTGTGGCTCCCATTAAAATTGAGCCTAATACAATTTTAAGGGGGACATTGTATCCTATTGTGTACAAAGATCTTGCAAGCAAAGCAGAAGATGAATTTAATCTAAGTGTGCTTGATGTAAGGATGCTTTCTTTGGCTGATCTTTATGGTGGCAAGATAGTTGCAGCATTGGATCGCCAGCACCCCAGAGATTTATTTGATGTAAAAATGTTATTTGAACATGATGGATTGACCGACGATATTCGGAAAGCCTTTTTAGTGTATTTGATAAGTCATGAACGGCCGATGCATGAGGTGTTGAAGCCAAACTTGCAGAATATTGATATTATTTTTGAGAGAGAATTTTTAGGAATGACTTCAGAGCCAATAGAACTGGAAGTTTTGATCAAAACACGGGAAAGTTTGATTGAACAAATCCACGCTACGTTAACTCAAGACGAAAAAGAGTTTTTGATGTCATTTAAGCGTGGGGAGCCTACTTGGTCATTGCTAGGGGTAACTGGTGTTGAAGCACTTCCCGCTGTGCAATGGAAGTTGAAGAACATCAAAACGATGACTATTGAGCGGCAGGACTTAATGTTAGAAAAGCTTGAAAATGCTTTGAGCTTGTAGAGAAAACAATATGAGTAATTTTAAAATATCTTTTGTTGACCAGCTTCCAAAAGTGATTGAAGAAAAAATGGAAAAGGGTTTAGAAGAATATTCAGTCAATCATGGCATTGATGTTAACTATCAGCCTTTTGCATTTGTACTTTTTGATAAGCAGGATGAAGTAATAGGTGTATTGGATGCTTTTAGTTCATATTCATCAATACATATCCGAGACATATGGATAGATAAAGCGCATAGAGGCAATGGTTATGGAAGGAAATTGATTACTGAGTTGGAAAATCATTTTAAAGAGAAAGGATTAAATAATATTAACTTGATCACCTGTGCGTATCAGGCACCAGATTTTTACAGGAAATGTGGTTATAAGGTTGAGTTTGTCAGAGAGAATATTAAAAATCCTAAACTTACGATGACATTCTTTATAAAATATTTTGATGAAGTAATATAGTGAAAAGGTAAACATTTATGGAAGATTTAAATTTTCCTTACAAGCTATCAATCCCAACTGATGTAGAAGCGGAAAAAATTCATGAGAAAATTGATGCATTTAATGCAAACCAGCTTTCTTTTAATGGTAATGTTGAGGTTTTGAAAGATTATATATTTAAAGACAATGATGTGATCATAGCAGGCATTAGAAGCTGCTTTTATCTTGGCGAATGCTTATCTATTAATGTGCTTTTTGTTGATGAAAAATATCGTCACAATGGTTTAGGTACCTTATTGCTGAATAAAGTTGAGAATGAAGCGAAAGCAATGGGAGCCAAGCTTGTTCATTTAGATACATTCGATTTTCAAGCAAAAGACTTCTATTTAAAGCACGGGTATGAAATTTTTGGCGTTCTTGAAGATTGCCCCAAAGGCCACAAACGTTATTATTTAAAAAAGATTTTACAGCAATAGGATGGTCAAAGCGGCCAAAGTGGGGTATTTATAGTAGGAACCAATAAAGTTATATGTCTTGCTGTTTTGTCGCAAAACACCATACATCTGTCTGAAAACCCTCAGGTTTTATATTTACTTACCTCAAGCTTTTATTTAAACTGAAATTTATGAATAAAGCACACATAGCAAGCCAATCCTTATCATTGCTGAGTCTTCCTCAGGGCTTCTGTATGTCTGCGACTACAACCACTACCACCGCGGCTACCTAGCCTAAGCGCGGAAGGTAGCCCAAGGGCTGCCTTCTGGAACAAGCAACAAATTAACTCCAAAGGCAGCAAGATCCATTAAAGAGCTTAAGGAGTTGTTATGAATCCATCTTCACCATCCCTTGAAATAATGCGTCATTCATGTGCGCATTTACTTGCTGCGGCAATTTATGCTTTGTGGCCACGAGCGCGTTTTGGTGTGGGGCCCATTACCAAAGATGGGTTTTATTATGATATAGATTTCCCCAAACCTATTGGTGAAGGGGACTTGGCTCAAATTGAATTAAAGATGATTGATTTAAAAGCAAAACATTTGCAATTTGAGAGATTTGAATGGCCTATTGAACGTGCTATTGAATATATGAAAGGGCACGGTCAAATTTATAAAGTAGAGCTATTAGAATTATTACGTGATAAAGGAAGCACGGCTGTAGCAAGTGAAGTAGGCGAAGACTTTAATGCCAGCGCTGGTATAAGCCATGTTTCATTATATCGCTTGGGTGAATTTATTGATCTGTGCAAAGGGCCACATGTTGAAAGTACCCTGGCGATAAAAGAGTTTAAACTGATATCTATCGCAGGGGCTTATTGGCGCGGCGATGCAAAAAGTCCTCAACTACAGCGAATTTATGGATTGTGTTTTGAAAACAGTGAAAAACTGAACGAAAGACTCTGGCAAATTGAAGAGGCCAAAAAGCGTGACCATAGAAAGTTAGCACAACAATTACAGATCTATGCCATGAGCGACGAGATCGGGAGAGGGCTACCCTTATGGTTGCCGCATGGCGCTATTATACGTCAAGAATTAGAACAACTTGCCAGAGAGCAAGAACATAAAGACGGGTATTTGCCTGTTTCAACGCCGGTAATTGCCAAAGAATCACTTTATCATCGCTCTGGCCATTTGCAGTATTATAAAGAGGATATGTATGCGCCTATTGAGATTGAAGATGAAAAATATTACCTGCGGCCAATGAATTGCCCCCATCATCATGAAATTTATTTATCGCAACCGCATTCGTATCGTGAATTGCCATTAAGGCTGAGTGAATATGGTCATGTGTATCGCTATGAAGCAAGTGGCGCTTTAACGGGGTTAATGCGTACGCGGGGTTTTTGCCAAAATGATGCGCATATATATTGTCGATACGATCAAGCAAAAGAAGAATTTTTAAGGGCATTACTGTTACATGCGAAATACTACGAAATTTTAGGTATTAAAAACTATTATATGCGCCTTTCGCTTCCTGATTTACAAAAGAATGATAAATACATCAGTGAACCCAAGAAGTGGGCGGATGCCATCAATATAATCAGAGATGCAATGCAAGCATCAAACCTTCCTTTTGTTGAAGAAAAAGGTGAGGCTGCGTTTTATGGCCCCAAAATTGATTTTATGATTGAGAGTGCCATCGGACAAGAGTATGCAATTTCTACGAATCAATTAGACTTTTTAACGAGTGAGAGATTCAATTTAAACTATATTGGTGAAGATGGCCAAAGTCATCCGATTTACGTTATTCATCGTGCACCCTTAGGCTCTCATGAACGCTTTGTGGCTTTTTTACTTGAGCATTATAATGGTAATTTTCCCACGTGGCTTTGCCCAGTTCAAGTGCGGATTATACCCATTTCAAATAAACATGTTGATTATGCTCAGGCAATAAAGTTAGCGCTTTGCCAAGCAAAAATACCCTCCCCAATGGGAGGCTTACGTGTGGATATGGATGACTCTGATGAACGTATGCAAAAGAAAATTTTAAGGGCCCAGCAAGAGAAGCTCCCTTATATGTTAATCCTGGGAGATAAAGAAGTAGAGAAAAATAGCGTGTCAATCCGTCGGCGAGATGGCGCTGTCATTAATCATCTTGCTATAGATGAGTTTATTGACAAAATATCTGAAGAAATTAAATCGCGCTCCCTAGAACCAATGATAGGCGCAATATGACATCGACATTAATAAATTTAGAGTCCAATAGATTAACTTTTCGCGCCTTTAAGCTATCTGATGCATCGCGCGTTTATGAACTGCTTCAAGAAAAAGAAATTATTGATAATACCTTGAGCATTCCCTATCCCTATGAAAAAGGGATGGCAGAAGAATGGATTGCCACCCATGATGCGAGTTTAAAGCAAAATGATTATATCTATGCTGTTGTCCTAAAAGAAACAGATCTGCTAATTGGCACTATAGGCCTGTTGGTGTCAGCAGAATTTAACCATGGCTGTTTAGGTTATTGGTTAGGCAAACCTTATTGGGGGCAAGGTTACGGCACTGAAATGCTCTCTAGGATAATAGAATTTGGCTTTGAAGATTTAAAATTGCACCGTATTTATGGTGAGCATTTTGACAATAATAGCGCATCAGCGCGTGTTATGGAAAAAAATGGCATGGTGCAAGAAGGAAAACTTCGAGAACATAAATTAAAATATGGAAAATTTGTGAATACAAATATTAGAGGTATTTTAGCATCTGAATGGCAGAAATAGCCTATTAAAAATAAGACTAACATAAGGAACATTTATGAAACAATCATCACATGCTAGCGCTAAAGCTTCTCATTACAACAAGGATGCTAAGGATTACGATGCATTCAACGAAGCAAATTCACAAGTTATAAACAAAACCATAGAAAAAATATTAAAAAAGCACAAAGTAAAAAATGTACTTGATCTCACTTGTGGAACGGGGTCTCAAGTGTTTTGGTTAGCAGATCGCGGATTTGAAGTATGTGGTGTCGATATTAATGCTAACATGCTTAAGGTTGCCAAAAAAAGAGCGCAAAAAACATCATATAAAATTAAATTTTTAAAAGGTGATATGCGCACAACAAAATTAGGGCTATATGATGCCGTGATTACAATTTTTAATGCCGTGGGCCACCTTACTAAAGCTGATTTTGAAAAAGCGATGAAAAATATCAACAGAAATCTAAAAGCAGGCGGTTTGTATGTCTTTGATATTAATAATTTAAATTATTTATTAAAAGGTAACAATATTACAAGCTTAACCATAGACTGGCAAACCATTGAAGGTAATTATAAGAGCCGAGCAATCCAATACAGCACTATTGATCAAAGTGGCATATTAGCATCCTATACCACAAGCTATAGTCAAAAAGGAAACAGCAAGCCAAAGATTTTAGAACAATCTCAAACCTTGCAAACCTATAGCGCCAAGCAGCTCAAAGAAATGCTGCAAAGAAATGGATTTAAAGTTTTGGGTCAATATGGTATTGATGGAACGAAGTTTATTGATGACAAATCAGATCGTATTTTGATGGTAGCGAAAAAGAATAGAGAAATTTTAACTTAGTTGTAAAAATTGACACCAAAAATCCTTCTCAAACGTGCTACTTTGAATATGTGACATATGACTAAACAAGTGTGATCACATCGTTGCACTGTTGATTATATCAATGTGAGGAGGTTAAAGTATGTGTCCTCGTAATAACAATTTACCCTATGCTTTTGAAAAAAAGAGGGATGAATTATTAAAAAAGAGCAGCGAAAAAGAGGATTATAAACAACTCGATGAGGCGCTTTTTACTGAATCTATTGAAGAGCTTCGATGCGATTATCAAGATGCCAGCATGGCAAGAAAAAAGTTATTGCCTAATCAAGAAAGAAAGTTACGAACTCAATTTCACCAAGCGCAAACAGTGCTCGCAGAGCGTTATTTAGATAAAATAGCCAAAGAAGTAGAAGAACTTCAAACGAATATGTCTTTGCTCAAAGAACTCCATGGTTCAGCCACCAGCAAAAAAGCTACTTTTGAGTCTACGTTAGAAAAAAATAGCACCCAAATTAAAACCCTAGAAAGTGACATGGCCCAAAAAAGTGCAAAAATGCAAGTTCCGTTTGCCATGACGCAAGAGACTTCAAGCGGCTTCCCCCCCCCCCCCCCCCCCCCCCCCCCCCACTCTTTTCTCTCTCCCTTCCTCTCCTCTCTTCCTCTCCCTTTCTCCCTCTCTCCCTCCCTTCCCTTCCCCCCTCTCCGCACTTCTCCTTCAGTTCAGCCTGTCCTGTCCCCTGGCCCGACACATTCTTTGTGGTCTCACCATGCAGCAACTTGTATGGCAATTCCATCACA
>JAFECS010000028.1:12931-27821 GCA_018241965.1 Pseudomonadota bacterium | reverse complement strand
CAGTCAAGTTGAAGCAAAAGATCAGGCTTATAGAAAATTTATGGGAATGGTTGCCAAAGTGCAAGCTTTTGCGAAAGCAAGTGAAAATAATAATTACTATATTCAAACCTGTTTGTCTTCTATGCCTTGCAATTTATCTGCAGCACAGCGTCAAGAACTTATTAACCGTGTTAATACAGCGCCCTTAACTCCTGCTTTTACAAATCAGCAGCCAACCGCTAGCCTTAACGGGGCAATGTCAGGACATGGTGATAAAGGTGAGCAAGCAGAAAAAACCGTGGCGCCAAAATTAAAATAAAACGAGAGGTGATTAATATGAAATCCGGTGCTGAAAAATCAAAACAGACAGATGCCAAACGTGAGAAAGATAGACTAAGTCAACAAATCGTTCGAGACAACAGGAAGTTAACAATTGAATTAGGAAAAGCAATTAAGGAAAATTTCACACCTGCTTATCAGGCCAGCTTAATAAGAGAAGCAAATTCGCTTAAAACTGAAGCTGCATTATGGGATCAAAAAACTTTGTTTTTGTCTCAAGTGCTAGACAGAGCAAAGTTTAAAACAAGCAGACATGGGGTTTTAGTTTCCACAATAGACACAACTGAAGTATCACCACCTTGTAGTTCATCTTCTAGTACACCCATGGCAAGAAAAAAATAAGCAAAAAAAGGGCGCCAAAGGCGCCCTATTCATATCTCAGTTGGGTTTAACAGGTCCACGTCTTATGACAGCCTGGGTAATTCTATTATTTTCTATGGTTATTGATTGATGAAACTCACCATTGTCTTTACGGGGAAATCTGCCAGGATAAAATTTTTGTATTTGATCCTCTGTATAATGTTCTCTTAATTTATCAGCTACTGCTTTTTCATCTAAAAACTTTTCATACGCAACCAGGTTAAATGCGGATACCCCTAGTTTAACAACATGAGGCCCTACTCGCGGAACATCATCTGGAACTGGTTTATTGCGTTTACCTTTTAACCAAGATCTTACTTTACCCATCAGGTTACGAAAATCTTGATCTTCCAAAATTCTTATACGAGCTGAAGGTAAAATACTTATAAAAGAAACTACTTCTTTTAATCTTTCGTTAGTGACATTTTTTAATGCCAGAATATTTGCTAAATATCTCCAATCCAGATCGATTATCTCTTTAGTAGAAATCAGTTCTTTCATCGATGCAAGATAGGTATCGGCACTCCCTGGAAAATTTAACGCACCTCTTAGGAAAGTATAAAAGCTTGAATTTGCCGTTCTTTGGTCCGGCGATTGGATTAAAAGAGGAACATTGCCATATTCTTTAATGCATTTTATATTCATCAAAAACGCAACCACCTCATGATGGTTACCTAATGCGGCTCTTCTTAGCACACGGTTGCCATTACTTGCAGCAAGCTGCTGAAGATTTTCATCTTCCAACAATTCTATAACAACTTCCAAATTACCACATGAAGCTGCCACTTCAAGATCCCATAATTCAAAGGGGATCTTCCCTTTTGTAGCACTGTGCCATAGCTTACGTAAAATGCTCTCTTGTTTCATGCTTTTTAAGATTTGGTATTCTGTGGCAAGAATTGTGAGAGGTCCTTGCTCAATCAGTGCACTCATTTGCTCAACAAGCCCATGATGCCTCGTTTTTAGTACTGCTAATTCTTGTGCTTGAATTTCATTGAGGGTATCTTTATTTTCTAAAATATCGATTTTTTCAAGAATACTCTTTAAGGCATTCACTTTATTTGCAAAATCTACATAGGACATTTGATAATTCTCTAAAAGAAAAATAGGTAGGCATCTTACCTATTAAAGTAAATATTTGCAACTACAGTATTTTGATCTCCAACTCATTATTTGTTTTCTCTAAAGTGAATTTTAACTACCCTAACCTTCGTCAGATTCTTTCCTGTATTGGGGCTCTCTGCCGTCTATCATGTAAATCATACGCTTAGCACTTTCATATAGTTATTTCTGACATATTAGATAACTAAATAGTGTTAGATTTTTTGATATCAAATTAAGAAATAACTTTTTACGTGTAATTTCACCCGGGAGTAAACTTCATGCATTCAGGTCCACAATCTCAATTCTCTATTCAAGAAGCAGTTCGTGTAAGCAGATGGTTAACGAATTTTTTAACAAGCACAACCAAAGAGAATTGGTTTAAAGAACAAGGCATCTTCAGATTGTCGGGTACGCAAAAAAAAGCTCAAGAAATTGTGGAAAATATTTTACAAAACCAATATTTTGACACTCATGCCTATAGTCGCGATGACTATATCAGTGCGCTTAAATTCGTGTTGAATAATTGTACCTTATTGCCCACAAATGATACAGATGTAGTGCAGCTTAATGCTATACTAAATGTAGATAACATTAACACACCAGAACAAAATGCACAGGCAAGCACAGACTTACAAAAGTTCATTGATAAATTAGCTAGATCATATGATTATAACAAAATGGCTTTTGCTGAAATTCTATATAATTACTTAACATTACTATATTTGTCGCAACAGCAATCTGAAACTAACAAAATGACTGCGCATAATTTAAGTATTATTCTTGCTCCGCTTATTTCAAAAACATTAGGTTTAGTTGATCCTAGAGCAGATATCAAATTACAAAATGTATGTGAACCTCTTATCACAAGTGACGAGTATCTTATACCCTATTTTAGACGATACAGGGAGGAAGTAAAAGAGTGCTATGTCATTCACCTTCGTCGTGAATATAAACATGTACGCGGCGTCTATGAAAACTTATTAGCTAAAAAGCAAGAGGTTGATTCCTCTATACAAAATATAAATGGAGAAATCCATATTCAAGAAAGCATGCTCGAAAGTTTAAATATGAGCCATGATAAGCAATTAATTAAAAACAGTGAATTCAGAGAAAAATCTAAACTTTTCCAAGAAAAGTTGAGTGACCTCAATGCACAACTGCTTATAGAAAAAATAAATCAAGAGGCTTTATACCATGAGCTTGAATTAGTAAAAAGACAAATTAATGACTTAGAAATTGATATTAATAGTGCTCTAATGCAATCAATGTTGCCTTTGGATAGTTTTGCTCCTTTACCAACTGAAGTTGAGCTAAAGGAACTTCCCTTGGTTGCAATAGAGCACCTACTTACAGAGCCTGACATGGATGATGGGTCCTTTTGCGGTTCTCCTTTATCGGCAACTTCACTCATGGGATCACCTGATAGCTCTCCATTAATGTCACGGGAACCAAGCCCAGAGCGCAGATCTTCATTGCTATTCCAAGCGCCAAGTGTTTCTATTGCAGCCACACAGGCATTTAAACTTGCATTAGATAGAGCAAAATGCCTAGAGCCAAAAAAGGTTATTGACACTTTAATTGACAGTTTAAGGGCAGAATTTACAGCAAAAGAAATCGCAAAATTCATTTTTAATCATAAAAATGAATTAAATGCTTATCAAAAAGAACTTGGCGATGCGTTAAGCAAGCAAGATGATTTCAGTAACCAGCTTCTAAAAGCTTATACGGATAATTTTGATTTCACTGGCAAAAACTTTGCCGTAGCCTTAAGAGAGTATTTAGAAAGTGGTGGTTTTGTTTTACCTGGTGAAGCTCAAAAACTTGATAGAATTGTAAAAGCTTTTGCTGAAAGATATTATCAAAATAATCAGGCCGTGTTTCCAAGCATGCCAACAGAGAGATTTCAAGGCTCTGATAAAGTCTATGGTTTAGCTTTTGGTACAGTTATGTTAAACACAGATCTGCATAACCCAGCAATTCGTCATAAAATGACTAAAGATGAGTTTTTGAGAAACCTCAGCGATTATAACATCGACAAAGGGTTCCTTAAAAGCATCTATACAGAGATAAAGCGCCATGAAATTCAATTACCCAAAGCGCAATCAAAATCTCAGACTGCCGCAATGGCATAATAAAAAAGGGGCCTATCTAGCCCCCTTTTTTTGAGTACTAAAACCTATTCCATTCTATTTGCTTTCGGTTTAAAGTCACCATCTGCTTGCTCTTTTACGTCTATCCTTTGTTTCACCATTGATTCTTTAAGCTCAACAATCTTATTATAGGTTGATTCAAATTGATTAACTGCGCCACCACCGCCACCCACAGTTAATGTGGAAGCTGCTTTTTTGGCAGGTTCTTTTTTATTAGCATTAGCTAATTCGGTTAATATATTTGTCACTAATGCTTCAAAATCAACTTTTTTATCCTCAGGAATATCTAGTTTATTGTTTAGTAAGTAATTCGTTTGAATCGCACTTTGTATCAGTTTATGAACTTTTTCAATATCTGACGGAATTTCGACGAGTGCTTGCCCGCCAAGAGGTAGTCGTTTACCAGACGCACCTTCTCTTGGTGGCATCTTTCCTGACATCGCATCGCGCTTATTTTTATACAATTTGTTTATTTCATTTGCTATATCTAAAACAAACTGTTCATTTGTTTTCATAAATCACCTCGTAACGATGAAAACATATACCCCTAAGAGTTGGATAATTGTAAAAAAGTTCCACGATATCTTTCACCATTTACTTGCATATACGAAGTTTACATCCATCCCTTAAACTACCGCATTCATCACCTACCTTCCCAACTAGATTTTCTACGGCAGAAATATTAATCAAAACAAAGTAATTTAGCTTATGTTTTTTATTTTTTACATATCCGGGGGGACACATGAGTACAACAGGCGTAGATACACAGTTCAACAATCTTTCATTTTTTAAATTAATGCTGGATTCGGTTCGTGATGATGAATCCTTGCTGCTTGATCAATTACCTGATCACGTTCTAAGCAACGTACTAGAACACCTGTCTATTGATGACTTTCTTAAACTTGCCTGCTCACAGCCAGCTTTTGTTAACAAATTGATGGCGCTTATCACGCTAGATCAACCTGAAGAAGAACAAGATTCAAGAATACTCCAGTATGGCTCACTCAGATTTTTAAAAAAAATGAAACTGGAAACTTTTTTTAAAATTGCTAAAGCTTGCTTACCTGTAGCACAAAGATTATTTGATGATCCTGCTTTACGAATTGTTGTGGGATTAGGACCTGCGCATATGTTACAGCTAGCTGTAGCACACTTACCCATTGCGCAGGCAATGATAGAAAGAGGCAAAATTACTGAAGATGATGATAGATATACGGGAGAAGACTTAACTGATGGAATGTTACTTCATTTAGCAATGAAGCATCCTGAAATCGCAAAAAAGAAGTTAGAAGAAAGAGAAAATTCACCTGTTGATCTAGCGGATTTAGCTGTACATCCATTTATTGCAGAGCTGTTTGTAAAGGATAAAGCTTTATTAAATCAACTAAGTCCTAACGATTTAACAAGTATCGGTGAAAATAACTTAGAGATTGCTGAGCATATTTTCGCAAATCAAGAACTATTTGACAAGTTAGATGAAAACGATTTAATTCAATTAGGAAGAGCGCATAAATCTATCGCAGAAAAAATATTCAACAATGATACACTTCTTTCTAAACTTAGTTCTCGTATTGCTGACATAGCATCGCCTCATTTTGAACTCGCTTTAAAGGTTTTAACTGATGATTCATTACATCAACGGATAGATATAAAAGCATATAATTTAGTACAACTAGGAATTAAACATCCAGCAATTGCAAATATGATAATTGAAAAAGGGAATATAGAAAAATCTGCGCCTCATGTTTTTAAAGAATTCACCATTGCTCACCCTGAAATTGCACAAAGAGCTCTATCAACAGAACCTTTTAAAAATCAATTAAATAGTGAAGACTTAAGAATTTACGCCTCTATGAGCATTAGAATCGCAGAACAAATTCTTAATGACGAGACACTCTCTTATAAATTAAATGATGATGATCTTCGAGCTATTGCGGAAAAATATCCTACTTTATTAGAAAATTATCCTGAAAGATTTCAAGAAGTACATAAACCATTATTGATGCTGCTCACAACTATGATGCGATTTGCCAAAGAAATCGACGAAGAAAAAAGAGTAAGAGCTGCACCAAGTATATAAAATTA
Source organism: Pseudomonadota bacterium (assembly GCA_018241965.1). Taxonomy (GTDB): domain Bacteria; phylum Pseudomonadota; class Gammaproteobacteria; order Berkiellales; family Berkiellaceae; genus Berkiella. Next base: position 21,804 of record JAFECS010000028.1, on the reverse strand, counting down.
TTGCCCCACATAGAAGGAACTCGTGGGGCAATGTTAGCAAAGTGGATTTAGGGGGAACTGTGAGTAAAACTGGCGCTATATCTGAACCAACACTTTTTGATTTATTACCAGAACAGGTTTTAAATGACTATTTTGTAAAAACTCACAACTAAATCTTTATCATTGTTCTAGCCAATCTAAAAGAACGCTGATAAAGTCGGGGGTGTTATTAAGCGCATGATCGCCCCCCTCAATTTCTACATAGGTTACCGTGTGTCCCTTATCATGCAAGGCTTGCAGCATATCATAGCCTTCTTTTAAGCAAATACGGGTATCATCTGTCCCTTGCACTATCATGATAGGCAGTGATTTTGATATGCGCCCAATATTCTGAACCGGGTTACGGTTGGCAATCCATGCTTTTGCATGCTCGCCTTCTTTGAGGCCAAAATTTTCTATCAACATATCTTTAAAATCTTTTCGTATTTTAATTTCCACATCAAGATCTAACAGTCCTGAAATGGATACTACTTTTCGTATTTTATTTTGAATTTCAGGATAACGATTTAGCGCTAAAAACAGCTCCATCGCGCCGCGGCTTACCCCAATAAGATATTTATTTTTCTCATGAAATTTTATTTTGTGGTTTTTTTCTAGAAGAGGTATATTATCTAATAAATTAATCACATCATGCACATCTTTGCCGCCAAACTCATCTGTGCCCTCACTCACTCCGCCACGATAAGTTGTCGTGAGCACAGCATATCCAGGAGTGGTTGATAATTCATCAGGAATGGGTAAACCAAGTAGACGATTTCCACCACGCAGTAAAATGATTAATGGAATTGGCCCTGGCACATTATTGGGTACACTTAAATAGCCTTTCACTTTCAAGCCATCACTATAATAGGAAAAAACATAAAACTGATGGGTTTTTTGTTCAATGGCCTTTTTGACGGCATCTATGGTATTAGGATGGGTTAAGAGCACTTCATTAATATTTTTGAAAGCTTCCGCTGGCTTTAAATCATAAAGCTTAGCGTTTTCTTGTCCGCGCTTTAAAATTTGGGCCGATTGCGCTTTAAGCGCTGCCAGTGTTTCAGTGGATTTTGCACATTTTTCGAGAGGGTAATTGATAAGAGCATATTTTGGGGTGGAAGCTGAGCTCTGTAGCTTTAAATATCCTATTAAAGCTACAAAGAAAGAGAAAACAATTAATATCCTTATCCGCGAATCCAAGTTAGGCACCTATATGCTGTTATCCTTTCATCCCTTATGTGATCAAATTACAAGCAACTTCCGTCTGAATCAAGTTGAACACCATTGGGTGAATTACCTAGGTTACCTGTATCAAGTACAGCGCTATTAGCTCCTTGACCTGCCGTATTACCAGAGCACACGGAGTTTCTAATTTTTAAATAAGCTTGATCCATCGCCGCTGGCGTACCAAGCCCACCCCCGATTAATAACGCCCCACCACTGGCATTAGGCGCACTATTATTCACAAAGGCACTGTTATTTACCGATACATTGCCAGCAAACTCAGAAGCTATGGCCCCACCCCCTGGCGACATTAAAGAAACACTGCCTTGGCCTTGAGAGAAGATGCCGCTTAAGGCACTAGCAAATATGTTAAAGACGATTTGCGGAGGTACAACTATCACGCCCGTGACAGCATTATTTTTAAAGACTGAATTTGAAATGCTGAGCAACTTTCTATCTGCTAAATTAAGCGTCCCTAAGACAAGCACCCCATCTTGGAAAGTTGATGCAAAAATTGCTCCGCCATCCATCCCAGCGGTATTGCCAATAAAGGCATCATTAGCCATCACAGTGGGAACACCATCTGTATAAACCGCGCCACCATCGCCGGCATTATTATTGTAAAACAGACAATTTGAAATATTAGCTTTAGTTCCGACGTTGATTTTGTTTCCTGATATATTGATTGCCCCGCCACCTACCGCTCCTGCTGTGTTATTGTTAAATGATGAATAACTTACTGAAAGTGTATATGGTTCTTTATCATCAAACGGGCTATGGAAAAAGATCCCTCCCCCCCCTGCGGTGAGACTGGAAACACTATTACTAAATGAAGAGGTAATAACGCTTAAGTTAGTATTGAGTACACCGATGGAACCACCACTTTCATCACCAATTGCATGTCCGGTAATGATATTATTATTAAAAAGGCTTGCCGCAATATCTATATGATCTGCATTCTTGCCATGAATAGCACCACCTATTCTATCAGCTGCATTATTGGTAAAACTGCTTAACGCTATTTTATAAGAACTTTCAAGTAAAGCGTTTAGGGAACCACCATTACAACCAAACCCTAAGCAGGAGTTATTATCAAAAACCGCATTGTTGATAGTTACCAAGGTATTACCATCTATCGCAGCGATTGCACCGCCTCCAGCAGCACCAGGAGGACTTCCAAGAGCAGGGTTTGTACGGATTGTGGCATTACTACTATCTGCTGCATCGTAATTAAATATCATATTACTTAAGGCAACTTGAGCACCATGTCTAGCCAATAGTCCACCACCAGATGCAAAAGCATAGTCAATAAAAGTTATGTTAAATTGTGGGGGTCCGGATGTAGAGCCTACCGCGGGCCCATCTGGCCCACCTGCATACCCATCGGTTACCGTAAAACAATCCATCGCAACTTTGGTAGCACCATCAGCTGTTAACACATGCCATGCATTATCACTTTTATTGATACTTTTATTGTTAGCATCGTTGATATCATTTCCTTGAATATCTCCGCTTAAAATAGTTTTACTGGGGTCGCATACTCTATAAGCTAAAGAAGATTCTGTACCTTTAAATCCACCGAAAATTGAAACATTACTGGGAAGTTTAAAAGTAACAAGATTAGGTTCATTTCCTGTGTAAGTACCATTATATTTAACGGCAGGTTTATAAGTTCCTCTGGCCACCCAGATTTGATCAGGGCCTACAGATAAGTTTGCAGCGCTTAGCGCTGAATCCAGATTATTAAAAGCGCGTGACCAGCTACTGCCATTGCCACCTGAAGCTGCTGCTGCATTGACATAATAAATAGCCGCTTGTGAAAGGCTAGCATAACTCAGTGACAATACACTTAAAATCATTGCTGTTCTGTTCATTTTTCACCCCAATAAAAAGTGATCTTTTCTAGCGTACCTCTGAATTAAATTTATTGTCAAAAATGCTTGAGTGGATATGCAAACAAACCTGCTAAAAGCGTACAAATTGCCAGCTTTTGAATTTTTTTTAATTTATTTTTAATTCTCGGGAACTTTGTATAAAACGCAGTGCCTAACCATGGTTCGATAAAAAAATGAACCTTTTTTAATGCTGTGGGGGTTATCATGTTAAATAAACATTTAGCACTGTTATTAATTTCGAGCATGGGCATTCTTTCTTATATGCCAAGTGCCAAGGCTATTAATGGCTATGACGGTGGTGTTAATCCACATTCCTGGAATGCGTTTATGCATGCCAAACAAGTAAAATATGAAATGGATCACACGCTAGACAAAGCACCCTTTCCTAAATCTTCTAGTAGCAATACTATCAAAGTGGATTTATCCAAACTTGCTTGGGGCGCCTATGATGACAGTGGAAAATTAGTAAGATGGGGCAATGCTTCAGGCGGCAAAAGTTTTTGCGATGATATAGGGCAAGCTTGCAAAACCGTAACCGGCACTTATACCTTTTATAGAAAACAAGGCCCAAGTTGTAAATCGAATCGTTTCCCGGTGGGTAAAGGCGGCGCGCCCATGCCATATTGCATGCATTTTAACGGTGGTTATGCCATGCATGGCGGTAATGTGCCAGACTTTAATGCAAGCCACGGCTGCATCCGCGTGCCAGTGAGTGAAGCAAAATGGTTAAATCAAAATTTTGTGAAGGTGGGGAAGACACGGATCAGTATTTCTTATAATTAGTAGGGGCGCATCCTGTATGCGCCCATCAAATCTTAGTCTTATAGGGCGCAGACAGGCTGCGCCCCTACAAGGATGTATAATGTCTCTTATTTTCATCTAACCCGCAGTTTGCCTTTGTAACCGCGTTTCTTCTCGCGTCAGTGATTTGGTCACTAGTGCCCATAAAAGGCTTACTATACTCACCACACAAACGCCCATCAAATAATAAGCCACCGCATCGACGCCACCGGCATTTTCAATGAGCCACATGCTAAGTATTGGCGCAACGCCACCAAAGGCAACAGCGGTAAAATTCCAACAAAAAGCAACACTGGTCGCACGAATGTTGGTGGGGAAAGAACCGGCGACCAAGGGGTTCAATGTCCCTTCTGTCATCCCAATCAGCGCACCCATGGCAATTGTCATGCTTAATATGTTAATCGCTTCGCCTTCTTTTAAGGCATTGATAAAGGGTATAGCAGCGCAGAATATCCCTATTGTTCCTAGTAAAATAATAATTTTCTTGTCAATCTTATCGGAAAGATAACCGAAAATAACGGTAGACACGGTATAGCTCATCACCGTAAATAAAATAAATTGCCCTGCTTTAGCACTGGGAAATTGCAAGAAATCTATCATCATCGTTTTGCCGTAGATAAAAACCACAAAGAAAGACACTTGGGTAGTTAAAAAGATGGCAAATAAACTCAACAAAGTGGCTTTATGATTTTTAAACATTTCTTTTAGCGGATTAGCCACCAGCGAATTGGTTTTTTTGGCAATCATAAAATCATCTGTTTCTAATAATGTTTTACGCATGTAAAAAACAATTAAACTACCTGCGACGCTGATGAAAAATGGTAACCGCCAAGCATAAGCATAAATAGCTTCCTCAGAAGCAAATGATTCCACAATATAAATTGTGCAAGAACTTAGCACTAACCCCAGCCCCACACCAGTTAAAGCAATGGAACCAAAAAAGCCACGCTTATTAACGGGCACCGATTCAAATAAATAAACACAGGAGGTACCAAATTCACCGCCCAGGGCAATGCCTTGCATAATCCGTAAAAGCACCAACAAAATGGGGGCTGCAATGCCAATCTGTGCATAAGTGGGTAAACAGCCGATTAATACGGTGGGAATAGACATCAGCAACATGGTAAACATCAAGGTTTGCTTTCTGCTGAACCTATCTCCCATGTAGCCAAATATAATACCGCCGATGGGCCGCGCTAAAAGGCCTATGGCAAAAGTAGCGAAAGTCATTAGCATGGCTATAAAGTGATCTTCCATGGGAAAATAGAGCTTGCCAATCACCGTGGCAAAGTACGCATAGAGTGTATACTCATACCATTCCAGCACATTCCCTATAGAAGAAGATAAAATTGATTTCACAATATTGTTAGACATAGCATCCTCGCATTGTTCGGCTACTAGTAAGTCTAGTCTTTATTTTAAATAAATAATTTTCTAATTTTGTTTTCATTTATTTCAATTTATAATTTAAAATTGAAAAATTGAGAAATATATGAAAAGATTTTTAAAAGTAATTTTATATATTTTTCATTTTTTCTAAACCGAGCCATTTTATCTGCTAAAAAGAAGTAATTTATGAAAAAAAATGACCCCTATTCTGAATATTTAGAAAAAAACCCCTCCAAGGCTACTGAGTTTGACACCTTAGATAGAATTGATAGAAAAATCTTAAATGCCTTACAAGACAACAATCAAATCACCAATCTAGAGCTTGCTGAAAAAGTCGGGATCTCGCCGCCACCTTGTTTTAGACGCGTAAAACGCTTAAGAGAACTCTGCATTATTACTAAAGATGTTTCTTTAGTTGATCCCATCAAAATAGGCCAAAATTTAATTGTCTTTGTGAGTGTTACCTTGGAAAAACAACGCGAAGATATGATGCGGTATTTTGAGCGTAATATGCTAGAACAGCCTGAAGTGAAGCAGTGTTATTTTATCTCTGGCGAAATCGATTATTTATTAGTAGTTCATGTTAAAGATATGAATGATTATAACGAATTTGCCCGCAGAGTATTCGTTAAAGAAGCCAATATTAAATCTTTTAGAAGCAGCTTTTGTTTAAGTCGTGTTAAATACGACACCAAGGTTGAACTTGTCGAATAGCCATCTTTGTCGCTCAAATAACACAACAATGAATATCACTAACATTGCCATCATTATTTAAATGAGTTAGTATCACATCTTTAAAAATAGTTAGGCAGATGTTATGACTATCGAATTTAAAAACTGTAAATATCACTGGCAACTGCAAGAAACGTTAAAAACAGAATTCGACAATTTAACTTTTGAAGATGAAAAAGAATTCGACCTAGTCGCAAGTTTAATCCAAGATGCCCTTGGCGAACCCAAAGAACCTCTGTCTCCTGATGCCAATCTCAATGAAAGACTACGCGCAGATTTAGCTAATGTATTGAGCTATTACAACTCACCTAGCGAACATATTAGTGCAGATTTTGTGAAAAGCAATCTTAAACTATTTGGACTTGAACAACCTGCAACCGAAGCACAATGCTTTAGCGCACATCAAGCGTTGGTGAAAGAAATACTCAAAGAAAAAGCCAGCCTTTTAGCAAGCTTAACTTCAGCGCAAAGACAAGAACTTATTAAAAATAAAGCCCAAAGCAGAGAAGAACGAAAAAAAGAAGCCGCAGCCTTACAATCTAAAGTTCCCCCCGCTCCTGGAAGTGAGGGCTCCACCCATACTTTATTTTTAACGCAAATGCTCGGGGGGCAGGAAAGATTTAAAGCTATAGGTGCTTTGCTTAAAGCCAGCCCCAATATATCAGAATTTACTGATTCGTTGGGTCAATACACCGGCATTTTAACAGACGAAGAAGGTCTGCGCTGGCAACTTGATATTTTTGCCGCGAGCAACAAAGATTTATCCATCAATGTTAAAAACTACGATGCTTTGCGCTTAAACCCTGAACAACCACAAAATATCATTGCTCAACAATCTGTGGTCTCTTTTGAAGATATCCCAAATCAATTTTTCCCTAAAATGCCCTTTCAATATAAAAATGAAACCATCTGTGATCTTTTGCTTTCAAAAATAAATAAACTGGTGTTTGTTGCCTTTTGTATGAGCTATGGGATGACCAATGAAGGGCTTAATAAAAAAGCGGTGAAACAAGAAATGCAGCGTATGTTAGACAGCGATATCGAACTAACACGTGCTCAAATTAAAGAAAGATTAAACGCCTGTGTTCAAGAACCGCAACCGCAGATCCCTGCCAATTTATTCGATCTTATTAGGAATTTAGGGCAGATTTTAGAAGTTGGCCCAGGCGCAGATGTAGACGATGAAGGCGCTGGCGCTGAACTTCCTGCTGGAATGACGTTTATTCCTCCTGGCGCTATGCCAGTTCTGTTCAATGCCTTGTTTGGTTCGGAAGACTCCTCTGATGATCAACCAGCCCCCCGAAGAAACCCTCCGCGTCAAGCACGACACGGTCGCAGGCACTAAAATTTCAGTGCTGTCATTGCCACATAGCAATGACAGCTACTTTAATGCAATAAGTTACCGCATTCTAACGCTTGATACACCATGAGTTCAATTTCATCATGATCCACCCAGTTCATCGCATCGTGCTCTGGATCTTTAATAATCGCAATAACTTCAGGAATTTCTAATAAACGCTTTACAATATCAACTTGCCCATTAAACACAGCCACGGTAAAAATATCGCATCCATAGCTATTGATTGCACCAAGATTTTGAACCACTTCTTCAAATGCCAATAAACGATTTACAATCGGTAGATTGCCAATTTCCACTGCAATGCTAAGCGCTTCATTATCTTCTTTGGCAGCATATTGGGCTAAACCATTTACGGATAATATTTTATCAACAATACCAAGCTGATGTGCGCGAATAGCCACTTTAAGGCTCAGTAGCAAAAGATCTTGGTTTTGTGAGATTTCTTCGTTTTCAAGTAATTTCTCTACTGCCCAAATGTTGCCTTCATGTACAGCATCAAAAAATGCTGCTTTTAAATCTGTGTTATGTTGGATCATTGCTCAACCCCTAACACATCCACACCACTAAAATGATATGGATGCTTTATCAATTTCGATTAAATAAATGAAATGTAAGGGATGAGAAACTTAAGAATAGCCCGCAAAAAGCTCCACTTTGGGGTTGAATTTAATAAATAACCCAAAGCGTGAAAATGATTGTATAAGCAATAAAAAATGGTGTGTCATTTTTTACCTGTTTAGTGTGACATCCCAAATAGAATAACCGAATACCCTTTTTGGCACAATTTTGCTAATCGTCGTCTAATACCCGCCAGTCGCAATAATGTCATAATTTTATATGATATTATTGCGTGTAGGTACATTATTTACAATAGTATTGGGTTAAATAAGCAAAAGAGCCTTATATTGATAGGCATAAAAGCCTTGCTTTGGTATATTCGAGCCTTACATTGGCATAGGAGTCAACCATGTACGAATTAACAACAAAAGAAACTCGAGCTGTTGCAGGTGCAACACTTTATTATGTAACTGAAGAATGGAAACATGAACAAGCTCAAATCAATGGCTACTTTATAAGCGCGCTATGTGGTTTTATCGGGGGCACATTTGGGGCTGTTAGCACTATGCCAATTCTGGGGGCAGCTGTTGGTGCTACTATTGGCATGACCCTTGGTTATAATTTGGGCTATGGCATGTCAAGATTAGAAAACAGCGATTTAGAAAACAATGCTTGGTATGACATTTCATACACATACTACGCTGTTTATTTTTAATTTTCACAACCGGTGATCAAAACCAGGCAATGGCTTTGATCACCGCTTCAAACTAAAATCTAAATTTACAATTTCCAAAAGCATTGACTACCACTGGCACAAAGGCAGCTTGTGCAACTTGAACACCAATAGAGGGTACTGGCGCAGGTTTTTGATGTTTTTGATAGCCTGGCGTATAAAC
>JAFECS010000028.1:0-12876 GCA_018241965.1 Pseudomonadota bacterium | reverse complement strand
CCATCGTGATAATACTTTTCTCTTTCATCTTTGCGTTTCAAATTCACTGGCTCATCTGTTTGAGTTTGAGGTTGCGGAACCACGTGCGCAGGTTTTTGTAACCTTGGGCCACTTTTATCGCGCTTTAAACCTTTTAAGTGTCTTTGCCCCATTCTCTTTTGCAATGAATAATCATGATCCGGAGCTGCATCTATAAATTCTGCGCTTGTACCATTAAACTCAGCGTTTGCACCATTTAACATAGCTATCTCTCTTATTATTGTAAAAACGCATCCATTATAATGAAAAAGAAGTGTAAGTACAGCCTTACACTTCTTTACTCAAACTAGGCTTCTCCTAGAATGGTTTTTGCTTGTGCTTGGCTGAACTATCGCTAGAAGCTTCTGAAGAAGCTTCTTGTTGATCATCCTCTTTTACATCTTCGCGTTGTCTTTTTAACAAGGTAATAGTTTCCTTGAGAGCCGCATTGGTGTCTTTTAAACTACCATTTTCTTCGCGCAGTTTACTTCTATCTTCATTGGCTTGTGACAACTGTAACGTGCGGGCCTGTAATTGCTGTCTTAGATCGGCAATTTGCGCTTGTAACGCTTGCATTTGTGGTGCTACCGCAGGTGCAGCCGCAGCAGGTGCTTGATTGTTGGGATACACTTTAATTTTTATTTTCATCGCAGGTTGTTGCTCCTGAGGATGAGCCTGTGCTGCGTGTGGATGAACATGCGGATGAAGTGCATGCAATGGAATAATACGAACCTGTGGACGACCTTGTTGTTGTCCTTGTGGCTGTCCTTGTTGTTGACGTAATTGTTCTTCTAATAATGCTCTTAAACCATCTAACATGATTTTCCCCTAATTTTTTATAATGTTTATGAAAGAGGTAAAATCATAGTGAAATTGAGCGCGTTTCAAAACGCTGGCTATCTTACAAACCCTGCCGTTTATCTGCTTGTTGTCGTAAAAAATCTTTGCATTTAAAATGATTTAGTTGTTTGAATTATGTTAAATCAACTTTCAATCATAGAGCTAATATCCATAAAACCACTGCCTATTGCTTGTTTGAAAAGATCTTTTTTATGCATGCAGCCTAATTTTGCTTTAAGCCGTTTAATATAATCAGCCACAGTAGGAATACCAATACCTATCTGTTTGCCGATTTCATCCAAACTATATCCTTTTAAAACAAGTTGGTAACAGTCATATTCTCGTTGCGATAAAGTGTGCAGTGGATAATAAATATCAATTAAAGCTGATTTAAGCGCTTCATCCTCAAGGTGGTTAAAATCAAAAATAGGATGATTTAAGTAATAACGAATAACACCATTGGCCTCAAGTTTATCAAATATATCTAATTTACTATCACAGTTAAGCTTTTTTCTGATACTTGAAACATAATTAAAAATGGTTTTGCAGGATCTATCTTCTAAATCACCAATTTCAGTAACCGAATGCCCTTCTAAGATATATTTAAGATACTTTTTTTCTTTTTCATTTAAGGTATCTAATATATTGCTTTCAGGCGTTGCTGTATCTTCCTGATGTGAGTCATTTTTAGTCATGACAGGAAATGGGATAACACGTTGCTGCTCTGCAAGATCAATAAACTGCTTGCCAATGGATTCTGAAAAATAATGACCAAAACGTTTGAGCATGCCCATATGATTAAGATAAAACTCTGCACTCATAGGGTTATCTGGATCGGTCGCGAAAGCAAAGATAAGGCTTTTATTGGGCATATGATTAATATAAATAAGAAAATTGCCTAATCCTTCATTATTCGCACAAGTTAAAACGTTGTTACTTAATAATTTATCTGCGAAGTACCAACCGCTTTTCAAATAAAAGCTCGGCAGGGGCATCTTATGTTCAAACCAACTTTTGTAATAATTTGAATTAGTATGCAATGTGTACCCTGAAGTATCTGGGTAATTGGTGCCATAGCTAAAGAATTTAATGCCACCCATTTTTTCTAGTGGTTTGATTATCTGGCGGATATCATGCTCTGCTTCAAATGAAATATGTGAGGCTGGCAAGCCAAAGTGAGATGCAGTTTTGGTGTCGGTCATAACTACCCATCTTCATGCTTAATGGGATACGATAACTAAAGAAACTTTCTTCAACTTTATCGATAAACCCGTTAAATAATTTAAACTAGGCAAATATTCTTTGCCAGTTCTTGCATCATCCTTGGCAAGAAGACTTATCATTAAAAATGTAAGATATTTTATAGCATAAATATATTTAAGAAGCTTCCCCTTTTATCGGAAACAAGATGGATATCATCTCAACTCCCTTTTAAATAGGATATTTGGCCATCTTAAAGGGTATCTACAAGTAAAAGGTTATATTTTTATGGCTAAATATTTGCTCTTTCTTTTCTATCTGAATTTTTTTAAAAAAAACCTACCGTGTTAGTTGACATTCTTTGTCAATGTTAGTAAGTTGACATTTTTAGTCACTTCGTCGGAGAGAAACACATGAGAGTACTTAGCAGTGTAGAATGTACTAGCATATGCGGAGCTTTAACCAATGGCCAGTATTCCTACTTAGCAACAATGAGTTCTGGGGCTTTAGCTAATTTGGCCGTACAAGGCGCCTTAAAGTGTTTTAGCAACACTCCTCCAGGTTTGGTTGTTAATTATGTGGTCATACCGCTTGTACAGATCTTGGTTTACGGAGCCACTTCTGAAGCTTGTAACAGAATATTAGTAGAGCCGCCAAAAGCTGCATAAAATGAAAATTGCATTAGATTGGAGTATATACAATGGTTGATTTAGTTTACGGGCCGCTTAATAAAAATCTCTTTACGCAAATGGTAGAGTTGGTAACTAAATGCCTTATTTATGCTCCCAATGAAGTTAAATTGTTTTCTAAACAAGAAAATAAATTTGATGCTACGCCCAGCGATTTACACGCAAAAGTGGGTAATATCGAGGTTAATTTAACCAGTTTATTATCTAAAGCGAATATGTCTCATGTTCAGTTTAATGAAACTGATAGTAATGCGTTATTGCAAAATTTAAATAATATTTACTATCACCCTGTTTATCCCCATGAACAAGGATGCCCTATCACCCAAGCTGAGCAAAATGCAGTTACCAACTATACCGGCTCTGGCTACTGGAGTATTAATAATTTTCTCTATAATGGCGCAAAATGCCCAAGCTATTTTCAAGACGCAAAAGATGTTTTTCTTAATACCGTCTTTTTAAGCTCTGCGCTTAATAAAATTACCCCTGATTGTTGCCATTTTGAAACTTATCGTGGCGAACATTCCACACCTTTTGAGGAAATCCTTGAAAGAATAAGTTTGGTCGAGCAAGGCGGTGGCATTACCGATCAAGTAGCTTTTCAAAGCACCTCCTCAAGTAAATGGGTGAGTGAAGGGTTTAAAGGTAACTGCATGATTATTTTTGAAGATGCCTATGGTAAAAGTGTTCAATCTTATTCCTGCTTTCCTGGCGAACAAGAATATTTATTATCGCCTGGCAAAATTTTATGGACATCTTACGAATATAAAGATGGATGCCATACATTTCATGCCCAAGTGGTGAATCCGCTTGTAGAAGGTGCCGATAAAGCAAATGATTCTGACTATAAACTTTTTTATCAATTACTGAATTTTGCTGAAAAACATAATATTAGCGATGATTTTGTGACCCCACAGTTAAAAACGGAATTAAATAAAGAACATGGCTTTTTTATAAAATTTCCACAATTGTTTCAAAACATGGAAGCAAAATCCACGGACGTTACCTTGAAACTCAGCGATTGTATTCAGTTTTCTGATGATGCTATTCCTGGATTAGATGCGCCTATCAGTGCACAGGCAAATCAAGTTTCACCAACTTGCAGCCAGCAAGCACTAGAACCTAGCGCCTGCGTGTTAGCAAATATGCAAATATTGCCACAAGTTCATCAAGAAGTGGTGATTGCCTAGAAGCTTATTTTTTGTTCAAGCTGCTTGTGCGCCCACGTCTAAAGTCATGTACGCCAGGCGGCGAGCCAACCACAAAATCGCTACCTGCCCCATAGACTTCCTGCTGCAAGTGTTGTTGATACTGCGTTACTAGGGGTTTTGCGGGCGGTTTTCCTGTTGTAGAAGCACCAACTGAGATGGGATCACTGCCTTTTCTTTGACTGCTGGGTTCTAAACCCGGCTCAGTAGGTGTGGCAGCGGTAGAAGATGTTGCGCCTTGTTTCATGTTACTTCCTTTGAAAATAATGTAAGTACACACACATATTTGCTAATGATTTTATTTTACTCGGATTTTTGAGTTATACAAACTGTTTGAATTTAGAGATAATAGCTTTAATGTTAGGTAATTCTCTTTGTTTGGTAGTAAAAATAAATGCAACAAAACCTAGATTGGGCACACCCTTTAGTCCAAGAGTGGTTTATTCAAAAGTTTGGTGCACCAACCGAACCTCAGCTTCAAGGTTGGCCATCTATTTTGCAGGGCAAACATACATTAATCTCTGCTCCCACAGGCTCTGGTAAAACGTTAGCGGCTTTTTTAGCCTGTTTGAATAGCTTAATTGTTAAAGCTTTACTGGGTGAATTAGAAAACAATACTGAAGTCGTTTATATTTCTCCGTTAAAGGCGCTAGGCAATGATATTCAAAAAAATTTGATGGGTCCTTTGCAGGAAATAACAGCCTTAGCGAAAAAAAGAAAAATGCCTTTTACGCCCATTCGCGTTGCCGTGCGAAGTGGCGATACCTTGGCAAAAGAGCGTCAAAGTATGCTCAAGAAGCCACCCCATATTTTAATTACCACCCCTGAATCATTTTATATTTTGCTTACCGCTGAAAAAAGTCGTGCGCTTTTAACTACAGTCAATACAGTCATCGTGGATGAAATCCATGCCATTGCAAGGGATAAACGCGGGGTGCACCTTACCCTATCTTTAGAGCGCCTTGAGGCCATTACGCACACCTCCCCTACGCGGATCGGGTTGTCAGCCACACAAAAACCGCTTGAATTGATTGCCGAATATCTTGCAGGTTCACATCGCCCTTTACCAACGCTGGTCAATATCGGTCATGCCAGACAACTTGAGCTTTCTATTCAACTTCCACTTAACCCTTTAGGGGCAGTGGCTTCGAATGAAATGTGGGATGAAATCTATGATCTATTGGCAAAACGGGCCTTTGATAATCGCTCTACGTTAATTTTCACCAATACGCGAAAATTGGCTGAGCGCATTGCCCATCATCTGAGTGAACGTTTAGGTGAAGGCTTAGTGGCTGCGCATCACGGTAGTTTATCCAGAAAACTTCGCTTAGCTGCTGAAACAAAACTCAAAAATGGTGAATTAAAAGCCTTGGTGGCAACTGCGTCGTTAGAGTTAGGTATTGATATTGGCAGTATCGATTTAGTGTGTCAAATTGGCTCCCCGCGCACTATTGCTGGGGCCTTACAACGCGTGGGTCGTGCCGGTCACTGGCATGGCGCTATCTCAAAAGGCTGTTTTTTTGTTACCACGCGTGATGAGTTATTAGAATGTAGTGCACTTATTTATGCAATTAAATCTGGCGATCTGGATACCTTACTCATTCCCAAAGAATCAATGGATATTTTAGCGCAACAAATTATTGCCAGTTGCGCAACGAATGAATGGACAATGCAAGATCTGTATCAATTGGTAAAAGGCGCTTACCCCTATAAAGATCTCACTTACGATAATTTTGAAAAAATAATCACTATTTTATCTGAAGGTATCGCAAGCGTACGCGGGCGTTATGGTGCATATCTTTATTACGATAAAGTAAACCAGCGTGTTAAAGGCAGAAGAAACAGCCGCTTGGTTGCTATTACCAGTGGTGGCGCTATTCCTGATCTTGGTTTATTTACGGTTATCGCAGAGCCGGATGCTTTGATGGTGGGCACTTTAGATGAAGACTTTGCCATTGAAAGCACCAGCGGCGATATTATTTTACTGGGCACAACTTCTTGGCGGGTTAATCGTATTGAAAGTTATAAAGGTCGTGTCATTGTGCAAGATGCCCATGGTGCACCGCCAAGTGTGCCTTTTTGGCGCGGTGAAGCCCCCACGCGCTCAGATGAACTTTCTCTCTTTGTATCTAAATTACGTGAAGTGATTGATAAATTTTTAACAGAAAATCCAGAATCTATTCAAAGTGCCATCACTTGGCTAAAAAAGCATTGTTATTTAACACTCAATGCTGCCACCCAGCTGGTTAATTATTTACATGAAGGCAAAAAGGTTTTAGGAGCCGTACCCACACAAAAAACGTTAATAGCAGAGCGCTTTTTTGATGAAGGGGGCGGCATGCAATTGGTCATCCATTCCCCCTTTGGGGCCAGAATCAACAAAGCTTGGGGCTTGGCATTACGTAAAAGGTTTTGTCGCTCATTTAATTTTGAGTTACAAGCTGCCGCCACCGATGATGGGTTAAATATTTCTTTAGCCGAACAACACAGCTTCCCGCTTTTAGACGTGTTTAATTTTTTGCACCCTAATTCGGTGAAAGAAGTGCTAGTGCAAGCCGTTTTACAGTCTCCTGTATTTAAAACACGATGGCGCTGGGTCGCCACGCGCTCCTTAGCGTTGGTACGCTTTAGAAATGGCAAAAAAGTTCCTCCCAATATTTTAAGAATGCTAGCCGATGACTTATTAGCAGCAGTGTTTCCCGATGCGGCGGCTTGTCAAGATAATCTTGCCGGGGAAGATATTAAACTCCCCTCACATCCCTTAATCGATGAAACCATGAAAGATGCTTTAACAGAAGCATTGGATATTGAGGGCTTAATAGCCTTATTGACGAAAATACAGCAAAACACTATTCACTGCCAAGCCGTAGATACCCCGGTGCCTTCTGTGTTTGCTCATGAGATCCTAAATGCCAATCCTTATGCCTTTTTAGATGATGCTCCCTTAGAAGAGCGCCGCGCCAGAGCGGTACAAATGCGTAGTATATTACCTGATGCTGTTCTTAAAGAAGTGGGCAAATTAGATCAAGAAGCGATTAAATTGATCTGTGAACAAACCTGGCCAGATATCCGCGATGCAGATGAGTTACACTTTTTATTACAATCACTCATTGCCATGCCCTATGAAAAAATTTCACCCTGGCAAAACTATTTTGACATATTGATAAAAACGCACCGTGCGACCATTGCCACCGTCAATGGCAAACAGTTTGGTGTTTGCGCAGATAGAGTAAAATCCTTTTTAGCCATTTATGAAGGTGCCACTTTAACGCATCCTTTAGCTGAAATTGAAAAACAAGCCCCCACATCAGAAGATGCCATCCTCGATATGTGTCGCCATTGGTTATACTATTTAGGCCCAACCAGTACGCCTGAATTAAGTGCACTTTTAGCCCTTACACCCTCTTTAATAGATGGCGCTTTATTAAAATTAGAAACCCAAGGCATGGCACTGCGTGGTCATTTTCGTAGCAACATTAAAGCACCGATTGAATGGTGCGAAAGACGACTGCTTGCGCGTATTCATCGGATGACCGTTGAAAACCTACGCAAAGACATCGAACCAGTTAGCCCAGAAGTATTTATTCAATGGCTATTTAAATGGCAACATGTCGCCAATGAATCACAATTAAAGGGCGAACAAGGGTTACTGGAAGTTGTCCGTCAATTACAAGGTTTTGAAATTCCTGCCAATGCTTGGGAAAGCCAAATTTTTCGTAAACGCGTTAAAGATTATGATCCCTGGATGCTAGACAAACTTTGCTTAAGTGGCCGTGTGGGTTGGGGAAGGCTTTCAGCACACCCAGCTACGCTTAATGAAGACAAAAAAGTAATCCCGCGCTCGGTAGCGCCTATTACTTTTTTCGTCCGCGAAGAATCGGATTGGATGCCAGAAGAAGATAAATTTTCAGCATCTAGTGCCTTAAATCCCCTTTCCCATGTGGCAAAATTAATTTATGCTTTTTTAGATCAAAAGGGGGCCTCCTTTTTTGCTGATATTATTAGGGGCACAAAGCGCCTACAAGCTGAAGTGGAAATGGGTTTATGGGAATTAGTCGCTTATGGCGCCATCAGTGCCGATAGTTTTGATAATTTACGTGCGTTGATTGATCCTAAAAGACGTAATGATAAGCGCGCGCGCATCATGCAATTTCGTTATAGCTCTGGCAGATGGGCGCTATTACATCCTCATCACGCGCAATCTCCTGAAGATCGCATTGAAGCCTGTTGTTGGATGCTGTTAAAACGCTATGGCGTGGTATTTCGAGATCTGATTGCTCGCGAAAAAAATATTCCGCGTTGGCGCGATCTCTTCCTAGCTTATAGGCGTCTTGAAGACCGTGGCCAGATAAGAGGAGGACGTTTCGTGAAAGGCTTTGCTGGCGAGCAATTTGCTTTGCCTTATGCCATTGATTCTTTGCGCGCCCTGAAAAAAGAAAATTTACCGGAAGAACCCATATCTGTTTTTTCAAGCGATCCTTTAAATTTGCCTGATTTCAACATTAAGATTTTAAAATCCTAATATTGTACATACATCATAATTTACCCCCTTTTTCGTGAAAAAAGAGTTATAATTGTTATCAGGTATTGAAGGAATAGTGCATGCCAGTCAATCATTTGATTACTGAATTAAAATTAAATGGCATTACGCATCCTGGCGTGCTGGATGCAATGGCACATGTCCCCCGTGAAAAGTTTGTACTCAGTAAACTCAAAACCAGAGCTTACGATAATGTGGCTTTACCAATAGAAAAAGAACAAACTATCTCTCAACCTTATATTGTGGCTTTGATGACCCAAGCGCTTTTTGTTCATCCACACCCCCAAAAAATATTAGAAGTCGGTACCGGTTCAGGTTATCAAGCAGCTATTTTAGGTACCTTGTTCCAAGAAGTTTGGACGATTGAAAGAATAGAGAAGCTGCATCAAAAAGCACAAAAAGTACTAAACGAGTTAGGATACGATAATATTCATTGTGTTTTAGGTGATGGCACAAAAGGATTTACCGAACAAGCGCCCTATGATGGCATTATCGTCACCGCCGCAACAAGCACCATTCCAGCACCATTACTTGAACAATTGAACCCAAATGGTGGTGTCATGGTGATCCCCGTGGGCTCTATGCATCAAGTACAAAAACTGACTTTAATAAAGCGTTATCATCACCATTATGAAAAATCCATTTTGGAACTGGTTAGCTTTGTTCCATTGATTCCCGATTCCAATTAAGACTACAATTGCTTTTGTTTTTGCCAAGGTGAATACATTGAAATTTAATATTTTTTTGGCTGCATTGCCTAGCCATGATAACCGCATGGTGATGACGCAAAAAATCCTTAGCTGTGAGACAAAACGCTCACCGCTTGCGCGTATTCATTGGACGCACACTCAAGATCTACATGTAACGCTTGGCTTTATTCCTAATGTGATTGAAACCGACATCAGATCCATTGCTTTAGCGATGAGCACTATTTCACAACAAAGCCCGTTTATGGCAAATGTGGAAGCTGTGCATGGTTATGGCAATGCCATTGTGTTAAAGATTGAGCCTTATCAACAATTGTTGAACATCCATAAAAAAATGCACCAAAAATTGGTGGAAGCAACTGAAGATAAATATCACTTTGATACAAAACATCGATTTTCACCTCATATCACCATTGGCAGGGTGCAAAATCTTGCTGCTTTGAATCAAGCTCACAAGCAACAATTGCTAAGCTTAATCCAAGAGCAATTTAGCGGATATTCTTTTTTGATCCAGCAGGCTGCATTGCTACGACGTTTGCCTGAAAAGGCGACGCCATCGTATCAGAATATTCAACTTTATAACTTGAGATGACTCAGACAGGATTTCTTACATGTAGGGGCGCATCCTGTATGCGCCCATCAAATCTTAGTTTTATAGGGCGCAGACAGGCTGCGCCCCTACAAAAAATCATTTAATGTACATGTTGTGATGGGCTAGGTAGCGCCATCAGAATTAAGTCTTTTAACATAGTATGATAGTCATCGTTTACAACCACTTCCGATTTAGCTTCTCTTTTGGCTTGAGCAAGTTCTAAGTGGATTTCATTTGTAATAGTATCGTCGATTGCGTCAATCACATTTTCTTTATTCATGACAACCTCATTTCGGCAATTCTTAATGAATTGCTTCTTCCTATTTATATATGCCTCATCTAAGGGCTTTCCTTAATATACCCTACTTAATTCTCGTTTATGTAGTACCCCATAAAAAATTATTTTACTTTGTTTTTCGACTTACTTGTCCAAGGATTATTTCGAACGCTAAAGCGCCAGGGCAAATCTTTATGTTCTTTGGCATAATCAATCCCTATTCTGGGGCTAGCTATGATCTCAGACTCACTGATGAGGATCCCTCTATCTTCTACCCAAATTGGCGATGCCTTTCTTAAAGAGACCCCATCTAACTTTCGTGAGATCCCCAAAGCTTCACAAAGTACCCCTGGGCCCGCGGTTAAACGGTAAGAGAGTTTTTTTTGCTGGCGGCGCTTTAACATAATGGGGATCCCATCTAGCGGTTCTATAGCCCTGATTAGAATGGCTTGAGGGTTATCTTTGGCCCCGGTCACAATATTAAAAAGATGATGCATCCCGTAACACAGGTATATGTAAGCAACGCCACCCTTGGCATACATCGTTTCTGTACGCGCTGTTCTACGATTGTTATAGGCATGCGAAGCCCTGTCACTTACGCCATTATAGGCCTCAGTTTCAACAATTATCCCAGAAGTTAGGGTATTATCAAGCTTTGTGACTAACACCTTGCCAAGCAATGCTTTACTGAGTGCCAGCACATCCTCATTGAGATAAAATGTTTGTCCAATGATTTTCTTCAAAGTGCCTGCCCGAAGCTATCAAAAGGGAGAATTATAATCTTTTTGTCATATTTATCAAACACTTAAGTTATTTAAGGCTTTTTGAATTGTGGGGTGTTTACTAGATTTTTAATAAAGATATAATCAGTTTTGCGAGTTTTAATTACCAGAGGCCAATTAATAAACTGGGATTGTTATCCATGCCGATGCATACGCCAATGTTAGAAAATATTCATGCATTGCTCGACTTTAACAACGTATCAAAATCAAAAGAGGATAGAGTTAAATACTTTTCACAAACTTTTGGCTTGACCCTAGAAGAAAGTGAAAATGTATTAGCTGGCGAGCTAGTGCCAAATAAAAAGTTGCTCAAACAAATTGCAGACAAATTTGAGGTCGATACCCTGTGGCTATTGAAGAATTGATGTGAACACAATACAAAATCAAGAAGATTACTTCCATTTACCGCTGAGTAAAGCCGAACTTTCGCCCTCGCCTTTTGCGCAATTTTCAACATGGTTTTCACAAGCCAAAACCAAAGGTGAGCTAGAGCCCACAGCCATGACTTTGGCCACCGTGGATAAAAATTATATCGTTTCAGCAAGAATGGTTTTGCTAAAATCATTTGATGAAAATGGCTTTACGTTTTTTACCAATTATTTAAGCCTTAAAGCAAAGCAATTAGAACAAGTACCCCATGCCAGTGTGGTTTTTTGGTGGCCCAAATGCCAACGCCAAGTGAGGATAAGTGGCGCTGTTGCGCTTGCCAGCGATAAAGAATCCGATACTTACTTTAAGCAACGCACCAAAGAATCACAAATTGCTGCCATTGTTTCTAAGCAAAGCGCTGTAATTGCTAATCGCCAAGCTTTAATTGAAAAATATGAACAAATGATGAAACAAGATGGTGAACTCAAGCGTCCTGATTTTTGGGGCGGATATGTCCTCAAACCAAATCAGTTTGAATTTTGGCAAGGCAGAGAACATCGTTTGCATGATCGCTTTTTATATTCCCTTAATCAGGATACCTGGGAGATCGTCCAACTTTCTCCTTGATGTCTTGCGTTATGTCAACTCTATAGCTAAATATAAAAAATAGACTGTAGCCTCTAATTATTTATAATACCCGCAGTATTCTTAAAATAAGTAAACCTATGCGTGTTGCCATCCCAAAGGAAATTACCGAAGCTGAACACCGTGTTGCGTTGGTTCCCCAGTTGGTTCCTGCTTTAACTCAATTAGGGTGTACCGTTTTATTTGAACGTGGTGCAGGAGAAAACGCTAGTTTTCCAGACTCCCTTTACCAAGGTGTAGAGTTTATTGACAACGCAGCAACACTTTATAAAGAAGCTGACATTGTCCTTAAAATGGAAGCCCCCTTCGAAAAAGAAATATCCTATCTTAAAGAAAACAGTATCTTGATTGGGATGCTTTCACCACATCGTTACCCTCAAAGAGTCAAAGCACTCAAAGATAAAAACATTACCAGTTTTGCCATGGAATTTATTCCGCGGATCTCAAGAGCACAATCCATGGATGCCCTATCCTCTCAAGCAACGCTTGCAGGATACAAAGCTGTGTTGATAGCAGCGAATTTATCAAACCGTATTTACCCTATGCTAACCACCGCTGCTGGCACCTTGCGCCCAGCCAATGTCTTGGTGATTGGCGCTGGGGTTGCCGGTTTACAAGCCATTGCCACAGCAAGAAGATTAGGCGCTATTGTCAAAGCCTATGATATTCGTGCTGCTGCCAGAGAGCAGGTTGAGTCTTTAGGCGCAAAAATGGTGCAAATCGATATTCAAGCCGAAGCGGCAGGTGGTTATGCGCGCGAGTTAAGCGAACAAGAAAAGCAAAAACAAGCCGATGCTTTAAAAGAAGCTGTTGCTAAAGCCGATGTGGTAATCAGCACCGCGCTTATTCCTGGCAAAAGCGCCCCCAAAATCATTACGAATGAGATGGTTAATGCCATGGCACCACGGGCGATGATTGTGGATTGTGCCGCTATTGCAGGCGGCAACTGCGCATCAACCCAAGCAGATAAAACCATTTCTTATCAAGGCATACAAATTACTCGCCCCACCAA
>JAFECS010000027.1:8133-73895 GCA_018241965.1 Pseudomonadota bacterium | reverse complement strand
TCCCCTCTCCCCTTGTGGGAGAGGGTTAGGGTGAGGGGAGGGGATTTCAAATCTTCTTTAGCACTCTTCTACTTGCATTAAAATTTTCTCCGAACCTCTCTATAGCCTCCTGCCGAACCACCTGTGCACGTTTATCAAAGTAGTGCTGTAGATCTTCCATGGAGGCCACCTCATATTGAACAATATAGCTACTTTCGCTGGGTTGTGAGTTTTTTACCTCAGTTATATCCTCAAACAAGGTGGCTGATAAAAAGCCAGGCTCTTGGCACATTTGCTGAATATGATCTTGTAGCCAGCTAAGGTATTCAGCAAGGATAGTTTGTGCTACTTTCAAGTTGACTTCATATATAATGGTCATAGAGAAAATGGCCCCTTAACATAATGACAAAAACCTTTACCCGCAAAGAAAGTTTTCTGAATTCCAGCGCCTCGCGCTGGGATCCCAAAGCGTGGCGTTTGATGCTGGTTTGCTTTTTTTTCCTGTTATTTACCCTGTTAATTATCAGTAGATTAATCCAATTGCACATCTCGCACACCAGCTTTTTGCAGGCCCAAGGTAATGCCAGAACTTTACGTGTTGTGGACATCCCCTCCTACCGGGGCATGATCACCGATAGGCGCGGCACCCCCTTAGCCATTAGCTCGCCGGTGCACGCTGCATGGATAAACCCACAACATTTTAACCCAGAAAAAGAAGCACTGATCCAGTTAAGTGCACTGCTTGGCATGAGCCCTGAAGCATTAATCGAAAAAGCCACTCAGCATCCTAACCGGGTGTTTGTTTATCTTAAAAGAGGGATCCCCCCTGATGTGGCACAAAAAATTAAAGATCTGAATATTGCTGGCATCGGGCTTAAACGTGAATTTCGCCGCTACTACCCCACCGGTATGCAAAGCGCCCAATTAATTGGCTTTACGGATATCGACGATCAAGGTCAAACCGGTTTAGAGCTTACCTTTGAAGAACAATTAAAACCTATCATTGGCAAAAAACGGGTGCTAGAAGATAGAACCGGACGTCATGTGCAAGATATCGAACAACTGCAAACACCTCACTCTGGGCAAGATATCGCCCTGAGCATTGATGTGCGCATTCAAGGTTTCGCTTACCGTGAATTAGAAAATGCCCTTGAACGTTATGGTGCAAAATCGGCCACCTTGGTAATGCTTGATGTGCAAACTGGTGAAGTGATTGCCATGGTAACCGCCCCTTCGTTTAACCCAAATAATCGACAAGAATGTCATGGCGCCAGCACGCGTAATCGTGCCTTGACTGATCTGATTGAACCAGGCTCTACCATTAAAGCTTTTTCCATCGCCAGCGCCTTAGAGAGCCGCTTATTTACCCCTGAGACACTCATTGATACCAATCCGGGTAGTTTTTATATTGGCCATCATTTGGTTAGAGATCACCACAACTATGGCGTATTAAGTTTAAAAGAAATTTTAAGCAAATCCAGCAACGTTGGGATTAGCAAAGTCACACTTGCCGTGCCACCAGAACAGTTAATCAATACTTTTCGTAAGCTAGGATTAGGCGATTCCACCAGCACGCCTTTTCCCGGAGAGCGCCATGGCATGTTACCGGCGCCTCCCAAAAATCCATTTATTCATGCCACCATTGCTTTTGGTTATGGCTTAGCGGTCACCCCATTACAGCTTGTGCACGCTTATGCAACCTTGGCTACCAACGGCGAAATGCGACCTATTTCTTTATTGAAAATTCATGATCCCTCCTCTGTGAAAGGCGAACAAGTATTACCGCCGGATGTGGCTAAATCTACGCTTACCATGCTTACCGAAGTGTTAACCACGCAAGGAACAGGTTCACGTGGCAATATTCCTGGTTACAAAACCGCTGGCAAAACAGGAACCACGCGCGTGGTGGGCCCCAACGGTTATGATCCTAATCGCCATATTGGCTTATTTGCCGGAATAACCCCGGTGGATAATCCCCGCCTGGCTACCATTGTGGTGGTTGAAGAGCCTAATGAAGCCAATTACTATGGCGGGCTGGTTGCAGCACCGATTTACAAAAATGTGGTTAGCAAAGCACTGCATATTTTGAATGTACCCCCAGATAACACTGCCTTAGCTAAAAACAACTCTCTTTAACATTTCAGGCATTTTCCCTACCTACCGATACAAGCACTATAATTTGTGCATAAAGTTATGCGTTTTTGGCAACCCCCCTACTGTAAAAGCATTCAAGCTTGGGGCAAAAGGAGAGAGTAATGAAAAAAGCGACCCAACCCTCAAGTGATCCCTTTGCGCAATATTTTAAAGCTTACCAAGAGCTCACCCAAAGTTTGGAACAGTCCAAAACGTTGGAAGATATTACCCAATTAACCAATAAAATTAATAGCATTTTGCAATTACATTACAAAGCGATTATGTCGCACTATGATAAGCAATATCGTCAAATTTTGGAGCACTTAGAAGAAAACAGTAAACGTTTTGAAAATTTGGCTCAAAAAACATCAGCTCGAACCCATGAATTTTTAGATCAATCTGTTAAACAATCCCAACAAATGATGCAACAAAATATGACGCATTTTAAAGAATTGTTTAAAGCTGCCCCAACAGAACTATTGGAAAAAATGATTGCCCAAGTCAATACGAATTTTTCCACCCAAACCGAACGTTGGAACGAATTATACGCCAAGCAACAAGAAGACATGCAAAAAGACTTGCAAGTGATCCAAGCGCAAGCCAAACAACTTTTGGAAAATTCAGAACAATTGAGAGTAGAAGCCTTAGAAAAATATAAAGAATTAGAAAAATCCATGCAGGATTTTTTGACTAAAAAACACAAAGAAGTTAAAGATAAAGAAAAAGGTACTGAAGGCCACTAGTTCAAAAGCTCAAAGGGGGCACTCAAGCCCCCTATCTTATCTGACTGTCCTTTTATCCCCTTGAAAAAGATGGCTCTTGCATCATAATTAAATATGATGTAAGTTCAATACTTAATATAACTAATAGCTAATGTAAGAACGATGAATATCTTAATTAATCAATGGACAAAAGCATGGCGTTGGCGAAATCACTTCGCAAACGTGCTTTATTTTGTTCAATTTATTAATAAGAGGATCTTCACATGTCTTACACTCATAAATCCACATTCTTGGTGGTCATTAGCCTACTAGGCCTTTTTGCTTCTTTTTTATTTTTATATAACCCAAAACCTGATTTACCCGTAATCGCCATTGCCAACTATGGCCAGGTCGCCTCATTAGATGCCACCATAGCAGGCATTAAAGATGGGCTTGCCGATAAAGGCTTGGTGGAAAATCAAGATTTTGTCTATGAAATTTTGGATGTGAATTTTGAACACACCCTTATCCGGCAAATGTTGGCAAAACTCAAAGCCACCCACCCAGCTGTTTTGATCACCCTCTCCACCCCCATTGCCCAAGCAGCCAAATCCATTACCGATATTCCCATTGTTTTTTCAGATATCACCGCGCCTGTGGAAGCAGGCCTGCTCACACATGAAAATAGCGCGCAAAACAATATGACAGGCGCCTCTGACAGACAAAATTTAGTGGCCTTTTTAAGCTTTGCCAAAAAATTACTGCCACAAGCGAAAAGAATTGGCCTGCTTTATGCCACCACCGATGCCAATGATCAAAGCTTGGTGAATATGATGCAAACAGCGGCCGCTCAATTTGGCATGGAGGTAGTGTTAGTACCTATTGATTCGGCAAATGATGTAAAACTACGTATGCAAGCCTTTAAAAATAAAGTGGATTTTATTTATGTTGGCTCAAGTGGTCCTATCCAACCCACTTTACCCACAATTGTTGCACAGAGCGCACGCATGAGAATTCCGGTGTTTAATGCCGATTCAGATGCCGTTAAAAAACACCAAGTGCTGGGCAGCTTTGGGGTCTCTTATTATCAAGTGGGGCTAAATACCGCCGAACTTGTATACGCAATTTTGCAAGGCAAAGAAATTAAAACGCTCACCCCCAGTTACCCCAAAATGGAAGATCATGAAGGTTATGTCAGTAAAGTGGTGGCAGATAAATTCGGCATTCACCTTGGCGCCATTGAAAATGTGACTGTTGTGGAGTAAACCATGTTAGCGCTACAAAATATCAGTAAGTCATTTTCTTCGATGCGTCCGGCACTTGATAACATTTCCTTTAGTTTACAAAAAGGCGATTTTTGTGTGGTGATTGGTCATAATGGTTCTGGCAAATCCACTTTATTGAAGGCCATTAGCGGTGAAATTTGTGCGGACAAGGGTAACATAAAACTAAATCAACAAGACATAACGCATCACCCCATCCATGAGCGCGCACAACTTATCAGCAGTGTGTTACAAGACACCACCAAAGGCACCATTGGTGAAATGACTTTACTGGAAAACTTATCTTTAAGCTTAATGCGCGCCAAAAAGGCCAGCTTTGGTTTATTTAAACGAGAATATCAACAACTCAAAGATAAAATGAGCGCGCTTGGCCTTAATCTTGAACAGTATATGCATGAACCTTTGGCAAATTTATCTGGCGGGCAACGACAATTGATTGCAACCATCATGGCAACCCTTGCAAGACCACAATTACTGTTGCTTGATGAACACTGCTCGGCTTTAGATCCCAAAACCCATCACCAAGTAATGGCGTATACCCATAAAATGATAACCGAGCAAGGATTAACGGCACTGATGATCACCCACCATTTAAATGACGCCATCAGCTATGGCAACCGCTTAATCATGCTTTCCCAAGGCAAAATTATTTTAGATCTCAATGCCAATGAAAAAAAGGGGCTAACCGTTCCTAAACTCCTGGACGCTTTTCATCAGTATGAAGGAGCAACACAATGCTAAGCATGCTGCAAGAATTAGCCCAAGCAGGTTTGATGCAAGGCTTAGTGTTAAGCCTGGTGGCATTAGGTGTCATGATCCCCTTTAAGATCTTAAATTTTCCAGATTTAAGTTGCGATGGCGCCTATCCTTTGGGCGGCGCCATTACAGCGAGTTTACTCTTAAGCGGTATTTCTCCCCTGTTGGCAACGACACTTGCCATGATACTTGGGGGCATACTTGGACTTGCCACAGCGATGATTCATTTACGTTTTAAAGTGAATACTTTATTAGCAGGTATTCTGGTATGCACGATGATATATAGCGTGAATTTAAGAATCATGCATAAACCCAATTTGGCGTTATTTGATTATCAAACCTTATTTACCTTTTTACAAGATAACTTGATATTGACGGCAAGTGTGCTCTTGGTACTTTGCTTAAGCGTAATTTTACTACTTTATCGTTTTTTAATTTCTGAAAAAGGCTTACGTTTGCGCGCTGTTGGTTTAAACCCTGGCTTTGCTATGCGTCAAGGGATCCCTTTAGCACCCTATATTTTCTTAGGCTTATTTTTGGCAAATGCCTTAAATGGGCTAGCAGGCAGCCTGATGGTTCAACTACAGCACTACGCTGATATTGGTATGGGCGTGGGCATGGTTATTCATGCGCTTGCTGCGTTAATGATTGGTGAAAGTTTAATTGGCACGCAAACATTGCGCCGCCAACTACTCGCCCCCTTTGTGGGTGCACTGATTTATCAACAGATCCAAGGCATTGCTATGAGTTTAGGACTTGCCCCCACGGATTTAAAACTGATGACAGGCGCTATTGTACTTGTAGCCATTGGTTTAAAGCTCAAAAATAAGCGAGCGCACGTATGAAAAACACTATCTATTGTAAAGCGCTTTTTCATCTGCCAGAGAATGTCCATTATTTTAGTGGGCATTCACTTGGTCCAATTACAAAAAACGCCAAACAGCAACTTCAGCAAGGACTCCATGAATGGGAAAACAAGCTTGTGAATGCTTGGACAGATGCGCACTGGATGGATTTGCCAAAACATTGTGGCGACAAAATTGCCCCCTTAATTGGCGCTAAAACACATGAAGTAATTGTGTGTGATAACACGACGCTTAACTTACTCAAAGTATTGCTCAGCGCGGTTGCGCTTAATAACAAAAGAAAAATAATTTTAACCGAACAGGGTAATTTTCCAACAGATAATTATATCGCCCAATCGGTGGCTAATGTGCAAGGTGTTACCTTAAAAGCATTACCCAAAAAGGATATTATCGACGCTTTGAATGAAAGTGTTGCAGTGCTAATGCTGACGCATGTGGATTATAAAACGGCCGAAAAATGGGATCTTGCGAAAATTACCAAAAAAGCGCACGCCTGGGGCATTATCACGGTTTGGGATCTCTCTCACAGCGTCGGGATGATGCCCATCGATTGCTCCAATAGCGCGGTGGATTTTGCCGTGGGGTGTACTTATAAATATCTTAATGGGGGCCCTGGAGCGCCTTCTTTTATCTATGTCAATGAAAGGCATCTTGATCTTGCGCCAGACATTCAAGGATGGATGGGGCATCAACAACCTTTTGCCTTTTTGGAAAACTACATTCCCGCACATGGCATTAAACGTTATTTAAGCGGCACACCCTGCATATTAAGCATGAAAGCATTGGCGGGCGCGTTATCCGTTTATGAACATCTCAATTTACAAGTGATTGAGCAAGAAAGTCAGAAATTAACTAATTACTTAATTGAATGCTGCGCAAAACATGCACCTTCATTAACCTTAGCTTCCCCAAGGGAAAGCTCTGTTCGTGGCAATCATGTTGCTTTTACCCACCCACAAGCAGACAAGCTAGCCTGTGCTTTAAATGCAAACGGTGTTGTGGTTGATTATCGTGCGCCGTTTATTCGTTTTGGCATTTCGCCCTTATATTTAAACCATACTGATCTTGATTGTGCCATAAAAATTCTCAATGACCTTATGTGAAACTAGAGACAAAAAATTTTCATTCATGTGATATATTTCTTTGAATGATAATTTTGTTTTCATATAACGCTAACTTCCTATGCGGGGGAATTATTTATGCCTAAACCCTTATTACTGTCATCAAAAGAAGCCCACGAAGTTTGGATGCTTGGTGTTAAAGCGTTAGAAAAGCAAAGTAAAAAAGTAAAAAAACTGGCCAAATCGCCAGATCTGGGAAGTGTTACCCCTAGAACCCCACGAGACAGCTTGATTGCATTAACAACTTACCAAGGTTTAACCAAAAAATTTCATATAGTCGCCATTAAAACGGATAATCAAACCCAAGTTTTTGCATTTGATTTCACACACCCTTTGGGCGAACCCGGCGCCCAAGGCACTGTATATCTTGCCCAACAAATTTATAACGATTTTACTGCAAATAAAAATCCTTCGAATATTGTCGTGGTTAAGCATTCAGCCAAAACCTCTGCCAAAGCAGATTTTGCCAATGAGATAAGCGTTTTAAAGCATCTGGATCGTTTTCGTGGTTTTGCTGAGATTCAAACTGCAAGCGAGTGCTTTCAATACCTATTTAGCGAGTATTGTGAAGGAAAAAATTTACTTGATGTGCTTTATCAAAAAGTTCCTCTTACTGAGGAAGATCCGCGCTATCCTTACCCCTTTAAATATCAAAAGAAAATGCTCAAAACGCTTGATAAACTTAAAATAGCCAACCTTATTATGGCCGCATTACATGAAATTCATCATAAATTTGTGTTACATCGCGATCTAAAAACGGCCAATGTCATCGTTACCGAGGATTTTTCGTCAGCTAAATTAGTTGATTTTGGTACGTCAAGCTTAACACGGGAAAACGATAGACTTTTTAAAGGTTCCCCAGGTTATCAAGATCCTGCGATGATATTACCTTTAAAACCCACCCAACCAGCCACGGTACTACGGCCATTCTATGCTCTACAACAAGAATATTTTTCTTTAGGCATTATTTTGCTTGAAGTTTTATCAAGTGCAAATTACCAAGAATATCTTCGCGAAATGCTTTTCAAAGGTGGCGAAAAAAACGAAACCTATGTATTAACCAATGAGGATATGCAAAGCGTCTTTAGCGATGTCCTAAACGCTGTTGAGCCATCTGCTGATAGTGCTGAGGAAGATAAATTATTGTGGTTTTTAGTGAAATTTTGCCAAGAATTAACGCAAAAAGAACCCACATTAAGACCAAGCAGTGCAGAATTTGAAAGAAAACGGCAGCTTTTGAATCAACGCCTTGAAACGCTTATAAAACTTACTCCGCGCAATAAAGCCCCCTTAAAGAGAAGCGAAAGAAAGTTCGATTTACAAATGGATTTGATGACAGACTTAACTGAAAAGATGGCTAGATTAAAATTAGAAGTTCCTGAGAGTCAAACACGTTCACGTTCTTCATCAACGACTGAAAAACCAACTTCACGTTCAAAAACACCACCCCAAGCGCGCCCGATACTTAATTTTAGTATATTAACAAAAGGGCAAGATTCTCCTCGCAGACATTCCGCACGTTCTGAACCAAGCTCTCCATTTGGCACGCCCACGAGCAGTTCAGCTTTAGCTCACATGCGCACTCCCAGAAGAGGAGAACCCCAACCAAGTAGCGATGAAAAACGGTCATTTGATCCAAGTGACAGCTCTTCTGAAGAAGATATTTTTTCACCCAGAAAAAAGAGCAAAGGCAAAAAATAGAACCAGTAATGCGAGGTTACAGGGTACCAAACATCCTATCGCCGGCATCGCCTAAACCTGGGCAAATATAGCCTTTGCTATTTAAGCATCTATCGAGGCTTGCTGAGTAAATGGTGACATCCGGGTGCTCATCAAAAAAGGTTTTTAAGCCTTCTGGTGCTGCCAAAATGCAAATAAAGGTTATGCTTTTTACTTTGTGTTTCTTCAAAGTACTCACCGCACGGATAGCAGATCCTCCAGTGGCCAGCATAGGATCACAAACATAAAAATGTCGCTGATCGCTGTCTTCTGGGATCTTAAAATAATACCCTTCCGGTTGCAGGGTTTTTTCATTTCTAAAAAGACCAATATGACCCACTTTAGCCGAAGGCATCAGACTTAACAGGGCATCAACCATCCCTACGCCGGCACGTAATATCGGCAAAATCACAGGACTTGGACCAGCCAGAAATGGGGCTAACGTTCTTTCCATGGGCGTTTCTATTTCAAGTGCCTGGGTACTTAAATTTTGTGTTGCTTCATAGCCTAGCAGTAAGGTGATCTCATGTACCAGTTCGCGGAACAATTTATGATCTGTTTGCTTTTGTCGTAAAAGAGAAAGCTTACCTGCAACCAGGGGATGAAAAATTTGATAGAAGTTTTTGTAGACTTCGTGCTGCTTAATTACTGTCATATCACTTCCCTTCTCAATTAATGATAGATGGATCTATCTTCTAGCAATAAGGTGGCCGCAATGCTTGCTTTGTAAATGATAAAGGGATCGCTATGATTTAAACCCGCGGTAATGTCTTTGATATGAGGATTATCGTGGCCAATTTTTTGCCAATAATCTGCTAAATTTTGAATGGATTCACGCAAAAAAACGAGATATTCGTTAAACGATGTTTCTCTATTCATTATTATGTCACTTATACTAAACTTGCAATCAACCCGATGAAACCGCCGAAAACACCTCCCCACACTACGAGCCATCCAAGGTGCTTGGCTATCATTTTTTGTATTATTTCTTTTACCATTTTTGGCGTTAGCATGGCTAAGCGCTTATCAATCACACTTTCTATTTTACTTAAAAACGCATTTGGATCAGCCGATTTTTCCATGATCATACGATGCAATTTTTCATCGGCCAGGATCTCTTGTACTGCAACACGGCATTTACTTTTAACCGGTTCTCGTAAAGGCTCTATGGCATTTTGCCCACCCATCATGAAAAACACGGAGCCAATCTTCGATTCAAAGATAGCTTCAACTAAAGAGCTATACATTTTGTCATAATCTATCTTATCCGCAATATCATGCCAAATAGCTGAATCAAGTTTGGATTGTGACAATACGTTTTGCACATTTTCGCTGGTAAAAAACTCCGACAACATCAAGTTTTTTATCGCCCCTTTGAACGCTTCAAATTGCGCCGGCACCACACCTGAGCCG
This sequence comes from Pseudomonadota bacterium, assembly GCA_018241965.1. Lineage (GTDB taxonomy): Bacteria > Pseudomonadota > Gammaproteobacteria > Berkiellales > Berkiellaceae > Berkiella. The sequence continues at coordinate 63,924 of JAFECS010000027.1, read as the reverse complement.
TATATAAAGGGAACTTTATCAAACAGCATAATAATCGCAAGCCAATTTGTTAAGGCACAAGATAAAGCATATAAACCAATATTACTTAACAAGGTTTGGTATGGGGTGTTAATAAAGCAGTAACTCAAGCCTATAAGCAGTGCCGCAATAAGATTAGTCAGCAAGCTTTTATCAAGCTTATGTTGTACTAATCGTGCTGAATTTAACATGCTCACCACTTCAATAGGGAGGGGGGTTTAAAGTTAGAAAAGTGTATCAAATAGAATAGGATAAGTACACTGCTAACAAGATAGGCGGGTGATGCCACATGGCGAACTAACTTATGGTTTGGTATTCGTGTATACCCTCATCTTATGTAGGGGCGCATCCTGTATGCGCCCATATGAAATTAAATTAAGATTGGATGGGCGCAGACAGGCTGCGCCCCTACGATGAGAAGAAATTTTATGGGGATGGCAATGAGAATTTATGTGCCTTTTTTACGGCGCATTTGTAACAGCGCCATTTCTTTTTGCATGATATGTTGAATCAGCTTGTCTCTATCATCTTCACGAATGGCGCTAAAATCTACATTCACACGATAAGGTCTATCATCATGGTCTTTATTTTGCGCTTTTTCACAACCAATGATCACGCCATAACACAGCACGTAAGTGCCTTCAGGTACAAGGACAAGCTCTAGTTGAATGTCTGTCCCAGGTTTTAAGGCTTTTTCTACAGTAAAAGCAATCCCGCAAGCACTGACATTCACTGATTGAGGTCTTTCATCCAATATTGATGTTTGATGTTCTTTCATTAACGGACCACGAGAAATTAAATTGATTTTACGATTCATCAAGCGTAAAACTTCAGCAATCAATTTCTCGCGAGGGCTTATTTGACCAATTAACGTGGTAATATCCGCTTCTAAGGTCATAAAAAGCCGTGTTGGATCAGGGTACTCGATTTCGCCTCTGTCAAACTGAGCTAAGCGTTTTTCTTTTTCTTCGCTATCCAAAATTCGCCACGCTAAAATCATCTCATCATCAACGCGAAAATAACGTCTTCTTTCTTTTTCTTTCATGATTGCCCCCTATTCTTTTTTCGCAGGCTTGGTTTGTTCTGTCTTGCTTTGCTTCTGATTTGCGCTTTCTTTTTGCTGTGGCGATTGATTTTTTTGCTGCGCATTCGCTTTAACATTCGCCGGTTGATTTACCACAATTTCACGCGGAGGTTGTTGAATTTGATTTCGTAAATACGAAGGAACTACTTCAGGGGCTTCTTGCACCCGCGGTTCATCATCTTGGGTTAAGGAAATTTCGACGCGTCTATTTCGACTACGATGTTCTTCTGTATCGTTATCAACCAAAGGCTGAGTGGCAGCATTCCCTGTCACAACAATTCTATCCTTGTCTACGCCTCTTTCATATAAGTGATGAGCGACAGATATTGCTCTGGCAGCAGAGAGTTCCCAATTAGAACGATACACTGAATTAGAGATGGGTCGGTCATCGGTGTGCCCTGAAATAGTAATAAGCCCTGGAATTTCATTTAACATATAAGCCACTTTATCTAACACCGGGAAAAATGTTGGGTGCAGTGAGCTATCACCTGAGGCAAATGAGCCTTGATCTAAAATGCGAATTATCACTCGCTGATTTTTGGTAAGGATCTTAACCTTACCTTCTTTGATTTCATTTTGTAGAACTTTGGCAAGCTTGTTGGATACTTCTAATGCTTTAGCGCCATTACCCATGCCAGCGCCTTTTTCTTCTTCTTGCACTTTTTTATGATCTGGGTGATCTTTGGGATCAAATTCTAACGTTTGTTCCATGTCATCAATACTCGATTGACGCACTTCATTCACCGCTGTAGGTCGCGGCTTACCTGGGCTGAATTCTTTGGCAACTATACTGGTTCCTTTGGGCATTTGGTAAGCCACAATATCACGCTGTACACCAAAAGCTTGTTCTAAGGAGCCCCCCACTTCTTTGAATTTAGCTGAGTCTTGTTCTGAGAATGACAATAGCAAAACGAAAAAACTCATCAGCAAGGACATCATATCCGCAAAAGTAACAACCCAGCCTTCGCCTGCTTTCTTACCATGTTCGACGACATCATCATCATCACTATGCTGCGTCATTGATGCTAGTTCCTCGTTTGCTGCGAGGCAGATAGTTTTTCAGTGCTTCTTCAATGACTCGAGGGTTTTGACCAACCTGAATACCCAATAAAGCGTCAATTACTAGAGATTTAGAAAGACGCTCTTCATTGCTGCGCAATTCCAACTTTTCAGCAATAGGCAAGGCAATCATGTTTGCTAATACCGCACCATAAAAGGTCGCCAAAAGCGCAATCGCCATCGCAGGACCAATCGCTTTGGGATCGCTCATGCTAGACATCATCAATACCAAGCCCATTAACGTACCAATCATCCCCATCGCAGGCCCAGCTTCACCGATGGCTTTGAAAACTTTTTGTCCCCACATATGACGCTCAACGGTTAAATTCATTTCTTTAGTGAGGATCTTTTTCATCACTTCAGGTTCATGACCGTCAATTAACAATTGAATGCCCTTTTTCAAAAAGTCATTGTTAATCTCAATGCCTTCCAAAGACAATAAACCGCCTTTTCTGGCTGCATCGGCTATTTTGACCGCTTCTTCGATGATCTCTTCGTGACTGTATTTTTTGTAGAAAAAGGCACGGGCAGCAACTTTTACTGCCCCAAAAAAGTTTTTAAATCCAAATTTCATTAAGGTAACCGCAGTTGAACCGCCGAAAACGACCACAACCGGGTGCATGCTCATGAATGTCTTGAGGCTACCGCCATCCCCTGCAATGGCGAAGTAAATTACGCAAGCGCTACCAATTAGCCCTGCTAGGGTGCTTAAATCCATTTAAACTCCTACTGCTTTTCCATATAGCTTAGGTAGATAAATAAAATAATGGTTATTTATCATTCTAGCTCGACATGCTAAAGCTTGCGTACTTGTAACAGGCAAATGAACTAAAACCGCATTGCCCATTGACCCGCCGTGGCGTCTAGGATAAGTTTTTGGTTTTCTTGAATAAATTATATCCAGTGGCTAACAAAAAATCAGAAACACCGGTACCAGATTTTGAAGGTACCCTCAAAAAACTTGATTCCCTCGTGGAAAAATTGGAAGGCGGCGAGCTTACCCTTGAGCAAGCTCTAAAGCACTTTGAAGAAGGTGTTACCCTTGCTCGCCAGTGCCAACAAGCTTTAAGACAAGCTGAATTTCGCGTTCAAGAACTGATCAGTGAAAGCCCCAACCTCGACTCCTCTACCGAGGAGTGAGCAATTTAGGAGCTGTCATGCCATTTTTCACTCAACTTACGGATTGCCAAGCCAAGATGCCGCAGCTATTAGCGCGCTATCTGCCTCTGCCAGGGCACAATGAACTGGCAAAGGCAATGCACTATGCGTGCTTAAATGGTGGTAAGCGCTTACGCCCTTTACTGGCATTGATGACAGCTGAACTCTTTGAAACGGATGTTGCCGTTCTTGAACCTGTTATTGTCGCTATTGAGTTCATCCACTGCTATTCGCTACTACACGATGATTTACCAGCGATGGATAATGATGATATGCGCCGGGGGAAACCTACCTGTCATAAGGTTTTTGGAGAGGCGACCGCCATTTTGGCTGGCGACGCATTGTTGACCCTCGCTTTTGAGATCTTATCCCATCCTGAACACTTCCCTACCTTAGATAAGTCGACCATCTTAAAAATAATCCAGGTGATAGCCTATGCTGCTGGCTGTCAGGGAATGGTCAAAGGGCAAAGCATAGATCTGAGCGCAGAGGGTAAAACGCTCTCGCTTGAGAATTTAATCGAAATGCATCGTGCAAAGACTGGGGCTCTGATTGCAGCCAGTGTACAATGTGGCGCGTTAGCGGGCCAAAAGGCTACGCAAGATGATTTATACGAATTACATAACTTTGCTGAGGCGCTTGGTCTTTGTTTTCAAATCCAAGATGACATTCTAGACGCCGAAGGTAACAAAGAGATCTTAGGTAAACAAACTGGGCAAGACGTGAAAAACCAAAAGTGCACCTTTGTAACATTACTTGGCAATTTAGAAGCCAAGAAACATGCCAAAACATGGCATGACAAGGCTCAAACTTGTTTAGATCGCTTTGGTGACAAAGCAGCTTCCTTACGTGCTTTAACCACTTATATTTTTGAGCGTGCAACGTAATGAGCATCCTTGAACAGATTAACTCACCAGAAGATTTAAGGCGCTTATCTTTAACCAAGTTACCCGAAGTAGCTACCAGTATTAGAGAATTTATGCTGGAAACCTTAAATCAAGCCGGCGGACACTTAGGCGCCGGTTTAGGTGCCGTGGAATTAGCGATTGCTTTACATTATGTCTTTAATACACCACACGATCGCCTGATTTGGGATGTAGGGCACCAAGCTTATCCGCATAAAATTTTAACTGGTCGACGTGATAAACTGCATACCATCAGACAAAAAAATGGGTTGGCACCATTTCCGCGTCGTGAAGAAAGCCCTTTTGATGCCTTTGGCGTAGGCCACTCTAGCACTTCTATCAGTGCCGGCCTTGGCTTTAGCTTAGCCTTTAAACAACAAGGCCTCGCCAATAAAGTTATTTCTGTTATCGGCGATGGCGCGATGTCCGCTGGCATGGCCTTTGAAGCACTGAATCATGCTGGTGATTTAAAAGCCGATCTTTTAGTAGTGCTTAACGATAATGATATGTCCATTTCAGGCAATGTAGGCGCATTATCTAATTACTTTGCAAGGATCCTATCGAGCAAACTATACACATCCATGCGCAAAAGCGGAAAAGACGTGCTTAAACGTATTCCGCCTGTTTGGGAGTTGGCACGCAAAACCGAAGAACATCTCAAAGGTATGATTGTACCTGGCACGTTATTTGAAGAAATGGGATTCAACTACATTGGCCCTATCGATGGCCATGATTTGAGTACTTTGGTTAAAACTTTGCAAAACGTCAAAGAGATTAAAGGCCCGCAATTAGTCCATACCATTACGCACAAAGGTAAAGGGTATCCTCCAGCCGAGGCTGATCCCATCAAATATCACGGTGTGAATAAAGGTTTTTATCAAGCGTCACCTAAAGTAGTAGCACCAGCATTAAGTAGCCAACCCAAAATGGCAACCTACTCCGAAATTTTTGGCGATTGGCTTTGTGAAATGGCTGCCAAAGAACCAAATTTAGTCGCCATTACCCCAGCTATGTGTGAAGGCTCTGGGATGGTGCGTTTTGCTAAAGAATTTCCCGAACGTTATTTTGATGTCGCTATCGCAGAACAACATAGCGTCACCTTAGCTGCCGGCTTTGCCTGTGAAAAAATGAAGCCGGTCGTTGCTATTTATTCTACCTTTTTACAACGCGCTTACGATCAATTGATCCATGATGTTGCACTTCAAAATTTACCTGTTTTATTTGCTATTGATAGAGCAGGTCTGGTTGGCGGTGATGGCCCCACACACAATGGCAGTTTTGATTTAAGTTATTTGCGGGCAATTCCCAATATGATTGTGATGGCACCCGCTGATGCTAATGAATGCAAAGATATGTTAACGACCGGTTTAATGGCTAATTGTCCTGCCGCTGTACGATATCCTCGCGGACAGGGACCTTTGGTTACGCTGAATGAGGGATCTAAAGCACTTCCCATCGGCAAAGCCGCTCTTTGTCGCAAAGGAAAAGACATTGCTATTTTAAGCTTTGGCGCAATGTTGGCTAATGGCCTGAAAGTGGGTGAAGAACTCAATGCCACTGTCGTCAATATGCGTTTTGTTAAACCACTTGATGAAGCCATGATTATTGAGATGGCCAAGCAACATGATTATATAGTTACTTTAGAAGAAAATGCTGTCATGGGCGGCGCTGGTGAAGGGGTAAATGCCTGTTTGCTCGCAAACCATTCTCGAAACCAGATAATTAATATAGGCATTCCTGATCATTTTGTTGAACATGCCAGCCCAGAAGAAATGTTGGAAAGCTGTGGTTTAAGTGCATCACGTATTTTAACCACCATACAGCAAAAAGTCAGAAAACACTCTTGTAATGAAGTTAAATCTACAGTACAGTCGCTGTAGCTCATAAATACCAGCTAAATTAGGGTTTTGAATTATGATAAATGACTCGGTTGTTGATATCCAAAGTAGCCCAGATTGGCGCAATCTACCGGTAAACCGCGTTGGGATCCGAGGATTAAGGCACCCGATGATATTTGAAGACTTTACGCCTTCACGTGGCTTAACACGACAATCGGTTGTCGCCCGTTTTGATATGCTGGTTGATCTGCCTAAAGAAGTTAAAGGCACACATATGTCGCGCTTTGTGGAGCTGTTGAATGAAGATGAAACCGTTTTAAGCGTTGCTACGGTTCCGCATTGGTTAGAAACCATGGTGACACGTTTGAATGCCAAATATGGTTTTTTACAAGTGAATTTTCCCTATTTTGTCAAAAAATTAGCGCCTGTTTCTCAAGCGCCCAGTTTAATGGATTACGATGTCAGCATCCGCGGAATTTTAGAAAATGATGAATATCATACTTTTGTGACCGTGGTGGTGCCAGTCACCAGTTTATGCCCCTGCTCAAAAGAAATTGCTGACTATGGCGCTCATAACCAGCGCTCTCATGTCACCCTTACCGTACGCGCCACACCAACGCTGTCGCTGATGGAAATTATTCAACTGATCGAAAGCAAAGCTTCGTGCGAACTTTTTGGTATTTTAAAACGCGCCGATGAGAAAGTCGTAACTGAGCGCGCTTATGATAACCCGAAATTTGTCGAAGATATGGTGCGCGATGTGGCCACCAGCATCGAGCAACTAGAATCTGTTTTGGGTTACAAAATCAGCTCTGAAAACTTTGAATCTATTCATAACCATTCTGCGTTCGCAGAAATTGACAGATTATGGGTAACGCAAGAAGTCAAAGCCAAAAGCGCGATTGAAAAAATTGCTAAAGAATACGCTTCTTTGGCTTAACAAAATCCCCCCGTACTAGACGCGTGCCCTCTTACAAAGGGGGCAAAAAATCTCCCTTTGATTTTATCCTACTCACAATGCTCTTTCCCAAACAAAATCCCCCCGCACTAAGACGTGCGGCCCCCTTTTACAAAGGGGGCAAAAAATCTCCCTTTGATTTTATCCTACTCACAATGCTCTTTCCCAAACAAAATACCCCCGCACTAAGATGTGCGGCCCCCTTTTACAAAGGGGGCAAAAAATCTCCCTTTGTAAAAGGGAGACGCGCGTAGCGCAAGAGGGATTTTATCCTAAATACTTTTCAGCATATCCAAATATAGCTCTAAGAACATCATCAAGATTGTACCTTACTTCATAATTGCTAAATCTAAGTATGTTTAATCCTAATGAGTCTAAAAAACTATCTCTAGATAGATCTTGTTCAATTCCTTGTGCTTCATAGTGTTGTGAACCATCCACTTCAATCACTAGTTTGATTGATGGAGCATAAAAATCAACAATATAATTGGCAATAATTTTTTGACGATAAAATTGAACTCCCAAAATTTGTTTTTTACGTATGTGTGCCCATAGCATAGTTTCAGTGGTGGTAAGATCAGAACGTAATTGAGCAGCATAAGGCTTTAGATTTTTATTATATATTTTGAATGGCATGGTTTATGAAATCCTTTTCATTTATAAATCCCTCTTGCGCTACGCGCGTCTCCCTTTTATAAAGGGAGATAATATGGTCGCTATGCGACCAGCTTGACTTCGCGCTATTAAAGCTACAAACAACTTACAAAAGCAAGAAATTACGTATGCATTTTTGCATAATTTTTCTTCAGAATTCTAAACATCTCCATCAGAGCCTGTGTTCCTTTGCGGTGTAGCATTTCGTTACATCAAGTTTGCCCTCTCCAATAAGAAAGACTAAAATAAGTAGATGAATATTCAAACCCACATCCCCTACGAAAGTAACGCCATCAAACAAACCCACCCAAAACATTTATATGCCCTCGCTAAAAATGTTGGGTTGCACCCTGCCTTACCTGATAATGCCCGCATTTTAGAGCTTGCATGTGCCAGTGGTGGAAATTTATTGCCCATGGCTTTTCATTTAAATAAAGCCACTTTTGTGGGCATAGATATCTCAGAAAATGAAATTGCGAAAGCCAATGAAAGACGCGAAGACTTAAATTTAAGAAACATCAGTTTTATTGCCAAATCGATAGTTGATTTTCACGAGAGCGAAAAATTTGATTACATTATTTGCCATGGCTTGTTCTCTTGGGTAAACAAAGACATTCAAGAGGCCGTATTACGACTTTGCCAACAAAACCTAAATGATAATGGTATTGCCTACATTAGTTATAATACCTATCCCGGTTGGGCAATAGGCAATACTTTAAGAGATTTTATGTTATATGCTTCAAAGGATTACGATCCTCTTGAGGAAAAAATATTCTCTGTGCGCACTTTATTGCAGCAAATGTCGAGCGCCTTAGATACGCCCCAAACGGCTTATGAATGGCTGCTCAAAGAAGAAGTTAAGATTGTGAGCTCGCATTCAAATAGTCAACTAATGCATGAACACTTAAGCGAGGCACATTATCCGCTTTATTTTTACGAGTTTTTAGAAAAAGCACAATCCTATGCGTTGAATTACGTCTGTGATGCTACTTTTTTTGAATTTGAGAGCAACCGCTTTGATGCTGAATATAGTCAAAAGCAGGATTTTATTCAAAATCGCCGCTTTCGTTGCAGTTTGCTTTCAAAAAAGGCTGTTACCCTTGAGGCAACAAAAAATTTTCCCTTGCTGTACAGCCAATTATCTTCTCAAATTAATCCAACGAAACTTGATTTTACAAAACCGCTTACCGCATGTCCTTTTGCGCGATATCAAACCATGCATCAAGCCCATGTCACTAATCGCTTGCATGAAAATATTTTACTCACGCCGCTTGCGCAAGCGCTCATGCCCTTTTTAAATGGGGAAAATGATTTTGATGCTTTGCTTGAGGTTATTCAAAGTTATATTGACTCTGGCGAATTGGTGCTTTTAGATAACACCATGCACCCGATACGCGGCACGCACGAACAAGCACTGCACATCGCTAAGATGACCCAAGAAACGTTAACGTTATTGGCGCAGCGTTATCTGTTAATATAATTCCTGTTTATTTTTCACTTACAATAAATACAATATAAAGAGTATGCATTCACTCAATTTCTAGTCCGCTTGTGCTATAACAAATTGTATGGTTGGTAGTAGTACAGCAGGTGCCATACTATGTTTTTATTACGTAAAATCGTTAATGACAATATTGCCCTCTTTAAATCAGTGTATAAAGTTTATGGTCCCACCTTCGAATTTAAAAAAGAAAATCGCTGGCAATGGTTTTTACTGGCAAGCATTATCTTATTAAATATTGCGCAAGCCGTTTTGCTGGTGGTTACCAATACTTTTCTAACCAGCATTTTTGGGATCCTTACGCCAGGCATTACTTTAGGTATTTTCGCTAAAGCCGCTTTTCAATATATGTTTGCTGTAGGTGCCGTTGCGGTATCCAGTGTGGCCAATGTTTTCGTCAATGGCAAACTAATTCAGTTTTTAGATGAACATCTTTCACAAGAATATGTCAAAAAATGGCTCAATACCAATGCGTTTATTGGCTTAAATTATATTCCACCGGAAAAACAAAAACTCTTAAATACGGCTGTTTTTTTTAGCCATGACATCCAAAAATCCAACGCCTTGGCAGTTAAATCATTTGATAATCTTGTCAGCACTTTTTTACAGTTTTTGGCTGGGTTATATGGTTTATGGCAATTATCAAGCCCTCTCACGGTCACATTGCTTTCAACTGCCATCACTATTCCGGCCATTTTTCCAGTCGGCGCGATCACTTATGCGTTTCTTTATTGTCTTATCATCAGCAGAATTGATTTTAAAATGCGGGACACCACGCGTCATAAAAAAGAAACCATGAACCAATTAGCGGCACATTCTAATCATGTTGATAGAAATGCCGAAGGGATTGCCTTGTTGCGGGGAAATCAACGAGAAAATGATAATTTTCTTTCTATTATTAAACGTGCCGGTAATTACCAAGCAATCCTCAATCGCTTACAGTCAGCTTTATCATGGTTTACGATTTTTAATGAACATTTACAGAGCTTGGCGGTGATTGTTTTAAGTATTCCCCAATTAATTACTAAACAATTAAACCAAGGGAATATCTTTTCCATCAGTAATTATTTTGGAAAAGTAGTCAAATTTTTTACTTGGCAAGGAGAACACTGCGAAGACATTTCCAATCTAACAGTTCTAGGTGATAAGTTTCAATTGATGAGCGAGCAAACGGCAACCTGGGATGCCATTCAAAAACAAAGCAACCTTAAAATTACAAAAAAGGATAGATTAATCCTTAACGAATTGTTAATTAAAAAACCGAACAATAAAGATCCCTTTTTAAAAATTAAAGATTTTGAATTTAATCATGCTAAAGTTACCTTGCTTCAAGGGCCTTCGGGCGTTGGAAAATCTTCTTTGTTTAGAGCGCTTGCGCGTTTATGGCCTTATGTGGAAGGAAGCGTTACTCTGCCTAATGATGAACGTGAAACTTATTTTATGCCACAACGGGTATTCTTTCCCAATATGGCTTCTCTTTACGACGCCATTACCTACCCCCATCACTGTGGAAAACGAAATATCGTCAAAATAAAATCGCTGATGGAAAAATTCGAATTGTCGCATCTAATCGCGAATGCTGAACTAAGCAAAGATTGGTCAAAAACCTTAAGTGGTGGCGAACAACAAAAAATTGCCCTCATCAGAGCAATTTGCCATAAACCCAAACTTCTGTTTATGGACGAACCTTTTGCTTCTATGGACGCAAAATCTAAGGAAGTTAGCGAAAAGAATCTCTTAAGCTTACTACCCAATACCACCATTATCTGTATTGATCATCAAGGTGATAGTCAATTCTACGATTATCTTGTAACATTTAATAATCAACGTCTAACCCAAAAACCTTTGAAAGCGTTATCTGAGAAAAAGACTAACCACGTGGATCAAAAAATTAGGCGATCAGTATAATCATGGAGAGAAGCTAACGTATGACTTTTAAGAGTGCAAGTTTACCGCCTGACGTGTTGCGCATTGTACAAGATAAAGGTACAGAATATCCCTTTAGTGGTGAATATGACCAACTAGACGCACCAGGCACTTATTTATGCCGCCAATGCGGGCTTGGGCTATTTCGGGCGCAAAGTAAATTTCATTCTGGTTGTGGATGGCCAAGTTTTGATCAAAACATCGAAAACGCCGTAAAACGTCAAACCGATGCCGATGGCCAGCGGGTTGAAATTCTCTGCGCACGTTGTGATGCTCATCTTGGGCATGTCTTTATGGGTGAAAAGATGACTGTCCTCAATACACGTCATTGCGTTAATTCTTTGAGCTTGGATTTTGTACACGATCTAACCGTGCAAGATAGCAGCGAAGTTATCCTCGCCGCCGGGTGTTTTTGGGGCGTGGAATATTGGTTTAAAAAGTTACCCGGTGTTTTAAAAGTTGAAGTCGGTTATACAGGCGGGCAAACAAAAAATCCAAGTTATGAGGATGTTTGTCGTGGTAATACCGGCCATTTTGAAGCCGTGCGGGTGGTATTTAACCCTAAACAAGTGACGCTTGAAAAAATCATGAAATTCTTTTTTGAAATTCATGATTTTTCTCAAACCAATGGCCAAGGGCCCGACATTGGCGAACAATATTTAAGCGTGATTTTCTATTACGATGCCATACAACAAGCAGTGGCACAAAAACTGATCCAAATTCTTGAAAAAAAAGGCGAGCATGTGGCGACAAAGCTTTTTCCCATCTCCCCTTTTTGGAAAGCAGAAGATTATCATCAAGCTTATTATGATAAAATGCGAAAAATACCGTACTGTCATCAGTATGTGAAAATATTTGGAGACAATGAATAGGGCTTATTCCCCCACGGTGGAAGAAAATAGTTGTATTACTACCACCCCGAGGATAATTAAACTGATCCCCACAATGGCAGGCATATCTAAGGATTGATCAAATAAATAATAAGCCCCTAAAGTAACAATAATAATGCCTATCCCTGCCCAAATGGCATAAGCAATGCCAACGGGGATCACTCTTAATGCCAGTGTTAAAAAGTAAAACGTACAGCAATACCCAACCACAACGATAATAGTGGGAATGGGTTTGGTAAATTCTTCTGATGCTTTTAGCGCATTGATGGCAATAACTTCGCCAATAATGGCTAACAGTAAATAAAAATAATGCATGATAAACCTACAGGTGATTTAGAGCGAGCCTAGGCCAACTTTCATTCAACGAGACTCTTATCATAGCAAATCTATAGCGTGGCTAATTTGATATATTTACAGCGGGGTTGTTTACAGTGTTAGGATGGCATCAGGTTCAGGCGTACCGAACATCACAGCAATGGGAAGCGCGAGAATAATACCCCCCAAAATGCCCACATAAAACCCTGCATAGGCCCCTGCTAAAAGACCAATGGGTTTAGAAAGCCCTGGGAAAATGGCAATACCAGCAAATGCGCCACCAAGAATGCCAAGTGGACCGGCTATTTTTGCAGTAGTATCAAAAATATCGTCTTGGGAGATGCCGCCTGAGGTAACAGCTATTTCTTGGAATGTTAAATTTCTCATTAAAACTCCAGTATTTTTGCTAAATGCCAGTTTAACATTTTTTAACACTTAAACTAGTGTAATAACACGTGTTTATAGCTTACTTTGGTCTATGTTTAATAAATTGTGAAAAATGATTAATGGGGGAAGCAACATGAAACGTGGAATATTGCCACTGGCTGTTGCACTACTAGGCTTGTCTGGCTGTACTAATCTCACCCCAGACATTACTGGCAATTCACCAACCGCCGAATATTATCGTGCAAGATTTAATATTATTGATAATTATTACGCAGGCCCTTATTACATTTCTGAGTATTATATTGGCGATACCAATCGTAGTTGGTGTTCTGATGGGTATTGTTATAAGAGCACAAAATGGCGTAATTATTAAAAATGAGTTTGCAGATTTTGAATTGCTTTATTAATTTTCATTTTTTGGTCCTCAGGTAACTGTGGGCTGCTAAGCGCTTCTTGCAACCATTTTACGGATTCTTCTATATTACCTTCCAAACAAGATTGCATGGATGCTGCCTGGGCAACTGAATATTTACCGCTTCGTATTTCAGCAAGTCTGGCGCTATCTACGCAAGATTTTATCTCTGTTTCATTTTGTGTCTTGCTGTCATTTTTTCTCGCACATGAAAATACGAATTTCAGATAGCTCTCAAGGCCTTCCATGGTTTTATGCTGATCTAATGAGGCTAAGGCTGGTTCGCAAAATTCCATCTGAAGCGCCTGAAATATAGATTTGAGCCGCTTTTTTTGATCTGGGGTTACTTTTTCATTGTTTATGGCAGATTTAAGCCACTTTTTGCTGTCATCTATTTTGTTTTCCTTGCACAAGCGAAGGGATAATTCTTCTGCTGCCAAATAATTTCCATTGTTAGCTAATATGGCCAAAACACCTTCGATGCAGGCATTCAGTTTTAGCGTATCTGTTGAGGGAATTTTCAATTGAAGCTGACATTGATTGCCAACATTCGCTCGTGCAATTTCAAATTGTGGGTTGTCGGGATTAGAAATATGACTTGGCAAGAATGAATAGAGCTTATCGCAATCTATGCCATATGCTGCAAAAGAAACAAAAAAAGGAATAATAACTTGAAGTAATCGATGTCTACCAGATGAAATCGCTATTTTAAATGGCTGTTTTTTTGCCTGCAATGTCATAAATTATTCCAGTGGAATTTTTACCAGTTTAGACAATTAAAAATTATTATATAAAACTATAGCCAATTTAATTTAGCACATAGGTTATTTTTTTATTCTGCGGCACAAGTATAGATATTACGGCTACCTAATATTAACTAGGCATGACTGTAAAAGCACAAAGTGGCGTAATTACTAAAAATGCCAGCGTACGCTGGCACGTGTTTATTTCGGTTTAAGCTTGTCATCACTTTGTTTAGCTTTTTCTTTTTCATGGGCAATTTGTTCTTCGGTAGTGCGCACGCGCCAGGTTTTTAACTTATCATCAAACACCCAATCACGATGCTCTGGCACGCCATGACCCTCTAAATGTAAAGCATCTTGCCCATCACCCTCTAACACTGTAGTTTTGCTATTTGTGCTTTTGAATATTTTAAAAGCTGTTTGCGCATGCGCATCTGTTTTCAACAAATTGTCTATGGTTGCAGAATGTTGCACTTCAAGTCCGTCAGGTTGTGCTGCAAGCGCTGCGGTCACTTCACGCGCCCTTTCTTCAAGCTGAGGTGGCGCTGCTGCCGCTCTTTTACGATCTGGTTTGCTTTTCTCTCCTTGAGCTTTCTCTGCTTTTGTTCTTTTTTCCTTTTTTACTTTTTTGGCATCCTTATCCGTATCTTTCTCTTTATTTTTTTCTTTTGTTGGCCCTGTGCCTAAGCTCATATCATTCTCCTTTAATGACTGTAAAAGCAAGGCACATTAAAGAGAATAATGTTATTGTGTCAACTGCACTAAATGCTTCAACTCTTCCAGGCGACACATTCGTTCAGCACAAGCTGGCAAGCTAAGAAGCTTATCATTATAAGAAATGTTAACTTTATAGTGGTTGGGCGTAATTTCATAAACAGCAAAATGAACTTGCGAAGCATAAGGGGGTGGCTCCTCTAAAGGCACGCCTAAAGCACTCATTAACGCTAAAATAGTACTATCATGAGCAGAAAGTAAGACGTATTTTAGTTTCTCATGCGGCGCATCTTTCAAATAATCAAACACTTCTTTAAGTAAAGGTTGGCCCACCGCCTGGGCAACCGGCTGTGGTTTAAACATAAAACAAAAAGCCCACTTGCCTGCTGCGGAAATTTCTTCAACATCTTTTTGCGTCAGGCCTTCTGGTATACTTTTGTTATTACTTTGATAGATGAATAGCGTATTTCCAAGGGATATCAACTGATACAAATTAGTGATATGAATACCGGTGACTTTACTCCACCTTGGATAATTGTGTTTTAAAGCATTATCCTTAGCTTGCCAAGTAGCATGCGTTTTTACATATTGCTCATAAGCTTGCTGAAATGCCGGGCCATGTGTATCGGCATGTAGCGCATCATTATCGGTTGCATGTTGTGTATGAATGGGAATAGGTTGAAAAGAAGTAGGCAATTCACAGGAAGGCAAGGGGTATAAGCCTAACAACAAAGATTGGGCACTCATTAATGTTCTATCATAATCGGTAGAGCGTGCAAAAATTGTCCCGGGTTGGTAGCGCTCTGGCAAAAGTGATGTTTGCTCAATATATTTTTTACGCAGCTTTGAGCCTAATTCAAAATGTTGTTGTATCCCTTTGGGTGTCAGTTGTCCATACCCTTCTTGCCAATGATGTACGTGGCTTGGAATATCTCTAATTGGTGTTCTATCGCCATGACGTACCACATCTAATGCAAAAATTAACTTTGGCTCTTTAGCAAAAAGAGGCTGTGAAAAGCATCCTAAAAAGAGAACAATACTAAAAAAAATGGGGTTTTTTTTCATAATTTGCCCGGATGATAAATAAAATCATTATCATTTTTAGGCAAAAAGATGTAAAGCGCTTCAATGAAAAAGAGTCATTCAGCTAATATTAATGCATTGTGCCCATAAAATTATGTATTAAGCTCATAATCTTTTTCACAATCCACCAATCTTTTATTTTCGATTCTGCAAATGATACAGCCATTTTAGGTGTGACTTTAGGGGGAATAAACAACTCTTCCGGATTAACTGCCACATCGATAACTACCGGTTTTTGGCAATTAAAGGCTTCTTTTAAGGCATCGTCGATTTGTTGATAATCGGTCACTGTAATACCATGAGCTCCATGTGCTATCGCCAATTTAGCATAATCGGGATTTAATAAATCTGTTCCAAAAGCAGGGTTACCTTCACCAGACTCTTCTAACTCTATAAAACGATATTTGGCATTGTTGTAAATAATAAAAACAACAGGTAAACGATATTTCACGAAGGTAATTAAATCTGCTAGCAACATTTGAAAATCACCATCGCCAACAGGCACAATCACTTGCCGATGACGCATGGCTAATTTACATCCTAAAGCAGAGCCAAGCGCCCAGCCTAAGGAGGCTAAGTTCCATGTCCACAGCAGGCGTTGTTTACCATTTAAATGAAGGTAATTATTGCAATATACGGTTACCGAACCTGTACCGACGCAAAAGATAGCATCCTCGCTGGCCAGTTGCCCTATACGCGCTGTAAGTGCTTGAGGATGAATATATTGGCCAACTTCTGTGGGTTTTGAAAAATAATCTAGATGATTTCCTGATTTTTCTCTTAATTCTTGCGCCTTTTTGAGGAAACTGTCATCTGTTTTAGGTTGTAAATTTTGCATTAATGCTTGCAAGGTTAATTTACTGTCTCCTAATAAGCCTTGGGTAATGGCCACATGCGCACCAATTCTGCCAATATGATTATCAATTTGAATGATATCTGCACTGTGTGGGTAATATTCTTTAAAGGCAAAGCTTGAACCTACTACCAGCAGTAGATCACAGCCGCTTGCAGCATAATTTCCCGAGCGTGCCCCCATGAGCCCAATACCACCTACAAAATTAGGTGTATGGTTATCTAAAATGTCTTTTGAGCGGGTAGTATGCACTAAGGGCGCTTTGAGCAAGCTTGAAATTCTTAACAATTCTTCTGTTGCCCCCATCGCTCCGCCACCATATAAAATAGCTACTTTTTTTGCTTTGTTTAAATGTTGAGCAGCCGCTTGAATTTCGGCTTCAGATGGAATAAGCATACTATTAAATTTTAATATTTGATAACGAGGATCTAAGGGTATGGCTGCCTGGCGCATAATGTCTGAGGGTATTGAAAGATGCGCAACCCCTTTATAATTGATGGCTGCTTGGCAAGCCAACATTAATAATTGTGGGAAATTTTCACTCGAACGAACTTCTTGATTAAATATGGCTACATCATTAAACAAACTTAACTGATTAATTTCTTGCGGCATACCTGTGCCAATGACATCGGAGCTAACTTGACCGGTAATCGCCAGCACCGGTACTTTATCAAGCGCAGCATCATACAATCCATTTAATAGGTTAACAGCACCCGGGCCTTGGCAAGCAACACAAACGCCTAAATTGCCGGTAAGTTTAGCTTGCGCACTGGCAGCAAAAGCACCGGTTGCTTCATGACGCATAATGATAAACTGAATTTCGTTCTGTAAACGCAAGGATTCCATCATCGAATCAATGGTGTCTCCGGGGATCCCAAAGATCTGCTTTACGCCTACTCTGGTTAAAATTTCTACCATTTGGTCGCTGACATTTTTACTCATCATGAACTCTTTTTGATAAATCTGGTTTTAGACATTCTTAATCGGTTCATGAAACAATTTATTGAGCATAGGACTATATATTTAATCAGCTGCATTACTTTGCGCGTTTATCTTTTGTGGCTTGCTAATCCGATTTCATCATTTTAGAATTCCAACAAATTCATAAAAAGTGCGTTAATGATGTCGAAAAAAGGCCCCCCATCCCCTACAAAAACGAATTTACACAGACAGGCAGCGCATTTACCCCCCGTCGAACGCATACACCGCGAACGTATTAGTGGTGGCGATCAAAGTCTGATTTTAAGCAATGGTGAAAGTAGTGTTTTGCTTGTCACAGGGTACACCACCGCAAAAAGAATCGAACTGTTAAGACAAAAGTTTCCACAGCCCTCAGCGTTAATCGAGATCCCACGCTTAAAAGCAGTAGATGTGGATGTAGTTTCTTTAATTAGCACTAAGTCTGATTTAAGCTCTAAGAATTACAATGCCATCAAAAAATCATTATCCTTACAAAAACCCTCTCTTTTGTCGCAAAATGTTATCTACGAATTACCAAGACATCAAGGTAACGTCGATAATTTAGGAAACGTGTATTTTACTAAAGACTCCATTGCCACACTTGAAAAAACCTTGATTGACACTGTCACCCTGTTACACAGCGTGGGGCTAACACACAATGATATCTGCCCCAAAAATGTTCTCTTTTCAGGAAAACCGCCTGTGTTTCGCCTTTGCGATTGGGGCTCCATAACGGCGAGTGACCCCTTACAAGAAAAAGCGAAATATGATGCAGATATTGCTAAAATCCATAGAGTGATAGAAAAAGCCAGCACCATCCTCGCTAAAAGGGAAGAGAAAAAAGAAAAGGCCTTATCAAACCCTTTATATGCCTTGAGCTATTTACGTGAAGTCAAACTCAAAGGATTTAGCCCGTTGAAGCCCGAACCACAAAGTAGAGTTCATTCAACTTCACACCAACATTTAAAACAAAATTTATTAGTGAAATTTGATTCACAAAAAGTCAATGACCATTCCGATAGGGAAGAAACGAAAATGAGACCTGCTCGTCGCAAAGTCCGTTTAAAATGATCAAAGGCAAATTTTCAGTCTATGGGATCAAGCGGCCTATAGGCTTTTTCGATTTCAGAATAGGTAAAAATTTGGCCCATTTTAATATCAAAAAACCATAAATGGATAATCAATTCTTCTTTGTTTACTTTTTCGTTTATCCAGGGAAAAGTTAAGCAATTTTGGTACGACTGATTTAAAGCAAGCTTGGCATAATTATCGCAATCGTTATATTTGGCTTGCGGTGTTTTAACAATAGATACCCAATTGGTAATAAAATCGTTTTTCGCATCAGAGTTTAATAAGGCTTGCATGCCACCACATTGGCTGTGCCCTAATAAAATAAGATGTTTCACCTTTAAAAAACACACCCCAAATTCAAGCGCTGCGCTGGTACCATGATGCGCTTCATCTTTCTCATAGGGAGGAATGATATTGGCAACATTGCGCACTACAAACAAATCACCTGGGTCGCATTGTAAAATTAGCGCCGGATCAACGCGTGAATCACAACAAGCCACCACCATCACTTGGGGTTGCTGTCCATAATGAGATAAATATTGCATCACCGAGCTATCACCATGCGCATATTTATTTCTGAAGTTTAAATAGCCTTCCAGCAATTTTTCAAAGCTACTTTCCACATGTCCCCCTAGGATTTTGGCCCGTACAAAGTAAACTGTTTAGAGGTAAATTGCAATCTTTTAAGTTAGGTGAATTGCGTAATATTATGAAACAAATTATTCAAAAGATCTTGCCGCGCTATCAAACGATACGTCAACAATTGCATCGTTATCCTGAATTACGTTATCAAGAAGTGAACACCGCCAAACTTATACAACAAGCTTTAATGGATATGGGTTTTAACCCGCAAATACAAATTGGGAAAACTGGCGTGGTTGCCGTTTTAGATTCTGGTAAACCAGGCAAAACCGTGGCGTTGCGCGCCGATATGGATGCACTACCCATAGAAGAAGAAACAGATCTTGATTATATTTCACAAAACAAGGGTCTGATGCATGCCTGCGGTCATGATGGCCATGTGGCAACCTTATTAGGCGTTGCAGAGGTATTACAACAATTGCGCCATACCTTCACTGGCAAGGTAAAATTTATTTTTCAGCCAGCCGAAGAAGGCGGCGCTGGCGCCTTAGCGATGATTAAAGATGGCGTATTAGAGAACCCCGTCGTTGATGCCATTTTTGGGTACCATAATCACCCTGGTACTGCTGTTGGCAAAGTGCTCGTCAAACATGGCACGACCATGTATGGTAATGCTGAATTTTCCATCCAAGTGCATGGCAAGGGCGGCCATGCCGCTATGCCTGAATGGGCCATTAACCCCATAACATTAAGTGCTCTTGTGATAACGGCCTTGCAAACAGTAAGTGATGCACTGGCTAAAGACCCTGAAACGACTGTGCTCTCTGTGACAACGCTTCACAGTGGTAAAGCAAAAAATGTGATCCCAGAATATGCCATTATTGGCGGCACTATTAGAGCCCCTTCAGAAAAAGCCACGATGCATGCGCAAAAACTTATTGAAGCTGAACTTAACAAGGTAACCCAAGGCTCTGGTTGCACTTTCACTATCACCTATGAAGATATATACCCTGCAACCATCAATACGCCTGTTGAAACCGATTTTGTTTTGAAACAAGCCAAACTCTTATTAGGGGAAAACAACGTGGCCATCAAAGCCAAAAGCGGCCGCGCTTCTGAAGATTTTTCATACTTTTTACAGAAAGTGCCTGGGTGTTACTTCTTTATTGGCAATGGTGAAGACAGCGCTTCTTGCCATAGCCCGCATTACAACTTTAACGATGGCATTTTACCTGTGGCTATTGAATTGCTAGCTACAATTGCTATCACCTACTTACAAAACGAATAACACTGTGAAAACCTTCCTCTGAGTAAAGAATCAGCTTTTCTTTTACTTACTTGCTGAATACTTATCGGCCAGCTACTTTTTTAACAAGAGGAAAAGGATTTTTGGAGCCGCAAGATGAGAACATCTTTGAAGATGTTAGCTTTACTCGCCCTTACTGGACTTTGGGGCTGTAATAATTCGCCCCTAGCCGATGCTTTAAGAACCAAACAAGATTATAGTAATTACCGTAATCTCGGAGACAGATACGGTTATCACTATTTTAGAGGCTCAGAGGCACCAGACAGAAAATATGAGCCTATGTATTACAATAACACCGGCTATTTCACCCCTATAGGCCCCAAAGAAGGACGCTACATATACCAGCATGCCTATGAAAATTACAACAATGGGTACTACAAAGGCGGATTTTACGGCAATGAATATTACCATAATGGTCATTTTAACAATGGCTATTATAACCCAGGCAATTGTAAAGGCCGAGATTGCTATGGGCGTGGCAAATATCCCCGTTGGAAAAAATAGATCAGGTGCTGACAGGCTCTGGGTTATTGGTCGTTAAAATTGTCCCTTTCATCACTTTTAACTACCTTCTCTAAAAACTGCTTGTTACCATGCGCACAATTTTAAACATCTCCCATTATTGAGTTTCTCATGAAATTATCCGCTGTCGAATATATGATAAATTACTTAGTGAAACAGCGCTCTTTTGCGTTGGGGTATCCTATGGAGGCCTCTTCAATCGCTCAAGAAAGCGATTATTTCCTGACTTCTTGTTTAGGCAACACCTTGAAGCTTATTGCTATTATTGATTGCTCTTTACACCCACTAAAACGCATTACTTTTTCGGAAGATGAACTTCATGCTTTAAGATTATCTTTAAGAGAATTTAGTTATCATGCCTATGGCAAAAGATTAAGCACTAGCATAGAAATTTGGTATATCGGCAACCATGTTGGCGGCATTTTAACTGAGCCGGCGATTGCTTTAACAGATGTCACCAAATACAAATTTTGGGTAAGCTCTTGGGGATTCGATCTTGATTCGCATGATGTGGTTTGCAACAGTTTTTCAATTAGAAATTGGGTAAGAAAAAGAGTATTAAGCAAAGTATTTAAGCATGTTATTGCAAAGGACAAAAAGTCTATTTTTCCATTGAGTTCGTTCTCTTTTGAACAACGTCCCCGGCTGATCTAGCTTGTACCATCGCGCTTAATTCTTCTATTCTTGGATTGGGTGACGTCCCTGCCGAAGCTGACGCACCAGCGACTTCGCATTCACTTATCAATTCAACTCTTGCGTGTGCTACTTTTTCCATGGCATCTGCGGCTGCTCTTTGGCAAGCTTTTATTTGCTCTTCGCATTCTTCGACTGAAGCTTCACAAGCTCTTATTTGCTCTTGAGCACTTTTACCAAAATTGGGGTGTTGGTTTAACCCAGCTCTTACATCAGCCGCCATTGCTGCAGCTTGCGCCGCATCTAGCGCAGGCGATGTTGGGTCACAAAGGCTATACAATTTGGCAACTTTTATTTGTAGTTTTTCTTGAAGTTTAAGCATGTTTTCATTTAATGCTATTAATTCTTCTTCTTGATCTTTTATCTGTTGATTTAATCTCTCAACTTTATCAGGGTTCTTTTGTACTAATTTGTCTTTAATATTCAATATCTTTGCTTTTTTAAGCTCAAGTACTTCCTTAGCTTCTTTTACATCCTTTGCTTTATCCTGGAACTGTGCTAACTTTTCCTTTAATTGCTTTTTTTGTTGTTCTAGTTTGTCTTTCTTCACCATGTTTTCAATTTCAATTTGTAGTTTTTCATCCATAACGCCTGTAATCAGTGGTAATTCAACATCATATTTATTTGTTAAATGCTCATGAAAGGTAGGCGGCCCATATTCCACATTAGTATCCCAATTTGCTTGTAATTCAGCAAGCGCCTTTGCTTCTTCTTCTTTTCTACGTTGTTCTTCTGCTTTCCTGCGATCAGTTTCTGTTTCTAAGGCATCTATATTCACTGGACTATCAGGATTTAATTGCTTGGCCTCTGTTGCTGCAGCTAATCTTTCTACTTCATGCATTAACTCAGCAACTTGTTTTTCTTCATCTTCTATTTCTTTTTGTCTTTGCTTTTCTCTTTCCACTTCTGGATTTACCTGATAACGAATTTTTTGGTACTCTTCATCAGTCATAGTTTTATCTTCTGAAGTAAGGATTGGAGGCATATCAACACGAGGGTCATATACTTCTAGTTGTTTATTGAGTTCTTCTTGTTTGGCATCAACAAGTTTTTGTGCACGCTCGCGAAAATCCTCTTGATCCCCTTCTTGAACCGGCGTTACTAGCTCGTGAAGTACATCTAACATATCTTCAGCTGGTGAATCTTTACCATGAGCCATCATATTCAAAACCTTGCTCGATTTTTCTCTTTGCAGCTTTATTTTCTTTTCATTATCCTCATGTTGATTTAACTCATTATGCAAAGGAATAATTTCATTATTAAAAGCTTGACCCAGCTCCTGTTTTATTGCTGCTTGCTTCTCTGGTGGCAAGTTTGGATCCAGGCGAAATACGTTTCCAAAAGTTTTGAGAACATCGCTACCCAAATTTTGATAAATCATTTCTTTTTGCTTGTTAATTTTCTCAATTTTATCATTGAGAAAATTAATTTGATTTACACAATCTTCTAATAATTTAATAACAGAATTGTCTAATTGTGACAATGTGTCATATAGCCTTTGCAGCATTGCATCTCTTTCTTTTTCATAATCAGAATCTTGTTGTTGTAATTTTTCAGCTAATTTCTTTAACATGAGATCTCTATGGTGTAACGCCGTCATTTTTGCTTCTTGATGTCGACGAAAAATTTGTATGGCTTCTTGATTTAAAAATTCAATCAATTTTCTATCTATTAGTGTGGATATATTAAGATCAACAATCCATTTATCATAGGCAGCTTTGTCAGATTGAGGATTTAGTTTTGAATTCAACCCTTGTTTTGGCAGGCGTAACAGCAGCTCTTTAATTTGTAAGTCTTCGGTAATATGATGCCTGGCAGATTTTGCTTTAATATCTAATTTTTCTAAGCTCTGCTGAGAAAAAGCGAAATCCTGAGGTATAGTGATCTCTGACAATAGATAGCCCAGGGCTACTGGAGGTGCGCGGCGAGTTCTTATATCTGGCATGGGCACTACCGTTAATTCTGATTAATATTAGTATGACTTTTTGATCGTTATTAAAGTTCAAAACCATGAACATTCTCTGGTTTTTTCCTTAAATCCCCTTGCTAGACAAAGATTTTGGAATGGTGTAGATTTGCCCCAAATTCTTAAAAATATTCATTTTTTCTTAAACTTATGGAGTTTTCACGATGAAGATTGTAAGTACACTACTTTGTGGGTTGTCTTTGGCGCTATTGGTGGGTTGCACTAATATGACCCCCGAAGAGCAAGGCGTATTAAGTGGCTCAGCCCTAGGCGCAGTTGGCGGGGCAGCGTTAGGCTCACTTTCAGGTCATGCTGGCGAAGGCGCGATGATTGGCGCAGGTATTGGTGCCTTAGGCGGCGCTATGCAAAGCACCAACAATCAACCACGGGCTGTGCGAAAAGGACCTGCTCCAGCGCGTGAGTACTTTGAAGAAGAAGTTTGTTACGATGATTATTGCGAAATTAGAGAATATTATTACGAATAATTATTAATACCCCTCACCCTAACCCTCTCCCTCAAGGGGAGAGGGAATAAGATCTCAAATTTTTGGTTTCTTACCTTCTCCCCTTGAGGGAGAAGGTGGCCAACGGCCGGATGAGGGGAAATTTCTTAAACAATCAAATCAATGATGATGATCATCACAGCCATGCCCACAAGCCTGTGAATGCGTATGGTGCTTCATTTTATTATATTTGGCTAATAATCGCGTGCGCTTGAGCGCAGACAAGTGATCAATAAAGAGCTTACCATTGAGAGAATCGACTTTTTGTTGAATACAACAGCTAAGTAATCCTTCAAAGATTTGGGTTTGGGGATTTCCTGATTCATCTTGGAATTGCAGTTCGATTTTTTTAGCGCGCTTGATTTTAATGTACACCCCTGGGAATGATAAGTTGTCTTCTTCACTCTCTACTTCCCCTTCTTCTGCCACAATTTTTGGGTTAATAAAATACATCGGTTGATTTTGATCTGGCGAAATATCCATTACTACAATTTGCGACATTATCCCAACTTGGGTAGCAGCTAAACCCCACCCATGGTGGGCATAAAGCACTTCAAAAAGGTTCGCCAAAGTATCTTTCAAAGAATCATCAAATTGGATCACTGGTTGTGCCATTTTGCGAAGATCTTGATGTGGATAACGAAGAACGCGCGCTAAAGTCATGATAGGCATCCTCATAGAATTAATGTTCGCCATCATACACAAAATAGAGGCCACTATAAAATAAACCAATAATTTGCTTATTAAACTAACATTGATTATTGGGTTGTGTGTAACATCGCCTATTGGCTATGATTATTTTGCCGAAATAAAGGACAGCAATCAGAAGGTTTCATTATGATTTATAAAAACATATTAGTGGCGGTCGATGAAAGTACCACTTCAAAATTAGCCATCAAAGAAGCAAAGAAGTTTGCCAAAGCTTCATCGAAGGTATTTTTGCGCTTTTTACATGTGGGTAATGAGTTTTTTATCGATTGGGATGGTAAAGCAATCTATCCTAAAGACACTCAAGAAGTTTTTGAAAATGCACAATTAGCCTTATTACAAAACATTGAAATCGAATTGCATCAAGAACAGATCTCAAACTTCGAAACCCGTTTACTGGAAGCAACACCTCATGCTAGGCTCCCAGAACAAATTGTTTCTGAAGCTAAAAGCTGGCCCGCTGATCTGATTATTATCGGCACGCATGGACGTCAAGGCTTTCATCATTTTATGCTTGGCTCAGTTGCCGAAGGCGTAATTCGCATCGCCCCCATGCCCGTGCTGCTGGTACGTGGCAGCTAACCTTTAGGTGGCCTGTATTTCACAGAAAACGTGAGGGTAAAGCGTGCAACTGGCTCTTCCCCTGTAAGCTTGGGTGTGGTCGCAATCACCTGCACCTTGGTTTCTTCGCGCTCCTTTGAAGCAAAACTCTTTTTAAGCGTCTCTTGAATTGCTTGACCATCTGTACAAGTAAAATAAACATCACTTTCAGCGCGCTTTAAAAACTCTCCATGAACATCTTTAAATGCAAAAGAGATTTTTTTTAAATCTCCCCCCACCACATTCATCACTTGTATGCCGCCAGCGATATCTGCACCAACACACAACGCGCCAAAGTACATCGAATTTAAATGGTTCTTTGCGCGGCACTTTAAGGGGATTTTAATCACTGCTTTTTCGGGTGATAAACAAAGCACTTTGGGGCGTAACCAGAAAATCAACGGCACTTTGAAAAAGCCAAAAAACCATAATTGCAAAGTTTGTTTCCACAGTGTCTTCATTGTTTGATCTCTTACTATATTTACTAAACATACCTTTAAAATAAATTTCATCTTCTCCCATTTTGCAAATTGAGGCAAAATGCTTGCATGAAAAAAAATGATAAAAACTTTAAAGACAAAGTGGTTTTAATCACTGGCGCCTCATCGGGTATTGGCGAGGCCCTGGCAAAAGTCTTTGCCCAAAAGGAAGCTAAGCTCGCTCTACTAGGCAGACGACTCGATAGGCTTGAAGCACTGGCGAAAACTTTACCAACTACAGCCATAGCATTACAGTGCGATGTAACTAAGGACGAAGATCTGAACCGTTGCCTTGAAAGTATACATCAACAACTTGGCCCCATCGATGTCGTAATAGCCAATGCTGGCTTTGGCGTAATTGGCTACACGGAAAATTTAAATGTAGAGGATTTCAAACGTCAGTTTGAAACCAATGTTTATGGCGTGTTACGCACCTTTTATGCCACCCTCAGTGATTTAAAACAAACAAAAGGAAGATTAGTGCTGATTGGCAGCGCGTTAGGTAAAATCAATTTACCCACTTATAGCGCTTATGCCATGAGCAAACATGCCGTTTGCGCTTTAGCTGAAACCTTATACATGGAGCTTGCCCCCTTTGACATTAGCGTCACGCACATCATGCCTGGTTATATCACTTCAGAATTTCGCGATATCAATAATTTAGGTCAGTATCAGCCAGGCTTACGATCAAAACCACCACCAGGTTTAAGCATGACTGCAGATAAAGCCGCCAGAATAATTTTTAAAGCCATTCGCGCCAGAAAGCGCGAAAAATTGTTTACTTTAAGCGGAAAATTTGGCGTTTTGATACATCGGTTTTTCCCGGGGTTTTATTTGTGGTTTTTGAAAAGGCTTGCAATAAAAAAATATAAATAACCATTATAAAAATGGGGCTTTGCGCCCCACTTTTTACCTCTTACGACGCACTCTGGTGGTACCGTCAGTTTCTTTTGTAATCACCGCACCCTGTGATGCTACAATTGGCGCATGGGCACGCTGAACATGCATTACTCTGGCATGATGCGTGTGCGGTGGTTTATGAATTCCCGCATTTGCTGGCAACCCTGTGCCTGGTCGATGAACAGGCTGGTGGCGATGTGCATGCACTATTCGACGATGAACAACAGGTGCAGGATGTGGCGCAAGCGCCGCAGCCACAACAGCAGCAGCATTTAGCACAGCTGCAACAGGATTAGGCGCAACAACAGCGACAGGTGGTGGCAAAGGTTGATGACGCACAACAACAGCAGCAGGCGGCGGAACAGGTACTCTTGGCGCAACTACTACGGCAGCAGGCACAACGGGTGTTTGTCGAACAATAACGACTTGCGGCATAGGTGCAGGAGGCGCGCCTACCAAGGTAACATCAGGTGTTTGAACAACAACGGTACGATTTGGACCACGATTTAACATGTCATTTCCCCTTATTTAATTTTGTTTTTTAATCCGCGCCCAACGTACCAACTTGAACGTGCTAGCAGCAACACAAAAGCGCTGATTTAGGACAAATGGTAGAAGCCAAAAGATAAAGGGCGACACAAAAACAATGGAAGTTATATAACTTATACGTAAATAAGTCATTCAATTTTTTATACAAACATCTTAGAATGAGGCTCTTTTATTTTATACCCTCAAGGAGCATGCATGATCATCCAACCTAAAATCCGCGGCTTTATTTGTACCACCGCTCATCCTACCGGTTGCATGCAACATGTCCTTGAGCAAATTCAATTTGCTAAAGAGCAAGGCCAGCTAAAAAATGGCCCCAAAAAGGTACTTATTATAGGCGCCTCCACAGGCTACGGTTTGGCCAGTCGTATCGCTGCAGCTTTTGGGGCAAATGCCAAAACCATTGGAGTGTTCTTTGAAAAAGAGCCTGATAGTAAACGTACTGCCACAGCGGGTTGGTATAATAGCGCTGCCTTTGAACAAAAAGCGCAAGCAGCAGGCCTTTATGCTAAGAGCATTAACGGCGATGCTTTTTCGGATGACATTAAAGCAAAAACAGTTCAATTAATTCAGCAAGACTGGCAAGGTGAAGTGGATTTAGTGATTTATAGTTTAGCTTCCCCAAGACGTATTCACCCTAAAACCGGTAAAATTCATAATTCAGTATTAAAACCCATTGGCAAACCTTACACCAGTAAAACAGTCGATGTGATGTCTGGTAAAATCAGCGAAGTCACCTTGCAACCTGCCACAGAAGAAGATATAGAAAACACCGTTGCTGTGATGGGTGGTGAAGATTGGACAATGTGGATGGAGGCCTTATTGGCAGGTAACTGTTTAAGCAAAGGCGTTAAAACGCTGGCTTATTCTTACATTGGCCCAACTCTTACTTATCCCATTTATCGCGAAGGTGCTATCGGACGCGCCAAAGCGGATCTTGAAACAACAGCAAAAAATTTAACGCAAAAATTAAGTGCACTGAGTGGTCAAGCATTTGTGTCGGTCAACAAAGCCTTGGTAACCCAAGCCAGTGCTGCTATTCCGGTGGTGCCATTATATGTCTCAATTCTTTATAAGATCATGAAAGCGAAAAATTGCCACGAAGGCTGCATAGAGCAAATGGTGAGGCTATTTAAAGACAGGCTCTATGCGACAGATAAAGTGGTGGTCGATGATAAAGGCTTAATACGCCTTGATGATTGGGAAATGCGCACTGATATACAAAATGAAATATCCGCCTTATGGGAAACTATCAATTCCGACAATATTGAAAGCTTATCTGATCTTGCAGGTTACCGTCATGAGTTTCACAAGCTTTTTGGCTTTGAATTGCCTGGGGTTGATTATACGCAAGAAGTAGACGCGGATGTTAAGATACCTTCCTTGGCATCAGAGGTAACCGTTTAAGCCAAAAGTGCTTTTAACTTTTCATTGCGTTTGATTTTAGAATCGGCAGGTAAATCAGCATAAATTGCTTTAGCTGATTTACCACCTTGATTTGTTATAGTCGCACTTGCTTTGTGCTCTAATAATAATAGTGCTCTGACAGGTTGCCCATGCATTAAAGCTGCTTGCAAAGGGGTGTATTGCCTTTTTGCGTCAAACGCATCAATACAGGCTAAAAATTCCGGCTGTGTCAGCATAAATTTAAAGGCATGTAATGGGCAAAAACCCGCAGCCGCTCTGCGCATCACTTTACCATCTTCTTCTACAATCCTGGGTCGCATTGGGAATGGCCCATTAGGAAAATCAGAAGCTACTCTTGGTTTTGCTGGTTTTTTCTCCTGCAATGATAATGCTTCAAATTTCTCCCTCATTTCTTGTGCAAGCAATGCATCTTTTTGCGCATCATAATGCTCTTCCAACAGTTGAGCACGCACTTGCATACACGTTAATGGTTCACTTTGCGCACCAAGATGTACCCTGGCACGATGATAGGCGTACTCATAATAGTGCCTAAAGTTACCTTCAAAGATATCACCCGCCACCAATTGATATTTGCGCATATAATCTTGGCATTTAATATGTGCATCTTCTGCGCTACTAGAGATTTTTCTAAATAAATTAAACATCGCTGAATAAGTTGGTGCCAAGATAATGGCTTTGTCCCCTAATGCTGTTATATCAAACCACTGAACATTTAAAGCTAACTTGTCTTCGGCTTTTTGTTCATGTGCATCATAAAAACGTGGTTGCGATACTCTATATTTTTCCTCTTTGAGCCTAGCAAAAGTTTTTGAGGCTAAAATTCCGCTTAAGGCATAAGCGTAAAATTGCGCACAATTTTCGCTAGGTAAAAGATTGGCTTGGCAGGCAAGAAGCTCATAACGAAACTCGGCTGGGTCTAAGGTCATCATCAAGGTTAATAAAAAGTAATATTGGGCAATTCGATTACCCGCAGAAATATTGACCAGCTCCAGCTTTTTGGTATGGGTATTATATTTAGCAGACAGTAATTCTACTGGCCCCAAATCATGATTTACATAAAATAAAAAGTGTTGTTCCTTTGTTATTTTTTTATTAACAATATCTTCTAGCTTCTCTTTTAAGAGCTTAAAGGTTTCAAGATCAATTTGAAAAAACATATTCGCATTTTGTCGATGGATTACTAATACTGAATAAGGGGTTCCTACATTGTAAGCATTTTTACTTTTACGCCCTGCTAATGCTTTTAACTCACTGGGAAGTAAATAAGGATCTTTATAGGAATCTACATTAGGCAAAACGGGGATCAAGGGTGTTTTTAACGATATCATTGTTTTGACTAGTGTTGCACGTAAATCTTGGCAAAAAGTGCCTTTTAAAGAAGGTAAAAAAGACATTTCAAAAATCATCATCCAGTCGGCGCATTTATTGATAAATTTCTCTTTCTCTTCTCGTCTATCGGCCTGCGTAGAGTTGCCATAAAGAAAAGCAACGTTGGCACCCAATAACGTATTCAAAAGAAGCAAATACCCTTGACAGGCATAATATACTTTTTCATTTCTTTGCATCATTTCTTTTCTATAGGCAAAGAAAACTGTATTAATGAGCGTACAAATACGACTTGAAGTAATAGCCAATTGTAATGGGCTGGTTTGATCATTTTCACTTTGCTTTGGACGCCCTCTACTCATCATTTCTTCAAGTGTTGAAGGAGGTATAAAAAGAGTTAACCCTGAAATGGATTTTAGATTATCTACCAATTCTCTGATGGAGGTTTTCTCTGAACCCAGATCACCAAATTGGGATTGCATCAAATCTAGATAATGCTTGTGATCTTGAATTTGCTCTGGTGTTAGCGTAATAGGGGCCGTTAGCATAATTTCGCTCTAGACTAAAAATAGAGTCGGCAAATTACCTTAGTTAGAGCATAAAATCAAACCCAAAAGGATATGTCATTTATGTAGATAATAATGCGATAAACGGACAGATCCGCTTACTTATCGACATTCAGGGAAAACAGCATTTGGTTTAAAATAAATAAACGCGAGAGGAAGCAAGATGATGCATATACCCCCAAAAAATGCCAAAGTGATCCCCTTTCCGCTGCAAGCCCCCATGCAATCGGCAAAAAAATGGGGTAAGCGGCATTTTTCGCGATTTGGTACGTTTAGCGAAACCCAAGTCACCACTTTTATTCGACATTTATTGCAAAATAACACGAACATCGTGTTACAGATGATCCAAGAACTAGGCCCACATTTGGCCACCGTACATGGTAATTACTTTTGCCCGCCCTTAATTATTGCGGCTAAAAATTCAAATATGATTTTGGTGAACTCGCTATTAGAACATGGTGCCTGTGCGCACATGGCTAGAAACGATATACGTTTTAAATATTTACCCCTCAAAATGAAAAGATATTTAAAAGCCATCACCCGATTTAGACAAGAGATCTTAAACCAAATTTAAAGAATAGGCAGACTATACCACTTCGTTGGCTCTTATTTGTGAAGCCGCTTTATCTAAAACACCATTAATAAACTTATGGCTATCTTGTGCGCCAAATTGCTTGGCCAATAAAATTGCTTCATTGATGATAACTTTATAAGGGATCTCAAGACGTACTTTTAGTTCATACATCGCAATCCACAAAATAGCATGTTCAATCGCATGCACTTCGTTCAAAGGTCTGTCTAAATGCGGGGTAATTAGCTCATCGAGTTCGCTTTTTTGCGCACTAATTTGCGACAGTAATTCATGTAAATAGGGTTTATCAAAAGAAAATTCAATCTCTTGGAAAGTACCCTCATGGAGATCGGTCTCAATTTTGCTGATAGAAACACCCGAAAGCTGCCAAGCATATAATCCCTGCAAAGCAGCCCATCTTGCCCCATGACGACCGTGTACTTTTTTAGTCATTGATTTTGCCTAATAAATTAATCATTTCAAGTAACCCAACAGCCGCTTCACTACCCTTATTGCCAGCAGTAGCGCCTGCTCTGGCAACGGCTTGTTCAATATTTTCTGTGGTAAGCACACCAAAGGTCATGGGAATGTTGGTAGAAAGTTGTGCTTGCAAAATACCGTTAGCACAAGGACCTGCAACATAATCAAAATGCGTCGTTTCGCCTCTTATCACCACCCCTAGCGTTACGATGCCAGCATAGCGACCTGTTTTAGCAAGTGATTGGCAAGCAATCGGAATTTCATACGCGCCAGGCACGCGAAAAATTTCGATTTTATCGTTTTTCACGCCATAGCGTAAAAGAGAATCGAATGCACCTGAGATTAATCTATCGACAATAAATTCATTAAAACGCGAAGCAACTATAGCAATATTTTTGCTTGGGGCATTAAAAGTACCGTTTATTTCACGCGATTTCAAATCCATAACTTGTCCTCTTTAGTGTAGCTTCCCGTTTTTTTCGATAATCAATTAAAGACTGGATAGTCCCCAATTTTAACCCATGTTGCTTAACGAATTCTTCTAATTGTGGACGCCTTGCCATGCTACCATCTTCGTTGAGTACTTCACAGATCACAGCAGCAGGAAAATGTCCTGCCAGGCATGCCAAATCAATGCTGGCCTCTGTATGGCCTTGACGTGCAAATACGCCCTCTGTTTGTGCCATAATCGGAAACACATGGCCGGGCTGAGAAATATCACTGGGCTTGGCCTCTGGATGAATCGCCGTGAGAATGGTATGCGCTCTGTCATGCGCTGAAATTCCCGTTGTAACCCCTTGGGACGCTTCAATAGAAACCGTAAAATTGGCCATAAAATTGGAATAACTATTGGGCACCATTAAACCTAACCCCAGTTGTTCACAATGGGATTTAATCAATGGCATGCAAACAAGTCCTCTTGCAAATCGCACCATGAAATTGATATGCCATGGGGTTACTTTTGCAGCTGCCATGACGATATCGCCTTCATTTTCGCGATCTTCGTCATCCATCATTACCACCATTTTGCCTTGGCGAATATCTTCAATAATGTCTTCGATTGCATGGATTGTCATCGTTAAAACTCTTTATTTAATTTCAATATCACAAATAAATCATCACCCACTTTTTCAAGTTGGGTAAACTGACCCCCAATATGTTCACTTAATTGTGTTATCCCTTTAAGGGTTGCTAAAGGTTTTGCATCATTGCCAAGTAATTTGGGGGCAATATATATCAATAGCTCATCAATTAAACCTTGTTCTAGCATCGCCCCCACTAAAGTGGGGCCCGCTTCAACTAATACGTCATTAATTTCTCTGTCTGCCAAGTATTCAAGCAAAGCTTTTAAATCAACATAACCATTTTTTTCCGGGAAGCCTACCCCATTGGAAGCGGTGTTGCCCGTTAATGAATTACCAAGGGTTGCTACAATTGTTTCACTAGGCTCTGAAAAAATAGCTTTATCTTTACTCACTTTTAACTTTGAGTCGACAACCACGCGTAAAGGTTGTTTAAACTCAATTTCATGTGTGAGCCCTAGCTTTTCAGGGTTTCTTACTGTTAAGCGACAATTGTCTTTAAGCACCGTCTCGCTTCCTGTCAAAATAGCACCGCTTTTAGCTCGCCATCTTTGCACTTGTTCTCTGGAAGCTTGTGAGGTAATCCATTGACTCTCACCGTTTTGCATCGCTACTTTACCATCTAAGCTCATCCCTACTTTCGCTCGGACATAGGGTATGCCGCGTTGCATACGTGAAAAAAATCCTTGATTGAGCGTAAAAGCTGCTTGCTCTAATACCCCTACTTTGACATCAATACCCGCATTTACTAAGGCTTTTATACTTTTTCCTTGCACTTGCGGGTTAGGATCAATACCAGCAATAACGACTCTTGCCACTTTTGCCTGTATCAGCGCATCCACACAAGGGCCTGTGCGCCCCACATGTGAACAAGGTTCCAATGTCACATAACAGGTTGCCCCTTGGGCATCCGTTGTTTGGGAAAGCGCATTCACTTCTGCATGCGGTCCACCACATTGCCAATGCAATCCTTTTGCAATCACTTGACCATTTTTTACAAGGATGCACCCAACTTGCGGATTTGGGCGTGCACTAAACGCACCTTGCTTGGCAAGCTCTAAAGCTTGTTGCATAAAAAAGATATCTTGATCTTCAGGCAGTTTCATTTAACTCAACATTTTCCTGGCGCAGCTTTTGTATTTCCTCTTCAAAAGCATGCACATCCTGAAAACGGCGATACACAGAAGCAAAACGTACATAAGCAACATGATCAATTTGCCTTAACTCTTCCATGATCCAATCGCCCAGAACCTTGGTTTGCACTTCACGTTCACCAAAAGCGCGAAGGCGTCTTTTAATGCGACTAATCGCTTCTTCTACCCGCTCCATGCTGACCGGACGCTTTTCCAGTGCCCGCAATAAACCTTGACGTAATTTTTCTTCGTTAAATGCCTCTCTTGAAGCATCCCGCTTCACCATCCTCGGCAGCGTTAACTCTGCCACTTCGTAGGTAGTAAAACGTTCTTGACACTCCTCGCACTCCCTACGCCTGCGCACTTGATCGCCTTCGCTGGCAAAACGAGAATCCTTAACAATAGTTTCAGTGCCACCACAAAAGGGACATCGCATAATCGTGTTAACTCCTTTTCATTACGTTTTAGGCGGTCCATAAACAGGAAATTTTTTGCAAAGCGCCATGACTTCTTTTCGCACTCTTTCTTGTACAGAGGTATCTTGAATATTATCTAAAATATCGGCTATCCAGGTTGCCAATAATTGAATTTCAGCCTCTTTAAAGCCGCGTGTTGTCACTGCGGGGGTTCCAATTCTTAAGCCACTGGTGACAAAAGGCGAACGTGGATCATTGGGTACGGTATTTTTGTTGACTGTGATATAGGCATTCCCTAAAGCCGCATCAGCGTCTTTTCCGGTAATATTTTTATCGATGAGGGAAACTAAGAAAAGATGATTTTCTGTGCCCCCGGAAACAATTTCATAACCCCGTTGTTGCAAACCTTTTGCCAACGCTTTGGCATTTTTAACCACTTGTTTTTGATATTCGATAAATTCAGGTTGCATCGCTTCTTTAAAGGCCACTGCTTTGGCGGCAATAACATGCATCAAGGGGCCACCTTGAGAGCCTGGGAAAACCATCGAGTTTATTTTCTTTTCAATATCTGGATTTGCTCTACCTAAAATAATCCCTGAACGTGGGCCACGTAAGGTTTTATGCGTGGTAGAAGTGGTTACATCGGCAATGGGAACAGGATTGGGATAGATACCTGCTGCAACAAGACCTGCAACATGCGCCATATCTACCATGAGGTAGGCACCCACGCTATCAGCAATTTGACGAAAACGCTGCCAATCGGCAATGCCTGAATAGGCAGAGAAACCAGCCACAATCATTTTAGGTTTATGCTCATTGGCCAGCGCCTGTACTTGGTCATAATTGATTTCACCAGTGGAGGGATCGATACCATATTGATAAGCACGATATAGTTTTCCAGAAAAGTTTACTTTAGACCCATGGGTTAAGTGTCCCCCATGATCTAAGCTCATTCCCAATACCACGTCACCAGGCTCTAAAAGTGCCATATACACTGCTGCATTGGCTTGGGATCCTGAGTGAGGTTGCACGTTAGCAAAGGCTGCATTAAAGATTTTTTTAGCTCGTTCAATGGCTAAAGTCTCAGCTACATCCACAAATTCACAGCCACCGTAATAGCGTTTACCAGGATAGCCTTCTGCATATTTGTTGGTTAAATCAGAGCCTTGCGCCTCTAAAACCCGCGGACTAGCATAATTTTCCGATGCAATAAGCTCTACATGTTCTAATTGACGTTTTGTTTCTTGCTCCAACGCGATGGCAAGTTCATCGTCAAAGCCCTTTATCTTCATTTCTTGGCTGAACATCACTTATTCCTCTTTGGCTCTTTCATTTTGGCCCTATTGTAACTCAGCTACCATAAGAATTGAATTAATGGTCCCTTTGAGTTAGCGTGTACCACACTTGATTGCTTGCCGGAGCGTTTATGACAAATAAAACCATCTTTTCGATGATCCAAGTCGGTAAAATTGTGCCGCCTAAACGAGAAATTCTAAAAGATATCTCATTATCTTTCTTTTATGGCGCCAAAATTGGGGTTCTTGGCCTAAACGGCTCAGGTAAATCGACCTTGCTACGTATTATTGCCAATGAAGACAAAGATTATGTTGGCGAAATAACTTATCAGAAAGGCCTTCGTTTTGGATATCTTCCTCAAGAGCCAAGATTAGATCCTGAAAAAGACGTTCGGGGTAACATCGAAGATGGGGTGCGCGAAACCAAGGATCTGCTGACACGCTTTGATGAAATCAGCGCAAAATTTGCAGAGCCTATGTCTGATAATGAAATGCAAGCGCTGCTTGAAGAGCAAGGCCGCCTGCAAGATAAGATTGATGCCATCGGCGCTTGGGATCTGGACAGAAAATTAGAAATTGCTGCCGATGCCTTACGCCTACCGCCTTGGGAAGCAAATGTTTCTACTTTATCCGGTGGTGAAAAACGTCGTGTGGCTTTGTGCAAGTTATTACTATCTGCACCTGATGTATTGCTGCTTGACGAGCCCACCAACCATTTGGATGCAGAGAGTGTTGCGTGGCTAGAACAGTATTTGAAAGAATTTCCCGGCACAGTGATTGCCGTTACCCACGATAGATATTTTCTGGATAATGTCGCAGGATGGATTTTAGAGTTAGATAGGGGCCGCGGTCTTCCGTTTGAAGGCAACTATAGCAACTGGTTAGAAGAAAAAGAAAAACGCCTTGAACAAGAAAAACGTCAAGAAGCCGCCCATCAACGAACCGTTGCCGCAGAATTAGAATGGGTACGCACCAATCCCAAAGGACGACGTAAGAAAAACAAAGCGCGTGTGGCCAATTTTGAAGAGCTCAATTCTAAAGAGTTTCAAACACGTAATGAAACCCAAGAATTATATATTCCGCCAGGACCGCGCTTAGGCGAAAACGTTATTCAATTAAACCATGTGACTAAAGCTTTGGGCGGTAGAATGTTGATAGAAGATCTCTCTATCAAAATTCCAAGAGGTGCCATTATCGGTATTATCGGGCCTAATGGTGCAGGTAAAACGACATTATTTAAAATGATCACCGGACAAGAAAAACCGGATAACGGCGCTGTTGAAATCGGCGATACCGTTAAATTAGCTTATGTTGATCAGTCTCGTGATACGTTGAATGATAAAAACTCAGTCTGGCAAGAGATCTCCGATGGTTTAGATCATATTTCTGTTGGACAGTTCTCAATGCCTTCTCGTGCTTATGTAGGTCGATTTAATTTTAAAGGCACTGATCAACAAAAAATAATCGGCTCACTTTCAGGTGGTGAGCGTAACCGAGTTCACCTTGCAAAAATCATCCGTAGTGGTGGTAACGTTCTACTGCTGGACGAGCCCACTAACGATCTGGATGTGGAAACTTTGCGCGCCCTAGAAGAAGGGTTACTTGCCTTCCCAGGATGCGTGTTAGTCATTTCCCACGATAGGTGGTTTTTAGACAGAGTTGCAACCCATATCCTTGCTTTTGAAGGAGATAGCGAAGTCAGGTGGTATGAAGGCAGCTATAGTGAGTATGAAAAAGATTTACTCGCGCGCTTAGGAACGGAGACGATTCAGCCGCATCGCCTTAAATATAAGCGATTAGCAGAAGTGCAATAACAAAAAAGCCCGCAGTAGCGGGCTTTTTTTTAGGCTTTGATATTACTTTTTAGGTTCAGCCGCAGGTGCTGTCGGCGCTGCCGCTGGTGCGGTAGAAGCACCCTCTAATAAAGAAAATTGACAATTTTGCGCTTCAAAATTAGAACAGGTTGCTCCTGTCCATTCTAATTTCAATTTTTGTGTTGTTTTAAGACGCACACTCAGCCAATTGGTGGTTTTACCATCTTCGGTTGGCCATTGATAATAACAAGTTAATTGATTATTTTCATAATTGGCTTGCATGAAAGTAAATTTACCAGAAACCGTTTCAGGTGGTTTGTTGCTATTGGAAAAATTATCTAAATACCAATTTAATTTTTCACCTGTTTTCCACAATGCCCCTACCCCTTCTTTGGTGGCATGTTCAAACACGCTATTGGCGTCAGGACAGTTATCGGCACTGGCAACAAACGGAAGGAAAGAACCTGATAATATCACCAGTGATGCTAAAAGTGCATTTTTCATGTGTGGCCCCATTCATCTAAAGTTAACCT
This sequence comes from Pseudomonadota bacterium, assembly GCA_018241965.1. Lineage (GTDB taxonomy): Bacteria > Pseudomonadota > Gammaproteobacteria > Berkiellales > Berkiellaceae > Berkiella. The sequence continues at coordinate 25,943 of JAFECS010000027.1, read as the reverse complement.
GCATTAATTGTAGTATAGCTAATAAACTGTTTTTTTCTCCTGGATCTATATCAAGAGAATATTACCTTCTTACGATAAGTATTATCGAAAAGGGCTACATTTTCCTAATAATACTTTAACATGAGTGCTTAGCCATGAGTATACTCAGTATTCGCGACAAGCTCGTCTTGTATTCGAGCTTAATCATTTGCTTAGTGGCTATTCCTAATACGCTTTCCTCTTATTTAAATCAGCGCGACCAATCCTTAAAAAACTATCAACATCAAGCCATGCGTGTTGCAAAGATGTTCGAATCATCTCTGAGCGAAACCTTAAGCAAAAATCAGCTAGAAGTTGCAAACAAACAATTGCAAACACTGAAAGTAAACCCTGATGTTCAAGATAGTGTTATCTTAGATAAAGAAGGCAAAATTATAGCTAAATTGGACACTCCTTATAGCAATGCAAATTTACCCTATCAAAAACCCTATTTAAATGAGGTAACTCATTTAAATGAAATTAATACCATTGTGGGAAAAAGAACCCTTATTGTCGGGGGCCCATTAAAAGAAGCCAATGGGACCATACTGGGATATTTGTATATAACATTTTCACTGGAAGAAGAATTTGAAACAATACGCACCACATTATTCCTTAATTTATTCGTATTAGGACTGTGTTTATTTATTGGTTTACTTTTGGCAAGAAAATTATCTAATCATTTTACGCAACCTATTTTTGATTTAATTCGATTAACCAATAAAATCAGCGCCGGCAGCAAAGATATCGATTTTCCTGAACTGAATGATAAAGAATTTGGTGTGCTTGGCCAAGCCTTAAAAATCATGATACGTAACTTGTCGCAAATCCATGAACAGTTAGAGCAAGCGACTGTTGAATTAGACAAAAAAGTACAAGAAAGAACAGCTGAACTGGAGCAAGCCAGCAAAAAAGCAGAAGATGCAAATCTTGAAAAATCAAGATTCCTTGCAAATGTTTCACATGAAATTCGTACTCCTATGAATGGGATCATCGGCACAGCGAGCTTGTTGAAAAATACCAGACTTGATGAAGAGCAGAATAAATATGTAGACATCATGCAGTTATCAGGAGAAACGCTGCTTGATCTCATTAATGAGATTTTAGATCTTTCTAAAATTGAATCCGGTAAACTTGAAGTGGAACATATCCCATTTAGTGTTCGCCAAGTGAGTGATGAAGTAATGGATATTTTGAACTATAAAATAAATGAAAAACATTTAAGCTTTGGTTGCATTGTTTCACCCGATGTTCCTTATCAAGTTGTAGGCGACCCAAGTCGGGTGCGTCAAATATTATTAAACCTGGTTGTGAACGCCATTAAATTCACCCAACATGGTCATGTTAAAATCAATATCGTTCAAGAAGAAGATACACCGGAAAACATTAAACTCAAATTTTCAGTACAAGATACTGGCATTGGGATCCCCGCAAATAAACTCGACCGTCTGTTTAAAGCATTTTCGCAAGTGGATACTTCCACTACAAGACAATATGGTGGCACAGGATTAGGGCTAGCCATTTCACAAAAACTCGCTCAAATCATGGGGGGTGAAATGGGGGTAGAAAGTACACCCGGTAGTGGCTCAACTTTCTGGTTTACAGTGACCTTACAAAAAGCCACTAAAGCCCCCGTGGTTACCATTTCGCCAAAACTACAGCAAAAAAATATACTGATATTAGAAAATGACCCTATTGCAATCGAGTTTTTAACCACCATCTTGCCAAGTTGGGGATCTGTGCCTAAATATACCAAAAATAGTGACATCACGCTCTCTTGTTTAGAACAGGCTCACACAAACAAACAGTATTTTGACTTTATTGTCATTAATGAGGCGCTATTAACAGCTTCGTTAATAGGTTCACTTAAAAAACAATTTGAAAATAAGCAAATACCATTAATCGTTATCTCTAAAGAACATGATGCAAAAACCTTAAGTTCACATCTAGATATTCACTTTAATGCTCTGTTCACTTTGCCGCTCAAAGAACAGCAAGTCTATCAAGCCTTACTTGAAGCCATGGGCGAAAAAGTTACACAGCAAGATCTGACGCATGTTGATGAAATCACCGCTGAAAATGCCCAAGACATTCACGTCTTAGTGGTCGATGATAATATGATTAGCCAGCAAGTAACCATTAAAATGCTTGAAAAGATGGGATATTCTGTGCATGGCGCATGCAACGGAAAAGAAGCCATTGAAGCTATTGATTTGATTCACTTTGATATTGTGTTAATGGATTGCCAAATGCCAGAATTAGATGGCTTTGAAACAACACGCATTTTACGTCAAGACAAAAAGAAGACAGATCTGACGATTATCGCTCTTACGGCCAATGCCATGAAATCTGATAGAGATAAATGTTTGGCTGCGGGGATGAATGATTTTATTACTAAACCCATCAAAGCGCCTGTTTTAAGCGCTATCATGCACAAATACATTGCGTCTATGTCGCGTCAAAAGCCAGATGAATCAAGTAAAGCAGGTTAATAATAACACTTTATATTGCTAGACCAGGCGCCTTACAGTGCCAATTTCTCTAATTCCCACCCTGCTTTAGGTCCTAATAGCATGAAGTTGAACGCTATTGATACGCCATCAAAAAAGTTTTTACCTTGTGATACCGCCACAGGAATACAACCTATTGTTGTAAATAAGGTAGCGCCTGCCGCCACGGTTAGCGCAACTGGCGCCATTGCTACAGGCTTCCACCCGAAAGCTGCAACGCTTGCGCCACTCACAACTGCGCTGACTAAAGCAGTTTCAATTAAACCAAAACCGCCAGAAATTTGTTTTGTGTCAAATGCAGATAATTGTTGCATCACATATCTCCCGAACGTCAGTAGCATGTGAGCTTACTTATCAAGTAGTTAACTGTCAAGCTTTTATAGCCCTGGAATATTAGTGTAGGATCACCTTACTAGACAATACAGTTAATCTAATTTGGCTATGGCTTCACTTAAAGAATCAACGGCTATTACTTCTATACCTTCAAGTTTGTTACGTGGCGCATTGGCTTTAGGCACAATAATTTTTTTAAATCCGTGCTTTGCGGCTTCTTGAATTCTTTCTTGGCCCCCGGGCACAGGACGAAGCTCACCGGATAAACCAATTTCACCAAAAAAAGCACAGCCTTGATTGATAACTTTATTACGATAACTCGAAATCACGGCTACTAAAATCGCTAAATCCGCCCCCGTTTCAAGAATGCGAACGCCACCGACAACATTTAAAAACACGTCCATTTGATGCATCATCACGCCTGCATGACGACTTAACACCGCAAGTAGCAAAGCTAAACGATTATGATCATAACCAACAGTTACTCGCCGCGGGATCCCGTGGCTGTCATCCACCAAAGCTTGGATCTCAATTAACAAAGGACGCGATCCTTCCCAAGTTACCATCACAATGGTACCTGGGGCCGCAAAACGGTTACGCGATAAAAAAATAGCCGATGGGTTACTCACACCTTTTAAGCCTTTATCGGTCATCGCAAAAATACCCAGCTCATTTACTGCGCCAAAACGATTCTTAATGGCGCGCACCATACGAAAACGGCTATCTTTTTCACCTTCAAAATAAAGTACGGTATCTACCATGTGCTCAAGCACACGCGGTCCTGCAATTGCGCCGTCTTTGTTCACATGCCCAACCAAGTAAAGAGAGATCCCCGTTTGTTTAGCAAAACGTACTAAATGCGCTGCACTTTCTCTGACCTGGCTCACAGATCCTGGCGCTGATTGTAGTGTTTGCGTAAAAACCGTTTGCACCGAATCGATGACCATGATTTTAGGTTTATGCGCAGTTGCTAGGGCGATAATAGTTTCAACTTGTGTTTCTGCTAATAACCGTAAAGGACACTCCCCCACGCCTAAGCGTTGCGCGCGCAACGAAACTTGTTGTAAGGATTCTTCACCTGTGACGTAAAGGGCTTGCGTTGGATCTGGCACATTAGCAAGCGCCTGTAGTAATAGCGTGGACTTGCCAATGCCGGGATCACCCCCAATTAAAATCACTGAGCCTTCAACAACGCCACCACCTAACACCTGATCCAATTCAGGCAAACCTGTCGATAGCCGCTTTGAGGCCACTGCCGTGATATCAGGTAGGGCCATTAATGAGGTATCTTGCGCACCTGCATACCCTTGCCAGCGAGAAGCCCCGGATTTAACCATGGCGATTTCCGTAAGCGTGTTCCAAGCACCACAATCCGGGCACTGACCTACCCACTTAGGACTTGTTCCCCCGCAATCATTACAGCTGTACTGTGTTTTTACTTTGGCCATGTTTGGTTAGCCTTCTAAAGTTTCTCTAATCTGTGCCGAACTTTTGTTATATGAGCACTTATACCGCAACTGAAATATTAATCAATGCTACACGGGTATCGCCTAAAAAGCAGGCGGATATCTATGAATTTGTATTGAATGAAAGTTTGCATATCATTGAGTGCGTCCATGTAGAATCTCTGTCACAAGGCATCATCTACCCTGTGAATAATTTCCGCACATCCCTACAAAATGTGCTCTTTGAATTGAACCATGTTCGTGTAAACCCCCGTTTAGATAACAGCTTTATTATTGGACAATTAACCAGCGCGCTGGAGAAAATTGGGGTAAATGTGTATAACACACCGCGTCAAGAATCGATGACAGTGTGCTATAAGCCCTTGGGTGAAATCACAGAAAATGTGCGCTTTTACTTTACCGAATCAGGGCTATGCGTCTTTCTTTGTCCTAATGCCAAGTTAAAAGCGGTTCCCACTCTGATACATCGTAGTTTTGGTTAGGCTCAAAACCTACCTTGTCACCCCAAAGAAACTTCGTTAAAATACTACTCTCTTAGGAATATACCCAAATCGCAGGAAGCTCCTTTTAATGCATTAACAATGTAAGGCACTTTCATGCAAACAGGTCCGGACACATCTACAGCAAATCGCAGCCCCTTTAAGTTAAAAAAGGCCGCTAAAAGCCCTACTAAACTGCGGGTAATGATGAGTTTGCCGGATAAGACTTTTTTAGAAGATATTAGCAAATTACCAGAAAATCTAAGCAACGAAATCTCAACTTGTTTTAGAATGATCTTTTCGCATGTGGTTGAAAGAGGGGCTCACAGCCAAGGCCAACCTCATTTTTTCCATCATGTTGCCGCCACAGCCCTTTATGAAAGCTATAATCAATTTTTAATTCATGACAAAGATCACGGGTTAAAAGCAGGCCCCATTTACAATAAAGTCAAAAAAGTGCTTGAGATAGTAGAAAAAACATTAATACCCAATTCAAGCTTTTCTGCCGAACAACGAAGCACATTAGAAGATGTTAGAGCAACCTTGATTGCACACCATAACGCTTTTGTGCTTGCTATCCAATCTTTATCCGCTGAACAAAAGCAAAAATTGAAAATCAACCAAAGTATTGACGCTGTCAGTTTACAAGAGCTACCTATCACCCCTAAAAAAGCGGCTCGTATTAAAAAAACTCATCCTTTTTCTCCTGATTCACACACTCCCAAAAAACTTTCAGCAGAGGATGAACGCAGCAAACGTATCTTAGAAGGCAATCCGCATCCACCAGCACGACGCCCCCTGATGCTTTTAGAAAGTCTCCCATTACCTCCATTGCCGCAACGTGATGCGCTGGCCTATACCCCTAGGGTTCTTTTGTTAAAAATGAGAGCACATGCAACGCCCAAGGCAGAAGAAAACTCTGCTGTGTCTGTGCCAAGATCTCCTAAGAAAACGCCAGGCAAGTAATGCCTTTATTTGCCTCTGACCCAATGGTTGCTTAAGCTTTTTTTATAGCAACCATTTTTCGAGCTTTTATGTTCTTGTCTTTACTAGCTTTGTTACGATTTGTGGTGAGTCTCATCGATCTGATCGTGATGACAGTGCTGCTTTACATACTTAGCTTTTTACCTACTAAATATGTTGGCAGATGGTATCGCAAGATCTTCCGTTACTGGTGCTGGGTTTTTATCCGTGCGCTGGGTGTTAAGGTATTCTTGCATCAAAAAAATAGGGTGGCTTTACCTAAACAATACATCTTAATGGGCAATCATCCTTCTGCTTTTGAAGATCTTGGGATGTCTGCCTTATTCGATGTGCGATTTTTAGCGAAGATTGAAGTCAAAGATTGGTGGATTGTTGGCAGAATCAGCGTTGCTTGCGGCACATTCTATGTGGCGCGCGACTCTAAAGATTCGCGTCAAGAAGCTTCCGATACTTTAAAACAAGCGCTTAACCAAGGTTTAAGTGTGGGACTTTACCCTGAGGGCGGGTGCAAAGGCAGACGCATTTTTACGCCATTTCGCTATGGTGGTTTTGAATTAGCCTTGCAAACTAAAACCCCCATTGTGCCGGTATTTTTGCATTATGAAGCCCAAGAAGATTTTGAGTGGCAAAACCAGCATTTGCTGCATAAATTATGGATGATTTTAACAGCCCAAAATCATCGCGCTAATTATTATGTATACGACGCTATCGACCCTACACAATTTAGCTCTAAAGAAGCCCTTTGTGAGCATGTGCAAAATTTATATTTAGCCTGGCAACAGCGTTATTTAGAGTGAATCCTGCCATTTGGGTTGTTTTAGGGTTAGCGCTAAAATATCCCCAAATAACTGATTCATTTGCCACTTTTCCCAATAAGGCAGTATTTTAGCCGTGGCTGGGTTGCCGAAGAATTGTAATTTCCCTTCATTATCTCTAATGGCGGTGACTTCTGAAAGACTGGCATCGTGATAGATGTTAATTTGAATATCAAGATTGGGTAGCCATGCAGATAGATGCATACTTTCAAATTTAACATTAAAGGTTTCGGTATGTGCGTGTGCTTGGACATGCTCTATCAATAAATTCCCGGCATTGGCCAATTCTCTACAGATATAGGCGCCTTGGGTATATTGCTTTGGTAAAATTTTCAGCAAGCGCTGGTAGTTTGCGCTGCAACAATCCATGTAAGTGTTAAAATTCATTTTGCCCTTTAGCTTAAATCCCTATCAATAGTTTTTTAAGCATAGTGTTTAGGTCAAAAGCGCGCCATTAACACCTTATAAATAGTCAGCCGCATTTTCGCTTGTGATAGAGTTCCCTTTAGGGCAACGGGAACTCTTTGCTTTAAGTATTTGATCTGTAAACATTTAATGCCGCTGTCTAGTAGAATCGACACGAGTGCCTAGTGTACTCGACACTATAGACAATGTCGAACGTACTCGTCACCCAGCGTAGAAAAAAAACATAAAGCTACCCCAAAAATGCATAATGTTCATAATAATGAACCTTATGCCGCTTAAGGTTCATTATTATGAACATTAAATGAGCAAGAATTATCCTTCATCAAATAAAAATTGATAAATATGCCCACCCGTGACGGCAATGGCATTCACTAAATGGCCATTATGAAAGAAGGGTTTGGAAAGATCATAACCTAAAGACTTATTGTATAAATCACACACATCATAGGCATATAAAATTACATTTATGCGATGGCCACCATAAGTGCCTGCCGCAACGAAATGCGATGAATTGGTCACCAGAATTTCAATTTCTGTAGGTGTGATTTTTTGAATGCTACCTTTTGCGCCGCTGTCAGTGTTGATTTCTAGTGTCTTGGTGCATGTCCACCAATTGACAATATGGTGGACACACTCTGCGTGTTTAGAATGACAAGATTATTTTCTTCCTAGGAAGGGTGGTAAAGGGCGCTGATTAGTATTAGGTTGAAGAACTGATTCTTCTCGTGACGGTGCCCAAGCTTTAGGTTGAAGAACTGATGCTTCTCGTGACGGTGCCCAAGCTTTAGGTTGAAGGAAAGTGGGTTTCTGTTGTTTTGCTTCCTTTGCTTCTTTGCGCTCTCGTGCCCGCTCGTAAACGGTATACAGCGCACCCTTGTAGCTAGACCGCGCATAATCACTACCGCTCATATGAAAAAATACTCCATCATCTGAAAATTCGATGTTACGCGATAAATATTCGTTTTCTGCAATATTAGCAAAAGCGAAGGGATCTTCATGCCCATGGATACTCAATCGACGTGCTACATTTTTTAGGTCTTCTCTATAACCTCGCATGTTAGCTCTAATATAAGCGGTAATTTTTTCCGCTTCACCTTTAGTTCCTGCAAGATGAGCATCGATAGGTGCCAGATATGACGCAGGAGGATAGATCCCTAAGTGAACGTATGAGCTAAGATTTTCAGGTGGTAATTGCATAACCAAATCTAGTGTACTATGTGTATTGCCTATCATGTATTAGTCCTCAATTTAATAATTGAAAAATGTTTCGCACCATTCTTCGTTTTGTTGATGTATGCGAAAAGGTACATCAATTTTACTGTCAAAATTATAATTTTTGTGTCATAAATTCAAGAAAGAATGGTATGAGAAGTTCAAAACTGCAGATTGAAGGCAAAAATTGAAGATCTAGAACAAGTCGCAAAACTTCAACAAGAACGAGCATATTCACCATCTGAACTAAATAATTGTATCTGCACAGCTATTGCTGGATCATACAAACGACCTTAAGACAGCTACTTGCTAAAAAGGCTATAATTTAAGCATTCATTACCTATTTAAAGAGTTAAAAAAATGAAAACTCTCGATTTCTTGAGAAGATTTACAACATTTTTAATTATGTTAATTACCCTATCTTCATATGCGAATGAACCCGCAAAAGTAAAATTTATTCCTAACTCTCAAACGATCATTCCTGGTGAAATTGTAAGTAAAAGCAGCAAATCTATTGCAGCGCCTATAGGCGATTATCACGAAGCGCCTATTATAAAGATTTTTATCAACAAGAAGGGTCCATATTTTTTTATTTTGGCTACAGGATCTGAACTTACCTATATCTCTGATAAATTAGCTGAAAATTTAAACCTGCCGGTTGTGCAAAATTTTAACAAAGTAGACGATACTAATGCCGTGCATGTAAATGAAAAATTATATTTGGCCGATGAAATGGATATTGGCGGTTTTGTTGTTAAAAATTATGCCATCCTTAGTACCGTACTTCTAGATAAAGACTACCTTAATACCAAAGCTCATGTTGATGGCGTATTAAGTGCTAATGCTTTTTATGGCATGTTGATGACTACTGACTACCGTAAAGAAAATATTCATTTAGAAAAAGGCGCTTTAAATCAAGATGATAAAAATGTACTGAAACTCATTAAATCTCCCGTTCCCACGATTCAAGCTCAAATTAATTTTGCAAAATTGAAGAAGCAAGAAATTCAAAATTTTGTGCTTAATACTTATAATTTTCGTTTTATCTATGTTAACTCTTGCAAGATACCAGAATTACATCAATTTGAGGGGAAACAAGGGGAAAGACTAGAAGATATTGATGGAATAAAAAGCATAGCTGATTTTGCACAGCTCTATGGCAGTATTGTTTTATCTGAATCTATTATAATTAATTCTCCTTATATTCATTTTGGACAAGATGCTTGCAACGACAATGTCATTGCAGGTCAATTTGGTAAGAAATTTTTTGAGACCTATAAAGTTACACTAGATTTAGAAAATGGCTTGACACGTATTGTAAAATATTAATTTTTGCTTTGTAACTTTTACCCCTCATCAAACAAAAATTGGTAAATATACCCACCCTGTACCGGGATGGCATTGACTAAATGACCGTTATGAAAAAAGGGTTTGGAAAGATCATAGCCTAAAGACTTATTGTATAAATCACACACATCATTAGCATATAAAATCACATTTAAACGGTGCCCACCATAAGTGCCTGCCGCAACGAATTGCGATGAATTGGTCACCAGAATTTCAATTTCAGTGGGGGTTATTTTTTGAATGCTGGCTTTTGCGCCGCTGACAGTGTTGATTTCTAGTGAAGTAAGTGTTCTCATGCGCATGTCCTTGTGCTTTTTCATCAGTGTCAATATTAACCCACCAACTCCTCAACATCTTTTGCATTTAAAATTTTAGTAAAAAGCGTTTTAATCTCTTCACTAGAAGTTTTTAATTTTGCTTAAATAACTCTGGCTTTATCTTTCTTCTAATGCTCAATAAATACTTCAGGGTGTTCTTTTGCAATTCTCAATAGTGACAAAGCGGGACCTCGTGGAGTTCTTCTGCCCTGCTCCCAATCTTGTAATGTCCTAACACTTACTCCTAATAATGCAGAAAATGCTGATTGAGACAATGCTAGATTTTGCCTGATTTTTACAACATCATCAGGAACTTCAACAATATGCTTTTTCCCTTTTCCCTGCTTAATTGATTTTATGCTATCGAGGATCTCCTGGCCTATATCTCTATTAGATTTCATCATTCTAATTCCTCTTTGATAAGCTTCAATATACGGGGTGATATATTTTCCATTTCATTTTTTGCATATATGGTTAACAACCATATATGATCATCTTTTTTCTTAAAATAATATATCACTCTAACACCACCACGTTTACCGTTACCTTTTCCAGCCCAGCGAATTTTTCTTAACCCTCCGCTACGCGGAATAAGATCTCCAGCCTCAGGATTTAATACTAAATACCACTGAAAAGCAGCATATTCCGCATCATCCATATATTCGTGTATATACTGAGAAAATATCGTACCTTCAATAAAGATCATAGCATAATTTATACGGCAATGCCGTATACCTGTCAAGTTACTACATTAATCTTGAAATATCAATAAGATAGGATCGATTCATTAAACAAAAACCCCATCATAGTGATGGGGTTCAATTCTAACTACTTAATTTTAAAACGGTATATCATCATCAAATTCTTCGCTCACGCTTGCTGCTGCTGGCGCTGCCATGGGTGGCATTTGTGCAGAGGAAGAAGGTGCGCTGGGGGCTCTTTCTGAGGGGCCGCCACGGCTATCTAACATTTGCATTTCTGCGGCAACAATTTCTGTGGTGTAACGTTCAACGCCGGCTTGATCTTGCCACTTACGGGTACGCAAACTGCCTTCTACATACACTTTGGCACCTTTGCGTAAATATTCGCCAACAATTTCTGCTAAGCGATTAAAAAATACCACGCGATGCCATTCAGTGCGTTCTTGTTGCTCACCGGTTTGTTTGTCTTTCCAGTTTTCACTGGTAGCAATAGTAATATTGGCCACCGCGCCACCACTTGGCATATAACGCACTTCAGGATCAGCGCCTAAGTTTCCCACCAAAATTACTTTATTAATTCCTCTTGCCATTTCTCTTGCCCCTTCTCTTTGGCTAACAATATGCATCCAAGCATTGTCAGTAATAAACAACTAAAACCTATTCCCCAAGGCCCATTCCATTGCAGCATACAGCCACCGAATATGCCCCCAGCGAACATCCCTAAAAATTGTGAAAAAGAGTATACACCTAATGCTGAACCTTTGCTTGTTTTTGGCACCATGCGCGACACCATGGCAGGTAAGCTTGCTTCTAAAAAGTTAAATGCTAAGAAAAATAAGCTAGCAAAAATATATAATGGGATAGCCTGGGTACTATAAATAAACATTACACAAGAAATACCTAAGCCGATTAACGCTGTTTTCATCAACATTTTTTGCCATTTAACTTCGTCAGCAAAGCGCAAAAGCGGTGCGACTAATAAAACCGATACAGCTAACACAGGTAAATAAAATCGCCATACTTCCTGTGAAGTTAACCCCGTTACCGTTTCAATATGCGCAGGAAAAACCAAAAAACAAGCCGTAAGAATGGCATGCAAAATAAAAATATTCGCATTCAAATGCCATAGTTGTTGATCTTTAAATAAAACTGAAAATTGATCTTTTAATTTGAGTGGGCTTTGTTTAGGTATAGTGCCTAATAAGAAAAGCAACAATATGCCTATTGTGCTTAAAAATGCGGTCAGTAAAAAGATCCCCGATAATCCAATTTTCGCGTCTAAAATAGGACCCACCAGAAAAGCCAACACAAAAGTAAAACCGATACTGATGCCAATAATTGCCATGGCACGACTACGGACTTGTTCACGGGTTAAATCAGCTACCAACGCCAAAATCGGTGAGCCCACCGCCCCCATCCCTTGGATGGCTCTACCAATAACCAACCCCCAAATGGATGAGGAAAAGGCAGCTATCAGACTTCCTATTAAGAAAACGCCCAATCCAAGCACAATGATAGATCGGCGCCCAAAGTAATCTGAAAGCACACCACAAGGTAGCTGAAACAATGCTTGGGTTAGCCCATAGATCCCAGCCGCAACCCCTATTAAAAATGGCGTAGCACCAGGGATTTTAGCCGCATAAAGGGCTAGCACCGGCAACACCATAAAAAGCCCCAGCATGCGGCTGGCAAAGACCAGGGCTAGGATAAGAGTATTTTTTAGTTCAGAAGAATTCATTTGGCGCTCAAAATTAGCAAACCTTCCCAAATCATCGTATATTAGCAAGTTTGTTCATTGCCTGGGAACCATATGGATAAGATAAGCATTAGAGGTGCACGCACACATAATCTCAAATCAGTTAATCTCACTTTACCAAGAGATAAATTGATTGTGATCACCGGCTTATCCGGCTCTGGAAAATCCTCTTTAGCCTTTGATACGCTCTATGCCGAAGGCCAGCGCCGCTATGTCGAATCCCTGTCTTCCTATGCCAGACAGTTTTTATCAGTGATGGAAAAACCCGATGTTGATCATATCGAGGGGTTGTCACCGGCAATTTCTATTGAGCAAAAAACCACTTCTCATAACCCACGCTCTACCGTCGGCACCGTTACTGAGTTATATGATTATCTAAGGGTGTTGTATGCCCGTGCCGGGATCCCCCGCTGCCCTTATCATGATCTACCGCTGGAAGCACAGACGGTTAGCCAGATGGTCGATCATGTTCTGCAAGCCCCAGAAGACGCTAAAGCTTTGCTACTGTCTCCGGTGGTGCGCGATAGAAAAGGCGAGCATATTCAAACTTTAGAGCACTTAAAAAATAGTGGCTTTGTGCGCGTACGCATCGATGGCAAATTATATGAAATAGATGAAGCGCCTAAACTCGACTTAAGAAAAAAACACACGATTGAAGTGGTGGTTGATAGAATTAAAGTCCGTGCCGATTTACGAACACGGCTTGCCGACTCTTTTGAAACTGCGCTTAAATTAAGCGATGGCTTAGCCAAAATTCATTGGGTAGACACCCAAAAAGAAGTGATATTTTCCGCTAAATTTGCCTGCCCAGAATGTGGTTATAATTTAAGTGAATTAGAGCCACGGCTCTTTTCTTTTAATAACCCAGCCGGCGCTTGCCAAAGCTGCGATGGACTTGGCCATAAACAGTTTTTTGATCCTAAACGCGTTGTGCATTTGCCGGATGTCAGCTTGAGCTGCGGCGCCGTGCGCGGCTGGGATAGACGTAATCAATATTATTTCAGCATGCTGAAATCTTTAAGCAAACACTATGGTTTTGATTTAGATCTGCCCTTTAAGAATCTACCTAAGAATATCCAAAACATCATTCTTTATGGTTCTGATGAGGAAGAAATCACCTTTCAATATACCAATGAGCGCGGCGATACCCGTAAAAGACGCCATCCTTTCGAAGGGGTTATCCCTAATTTAGAAAGACGTTACCATGATACGGATTCTGAATTTATTCGCGAAGAATTAGCCCGTTATTTGGCTTATCAACCCTGCCCCGAGTGTGAAGGCTCCAGATTGCGTATTGAGGCACGCTTTGTTTTTGTGGGCAAAAAAACCTTGCCAGAAATTACCAGTATGTCTATCGGTGATTGCTTAGCGTATTTTGAAAAATTGCAACTCACTGGCAAGCGCAAAGAAATTGCAGATAAGATTTTAAAAGAAATCACACTACGCTTAAAATTTTTAGTCGATGTGGGACTAGAGTATTTAACTTTAAATCGTACTGCTGAAACCTTATCTGGTGGTGAAGCACAACGTATTCGCTTGGCCAGTCAAATTGGCGCAGGACTGGTTGGGGTAATGTACATATTAGATGAGCCCTCAATTGGCTTACATCAACGCGATAATGCCCGTTTACTTTCCACACTGAAACATTTACGCAATATCGGCAACACTGTCATTGTGGTCGAACATGACGAAGATGCTATTTTATGTGCCGATCATGTTGTGGATATTGGCCCTGGTGCCGGTGTCCATGGTGGTGAAATTGTGGCCCAAGGAACCCCTCAAGATATTAAAAAAGCCAAAGGATCGCTCACCGGACAATATTTAAGTGGCAAGTTAGCCATTCCTGTTCCAAGCGAACGCCGCCCCATAGATACCAAACGCACTATCAAAATCAGTGGCGCAAAGGGCAATAATTTACATAATCTGACCGTGGAATTTCCTATAGGCTTGATGACCTGCATCACCGGGGTATCAGGCTCTGGCAAGTCAACTTTAGTCAATGACACGTTATATCCTGTGGCAGCCCATGTGTTAAATCATGCAGGTAGTGCGCAAACAGCGCCCTACGACAAAATCAGCGGTCTTGAGCATTTAGATAAAGTAGTGGGGATAGATCAAAGCCCTATTGGACGCACACCACGCTCTAATGCCGCAACCTACACAGGCTTGTTTACCCACATTCGCGATCTCTTTGCTGGCACCAATGAAGCGCGCTCGCGCGGATATCAAGTGGGTCGCTTTAGTTTCAATGTCAAAGGCGGACGTTGTGAGGCTTGTGAAGGCGATGGTTTAATTAAAGTAGAAATGCACTTTTTAGCCGATGTGTATGTACTTTGTGATGTCTGTAAAGGCAAACGTTATAACGATGAAACCTTACAGGTGCACTATAAGGGTAAAAATATTCACGAAGTGCTAGAAATGACTGTGGAGGATGCATTTGAGTTCTTTCACGCTATACCTGCTATCAAGCGTAAACTCAAAACACTAATGGATGTGGGTTTAACTTATCTTAAGCTGGGTCAAAGCGCTACCACACTTTCTGGTGGTGAAGCCCAGCGTATTAAATTAGCAAAAGAACTTTCAAGGCGTGATACTGGCAATACCCTGTATATTTTAGATGAACCTACCACCGGTCTACATTTTCATGACGTCAAACAATTGCTCGATGTTTTATTCCACTTACAATCTTCTGGTAACACGATTGTGATTATTGAGCATAACTTAGATGTTATCAAAGTAGCTGATTGGGTTATTGATTTAGGCCCCGAAGGCGGCGATAAGGGTGGGAAAATGATAGCCTGCGGCACACCAGAACAAGTTGCTAAAACCAAAGGTTCCTATACCGGTGAATTTTTAGCCCCTATTCTTAATCCTAAAAAAGCCAAATCCAAAATAGAATCCTGACATCAAGAGGTAGTATATGTCTTTACAAAATGGTCCCCAGAAAAACCACTCTCTTCACCGCAAAGCCGATACATCAGCCGATGATGCACCCGTTGCACCACCACCACCAGCCATTACCTATAGATATGATAGGCAGACCTTAATTGAAATTGGACAAAGATGTGCCAACTTGGAACCCCCAAAGCCTGTTGTTGATTTCTTAATAAAAAACAATATCCATCGCAGTTCAAAATAACTTCCTATTAAACCTTAAAAAATCCGCCTGCATAAAAGAACAAGGATTGTTCAGTCTTTTTAGTAAACGCTTGACTTAAATCTCAATGCATCTCTATGCTGAAACATATAACTCTTAGCCACGCAAAGGATTGCAGGCAAAGTGCTGCCAAGAAAAACTGTAAATTCATCCATTTTAATCAAGCGTTTAAGTGATAACCATGTTCTAAATATTTCACTTAAATCAGAAAATAAATTAGGACATGGCAGCTTCGGTTGTGCCTATCAAGTGTCACACCCTCATCAGCAGGGCTTGATGGTTTGCAAAATAATTGATTTACAGGGCAAAAGTAAAAACTTTCATTTACCTCCTCGCCAACTACTGCGCTTAAGCTATAGAGAAGTTGCTTATTTACAAAAAGTGGGATTATTAATCGGCTATTTTCATGATAAAGATACACATAAAATGTATATCTTAATGAAATACATTAAAGGCCGTCCAGAATATAGCATCAATAAAGCCAAACATCCTGAAGTAGAATATTTAAGTTTTTGCGCCTTGCGCAAGCTACACCGCACTGGCATTGCCCACATGGATCCCCATCAGGGAAATTTTTTAATAAACAACACGCTTGAGTATGCAAGCGCCATTGATTTTGGATTAGCCAAAGATCACCATTTTTTTAGAGAAATTCGCGACTATTATAAATTTTTAAAAAAACGTCATGAAAGTGTCAGTACTTTTATGTTGCATCATGGATTAACTATCTCCCAATTAATCCATTTTTATTGTGATGAAATTCAAGAACATATTCGTAATAATCAATGGCAAGTTGCCAGACAGTTGTTTATCTATAGCGTTATAATTATTTGTGCCTTAACAGGCGCAGGCACTTTAGGCGTGGCAAGTGTTATTGCCCAGCGCATAATTATCAGCACGTTGTTACAAGGGTTAAGTGAATTGGTAGAAACCTTTGAAGATATCTATGAACTTCGCGCCTGGAATCAAATTTATTCTGCACGCACGCAGCGCTATTATCAACTGATTACGGGTTTATTAGTGGTAACCCAAGGCTTATTATTTGCATTAAATCTATACAGGTTAACAAGCAGCGCAAATGTTTTTTTCGAAGAATGCGTCGCCAACACAACACCTATTGAACTTGCCAATATCCTCACCCAAATTAAACCTTTGGTGCAGTCCCTTTTGCATTGGAAAGCATTTTTTGAAAAATATCTCTCGAGTGAAAATACTATCTGTGAGCAATATGAAGCACAAATTGCTCAAAATGCCGTGTATCTACCGCAATTTACTGCACAAACACAAATACGACACCAGCGCACACGTGCCATAAGCAGAGCTTATGCCCCACCACTTAACCCGCATTAACAACTTTTATCCTATCGATGTCACCGACTATCTGGAACTCACTATAATATGTTGAATATCTAACCAAACCAACTACAATCTCGGCAAATCATTATTTACATGAGGTCGTTATGGCAAGCCAAGGTCCACAAGCTGAACAACAGATCATATATGCTTTATATCATTTTCTCATTGAAAGTGCGCATGCAGCGCCAAGCGCTATAGCACAAGGGTTAGAAGAGATCTGCGCTAAAGGCGATATTCTGTGTGAATCGACTGAGGGCAGATACCATTTACCTCTTATGATGAGTAATATCATTGCCGCTGCTGAAGAAAAAACGGGTATTTCACGTTACATTTCAGGCCCTATCGCGCTTGCCGCGGTTGGCGGTATTGTCAGCTTGCATCTGTGGCGAAAATACAATCTTAAAGGTGTGTATGACACCATTCGTGATTTAATTAAAGCGGAATTTGGCGCAGGCAAAATTGCCACCGAATTGTTCAATACATTTAAGAAGGGTATTGAAGATGCTGTTGATGAAAAAATCCGTGATTTTACTTCAAAATATGCCACAATTGCTAAAGAGAATCCTGAATTTATGGCGCAAAGACGTAAGGATTTTTTAAATGAAATCATCAATAACATCGTGCCAACATTGCTAAATAAATTAAGGGAAAATAAAGAAGCGCTTACCCAACAAGCGACCAGTGCAACGGAAGCTGTTAATGAGGTATTAGCTCAAAAAGCTATTCCAGGAATGCAACAAAGTCCTGTAATTCAAGCGCAAGCAAAAGCGCATTTACAAGAATTTGTGGTCAATAATTTTATCAAAGTTCAGAAAGATAAAGCTGGCGCAAAAGCAAAAATTTGACCTCACCCTCCTACTAAAGCTACCCCTTCACCTATTGTGAAGGGGAGCTAGATTATCTGTTGGGCTTTGCTGCTGCTTTGGCCGATTG
>JAFECS010000027.1:253-8099 GCA_018241965.1 Pseudomonadota bacterium | reverse complement strand
TAAAACTCGCTGGCAAGAAGGTAGAAAGCAAAGCGATTGGCCAAGGCGATAGCGGTCGATTGACAGCACCTTCTGCTGCTGATGAGGCAGCTGACGCTGCAGTTAGTGAGGTTGAATCAACACGTAATTGTTCAAAGCTTGATATCACATCTTGTTCTTTTTTCTGCTGAATCAAACGTATAATTTCTGTTCTGCCATACCTGTTGGCAATGCTTTCAGGCGTATTGCCATCTTTATCAGGTTGGAAAGGGTCGCCCCCTTTTGATAATAAAAACGCAAACATCTCGGGGCTGGATAATAACGCCGCATAGTGCAAAGCCGTTTGACATCGATAGTCCCCCATGTTTACATCAGCGCCTAAATCACATAAAAAGCTTGCCGCCGAAATGTTGCTTCTTATTGTCATATACATTAAAGGCGTTCGTAAACATCTAGCATCCCCTTTATTCACCCATAACTTTAGATCCCGTAAATTACTTTTTTGCACAGTCGCCAATATTTTGGGATTATTAACATAGTGAAGTTGCGTTTGACCTAAAGCATTTAATGCGGGTTTAAACAACAATCTACGTTCCATTTGTTCAAAAGTTTTTCCATCATTATTAACAACAGCAACAGAGCTGGTATATCGACGCAATACAGCTAATACCTTTTCTCTTTTCTCAACATCTGACACATTAAAAGAAACTACATGCGCTGGCGTATTACCTAGAAGATCTTGATCGCAAACACCCACACCGTGAAGGTGTGATAAAAGCATTTCAGCAAAATCAGCATCTGCTCGCGCACAGGCAAGATGTAATGCAGAAAATCTTTCAACAGAATGTTTATAGTTCAGATCCAATTCAATAGAATTTTGGGCACAATAGGCAATGAGCCCTTCGAGAATGTTGCGTAAACCTCTCATCGCGCAGATATGAACGATAGTATGTCCAAATATACTCTTCACCTTATCCAAATTGCCTTCAAATAGTGAAGGCAGGGAAATATCTTTTTGGATAGTTGAAAAATCGTCCTGTGCTGGGGTCAAACCATATAATTTAGCAATGAAAAGATTTATGAAGTATTCACGATCGATAGATCGCGAAGCTAATGCACCTGTAGCGCTCATCGTTAACCCTTAGAAGTGATATCTTATATACAACCTTGATGAAATAAAAAAGCCAGGTTGCCCTGGCTTTTTTATCGATATAGTGATGCGATTTCGATTTATTGCGCTTCGCGCTCAACCAATTCCACAATCGCCAAAGGCGCGTTGTCGCCGGCTCTAAATCCGCATTTTAAAACGCGTAAATAGCCGCCAGGACGTTTGATGTTACGTGGGCCAATTTCGGTAAACAATTTGGTGACCACTTCTCTGTCACGCAATCTGTTATACGCTAAACGGCGATTCGCATGAGAATCCACTTTACCCAAAGTAATTAATGGCTCAACCACAGAGCGCAAAGATTTTGCTTTAGGCAACGTGGTTTTAATAAGACCGTGCTTCATTAATGAAACAGCCATATTTTGAAACATCGCTTTACGATGAGAACTGGTACGATTTAATTTACGACCTGATTTTTGATGACGCATGACACTTCCTAATTAGTCGTCGTGTTTTCTTTCTTTTCTAAACCTGCTGGTGGCCAGCCTTCAAGCTTCATGCCCAAAGAAAGGCCCTTGGCTGCTAAAACATCTTTAATTTCAGTTAAAGATTTTTTGCCAAGATTAGGTGTTTTTAACAACTCCATTTCGGTACGTTGAATTAAATCACCTATGTAATAAATATTTTCTGCTTTTAAGCAATTAGCTGAACGCACCGTTAATTCAAGTTCATCAACAGGGCGCAACAAGATAGGATCAATACCCACTTCTTTCTTGGTTTCAGCTGGTCTTTCTTGACCTTTTAAATCAACAAAAACAGAAAGTTGTTCAGCCAGAATGGTCGCAGATCGACGAATAGCTTCTTCTGGATCTAACGTTCCATTGGTTTCAATATCAATAATAAGTTTATCTAAGTCGGTTCTGTTTTCTACACGGGCTCTTTCAACGGTGTATGTCACTCTGCGAACAGGGCTGAATGAAGCATCAAGTTGTAAGTGGCCAATAGTTGCAGATTCTTGATTCTCTGCTGTTTTACGAATAGTAACTGGTTCATAACCACGCCCACGGGCAACGG
This sequence comes from Pseudomonadota bacterium, assembly GCA_018241965.1. Taxonomy (GTDB): domain Bacteria; phylum Pseudomonadota; class Gammaproteobacteria; order Berkiellales; family Berkiellaceae; genus Berkiella. Next base: position 5,938 of record JAFECS010000027.1, on the reverse strand, counting down.
TTAGAATCATTTTAATTTTACCTTGTGGCGCGGTGATATTAGCGATCACATGGTCTGGGTTAGCCACTTCAACGCTAGGATCTAATTGAATATCGCCCGCTTTAACAGGGCCTTGGCCTGATTTTTCAAGGCGCAATTCAACTTCATTTTTGCTATCGCCCAGCATTTTAAAAGCAATGCCTTTGAGGTTAAGCAATATTTCAATAACGTCTTCTTGCACACCTTCGATTGTGGTGTACTCATGCAAAACGCCATCGATTTTTGCTTTAACAACGGCACATCCTGGCATGCTGGAAAGCAAAATACGACGCAAAGCATTTCCTAAGGTATGGCCAAAACCACGTTCCAATGGCTCTAAGGTAACCCTGGCTTGATTGCGTCCTTTGTCTTGGACTGTAATAGAACGAGGTTTTAAAAATTCTGCCACCGCACGTTGCATGCCATCTTCCTCCGATAGGGATTATTTTGAGTAGAGCTCAACGACTAATTGTTCATTAATATCTGATGGTAATTCATCACGATCTGGTACTCGTTTGAATTCACCAGCCATAGCTTTAGCATCCACTTCTACCCAATCAACCCAGCCTTTATCTTCGGCTTGCTTGAGCGCATCAATAATACGACCTTGTTCTCGCGCACGCTCACGAATGGAGATTTTATCGCCAGGTTTAACTTGGTAAGAAGGAATATTAACGCCTTTACCATTTACCAGGATGGCTTTATGAGACACTAATTGGCGTGCTTCTTTGCGTGTTACAGCAAAACCAAGACGGAATACAACGTTGTCCAATCTTGATTCAAGCAATTGAAGCAATAAGACACCCGTTGCGGCTTTACTACGCGCAGCTTGTTTGTAGAGTTTAACGAATTGTCTTTCAAGTACGCAGTATTTGAAACGCAACGCTTGCTTTTGCGTAAGCTGCAAGCCGTAGTTAGTTTCTCTTCTACGTGTCTGTCCATGCTGACCTGGACGTGTATGAATTTTACATTTCGATTCAAGATCACGCGTTTTGAATTCTAAATCTATCCCATATCTTCGGGACAATACACACGTTGGTCCGGTATATCTCGCCATAATTAATTTTCACTCAACCTTAAAATTTAAACTCTACGCGCTTTAGGTGCTCGGCATCCGTTAAAAGGAATGCCAGTGACATCAAAAATCGCCGTAATTTGCACAACATCACGCACTGCACGTACAGAAGCGTCACGACCTGGCCCTGGGCCATATATTCTTACTTCTGCAGATTCTGCTCCATAAAGTTCTCTGGCCTTTTGAATAGCCTTGCCAGCAGCAACCTGCCCTGCAAATGGTGTACTTTTACGTGAGCCTCTAAAACCACACCCACCTGCTGTCGCCCATGACAAAGTATTACCTTTTACATCAGTGACATTGATAAGGGTGTTATTAAAAGAAGCGTAAACATGAACAATGACGTCTGAAATGACTCTTTTAGTCTTTCTTTTAAGACGTCCTTGACCTTTGCCAGCCGCGCCGGTGGTACCACCCGCTGTGCCGCCTTGTTCAGTTTCTTCTGTTACTTGAGTGCTTTCTGACATTTTTTAATCCAGCTTTCTAAACAAATTAATCTTTCTTAGCATCTTTAGCAATTCTATTGCCTCTTGGGCCTTTACGTGTACGCGCATTAGTTCGTGTGCGCTGACCTCTCACTGGCAATCCAGCACGATGACGTTTTCCTCGATAACAGCCAATATCCCGCAAGCGCTTGATTCGCATAGATATTTCTCGACGCAAATCACCTTCTGTTAAGAAAGTAGCCACGGCTTCCTGCAGTCTACGAACCGCATCATCATCTAAATCTTTTACTTTTGTCGTTGTCGCTATGCCCACTTTTTCACATAGCTCAAGCGCACGGGGGTTACCAATACCGTAAACACTTTGCAATGCAACACGAATGTGCTTGTTAGGCTCCAGCGGTACGTTCTGAATTCGAACAGCAGACATGAAATGCTCCTAAAATCACCCTGGCGCATGTAGACGCAACAGACTACTGCACCTAGACCTAAAAATCAAATATATACAGTTAACCCTGTCTTTGTTTATGACGTGGGTTGTCCTTGCAAATAACAAACAAAGCCTTTTTATTACGCTTAGTTCGGCTTACTATCTTGCAGCCCTTACACATTACTTTAATCGATGCGCGTACTTTCATTACTCTTACCTCAACAAACCAAATCCACCTGGACCGCCATCACGACCTTTTATGTTAGCCTTCTTCATTAGTGATTCGTATTGCTGTGACATTAAATGCGCTTGAATTTGCGCAATAAAGTCCATAATGACCACCACTACAATTAACAAGGAGGTACCACCAAAATAAAAGGGAACCTGCCAAGCTAACACTAAAAATTCCGGCAATATAGAAACTGCCGTTATGTAAATTGCACCCGCTAATGTAATGCGTGTCATGACTTTGTCAATGTAGGAAGCTGTTTGTTCGCCAGGACGGATCCCAGGAATAAAAGCTCCTGAACGCTTTAAATTATCGGCTGTTTCACGTGGGTTAAATACTAATGCTGTGTAGAAAAAGCAAAAGAAAATAATACCACTACTAAATAACAACACATACAGCGGTTGACCTGGAGACAACGCTAAGCCAATTTCAGTTAGCCAAGAATTGCTCGACTGCCCAAACCACTGACTAATCGACGCAGGGAATAATATTAAACTTGATGCAAAAATGGGGGGGATTACCCCAGACATATTAATTTTTAAGGGCAAATGGCTTTGTTGAGCCGCATACATTTTTCGCCCTTGCTGTCTTTTTGCATAATTCACCGTAATGCGTCTTTGTGCTCTTTCAACAAACACCACAAAAGCGGTGATGGAAAGTAACACGATGATTAACATTAACAATACCAAAGGATTCATCTGTCCTTGGCGTACATAACTTAAAGTGGTACCAATTGTTTTTGGGATCCCAGAAGCAATACCGGCAAAAATAATTAATGAAATACCGTTGCCCACACCACGTTCAGTAATTTTTTCACCTAACCACATCAAGAACATGGTTCCAGTCACCAAAGTAATGACTGTGGTCACGTAAAAAAGTGGACCAATATGCAACGCCGTTCCTGAGCTGGCTAAAAACTTACTCATGCCAATGGCCTGAAAAGTAGCCAAAATCAACGTCCCAAAGCGCGTATATTGGGTTATTTTACGACGGCCTGTTTCACCTTCCTTCTTAAGTTGCTCAAGCTGGGGTGAAATTACCGTCATCAGCTGCATAATAATAGAAGCAGAAATATAAGGCATGATGCCCAATGCGAAAATTGAAAGCCTTGTTAAAGCGCCTCCGGAGAACACATTAGCCAAGCCTATAATGCTGTTTTGACTGTTTGAAAAAATATCAGCAAGACGTGCTGCATCAATTCCTGGAACAGGGATATGTGCACCAATTCTAAAAACAATGAGGCCCCACAACACAAACAACAAACGTTGCTTTAGCTCTGCCAAGCCACTCATTGCACTTTTGCTTCCTGCCAAGGTCATTCGCTAGTCTCTACTTTACCGCCGGCAGCTTTGATTGCATTAGCCGCACCTTGAGTAACTCTCACACCTGTAACTGTTAGTGCCGTTTTAATCTCACCGCTTAATACAATTTTAACGCGCTTAATGCTGTTATTGATAAGGCCTGCTTCTCGTAAAGCTTCGAGGTTCACTGTGCCAGTCAATTTATTCAGATCACTTAAGCGGATTTCTTGCGTCGTTCTTGCAATCCGTGATTTAAAGCCCACTTTTGGTAAACGGCGTTGTAAAGGCATCTGACCGCCTTCAAAACCAACTTTATGGTAACCGCCCGCACGTGCTTTTTGACCTTTATGGCCCTTTCCACAGGTTTTACCTAATCCACTGCCCGGCCCACGACCAAGACGTTTTCCAACTTTTTTGGCACCATTGCCTGGTTTTATTGTGTTGAGTTTCATTTTACTTGTTCAACCTTCACCATATAGTGTATGCGATTTATCATCCCACGGTTTTCCGGCGTGTCTTGCACATGTACCGTTTGATGAATTCGCTTCAAGCCTAAACCCTTCACATTTTCAAGGTGATTGGGAAGCCTTTTTGCCAAACTTTTTACTAATGTCACCGCAAGGGTGTTTTTCGCTGTAGCGGTTTTATTATTAGCCATTGGTTTCACCCACTATTTCTTCAAGGGATTTACCACGTTTATCAGCAACCGATTGTGGGGAATATGATTTTGCTAAGCCTTTCATCGTAGCTCGCACCACATTGACTGGGTTTGTAGACCCATAGCATTTAGCCAAAATATTGTGTATGCCAGCAACTTCAAAAATTGCGCGCATCGCACCACCAGCAATGATCCCCGTACCTTCAGAAGCAGGCTTCATGAATACTTTAGAAGCACCATGAGAAGATTCAATGGTATGGTGCAAGGTGTTACCCACCATCGGAATTTCTACCAGATTTCGTCTGGCATTTTCCATTGCTTTACGAATAGCTTCAGGTACTTCGCGCGCTTTTCCACGACCAATACCAACGCGGCCATTACCATTACCTACTACAGTTAGCGCTGAGAAACCAAATATACGGCCCCCTTTGACTACTTTTGCAGTTCTTCTTACTTCAATAAGCTTTTCTTCGTACTGGCCTTCTGTCTTTTGATTTTCTTGCTGCTCTTGCTGCTTTGATGCCATGTCAATTTCCTCAAACCACTAAGCCATGTTCACGTGCTGATTGAATTAGCGCTGCCACTCGGCCATGGTATTTATATCCTGAACGCTCTGAAGCAACTGCCGAAATACCGGCTTGCTTGGCGCGCTCAGCTATCAATTTGCCAACATGTTTTGCTAAATCCGTTTTTGTGTGTTCTGCGTTTTTAGCATCTTGAGATGCCTTTTCCAAACTAGAAGCACAAGCCAATATTTTGCCACCTTCAGGCGCAATAACTTGCACATAGATATGTCTTGCAGAGCGATTAACACAAAGACGTGCTATCCCTGTTTCCACCCCTAAGCGCTTGATGTGCGCTCGGGTACGGCTGGCGCGTTTAAAACGCGAATTGCGTTTTTTGTTCATACTTTTAACCCTGCTTATTTCTTCTTAGTTTCTTTCAACTTGATTACTTCATCAGCATAACGAATACCTTTACCTTTATATGGCTCAGGTTTACGCAGGCCCTTACAAATGCCTCTGATATCTGCGGCAGCTTGCCCAACAAGTTGTCTATCCAAACCTGTCACTTCAATGTCAGTCACTGTTGCGCAAGCCAATTCGATCCCCTTTGGGGCAATATAAACAACCGGATGTGACATCCCTAATGTCAGGTTGAGCATGGCTCGCCCATCTTTGGTCTTACCAACTTGTGCACGATAACCTACCCCGACGAGTTGTAACTTTTTACTAAACCCGTTGGTAACACCTTGCACATTGTTGTTGAGAATAGCTCTGATGGTACCAGCCATAGCATCAGCATTGGGCAATCCTGCATTGGCTGAAATTTGCAGTTGTTTATCAGCAAATTTAACAGAAACTTGTGCAGGAATAGCTAACTTTAACTCACCTTTTGCACCTTTTACGGCCACCATGGCGTCTTGAATGCGAACATCAACACCACTGGGAACTTCGATAGGTTTTCTAGCAACTCTTGATGACATATTCCACCCTTACGCCACGTAACACAGGATTTCACCACCCTGCCC
>JAFECS010000027.1:0-198 GCA_018241965.1 Pseudomonadota bacterium | reverse complement strand
ACTTCTGGCATTTCTTTTGCTTTAGTATAAATGCGCAACCCAGGACGACTAATGCGTCTAAGCATTTCAATAACAGGTTTGTTGTTGAAGTACTTCAATTCAATTTTGAGGTTAGCTTTGCCATCCGTTTGCTCAACGTTATAGCTGGCAATGTAACCTTCTTCTAACAATACTTTAGCTATGGCTGCTTTCACTTTA
>JAFECS010000026.1 GCA_018241965.1 Pseudomonadota bacterium | reverse complement strand
GGTAGAGCAAAGGACTGAAAATCCTTGTGTCGCTGGTTCGATTCCAGCTCTGGCCACCATACTTCGTTCACTTTGTGAGCTACGTATGGCAAGCCAATAGTATCTATTCTCTTTGTGAGCTACACCGCGCTTTTTGGTTCATCTTTTCAAATATCCCCTTTAAATGCCTACAAAGTTGCCATCTTGTTCTTTTAACACATCGAAAATTGGACGATGCGTTAAGGAAATCTTATGCCAATCAGGATAACTTATGTCGTTGCGAGTCGCATTCCTGCGAGTTACAATACCCCCTCTTCTCTATTCTAAATATAAAGATACAAAAATGAAGATACGGGAGTACTTTCCATTAGGTGTAGCCAGTGGGCGAGCATTTTGTAACAGAGAGATTGAAACACAAACACTAAACAACAATATCCAAAATGGTCAGCATACCGTCATAGTTTCACCTCGACGATACGGCAAAACAAGTCTGGCCCAACATGCGCTGCAATTAAGTAACATCCCTTATTGTAAGGTTGACTTTTTTATCATAGTCGATGAAAGGACGATCGAAAAACTTATTTTATCCAGCATTAATACATTAATCGGCGAAATTTTTGGGTCAACCGAGAAAATTCTAGCTATCATGCAACGATATGTAAAAAAACTAAAACCAACACTAAGTGTTAGTGCCAATGGTCCGAAAATTGAATTGAGCCCTTCAGCAAGTGAAGATCCCTCGCATAATATTCTTGAAGCACTTTTAATGTTAGAAAATATGCTTCGGGAAAAGAAGCAAATGGCAGTGATTTTTTTTGATGAATTCCAAGAAATTAGTTTAGTTGAAAAACGACATGGGATTGAGGCTGCAATTAGAAGTGTTGCGCAAGAGTCACAACAGTTATCATTTATATTTTCAGGTAGTAACCGCCATCTCTTGTCTAGTATGTTTGAGGATAAAAAACGCCCACTTTACAAGTTATGCAAAAAAATTCAACTTGAACGAATTAGTAAACAACATTACTATAAACATTTAAATACATTGGCAAAAAGAAAATGGAACGCACTTCTCCCTAATGATACATTTGAGTCAATAATGACCTTCAGTGAATGTCATCCCTATTATGTAAATAATATTTGCGAACAACTTTGGTCCCAAAGTGATAATTTACCACGACCAGAAGATGTTAAATTAGTATGGAATTGGCTGATTAAGCTTGAAAAATCTGAAGTTATCCAAGAATTAGCAGCGCTGTCTTTAAATCAGAAAAAAATAATGGTAGCTATAGCAAATGGCTTGGTTACTGGTCTCACAAGCAAAGACTTTTTGAATCAATCGAGTATGGCTTCGAGCTCCGTAATTCGTGCAATAGAGTCTTTAGTAAAGAAAGATTTGATCATACTCAACGATGATAAATTATCTATTCTAGATCCGCTCATTAAATATTCACTTAAAGAAATGAATTGGGTTTAATATATATTATGAATATCAATAAAATCACCCTCACACTACTTCTTATTTTTTTAAGTTATTGGCCCCATAGCCACGCCCAAGAACTTATCGCCAATATTGCAAAGTACCACCAAAACTCAACTTGGCAAAAATCAACGGCCATCGATTTATTTGTCAATTTTGCTGAAAAAGCAAATCTCAAAGGCAATGAACGTTTATTAGACGTCTGCGCTGGCGATGGCAAAATAACCGCCACTATGGGGCAGTTATTACCCAATGGCCATATTGTGGGAATAGATATTTCACCGAATATGGTGGCCTTTGCCAAACAGCATTATGGTGAAAAACAGCCCAATATTACCTTTGAACAAAAAGAGGCTACAAAGCTTAATTACCCTCAACAATTTGATGTTATTACTTCTTTTACCTGCATGCATCTTATTGCTAATCAAAAAGAGGTGTTAAAAGGCATACACGCCAGCCTAAAAAGTAATGGTAAATTGTTGATGATATTTCCTGTTACCCATGGCTTTGGCCATGCATTAGAAAAAGTAACATCCAGTCCAAAGTGGCAATCTTATTTTAAAGACTTTAAGCCCAATTGGTATTTTTATAATGTAAAAACCTATGAACAATACTTGCAAGAAACTGGGTTTAAGTCAGCGCTTGTTAAGATCACCACCCAAGATGAAACTTATGCTAATCGGGCAGTATTTCAAGATGCGATTAGCCATTGGTTGGCACACCTTAAAGTAGTGCCCCCCAATCTTCGCGAAATGTTTTTAGATGATTTAGTGACAACGTATCTGCAAGAATTTCCTGTCGACAAGAATGGGCAAATTCATTTTTATGTCGATAATTTAATTGTACAAGCAAGCGCCATCTAGAGTAGCCGCGCCCTTATTTACTTAGAGGGCGCATCTTTTTGCGCCGGATGATTTGGCTGCCCCTTTAAGCTTGCGATATAACGCATAATGATGCCGGCATTCTCAGGCCCTGCGCTTAAAATGCTTGTATAAAATTCGATAATAATTTGCGCCCCCACATTAGGTGGAATCGTTTTAGGCGCCGTAAAAGCAGCGCGCACTGCATTATCCCCATATTTTTGCGCTAACTCGCTCATCACCCCTTTTAACAAAGGCTCCGCTTGCGTTGCCTGAGGGGGCGGGGTGGGGTTTTTAATGGCTGCCTCTATCACATAGCGTTTGGTGTCTAGCAAATGATTTAGGCGTTTTTGAAAATCTTTGGTTTCATATAAAGCGCCGATATCATATTCAATGGCGTTATCACCATTTTCTAATTTGATCACCGCGCGTGGATCTTGGCCGTTTAGATAACGATATAGATCAATGGTCGATTTTAAATATAAACCCACATAATCATCTGGGGTGTTCGCCAAACTTTTATAAAAGATATTATTAACCAGTTGGGTGGAATAAGCAGAAACCAAATTAGGATCATCATTGGTGCGTAAGTTTTGTTTAACCTTTTTAACATACTCTTTAAATTCAGCGGGGTAATTTTGGCTAATCAAAGTAAAGAGGGCCTGCTTTTTAATTTCATGTTCAAATTGCCACCCTAAGTATTCCGGATAAAGATAAGTTTTAGACACCCCAAAACCGACCGCCCCAATGCCAAGTGCTACCAGCGCCCCGATAGTGCGGCTGGCTTTGGTTTTCATCCAAAATAGGGGGAGTGCGGCGATGAGGGCGATAAAAAGCGCTATCAAGACATTGAACATAACGGTGACCAATTCCTTTGGTGACAATTTAGATAAATGATGACAAACGTATCATTGCTGAGAAAAATTTTCTATCTTAGATGAATATTTAGAAACCAAACAAATTAGTTTGGTTTAATGTTTCACTTACTATTGAGGTGAACTAGATTTCTTGGGCTTGTCTTGGTTTGTAGCGCCAGGATCATCTTTTAAGTTTCTATCTGTCAGCTTAGGAGATTTACTTTTATGCCACGTATGGTGGGGTGTGTGAAGCTGAGCCTTATCTTCCACTGAAACAGATACCGTTACTGTTTCTCGGGACGAAACTTGCCTTGTGGTGTCGTCTGCTTTTGCTTTTTTAGAATCAGTGTTCTGAGTACGGTCAAGTTTCTTTGCTACCCTTTCTCTTTCTTTTTCTAAGCTCCTTTCCATTAAGGCTTTTTTAATTGAGATAAAGGCTGTTAAGCCTACTGCCGCCGCACCTACAAGGGCTGCTGATGCCGTTGTTATTGCTGTTGCGGTTGCGGTCGCTGATGCCGCTGTTATTGCTGTTGTTGATGCGGTTGTTGCGACAACGGGAGCCACTATTAAGGTTCCCAATGTCGCTACCGCAGGTGCTGCCGTGCCTAAAGTAGCCGCTGTGACAATGGCACCCACAATAACAACGCCGGCAATAACTGCGCTAGCAATAATAGCTTTTTTATGCTTTTGAAAAAAACTTCTTTCGTGGTGTGTGGTGTTGGCAATTCCATGATAAAACTCTTTATACTCCTTGTGTGATTCACCTTTTTTGGGCTTACTCGGTTTATAAGAAGTAATATTTTTACTGCCTGCTTCTGGAAATTTTAATTTATTTACCCAATCCGCTTTTGATATATCATCAGAAAGTTTATATTCTCCATTTCCATTGCGCCCAAATTGCATCACTTGAAGCTTCCCATCCTTATCAGGAAACTGAACAAGGAGGGGTGTTTTCTTTTTAAAGTATTTTTTCAAAACCTCTTCAGAGGGTTGACCTTCCGCTTTCATAAGATGAATGGCATAACCCATTCTTGGTTCCTTTTTCTTGGGAACTTGAGCTTTAGGTTGTTGAGTTTTTTCACTTTTATTAGGCATGGGTGTCTATCAATCTCAGCTATTTCAAAAGTAAGACCGACAAAACAAATAAATAGTTCCAGAGTGTGTATCTGCACAAATAAGAAGCTGAATTAGAGTAAATTTTTAATTATTTAAGACGTTTTAGATTTTACCCGCTGTAAATCACTTTCTATTTGCGGGATATAGCTTTTGGGGGTTTTAGGGTTTTTGATAGCCGTATTGTACCACTTAATAGCCATCGCTTTATTTTCGATGCTGTTTTCGTAAATATTCCCCAGCTGATGTTGGGCAAAAAAGTTGCCTTTATCGGCTAAAGATTTAATTTGTTTTAACATACAAACTTGAATGTCGTATTCTTCTTTTAGTTCAAAGCAAGGCTTTTGAGCACTAAAAACGCTTTCCAGCTCTTTTAACATTTTTAAACTATCCAGATCTTTTGAAAGGGCGGCTTTTTTAATCTCTTTAGCCAAGTTTTGTTGTTCATGATCAATATAAGCCATATCTTCTTGTAAACTTTCAGACAGCGGCTTTTCGTTAACAAGTTTATTTTCTTTAACTAAGCCTTCGACTTTTTTCACATCTTCTAAAATATATTCTTTATATTCATTAGGGGTATTGGGATTTTCTAACGCTATTTTAAACCAATGCAAGGCCATGGGATAATTCTCTTGGGGTTTGGCCATATAGGTTTTAGCCACGGTATCTTGCGCGGCAAAGTTGCCACTTTCTGCCAGTTTTTTAATCGATTCATAAATGCAAAGATGCATTTCCAGCTCTTCTTTCTTTTTAAAGCAGCCAGATTTCGCTTCTAGGACTGCTTCAATGTTATCCCACATAATGAGAGCGGATTTATCTTGCTGGGCGAGCGCTTCTTGTCTTTTCTTTTGGATTTCTTGCTTTAATTCGTGGGTGGTTTCTTTTTGTTCTTGAAGGGTTTCAGAAATGGATTTAGCCTCTTTGGCGTTAGCACACACCAAAAAAGAGATACTGCATAAAAATACAAGCTTTTGTAATCTTTTCATGAGCGCCCCTCGGAGGATTCATTAGAAGTATAGTGTACGCTTTTACCTGAGAGGTGAAGATAAAAGCGTCTACTTTGTTATCGGGTTAAAATGCTAGGATCTTTGCAGATAGCTGTCGTCACATAGGTTCCAAAGGCTGCAACGCCACCGCTAACAGCATAGCCAATCACTTCTTCAACGCCATGGTTACTGATCCCAAGGACGTTTCTGGTTACCAAACCAACCGCACCACCCACAGCAGCATCCACTGCTATTGGTAAAGCCGATTTTACAACTTCGCTCAAAACTGGGCGTAATGAGGCGTTTGCACCTGAAACTGCTTTCAATTCATGTTCATTTAAAGTTCTCATGTTGCCACCCTAAATTTGTCGTATAACTAACTCTTATGGTCACTGTATCCACTTTAGGGCAAAGGCGCAAGCAAAAACTTAGTACTCCTACTAAATTATCATACCGTTTGTCGGGAAATTACTACCTTCTATCAAAAGAATATCCAATTTAAGGTTTGGTTTGCCTTGAGCAAGTGGAGCAGGATAGAATACCTATCGTTTTGTTAACCTATTAGATATGCATGCTGCCTGAAGAAATTTCGCCTCTACAACACCTAAATGCCATTCCACAAGAGCTTGCGCAAAGCTTAAGCAAGCAAGGCGCATGTGAAGTGAATGCCGTTTTAATTGGTAATGACATTAATTTAAAAGCATTAATGAACCGGGCATCACCCCGCAAAGAAACGGTGATGATCCAGCTTTCTGATAAGAGTTTGGCCATTATTTACCCTTATGGGGCTATTGTTTTCTTTAATGCCACCACCTCAGCAACTGTAGAGCTGATTACCCGCTGCCAAAAGTTTGTTACTCAACTTTTTACCACCCCTGAAACAGAGCAGTTCACGGTCCTGATCCAACCAGATCAACCTGAAGGAATTGTGCAAAATAAAGTTTCTATTAAAAAAGTAACCAAAGAGCATTTGGAAATTATCGGTAATGCACTCTCAAAAAGCGTTATTTTGGAATATCACGAAAACCGCATTGGTAGTTTATTTGAAAAAATCGAACCTATCGCTAAGAGTTTGAAAGAACGCGGAAAGCTGGGTTATAGAGCCAATGATTTGCTTAAACACATTGGTGCCAGCATCTTAATGGTGCAAGAAATGGTTGGCAAAATTGAAGTCACTGAAAAGCCTTTATTACTGTGGGAACACAGTGAGCTTGAACCTTTGCATGCTCAATTAGTAGAAGATTTAGAAATTTACGATAGACAAAGCAGCTTAGAGCGCAAAATTGGCCTTATTTCTAGTACAGCGCAAATTTCATTAGAAGTACTGCAACAACATCATAGCCATCGTTTAGAGCTATACATTCTTATCTTGATCGCCATCGAAATTGTCTTACAGCTTTATATTCATATTTTTTAACCTGTGCATTTAACCTACTTTTCAATTTCAAGCAAGTTGTGCACAGGGTATTTAGTTAAAAATCCAAATTTTATAAAATGATTTTTTTTTGCCTCTAAAACCACTTGATTTTGACAACCCTATGAATTTTATCGATTTTTTATATTAATTACCTGCTTGACCAACTTGCATAAAAATTATAGCCCATCAATCCCATTGTTTTAACAACAATTCATCCACAGAGTTATCCACAAGTCATGCTGCTTCATTTTAAACAATAACCCGCGTGAATTATGGCAAAAGGCTTACAAAAATTTGGGCAAAAAGGGCATACAAAATCAAATTGTGCGTCTTTTTTCTTATTATTTGAACGCAAAAATAATGCGTATTGGTGAATATTTATTCTAGGGATTAATCAACCGTAACCAGTCAATCGACTTATCCCCTGCAGCCATAAAATGGCCCTGCTCGGTAATACCGCTTCGATTATATTCCAGTGGGTGTCCCAGCAGTGAAGCTACAACTCCGCCAGCTTCTTGAACAATACAGTGCCCAGCGGCATTGTCCCATTCATTGGTTGGACTAAGCCGTAAAATGAGATCAGCCTCACCTTGAGCGACTCGACCAAACTTCCATGCGCTACCTTGATGTTCAACCCGCACATTGCCCAGTTTTGCTAACCAAGGTTGCAGTGTCATATCAGAACAATGACGGCTGACAATTAAACGTATAGGTTGTTTGCCAAGATGTTTACTCACGATGCGTTGTGGCTGGCCATTCTCTAAGCAGTGATAAGCGCCGCCCCCACGCCAAGCCATATAGCCGATTTTTTTTGCTGGCACATAAATCACCCCCAGGATAGGTTCATGATGAGCAATTAAGGCAATATTCACAGCAAACTCATCATTATGCGCTAGAAATTCTCGGGTGCCATCTAGGGGATCCACGCACCAATAGCGTTGCCAAGTTTGACGCTCAATAAAAGGGAATTGTTTACCTTCTTCAGAAAGCACAGGTGCAGGTCCTGCCTCATCTAAAACATAACTCTTTAAGCCCTGATAAATCACCTCATGCGCGGCTTTATCGGCCGCCGTAAGCGGTGATTGATCGCTCTTATATTCGGTAGCAACCTCAGATTGTGCATAAAAATGCATAATCTGCTCACCTGCTTTAACAGCAAGTTGGTAGGCATGGTTGGTCCAGTTTGAGAGCGGTGTATTCAGTTGATTCATAGTAACGCTAGTCTATAACAGTGCACATCCCCAAGATAGACTGATTTTATCTCAACAACCGACGAATGACCTTTTTATTGAACTACAACTTCCTTAGCATATAGCCACAGGAACACGTCAATGTTAGAATGCAAAATTACTTTTAAGATTGGCTGAGCTACACATAAAAAAGGAACTCATATGGGTTTTAATGAAATTGATTTTTATGGCAAGCAAATTGGTCTCGAGCAAATCGATGAAACCTTGAAACAATTTGATGAGCAAGCAAGAATCTCTGGTTCTCCTATAGTCGTCGATTTCACCCATAACCAATTAACTGATGAATGCATCTCAAAACTCTCCCCTCTGATTTTAGATCCGCGAGTCCAAGAAATCCGCTTTGATAATAACCACCTCACTGACCATGGCATCAATATTCTTTGCCGTTTGCTAGCGCAACGAGCCATCCCCCTTAAGGCGCTAAGCTTAAGTGGGAATACACTACAAGAAGCTGGCGTAAACAGTGTTGTAAGATTTTTATTATCCGCTACAGGCGCCGAGTTAACATTTTTAGGGCTTGAGAGCTGCAATATTACTGCACAAGGCACGGCTGCCTTGTGTGCAGCATTAAGTAATAATAGAAGCTTAAAAACACTCAAATTAAACAGCAACCCCATTCAACAAGGGGTTAAGCAAATTGCAGAATTTCTTTATCAAAACAGCACCCTAGAAACACTACAGCTATGTCAGTGCAGCCTTGACCCAGAAAATACTAAATTTTTAGGCATAGCACTTAAAAGAAATAATTCTCTGTTAGAGCTAAACTTAGATAGCAATGAGCTTAATGAAGATGTTGTAACATCACTCATAGAAGATCTCATATTTAACAATAAACTACAAACCTACATTGGGCCTGATATTCAGGGGCAAATAGCAGCTATTTGTGAACGTAATAGAACCCTCCCCTGCAATGCACGCTGGCTGCCAACTTATAATCCCGACACAACACTGGAACAGAGGATGGCTGCGTTAATATTAGACACACCTGCAGGTGCTGATGATACGTTGCAATTTCAATGTACGAGATCTGCTTTAAGAACAGGGGCATTCCAGCAATTTTGTAGCGCTTCACCCTCACTAAGTGAAACGATAGCAAGTGCATCCTATAGTGAAGCCTGCCATACCACGGTCAAGCGAACAAGAACCAAGACGATAGGTAAATAAAATCATGAATCTAGGCCCGGAATTAACACAAAATCCTGAAGAAATTCGTTTCACCCAAGAATCCATTTCACCCACGCTCTCAAAACCCAAGCCCGGTGAAAAAACTGCGCCTCATTTAGATGCCTTGGTCGCATTGCTGAATACTGGCAAACAAAGAATGACTGATTTCCCAGCTTGCGAAATATTTAGCATAGAAGACCCCCTCACACAGGAAGTTGCTTGGTTTTCTTTGAATAACCGCAAGCTTTATTTGGCTAAAAAATCACATGCTCCGCAGATGAATACTCAATTAGCCACATTTGCAGAAATTTTAGGAGACACGTGGAAATACACCAGCACTTCAGATGGTTATAACTACCCTAAGCTTTCCTCGCAAAGCGATAAAGCATCTGTTCCAACAGGGCTTTTAGGCCAGTTTAGGCTATTTCTTGAAGCCGAAAAAGCAACATTTGATACACAAACTCCCGCGGGAATGGCACAGGTTTACGATGATGCCGTTCAAAGATTTCACTTAACCTGCAAAAGATAGCTTTCATCTTACCGCTTATCGTTTTATGGCGACCATTTATCGGTCGCCATAAATACTGAATATTTCAGTAAATTTGCCAAATACAAGCAATTATACCGTTCGTCGCCCTTTTTGTTAGTCCCATCTATAAACAAATGCACTATGCTTAATCGATTGATACAGTGGGATCACAAATTAAATTGATCACTGGGGAAATATCATGCAAGGGCAATATCAAATTGAAGATCCTGAAAAATTCTTGTTTTTACAGGACACCGTATCACCCACTTTTTCTACAGGCGCAAATGGCGGACCTGGAAAACATCTTAAAGCGGTGGCTGCAGAGATCCAAGCAAAACCTGATCTTGCAAAACAGTTTCCTCCTTTGAAAGTATTTCATGTCGATGATCCAGAGACGGAAGAAGCATGTACGTTTTCGCTTGATACACGACGTTTATTAACCTTTAGAATGGCTAAAGTTCACGCAGTAAAAACAACACCTGCAAGCTTTAGAGAAATTCGTCAATCAACCTGGAAAATGACAAGTGAAGAAGGTGGGATTATTACGCCGGGAATGACAAGCACCCCGAATAAAGACGCTTACCCACATAGCTATACTACTTTGTATAAGCTTAGGAGCGAGCTTGAACGCCTTACGCAACAAGGTATGCAACATTGTCAAGCAAACAATATTGTTGGTGAAGCAAGAGAAGCTTATCTTGATCAAACAATTGAACCTGCAATTAGAGCAGCATTTCACTTACGTTAAAACACCGCATGCCAAGCGCAAGCTTGGCATGCTTTTCTAGCTATTTTGTGCAAAGGCTTTTAAAAAGAATTCCCGCTGCTTTTCAAGGGCGGTGATTCTATTTTCTGCTTTCCTAAATCCGTGCTGTTCACCCTTAAATAACCAATATTCGGTCATAATGCCTTTTTTAACGAGGGCGTCATACATCATCTGTGCTTGATTAGGCAGCACGATTTTATCTTCATCGCCTTGAAAGAAAATAACCGGGTTATTTAGTTTATCTACATGATATAAAGGTGAACGCTCATGGTATAAATCAATTTTTTCAGGATAAGGCCCAATTAAATTATCTAAGTAGCGCGCTTCAAATTTATGGGTATCCTTCACCAGCGCTTCTAATTCACTGACCCCATAATGACTTGCCCCTACATGGAAAGCATCTGAAAAAGCTAAAGCAGCAAGGGTGGTGTAACCGCCGGCACTGCCGCCGGTAATGGCTAATTTATTTTTATCCACCAAGCCTTTATTTGCAAGGAAATAGGCCGCATTAATGCAATCCTCAACATCATAAATACCCCAGTTTTGATATAAACTATGCCTATAAGCACGTCCGTAACCGGTGGAGCCGGCATAATTGACATCCACAAACGCAAAACCACGGCTTGTCCAATATTGAATATCTAAATTTAAATTAGAGCCACTGTTCGCAGTAGGCCCCCCATGACTTCGGACAATGAGTGGTGGCAAAGCGTCTTTTGGGCCATGCGCAGTTTTATTTTTGGGCGCATAAAAATACGCATGGGCTTGACGTTTACCACTTTGAAAAGTGATATGCTCTGGCACACTTAAATAATCTTTATCTACTGCTTTCATATTTTCTTTGATAACGTTTACTTTGCCATTTTCAATTAATACGATTGCTGTAGGTTTATCGCCAGCACCTGCGATGAAAGCCACTTTGTTTCCCCTGGCACGCAGTTGCGCAAAATTCCGATAGGGGGTGGTGAGTTCTTTTAACGTACCATCAAAAGTAAACAAGCGATTTTGCCCATCTTTAAAGAAAGCGCACACTATGTGGTTTTGATAAAACCCAAAGGTGGAAGCCCCTAACGTCCATAAGGGCTGTCCTATTTCACTGTCCACACTAAAAAGTGGTACTAGATTTTCGCCTTCCACGCGATATAAATTCCACCAATTGGATTTATCGCTCACCACCATAAGTTCATTAGTTGGGCCCCATTGCGGCTCAAAAAAAGATTGCGCCTGAAAGTTCGCTTCTATTTGATGTGTATTTGTTAGGCCCTTTTCACTTAAATCGGCCACCCACAATTGGGTATTATCCCAAGGCATGTTGGGGTGATCCCAGCTTATCCAAGCGATTTTTTTATTGTCCAAACTTACTGCCGGTGAAGAATAAAAATCATGCCCTGCTGCTAATTCGGTAATGGCGCCCGTATGGATATTAATTAAAGCCAGAAAATTTTTAGGATCTTTATCATTTTGAATATGTGATTCAGCAATCGCTACAATCCCAAAAGGGGTAACTTGAAAGTCTGCAAATCGGATACCTTCTTGGGTAATTGCTTTTGGTGCTTGTCCGGGCTTTAAGCTGTAAAGCCGTTGATCTTGAAAATTCGTAAAATAGATTGTGTCTTTATCCACACAAAATGCCGCGCCTCCATATTCATGGATTCTGGTGCGTGCATTAAAACCCGCTGGTAAGACATCTTCAATTTTATTGTTGGCATATTTCACAATAACATAACGCCCGGCTTCAGTGGGTCGCATCTCACTCCAATACACCGCCTCATCGGTTAAGGCGACATCTTGAAAAGCAACAATTGCAGAGGAAGCTAACTCAGCTGAAATGGGGGAATCCCAAGTACCGTAGGGCGCATCGAACATCATAAATAATCCTTTTAATGGAGCCATTGAAAGGATTGTAACTTTAGCTCTTGCCGCGGTCTACCGCGGCAAGATCATGCTGGAATTCAACGCCTAGTGGGTTGAGGCAGCACGTTTACGTAAAGTCATGCCATGTGCTTTTTGCTGTCTTGCAGGCAGAGGGGCTTGACGTTCTTGAGCACGCCTTGCTTGTCTTTGCGTTAGTACACCTCTGGCAGGCACAAAGAAAACATCTCTATCTTGATTAATAGGTCTTTCTTGCGCGTCGATAATTGGGGAAACATAACCAGAGCCATTGGGCCCGATAACATCATAACGGTTGTTTTGTGGAATTTGCCTATAAAGAACTTCGTTTTTCTGACGATGATCAAGATCCATCTGTCTAAGTTGCTCTGCCGTTGCCACGCCAAGAGTTACATCACCACTGGCAAGCTGTGATTTAACCGCTTTGCGAACTTCTGCTTTCTCATTGGTGGCACGAGGTTTGGGTTTGTATAATTCACGAATATAAAATAGAAACTCGCCCACACAGATATCCCAAAAACTTAGAAAAAGCGAACCGGTTTTATCGTATTCGGCCACTTCATTGCGCTCAACCCAATCTGTTAAAGGCTTTAAGACTGAGCTAAACATGCCGTTATAGGGGCGGCGCTGTCTTGCTGTCTGATTCGCTTTAATTTCAGAATAAGGCGGTGTCGTTTCAAGGTTAGGATTCACACCACAATCTAGTGCTGCATAAAGATCTAAACCACGACCACAATTAATAACATGCCCTGCTGCTTCATATTCAAAAGAACGATTAATCGATTTTTCAAGTAATAAAGCATATTGGATCGGGCCTGTTAATATCCCAATAGCACGAAGCAATAACACATCGGAATTGCTAAACATGTTTAAGGTGTTCGCAAGTGTTGTGCCCATGCTGACAATTGTTCGATAAACCCCACGATTGAGATATATCTTCACTAACTCTTTTTCAATTAAGGCAGCGAGCTTGCGTTGATTGAGATTATTTTTTGTATAGTTAAACGTTCCCGTAGAGATAAAAAGAGAAGTTTTACCTGGATTTCTACCAAAAGAGGTAATATCTATTTCATCTAAGGTATGGGTAAAAATACTGGGCACAGGAATTGGTTTATGTTTATCGCCATATATCTTCGCAAAATGCGCATTGACCTCATGCGTCAAATGCTCTACCAATTGATAAAGCTTTGTCGGGTTTACTTTTTGGCTATAAACAAAAATATCCCTATCATCTCTGGTGCTGAACAAGGCTCTGTTAATATCGCGGCTAAACCAAAAAGTCACCAGCGTAGAACCAAGCACCCAGGCTACTGTTTCAGAAAGAATGGGGAAAAAAGCCGCCGCTTTAGCAAAGGCACCAGCCCATAAAGCTGTTCCCAGCCAAATTGTTCCCGCCATCGATAAAGAGGCAAGAAGCAACATAAAGAGTGTGCCTAAGGTCGGTATCATGCCAAAATACCTAGGCGCACGCGAAGTACTGATTTCAGCAAGCCATAAAAAGCTCGCCTTTTGATAAATTTGATTTCTCAACCAATTTATTTTTTCTTTGAACCAGGCAAGTGCTGACATGATTCACCTCATTTTGTATTTATAGTGATGTGATGTTAGCTCCGCAAAAATTTCCCTATGGAGCAAGTTCCTATAAACGTTTAAAAAGAGTTAAATACTGTTCTTTGGGCATTCCTTGCTGACGTGCATTTTCTACTAATGCTTCTTTGAGTCCATTACGCATTAAAAATTGAATATTTTCAGTTACCTTTTCGCTTGCCTTAGAAGGTTTGCTGGTATTCACCCATACCCCCCAAGTTGCTTTATCTGGCGCCTCATTTATTTGCACGCCTTGGGTAGTGATAGCAACCATAGCATCATCATGTGTATTCACAAGATAGGTTGCCCCAATGTTACCCACTGGGAATTCTTTAGCGCGAATGGTTAATTCAATAATTTGTTTTGGATATTGTTTTTTTAAGGCTTCAAAAATAGCAATTTGTTCGCTGGTGCGTGCAAGCGATTTATCTGCCAAATGTGCATGATGTGTCACTACTAACACACCACCCTTGGCTAAATATTGCCGCATTAAGGTTGCGCGCTTTAGCGCAATATTCACACTGGTTTTATTGTTTGCGCTTTTATCAGCTTCTGTCACCAAGGGCGTGGCGATGGTGGGGGTATGAATTATCCAAAGGCTCTGGCCCTTTTCAAATTTGTCTTTAACACCCAGTAATTCATTTTCAAGCTGATATTGTATTTGACTAAATACCGGTCGTAATAATGCATCGCTTGAATGGTGAGTGCTATAATTTTTGACCGCCAAATCATGCCAAACACGTCGTGCCATGTTATTTTCAGGCGTTTGTTCATGATAGGTATTTTTTAAAAAGGAAGGCTGTGTTTGAAAAAAATGAGGTAAAAAAGAAGTATCTACACTACTTCTTGCAAAGGGCGGAGCCAAAGAGAAAACCAGGCCCCAAAATAACGTAAAAAACCTTAAGCTAAGTCGCAAGATAATGCCTTTCTTGTTACTTTCAAGGCGCATGAGTATACCATAGCCACATCCGAACTGCATATATAAGCTAAGGGTAAAACCGGAATTGTTGGCAAAAATTCTGTTAGCGTTTTTACGGTTTCATTAAGCCCCACCGTACTCTCTTTAGTCTCGCTGACCACCACAGCAAGCACGGGGATGGCTTTGCTTTGTAGCGCAACCATTGCGGTAAGCGTGTGAGAGAGCGCCCCCAGATAAGAGCCTGTCACCAGTATGCAGGGGATCTTGAGTGCTTTGATCCAATCTAGATTGGTCCACTGTTGTGTGAGAGGTGACATGACTCCCCCCACTCCTTCAATAAGTTGAACTTTATTTTGTCTTTTGGCGTAATTTAACAGCTCTTCACAATACCCCATAAGTGCTGTTTCTTCGAGGGGAGTACTTTGCACACTTGCCATGCTGGGCGTTAGCGCTAAACGATAACGCCACGGTGAGCACTGTGCAATGCTTTCCTTATTTATAGGTAATTCTTGGGCTTGTAATAAAATACCCGTGTCAGTATGTTGAATGTCTTTTTCATTTTCAGGCCAACCTGAAATAACTGGTTTACTCGCTAAAAGGCACCTATCATGCTGTCTGTCAAAACGCAAGAGCTGTGAAGTGAGGTAGGTTTTACCTATATCAGTGCCTGTTGCTGTAATAAAGATCCCTGTCATGGTTATGGTATGATGGTTTTTTTAAAAAAGTGATGGTACAAAACCATGACACAAAATGCCACCGTCTGGCTTCCTTATGCCCAAATGCAAACCATTCATACCCCCTTAGCGGTATGTAAGACGCAAGGCTCAATTTTAACTTTAACAGATGGCCGTGAACTGATTGATGGGGTTGCTTCCTGGTGGACAGCTTGTCATGGTTACAACCATCCCAAGCTTATTCATGCCATTTGCCATCAAGCCAATTCGCTTGCGCATGTGATGTTAGGCGGCCTTATTCATGAAGGCGCAAACCAATTAGCAACGCGTTTAGGCGAAAACTTGCCGGGTGATTTAAAGTACGTGTTTTACAGTGAATCGGGCTCTGTAGCAGTAGAGATTGCCATGAAAATGGCATTGCAATTTTGGATAAACAAAGGCGCACCACAGCGCTCTCAGTTTGTGTATTTTCAACATGGCTATCATGGCGATACCTTTTTCACCATGTCCGTATCAGATCCACAAGATGGCATTCATCCGCCATTTGAAGATATGTTACCTAAACATTGTTTACAAAAAATACCGCAAACACCAGAAGAATTTGCTGCTTTTGAGTCATGGCTACAAGAACACCATGAAAAAGTTGCAGCACTTTTAATTGAGCCTTTGGTACAAGGTGCCGGCGGCATGAAAATGTATGAGGCCAAAACCCTTGAAATACTGTGGCAAATTTGCCAACGTTATGATGTGCTATTTATTGTCGATGAAATTTTCACTGCTTTTGGCAGAACGGGTTCTTTATTTGCGATTGATCAAGCGAACATTACTCCCGATATCATCTGCTTGTCTAAAGCCCTAAGTGGTGGCACACTGCCTTTGGCTGCAACAATAGCCAACAAGAAAGTCTATGATGCCTTTTTAGATCAAGATTACGCAAAAGCACTGATGCACGGCACCACTTTTATGGGCAATGCGTTAGCATGTGCTGCGGCTATTGCCTCGTTAGATTTATTTACAAATGAACCAAGATTAGCGCAAGTAGCCGATATTGAAGGCATGTTAAAATCAGCGCTGATGCCCTTACAAAATGTGGCTGGTGTCAAAACAGTGCGTGTTAAAGGTGCCATAGGATGTGTTGAGCTTGCTTATCCTATTATCGAAGATTTAAATTGGTTCAAATTAAATTTCATTGAGCAAGGCGTTTGGTGTAGACCATTTGGCAATATTGTTTACACCACGCCAGCATTAACGATAAATAGTGATGAACTTGAAAAAATAACCGCTACCATAGTCAAGCTCATCAAGCAATGGTCCGCTACGCGTTATCGCAAATAGGTATTGTGTGACGTCAGAATTTTTTTTATGCTAGCCCCATTTTGTTTTTAGTCTTAAATCGATTGAAAAAGGAAGCTTATGCTCACCATTGAAGAGCGCATTGCGACAGAACTTAGCGTTTCCCCCGGCCAAGTAAAGGCAGCTATCTTGCTTTTAGATGAGGGAGCAACTGTTCCCTTTATTGCCAGGTACCGTAAAGAAGTCACCAAGGGACTTGATGATAGTCAATTACGTCTCTTACAAGAAAGATTAATTTATCTTCGTGAACTTGAAGAAAGACGCGCCACTATATTAAAGAGCATTGAAGAGCAAAATAAGCTCACCCCAGAATTACAAAAAGAGATCTTAGAAGCAGATACAAAAATTCGCCTTGAAGACTTATACCGCCCCTACAAGCCTAAACGACGCACCAAAGGGCAAATTGCCATTGAAGCAGGCTTGCAACCCTTAAGCGAAGCGCTTTTACAAGATCCTACGTTAAACCCAGAACAAACGGCAAGCGACTATGTCAATGCAGAAAAAGGTGTGCCAGATATTAAAGCAGCGCTTGAAGGTGCTCGTTATATTCTAATGGAACAATTTGCAGAAGATGCAAACTTGCTCGATAAAATTAGAACCTATTTGCAAGATAAAGCACATTTACAAAGCAAAGTGGTACCTGAAAAACTAACCGAAGCGCAAAAATTCCAAGATTACTTTGATCATATTGAACCTTGGAGCAAAGTGCCTTCTCACCGTTGTTTGGCCATGCTCAGAGGCCGTAAAGAAGGCGTTCTATCGCTTGCTTTAGTGTTGCCTGAAGAGCTTGAAAATCCCGATAACAGCATCGTGCAATCGATGATTGCACAGCATTTTTCCATAGCAAATAAAAATCGCGCAGCGGATGCCTTCTTACAAGAAGTGGTTAAATGGACTTGGCGCATCAAAATTCAACCACATTTAGAAACAGAATTAATCGGCCTGCTTCGTGATGACGCTGAAGAAGAAGCGATTCAAGTCTTTAAGAGCAACTTGCATGATCTGCTCATGGCAGCGCCAGCCGGCCAAATAACCACCTTAGGGTTAGATCCAGGGCTAAGAACTGGAGTGAAAGTGGCCGTGGTATCCCCCACTGGAAAATTACTTGCCACCGAGACGATATACCCGCATGTGCCCCACAAACAATGGCAAGAATCTTTAGTAACACTTGCTAAGCTAATTGTGCAACATGAAGTGAAGCTCATCAGCATTGGAAACGGAACCGCCTCACGCGAAACAGAAAAATTAGTTGAAGAATTAATTAAAAAACTACCTGATTCTAAAATAAATAAAATTGTTACTTCTGAAGCCGGGGCATCTGTCTATTCGGCCTCAGAATTAGCCAGCCAAGAATTCCCTCAACTAGATGTTTCTCTTCGTGGTGCAGTTTCCATTGCAAGAAGAATTCAGGATCCTTTAGCAGAATTAGTCAAAATTGAACCTAAAGCTATTGGCGTTGGGCAATATCAGCATGATGTAAACCAAACCAAACTAGCCCGCACGCTGGATGCGGTGGTGGAAGATGCCGTGAACGCAGTCGGTGTTGACGTCAATACGGCCTCCTCACCTTTATTGACCCATATTGCAGGTTTAAATCAGCAGATTGCCAATAATGTGGTTGAGTTTAGAGAAAAGCATGGGCCTTTTAAGAACCGTAATGAATTAAAGAAAGTGCCACGCTTAGGCGATAAAGCGTTTGAACAAGCCGCCGGCTTTTTAAGAATAGCCAATGGCGATAATCCGCTAGACGCTTCCAGCGTGCATCCAGAAGCCTATCCTGTGATAGAGCAAATTATTCAAAATTCTCATAAACCCATTCGGGAAATTATTGGTAATGGTGAATTTCTAAAATCACTAGATCCCAATAAATTTGTCACTGAACAATTTGGTTTACCCACAGTAAAAGATATTTTCAAAGAATTAGAAAAACCTGGTAGAGATCCGCGTGCTACTTTCCAAACAGTACAATATAAAGAAGGCGTTGAATCTTTAAGCGATTTGACCCCCGGCATGATATTAGAAGGCGTTGTTACCAATGTGGCTAATTTTGGCGCCTTTGTCGATATCGGTGTCCACCAAGATGGGTTGGTGCATATTTCCGCGCTTTCACACGAGTTTGTCAAAGATCCGCGCCAAGTTGTTAAAACCGGCCAGATAGTTAAAGTAAAAGTGTTGGAAGTCGATTCTGCGCGTAAACGTATTAGCTTAACCATGTGCTTAGAGCAAGTACCTGAAAAAGCATCTTTATCAAAAGATCACAAAATGCAAAAACCACATAACAAAGGGCCTCATAAACCAAAGCAAATAAAAGAAGCGGCCACGGGTTCTCTTGGTTTAGCGCTACAAGCAGCGCTCAAGGGTAAATGAGCACACCCGATGTCATCGTCCAAGTGGCACTGGATGTGCCACTGAGGCGTTTATTTGATTATCTGCCCCCTTTAGATCAACCAACGCCACTTTTGCGCGGTATGCGCGTCAAAGTGCCTTTTGGTCGCCAAACACTTGTGGGCATCATTCTCGGTCAAAAAGACCATTCTGAGCTACCAAAAGATAAATTAAAACCGATTAGCGAAGTCTGTGATCTTGAACCAATCTTTCCTTCAAGCTTATGTGATTTTATTGAAAAAACGGCGCAGTATTATCACCACCCTGTGGGTGAAGTTGCCTTTAGCGGTGCGCCACTTGCTATTCGATTGGGCAAAACCAAAAAAACGACCAACAGCAAAGCGCTTCTCGCGCCTCCCTCACCTTCAATAGAGATAAAAGCGAATAGCGCGCAGCAAAAAGCCATTGAGGCTATTTTAGAAACGCAAAGTACATTTGCGCCATTTTTGTTAGAAGGGATCACCGGTAGCGGCAAAACAGAAGTCTACTTGCAAGTGGTTGATGCTTTACTCAAGCGCGACCAACAAGCCCTTATCTTAGTACCAGAAATATCACTCACACCACAAACCTATGAACGCTTTAATGCACGCTTTGGCGCCAAAGTGGCACTTTTTCATTCCAGAATGACCCCCAAAGAAAGATATGATGTCTGGATGCAGATAAGGCATCAACAAGTGTCGGTTGTTATTGGCACGCGCTCGGCAATTTTCTTACCATTTATGCAATTAGGTATCATTATCATCGATGAAGAACATGATCCTTCTTTTAAACAACAAGAAGGTTTTCGTTATTCGGCGCGTGATATTGGCGTGCTGCGCGCTAAAATGGCAAGCTGCCCTATTGTATTAGGATCTGCCACACCCTCTTTTGAAACGTTGGTAAATGCACAAACAGGAAAATATCAGCATCTTACTTTACCCATGCGCGCCACCAGTGCATCTTTACCTAAAGTCACTATGCTGGATGTGCGCCATAATAAATTAGAAGCCGGATTGTCCAGTGCTTTACTCTCACGCATCGAAAAAAGCCTTCAACAAAACCAACAAGTGTTATTGTTTATTAACCGTCGTGGTTTTGCCCCTTCGTTTATGTGTTATGATTGTGGGTGGTTAGCAAAGTGTACGCGTTGCGATGCACGCCTTACTTATCATCATAAAAAGCAATTATTGATTTGCCATCACTGTTTGCAGCAGCGCAAAATGATGACAAGTTGCCCAGATTGTGAACACAAAGAGCTTCATCCGGTTGGGCAAGGCACCGAAAAACTAGAATCCTTTTTAAAAGAGTATTTCCCCACCCTTAACATTGCGCGTATCGACTCTGATGTCACTAGCAAAAAAGGTGAATTAGAATCACTTTTACAAAAAGCGCAAAACAATGAAGCACCATTATTAATAGGCACTCAAATTTTAGCCAAAGGGCATCATTTTCCCCATTTAGGTTTAGTGGCTATTGTCGATGCCGATGGTGGCTTATTCAGTGTGGATTTTAGAAGCGTCGAGCGCATGGCACAATTAATCATCCAAGTGGCAGGTCGCGCTGGCCGTGTGCATGAAGCAGGTGAAGTGATTATTCAAACCTTTCACCCAGAACACCCATTATTACAACCCATTTTGCATCAAGATTATGCCAAGCTCTCGCAAATATTATTGCAAGAACGTAAAGCAAGCCTATTACCCCCGTTTTCACATTTAGCCTTAATTCGTGCCCAGGGCCCAAAGCCTGAATTGGCGCAAGATCTCTTAAGCCAGGTTCAAGCAACCTTAGCCCAAGTCCAAAAGGGGGAGGTGAGTATTTTAGGCCCGGTTCCTGCCCCAATGGCCAAGCGCCAAGGACAATTTCGTTATCAGCTATTAATACAAGCAAGCGAGCGCAAAGCGCTGCATCAGATTTTAAGTTACTCCACCGTTATTTTAGAAAATTCAAAATTGGCGAAGAAAGTACGTTGGTCTTTAGATGTGGATCCGATTGAAATGTTTTAGAATGTCCTAAATGACAATCAGGCAGTTATCTCTAAGTTAACGAACTTATAAACTATGACAAAAGATTACGCCAAACGCCGCCGCAACCAGCATTTATCCCGTGGTCGCGAAATGAGCACCAAAAAAGAAGCCATACCAGCATGGATCTGGATGAGCGCGGGACTATTATTGGGCCTATGTTTGTCCGGGGCACTCTATTGGAAGCTACATCGTACCCAAACCCCAGTGACCAATGCCATTGTGGATATCCATGAAGATAACCAGCCAACGCAAACAAAAGCCAAACCTGCTAAAAAGCTAAAGCAATTGGCACATAATCATGCTCAGGATCCTCTGCCCAAGAGTAGCTCTCGCTTTGATTTTTATACCGTTCTGCCAAGCATGAACCGTAAAACCCATGATGATGATCCCTCACTCTCATCCAACCCTAATTTAGATCTCGCTTTACAAAGCAAGGCGCTAGAACAAGCACCGCAAACTGCTTTGAATGATGATGAACCCCTTCTTGAGGCACAACTAGAAAAAATTGCTAAGGCCCCCCCTACTGGCAATTATTTTATTCAAGCGGGCTCATTTCGCCGCCTAGAGCAGGCTGAAACACTAAAAGCTGAATTGGCGATGAGCGGATATGAAGCAAGTGTTCAAACTTTCAAAATGGGCAATAGAGAATATCGTTACCGTGTATTAATTGGCCCATACACCAGTAAAGATCAAGCACAAAACCAACAAATGCGTCTTGAACAAGCCATGCAATTGCGTAGTGTGGTTCTCAAAATCACGGTATAATGTCACGTTTCTTACATCTTAAGGAGTTCACCTTGGATCAATTCAGAGGAACCACCATCGTCGTTGTCAGACGCGATGATAATGTCGCTTTAGGCGGAGATGGCCAAGTCTCGTTCGGCAATACCATTCTCAAAGGCAATGCTAAAAAAGTACGCCGTTTATTTAATAACCAAGTATTAGCCGGATTTGCCGGTGGTACCGCCGATGCCTTTACGTTATTTGAACGTTTTGAAGGCAAATTAGACATGTACCAAGGACACTTGGTGCGAGCGGCAGTAGAGCTCGCCAAAGATTGGCGCCAAGATAAAATCTTAAGACGCCTTGAAGCCATGTTAGCTGTTGCTGACAAAGATGCCTCTTTGATTATCACTGGAAACGGTGATGTTATTGAACCTGAAAAAGGGATTATTGCTATTGGCTCCGGTGGCCCTTTTGCACAATCTGCTGCAACGGCATTGTTGGAGAACACTTCTTTAGACGCTTACGGTATTGTCGAGCGTGCCCTTAAAATTGCTGCTGATATTTGTGTGTATACCAATCACCACCTGACAATTGAAGAAATAAAAAATAAAGTTTAAGAGAGTAGTTATGAGTACTTCTGTTATGACCCCCCGTGAAATTGTTCATGAATTAGATAAACACATTGTGGGGCAATCTAAAGCAAAACGCGCCGTTGCTATTGCGCTTCGTAATCGTTACCGACGCATGAAAGTGGATAGCAGTCTACGCAATGAAATTACCCCTAAAAATATTTTAATGATAGGACCAACCGGTGTTGGCAAAACAGAAATTGCAAGACGTCTTGCCAAATTGGCCAAAGCGCCCTTTATTAAAGTGGAAGCCACCAAATTTACCGAAGTGGGGTATGTAGGCCGTGATGTGGAATCCATCATTCGCGACCTCTCAGATATATCTTATAAACTCACCCGCGAAGAAGCCTTATCAAGAGTCAAAGAGCGCGCCCAAACAGCCGCCATCGAGCGTATTTTAGATGTGCTCATTCCTAAAGCTGGATTTAAGTTTGCTCCTGCCAGCGAAGAAATCAGTGAAGATTCAGCAGCACGTAGCGCTTTTAGAGAAAAATTATTAGCCGGCAAATTAGACGAGCAAGAAATTGAGCTTGAAGTTGCTATTGCTCCCATGGGTGTAGAAATCATGGCCCCGCCTGGCATGGAAGAAATGACCAATCAATTACAAGGTATGTTTCAAAATCTTTCAGGCAGCCGTACCAAAACCCGTAAGATGCGCATTAAAGAAGCGTTAAAAGTTGTCAGCGAAGAAGAAGCCGGCAAATTAGTTAATGAAGAAGAAATTAAAGCCAAAGCGGTTGAAAAGCTGGAGCAACACGGGATTGTCTTTTTAGATGAAATCGACAAAGTGACTCAACGGGGTAATGCTTCTGGCCCAGATGTGTCTCGCGAAGGCGTACAGCGCGATCTGTTACCCTTAGTAGAAGGCTGCACGGTTTCCACAAAATATGGCATGGTAAAAACCGATCATGTGCTCTTTATTGCCAGCGGCGCCTTTCATATGTCTAAGCCTTCTGATCTTATTCCTGAATTACAAGGACGCTTGCCCATACGTGTGGAATTAGAAGCTTTAAAAACCCAAGATTTAATGCGTATTCTCACAGAGCCTAGCGCATCATTAACCGAGCAATATAAAGCATTGCTGGCCACAGAAGGCGTCAGCATCTCTTTTGAAACCGATGGCGTGCAGCGTATTGCTGAATTAGCTGCTCAGGTAAATGATAAAACAGAAAATATTGGCGCTAGACGCTTGCATACCATTATGGAACGTTTATTAGAAAATATTTCTTTTGATGCTAGTGAAAAGCAACAAAGTTATGTAATTGATAAAACTTATGTCAATGAACAATTAGCAAACTTAGTGCAAGATCAAGATTTGAGCCGTTTTATATTATAAATCATGAATCAAAAAACCGACTTTGGCTATCAGACTGTTGATATCGATGACAAACAAAAGCTTGTTGAAAAGGTGTTCGATTCGGTAGCAACCAAATACGATATCATGAACGATGCTATGTCTTTAGGCGTGCATCGTTTGTGGAAACGTCATGCCATTGGTATGTTACAAGTACGCCAAGGCATGCAGGTGCTAGATTTAGCCGGTGGTACCGGTGATCTTACCCTGCTCATGCATCCACTTGTTACAGAAAGCGGCCATATTACGTTGTCAGATATTAATGGTGCCATGCTGGCATGTGCTAAAGAACGCCTCATTGATAAAGGCGTGGTTGGTAATATAGATATTGTCCAGGCCAATGCAGAATGTTTACCTTTTCCCGATAATCATTTTGATAGAATCATCATGGGCTTTGGATTACGCAATGTCACCCATAAAGATAAAGCGCTACAAAGCATTTATCGCGTGTTAAAACCAGGTGGGCGGATGGTGATCTTAGAATTTTCTCACCCCACCAATGCCGTATTTTCAAAAATTTATGATGCTTATTCTTTTCATGTGTTGCCTAAATTGGGTGAGTTAATAGCCAAAGACAGCGCCAGTTATCAATATTTAGCTGAATCTATCCGTAAACATCCTAATCAAGAAACCTTGAAAAACATGATTTTACAAGCCGGTTTTGATAAGTGCGAAGTGCACAATTTAACTGGCGGCATTGTGGCGCTGCATAAAGGAATTAAGTATTAATGACACCTTTAGCAATGATGGCCAACCATACTATTCCCTTTTTTATTGCTTTGCTGCAAAAGCTAGACGCAAACTGTTTTGCGCCCTTAAAAGCGCATACCAACAAAATAGTATGTTTTGCTATCGATGAATTTGCGCCCATCTATCTTGAAATTACCCCAACAACACTCGTGCTGATAGAAAAAGCTGAAAATATAGATACCACTTTTAGTGGCCCACTTTCTGCTTTTATGAGAATACTATTTAGCAAACAGCGCACACATACAGGCGTGCATATCAAAGGCGATACCGAGTGCGCCAAAGCTCTTTTTGATTGTTTTAATCAGCTTAACATCGATTGGGAAGGCCATTTAGCCAAGGGTGTCGGTGATACCATGGCACATGCCATGATGGTGACTATGCAAGAAACCAAAACATGGTTAAGCGAAACTTATACTGCGCGCAAAGATGATTTAGGCGTTTATTTACAAGACGAAGTTGCACTGCTACCAACAAAAGGCGAAGCGCAAGCTTTTTACCATGAAGTAGATTCACTTCGCCATGATGTAGAGCGCCTAGCAGCAAAAATGGCAATTTTGCAACAGCAATTGGCACAAAAATAAGGATGTTACATGAAGTGGATTGCCAAAACTGCACGACTTATCCACATTCATTTTACTTTGGCCAAATATGGTTTAGATAAATTTGTTTGGCATAATCCGCTTTTTTCCAAAGTAAATATTTTAATCATTTTTTTCCCCTGGCGCTGGTTTAGTAAAGGCGAAATGCCAGATGGTGAGGCTATTCGTTTGGCGCTGACAGAGCTTGGCCCTATTTTTGTGAAATTTGGGCAAATATTATCTACCCGCCGTGATTTGTTGCCCGATGATGTAGCTAATGAGCTTGCAAAATTACAAGATAATGTCCCGCCTTTTTCTGGAGAGCTTGCCAAGAAAATGGTGGAAAAAAGCTTGAGTGCACCCATTGAAACTTTATTTGCCTCTTTTGATATTACCCCATTTGCCTCGGCCTCTATTTCACAAGTACATGCGGCCACGTTGCACGACGGTAAAGAAGTGGTAGTGAAGGTGCTACGACCACGTATTCACGCGCAAATTATGCGCGATGTGGAATTAATGGAAACTTTTGCAGGTTTATTGCAGCACCTGATGAAAGGCATCCGCCGGCTTCGCCCAGTAGAAGTCGTTGCTGAAATTAAACAAACCCTGATAGATGAATTAGATCTCTTACGCGAAGCCGCTAACGCTTCCCAGTTACGACGTAATTTTACGCAAGATAATAGTTTATATGTGCCACAAATTTACTGGCAGCTATCGCGCAAAAATGTGTTAGTGTCTGAGCGTGTGCGCGGGGTGCCGATTTCAGACATTAGTACACTCAAAGCCAAAAACACTGATTTAAAACGCTTAGCAGAGCGCGGCGTAGAGATTTTCTTTACCCAAGTATTTAGAGATTGTTTTTTCCATGCCGACATGCACCCAGGCAATATTTTTGTCAACATTGAAGATCCCGCAAACCCTCAATACATGGCTGTGGATTTTGGGATTATGGGCACCTTGGGCCCTGAAGATCAGCGATATTTAGGTGAAAACTTTTTAGCCTTTTTTAAACGCGATTATCGTAAAGTGGCAGAATTACATGTTAAATCCGGTTGGGTGCCCCCCAATACGCCCATCAATGCGTTTGAATCAGCTATTCGAACAGTGTGTGAGCCCATTTTTGAAAAACCCTTAAAAGACATTTCTTTTGCACAAACCTTAATTCGCCTTTTTCAAACTGCGCGCCGCTTTGACATGCAAGTGCAACCACAATTACTGCTATTGCAAAAAACATTATTAAATATTGAAGGGCTAGGCCGCCAGCTTTACCCAGATTTAGACTTGTGGCAAACCGCCAAACCCTTTTTAGAAAAATGGATGAAAAAGCAATACGGACCCAAAGCCTTTTTACAACAATTATGGGAAAGGCTGCCCTTATGGTCGGATAAAATGCCAGACTTACCAGAAGCGGTAGCCGATATTGCACGCTTTTATCAAAACGAAGCCCATCGTTTACAGTTTAAGTCTTTACCTGTAACGACTCACAAGAAGACGCCAAACGTTAGCCGCAAAATTCTTGGCGCAAGTTTACTGGTTTGCGCAACCCTGGTAGGTTTAGCGAGCCCTTATGCTGAAATGATCCAGCAATATAGTGCTTGGATTTTTGGGATAGGTATTGGTTTAAGTGTGTGGATGATATTGCGCTAACCACACTCCTGGATTAAAAATAAAGTCGATTTAATTATCTAACGCTTAAAGTGTTAATTGCGATTGTTCTAACTTCTGCTGTGTTTGTATCTGCCCAGTCTCAGTTGGTACAAGGTGTCGTTGATATTGATGCGTTATCTGGCCAAAATACGCAGTTTGCTCAATAGAATGCTGCCCGTCTTGTGGAATATAGTGGCTCTGGTAAAGCTGAGTTGTCGTATAGTAATAGTAATTATAGAATTCTTGACTACATGCAATAAGATATTTCGGAGCAATACTCAAAAATTTTGCTTCTTCTTGTAGCGTTAATTTGCCTTTAAATTGGTGGCAAAATGAGGTCAATGTTCTTTGCATAGCATCGGTGAAAGCTACACCCTCTAAAATTTCTTGAGTTAGAATTGGAAGTAAAATTAAAGATATAAAAACATACGGATGAAGGGTCTTTCTTTCATTAAATGGCATGTCATCATACGAAGACATTTTTGCTCTCATAAATGAAAAGTATAAGCTGGTGCTATCATAAAATGTTGTGGACTGAGCACCAATTAAACTTGGTAGCAAACCATGCTCAATCAGTTTTTCTAAATTGACGTTTGCTTTGCCCCTTTTGAATAATTTGCTGATTTCACTGGCATAAACGCCAAAAGGAACGCTGCATAATTTGTCTGAAAAAGACTTTAGCGTCTGCATATCAAGTGGCAATATATCCATACCTAAATGCGACGCATGACGCAGTAGCCGAGTCATTCTTGAGGGATCTTCAGCAAAACTTTCTTCGGGATTTTTAAGCATAATTAAATTAGGTTTACTTAAATCCTTAATCTTACCTAACACATCAAATATAACCCCATGAGCATCTGCAAGAAAGGTATTAATAGTAATATCGCGATCGGCTAAATTTTCTTTTAGACCTCTTTTGCAGCAAGTAATATCGATATCATTGCCTACTTTAAATAGACTTCCTTGCGGGTGCACGCTATAGCAAGGTTTACCAAGAATTGTTGCGAGCATTTCTTTAGGGCAATTAGTGATGATGTCTGAATCATGAGGTTCTACGCCTTTGAGCTTATCTCGTACGTAACCCCCAACGACATAAGCCCAATATCCTTTTTTATTCAGCTTGGTTAAAATTTCCCGTGCTTGTGGTTCAAGAGCAATCTTTAAATCAGTTTTAGCTTTTTCTAGTATACTCTCATGCAAAGGTGCCGTATCTGGCTCAAAGAATTTTTGCCCTTGATTGTCAATTAGGCCATGTTCCAAAGTGCGCAGAGGTTCCATCAGTTCGTGAGAACTATCAATATCGATTTCTTCTCGCTGAGCTACCAGTAAATCTTCACTTGTTGGCAAACCATTCGATTTTTTTTGCAACTCACTGAGTTTTCTAATTTTTTCAAGTATGTTTCGCGCTATTGATTGAAACAACCCAGCTATTATCTTATCTGTACTACTAGTAGCCTTACTTGAAACAATAACAGAGCATTTTGTGACCAATGCATATTGTTGCTTGAGTATCAAAACAGCTTGTTCTGTTGTGAGCTTGGGCGGTAAAACACTGTCTAAATCTAGTGTTATAATTTGCTCTAGGATTGTATTAAATGGTGTTTCCTCAGAGAAAGAGGAAGCACATTTTTTGAGACGCTCTAGTATATTCTGTACTTTTTCTCCTTCAATTATTTTAATATTTCGAGGTTTTTCGATAAAATACTTTAAACGAGAATCATATTTAAGGCTTAGCTGCTGTATTTTTCTGATAGCATCCATCCCTGTAAACGCTACCGGATCTGGCATTTCACCATGGCGTTTTTTAGCAATTTCTACAAATTCATTTAACTCCTTTTTAAGCACTTTTTTATGGCTAGCCTTCTTTTCCTCATTATCGAAAGTATAGAGCACACTGTGATTTCCTAACATATAGGCATACAAATCAACCATTTTTTTTAAAAACAGTTGAGATTTACCTTTGTCTCCAAGCGCACTAAAAATCCATTGAAATTGAACATAGGTTCCAAATAAGCATATATAATCAGTTGCACAGTTTTTTTTCGTTATAGCTCTCACTTTTATGTCCATCTTGGTATCTTTATCAAAAAGAATTTCATCATATTTACGATGTTGTTTCTTTATAGTGTCATAAAGTAATGTGCTATCGAAAAAATTGAAATATTCGAGCGCATCTTCTGGAGTGATCGAATATTTGAAAACCTCAAGCATCAACTTCAATACACACTTTAAGGTTGCTACAATCGTTTCCAAAATGGCAATTTTTGACATCTCGTCATCATGATTTTCAATTAGAGCTTGATATAAAAACAGGTTGGCATTAAACAAAGATCGTAAGTTATTTTTTAATTCTGTATAGGATTTTATTTTATCGGAAGTTAATTCTTTTTGAATTATTTTTATACTTCCTGCGTTAAGCAGCTGGATGCCCTTTATCATTTCTATAAGTACTGCATTGTCTTTGAATGCTGCTTGATGTTCTTCATATAAGGCTTTATAAAATGATTGGTCTAAAAGCGGATGGGCCGCTGCTTTTAGCATAATATCATGCATTATTATCATTATTTCAGGAGTAAGTGTAACGTGTAATCTAGTAAACTCTTCTTTAGATGAATCAGTGCCTTTCAAACTCATAATTTAAACTTTAATTGATAAAAAGGCAGTATCTTAACATTGAAGTCCTAATAGTGCTGCCATATAAAATCTACTTTTATGTGGCAATACCTCATTACAGCGTATGTAAAAGGGCTTGCCCGCCGAAGCTATCTTGTCCTACGAAGTTTATTTTTTTAGATCTGAGGCTTTTCTTGGATCAATCATAAAGTCTCCCAAGGTGGGCTGACTGGGTTGTGGCGCACGATGATGATGTCGATGTTGCGTCATCACGCCTGGTATTTGGGGCTCATCCAAACCAGGTTGTAACCCTGGCCCCTGAACTAATTGTGGCTGTGTTTGCATATATGCACTGAACAATGTTAAATGATAGTTGTGATGAAAATTCATGTATTCTTGATAATATAAAACTAATAGCGGTGTTACACTTTTCTTAAAGGTTGTTTTCTCAACTTCAGTAAATTCCCCTTTATATTGATGGCAAAATAATTCCAAAGTATGCTCAACTAAGTCTTTAAGCTCCGTGGCTCCAGACGCAAAAGATTGTTGGACCACCTCCGGCAATATAAACAGTGCAAGCAGATGATAACTACTATATTGAACTTTTCTTCGCACGGGATTGAGTGCATCAATCATTGCCATTTTAGAAACAAGAAAACGGCCATATGTGTTCCAATCAATAGGATAGGCATTCCCTTTGGGGAAGGGGGAAAGATAAGGTAATAACCGAGCATATAAAAGCTGATTTAGATTAGTTAAACCATTACCCCTATGAAATAGTTTTCCTATCTCACTGAGATAAACGCCAAAAGGAACGGTTAAGAGCGTATGTGCCAACGCTTGCATAATGTTAAGATCTTCTAATCTTATCCTCATCTCTAAATGAGAAGCATAACGAAATAAACGCAATATTCTTGAAGGATCCTCAAAAAAGCTTACCAAAGGATCCTTGAGCATCACTAAATACGGATTATCTAAATCGCCAATCTTACCAAGTAAATCAAAGACTTCCCCTTGTGCATCTGCAATAAAGGTATTAATGGATATATCACGCGTAGATAACTCTTCAATTAATGTTTTTTCACAACAAACGACATCGATGTTATCATTTATTTTGAACAAACCTGTTCTTTTGGTAGAGGCCAAACATCCTTCGCCGAGGATTGATGCAAGTTTATCCTTAGGGCAATTAGTGATAATATCCGTATCGTTGGGTGTTTTTTTCTTTAAAGAATCTCGCACATACCCGCCAACAACATATGCCCAATAGCCTTGTTGGTTTAATTTAGTCAAAATTTCCTGTGCTTGAGGAACAAGTGTAATTTTTCTTCCTGTTCTGGCCTTTTCTAAAGGATCTGTTGGATTAAGTGACAGCTCTTGCATAGCTTGAATTAAAATTTCTTCCTCTAAAATGGGCGCTGGTGCTATTGAAAGCGCTGCAAATTGAATGGCGAGTTCATCAACAGGATCAGGGCCTTGAGCTTCTGATACAAAGAAGGCTACCTCGTTCTCTTCGGTAACTTTCTCTTCGGTAACCTTCTCTTCGGTAACCTTCTCTTCGGTAACTTTCTCTTCGGTAACCTTCTCTTCGGTATCCTTCTTTTGCTTCTCTTGCTTCTCTTGCTTCTCTTGCTTCTCTTGCTGCTCCTGCTTTTCTTCCTTTTCTTCTTTCTCTATTTCAACGCTACTTTTTTCTACTTTTTTTGTTTGTCTTTGAATTTTCTTTTTTCTTGTTCTCATTGTCGATGAAACTGATTTTAGCTCTTCAACTTGTGGGGCTTTTTCAGCTTCACTAGCTGTTACTGATGAAGGTTGGTCTTGGCTCTCCTTTTTATCCACTGTTTCCCAAGATGCTTTAAGAACGCTAAGTAGCTTTTGTAGCGATTTTAATTTTTTATTGATTTCAGAGATCGGCAAATCGACTAACGTGGCTACTTTTTCTTTCATTTTTCTTAATGCGCCAAGACGTTCCTCACTTTCCTTAAATGCGCGTTTGCCTTTTTCTGGTTCATGCTGATAACAGATCTGAGCGTAGTCAGCCATAATAGTAATAAAATTTGTATAAGCAAAAAAAACGTGTTTTTTTGCACTTGCTTCCTCTTTTTCTAAAAAAGTAACTACCCTATCATTTACTAAACCATCTAAAAAATCATAATAGCAAGGAGCATGTTTATCATGCATACTTTTATAATAATCGCCGTGTTTTTCAAAGCTTTTTAAGTCTGATGTTTTGATGTTATGATAAAAGCTACGCAAAGATCCCCAAAATATATTCAACATTTTAAATTTAAACAAAGATAAATTTTCTTGCTTAGCAATGACCTTTTCAATAAAGAATAAGATAGTATTAAGTTGTTTAATTAATACTTCAACATGCTGTTGAGGGGCTAATACATTCGGCGAACCTTCTTGCTGAGATTGGCGGAGAGTTTCAATTTTCTTTTCTAGGTTCTCATGGAACAATTCGCAAAGCCTGGTCGCCACTTCTGGTGAATCACAATACGTTTTATATTTTTCAATAATTGCGCTGTAATCCTCATCTTGAGGAACACCTGTCAATTTTTCGCAATCTTGAATGATATTTTCAACAATATTTTGCAGATCTTGCTTGGTTGGTTTACCATCGGATGTTTTATCTAATGCAAATAAGTGCTTTCTTTTTTCCATTGTTGTTTTTGATACTTTTTGCAACAACTCCACTATAATTTTGTGGCGCGGTGATTCCAAATTTTCGCGAACAGCCATTAAACAAGTTATAAAAAATTTATAATAAAGCTCCAGCAATGATATGGCTTCTTTGGTCGTTATTCCCCTTATAGAGTAAGATTTTATTCCAACCGCAATTAATTCCTTGAAAATAACCTCTAACGTTGGATTTTCCATAACAGCAGTAATCGCATATTGAAGTCGCCTCTGGGTTCGTTCAAAATCATCTGCTAAGCGAGAAGGAATATTTTTGGGCTGCTCGCAAAGGTAACTAAAAAACATGTCAAAGCCACGAACATGTTGCTGAAGAACGCGAAGTATATCAATGCCATCTATTCCTACATTTGGCGTTTCTAGTTTTAAATTCGCTTCGGTTAATATCATCAGGCTTTCAAGATCCTTATGAAAGTTACGCGTTTCTTGCGAACTTGCTTCTGAAAGTTCAGAAACTTCCATTATTTTACGCCTATTCGTTAACAAGCTCGCATATAACGTTTTTGCTTTTTCAAAATGTTTTGCGGCGGCTTGGGTATCTCCCGCCATATGTTCATTACAAGCAAGATGAAAATAAAATTGAATTAACCCACAGTAATTACTCCAAAGCGCTTTTTTCATTTTTTGTAGCGCTTTAGGGGATAATCTTGTTTTCTTATCCAACAAAATTGAATGAAGAATGGGCTCTAGCTCTGCTAATAAAAGAACAAACTCTTCGCAATCTTCTATAAATTCAAGTAACTCAAGGTTTTCACCCAGAGGGGCCTTATTTTCCATCCAGATAACGGTAAGATTGCAAATTGCCAAAAGCAGACTTTCATTTAAACTGGTAAGTAACCCTGATTTATAGTCGTCATTTTGTAAAGAACAAATGCCTTTTTTAAGAAAAAAAGCAAAAACATGTATTTGATATTTAGCATATCCAAATGCTGCTTTTACTTGTACATAGGAGCGCTCTTCTTTTGGCTCCGTGCTTGACATTATTTTTGTTTCTATTTCAAAAGCATCAAAAATGCGTTCAAGAATTTTTTCTACTGTTTGTGGGTTTTGCAAATGTTCTTTGTACCGATCATAAAGAAGCTGATAAGCACTATCATCTCTTGGTGAGATAAGGGCAGCTTTGCGCATTATATCTTCAGATATTATTATAGTCTGAAGATAGGCCTGCTGCCCTGCCCCTAATAAGGTTAAAATTGTAGACCCAGATCTGGGTAGTAAAGACGGAGTTGATGACCCTTGACTCATTTTAAGTTTCTTTCTCTTAAACTCTCATAATAATGCTTTATAAATGGATTGATCTAAAAGCGGATGGGCAGCAGCTTTTGGTGTGATCATCAGTTATTTTCTTTATTTCTGGAGTGAAAAGTGGAAAATCAAAAGATCATTTAGGGAAGAATCAGCGCCTTTGGTGCTCATAAATTTTAACTTTAATTGGTAAAAAGGCAGTATCTTAACATTCATGATATTTTAATACTGCCATATAAAGTCTACTTTTATATGGCCACGTTGGTGGGCTGGGCGTATGGTTGGTTTTAAAGTAAACTCAACAACCATTTCCAAACAGGAAGTATTTCAATGACACAAGGCCTGTCTTGAATAACAACTTCTTCGCTTCCTTCTTCGTCAAGCGTCAATATCAGACCTTTTTCTAATCCATAACTTTGCATCGCTTCGCACAATCCGTTTATTTCTCTTTGTTTTGTATCAGGATCAGACAAGCTTACTGACACTTGAATTGCTTGTGTGATATCTAAATTATCTTTGACAAGAAAATCACACTCTTTTTGTTTCTTGTGAAAATAGATCTCTTTGTGGTTTCGTTGCAATGTGTTAAATACTAAG
The DNA here is from genome assembly GCA_018241965.1 of Pseudomonadota bacterium. GTDB lineage: Bacteria > Pseudomonadota > Gammaproteobacteria > Berkiellales > Berkiellaceae > Berkiella. The sequence continues at coordinate 35,274 of JAFECS010000026.1, read as the reverse complement.
TTCTCAAGTTGGCGACCATGATCTTCAGAAAACTTAAATGAAACTGCCGACGACATACCAGTGTCTAGGCTGTAAATTTTTTTATCGTAACTTAATTGTGATTTTAATGAAAAATCGAATTTGTAGCATTCATCAAACATAAATATTTCTTTAAAATACCCAATATAATCATTTACTGTCTCTGGGTGGAGCCCCAATGCTGCAGAAACTTTACGATAACTTATTTGTTTACCAGAATTTGTAGCAAGATAGATTGCCAAATCTTTCAATTTTGTGGGCTTCACCTCATAACGAGCCACAATGTCTTTATAAATGAAATCTTCAAAATAACTGATTAACAATTCTCGCTGTAAAGTGCTTCTAAGCGCAATGGCAGGAAATGATCCTAAATGGAGGTATTCTTTGAAATGCCTTTTAACAGAAATTTCTGATTTAGTAGAGAGCGGTAATGTCAAAGAAGAGACCCCTTGAAAATGCAAATATTCTTTAAAAGACAAAGGATGTATGTGTATTGAAATCTTTCGACCTGTTAAGAGAGTAGCATATTCTTCACTGATAAGAGCTGAATTTGATCCTGTTAGCCATATTTGCTTAAATTGTTTTTGATCATAAGCTTTTCTGATAAAGGGCACCCAATCACTACAGCGTTGAACCTCATCAACAAATAAATAATCTACCTCAGCATGTTCATTGTATTTATCAATTATTGATTTAAGAGAATATTGACTCAGAATTTCATCATCGAAATTAATGTATAAAACATTTTTAGACTTGGCTAAAATTATTTTAATGACTTGATAAATTAAAGTACTCTTCCCGACCCGCCGGCCCCCTTCAAGAATTTTTATTTCAGGGATATCAAGATATTTTTTTAAATCATAGCTTCGGGGAAAACCTAATAATTCTTGGGGGAAATCTCCCCCATCCAACCAAGGGTTCCAATCTTTAAGTGCTTGAATTATATCGCTTTTCATAAATGACTGGTTGTAATGTATCATTTTTTAATAAATTGATATATTCAACTATAGCACTTTCTTTTGGATTTGTGAATATTAACGCCTTGGTCTAGTAGCGATATCTTGCCCTTCTTGCACCTGACTGCGCGTAGCCAATTTCGCCAATTTCGCAGCCTCTTGTTGAGTTTTAAACATATTGGTCATGGTTCTAGAGCGTAGAGACTCTGGCTCTGGGATCTTTAAACCAAAAGTATTGTTCATAAATGATCTAAAACCATCGACAAAGTTGCGCAAGCGATCTTTAAATGAAGGATTCACTGCTTTTTCTGCTTGTAGCGTCATACTTAAACCATCCACCACAGTGATGGTTTCTAACATTTTTCTTTTATCGGTCACTGTTTCAGGCTTTTGTTTCATTTCATCGACACGCTCTTCTATTTTTGCGATGGGCTCGGCAAAATGATGATGCAAAGGCGAATTGTTTTGTCTGAGCCTATTTTCTTCATGACGTAAATCCTGCAACACATTTTCCAGCATATGGGTGGCCGCCGCGACATGTACACCTTTTAAGGGCTCCAATTTGCCTAAATGCTTTAATTCGCTTTCATGGACAAATAAATGTACATTGCCCAAAGGCTTGTTGGCATCAATCGCTGTTTTGGCTGTTTCTAGTTGACCTTGCATATAAGTAAGCAAGCGCTTTTCATCTTGCGAGTGCACTTCGGTTAATCTGGCTTCGATGCTTCTGATGAGGTTTCTTATTTCTTCGCGTGTGGTACCTTGGGGTAATGTGAGGGTGACCATTTCTCGATTTTGAGCTGCTTTAAGGCGCTCTAGCCTTGCAATGGCTTTGGGAATTTCTTCGCGTTGATGCTCGAGCTTTTTAATATCTTTTTGATGTTCTTTTATTTGCGCTTCAATGTCTGCTTTAGCGTGATGATTTGGTTCTTTGGCAATCATTTCTTTAAGCTCATCAACAGAAGCCTTTTCACGCTCTAAACGGTACCCTATCATATCTTGACCATCGAGCAATTCATGATCAGGGGTAATAAAGCGTTTGAGGCCTTCAATTTCTGCCATCAATGTTTGGTTTTTCAGTGCTGTATTTTCAAATGCTGCATCAAAGGTAATAGGCATGGTATTTCTCCAAATTCTGTAAGCCTCAAAATTAGAGGCTGGTTGTTGAATTTGGTTCAAAAACTTTGCAGGAAACTGTAAATACTTTTATTTTTTGAGTGGCTAGAAGAACATTTTGACCTTCTTTTAAATATTCCATTAAATATCAATGAGTTAAAAATGACCAAACTGGCATCCACCCCAGAATAGTCACGACCATTCTAGGATGGACGCCAGAATAGTCTTGACCATTCTGGCATCCATGCTAGAATAGTCAAATGGACAGAATACTTTCCTCTTATATATTAAAAGATTTACCCAGCAAAATTGTATTGGTCATGGGACCACGTCAATGCGGTAAAACTACCTTGGCAAAGCAACTTTACCCAAGCTATGACTATTTCAATTATGATTCAGCCAAAGATAGGTTAGCCCTTAAAGAACTAAGTTGGGATAGAGCCAAACCGCTAATTATCTTTGATGAGCTTCATAAAAAGAAAGATTGGAAAAGATGGTTAAAAGGGATCTATGACACTGAGGGGATCCCACCTGAGTACTTGGTAACGGGTAGCGCCAAACTTAATATTCACAGAAAGGCTGGTGATTCTTTAGCAGGACGACACTTTACTTATCGACTTCACCCATTTGATCTCAAAGAAATAGTGGCGGTTAGCAAAAAGCCAGATCAAAATGCTCTATTTGAACAACTTTGGAATGTGAGTGGCTTTCCTGAGCCTTTTCTTAAAGGAGATCTCACTTATTACAAAAGGTGGCGCAGAACACATTTAGATATCATTTTAAGACAAGATCTCATTGACATAACAAGTGTTAAAGATATTAAAGCAATAGAAACGTTAGTAGAGCTGCTAAAACAACGAATAGGCTCAACAGTATCTTATGCAAGCTTGGCGCGTGATTTGGAATATGATCAAACCACCATTAAACGTTGGCTTAATTTATTAGAAGATCTTTACATTATATTCAGAGTTACCCCTTTTTCTAAAAAAATTACCCGTTCATTGCTTAAAGAGCCAAAATTTTACTTTTATGACCATACCTATGCTGAAGAAAATGAAGGAGCACGCTTAGAAAACATCGTGGCTTGTGCCTTATTAAAAGAAATTCATTTCTTAGAAGATACAAAAGGAATTAAAGGAAGTTTACATTATCTACGAACAAAGGATGGCAAAGAAATTGATTTTCTCGTCAATTTAGAAAAAATGCCTCCGATTCTTATTGAAGTGAAACAATCAGATACTACACCATCAAAAGCCTTCGATCATTTTTCTAAATACCTCTCAGGACAGATGATACAATTAGTTAAAGTTTGCGACAGAGAAAAGACTTACCCCAATAATCTCGCTATTCGCTCGCTTATTCCTTGGCTAGCCAAGCTTGATCTGCTAAATAATAACTAACTATTTAGCCATCAAAATGGTTTTTTTACGTGTAGCTGCTTCATAAGCCCAAAGTATTCTTGACTCTCATCGAGCATGCATTACACTCTCATTTTTTTAAAATGAGCGACGCGCAATGAACCTTGGCCCCATCCCACTGACTTTAGAAGATTTAGCACAACTCAAAAGCACCAGAACACCATTTAATTTTCCTGAGCAAATAACAGAAAAATTCACTCAAACTGAAGAGATGCTTTTGGCTTACATCAGCAACCCACAATGCAACCCACAACTATTATTAAATATTGCCAGAAATTTACATGAGCTAATCAATACCCTTTTCCCACAACATTCACAGCATAAAGCTGTGGAGCCAGCACAACAAGTGCTTGCGGCGAATATGATGATTTTAGCTGCCACATTTGCTTTAAGCACGGCAAGAGCTTTTATGCTCATCAGTATTATTGCCAAGAAAAACGCTGAGGTTTCAAGAAGCGTTGTCAGTGACATGCATGGCCTTTGTTACGGATTTATTGAACAAGCAGAATTTTTATATACTCCTGTAATTGAAGCAACCCCCTATCTTAAAGCCTTAAGAAGACGCTATTTCGATGCCTGGATTGCCCATATTAATTCGCCCTTACTTGAAAATATGTCTGCAAGAAGGTTAGCCCTTCTCATGGAAGCTAAAAATAATACCAATGCTGAATTTGGCATTAGCTTTCATGGTGAGTTAATTGTAAACTCAAACAGTTATCATCTGGTAAACTTCGATGAGGGTGCGTTTACTCAATTTGTTCAAAAATGCGCCTTGATTCAACAAAGAAAACAACCACGCACACAGTTTGTTAATTATATCCATGGCACGGCAGGCCATGTTTTGGCATTTGATGTTAGCGTCAGTGAGACTGGCACACTACAAATTATTTGTGTGGAATCTGCGCAAGAAGCTAAGCAATATCATTATTTGAAAAAATTAGTTGGTTTTTTAAGCGCCAAAAATATTCCCTTTGCTGTGTTGGCTTGCCAAGCAGAACTGCAAAGAGATCTTTCAACCTGCGCCGTTTTTGCTTACGCGCTTTGTGGTGTGTTAAGTAAAACATCATTTGAAGCTTTAAGTAAAGACGCAAAAGTAGAACAACCCAGCTTTGGCAGCCGTTTTACCGAAGTACAACAGCTCCCTCCTTTGCCGTTTGTTCAGTGGTTCCATGTGACTAAACTTGGATATAAAGCCATTTTAATGTCACAATCCTTTACATCCATGCAAGCTAATTTACAATTAATGGGTGTGAAAGAGCATGATATTTCAACTAAAGTAACACAATGGAAACTGTGGTATGACATGGATGATGCCAGCCGCAAAACGTACATAGATCATCGCGTGAAAATGATGGGCCTTAAATTGCAAGGCCAACCTCTTGCTAATGTTTTACTGGATGAAATTTTGCGAAAAACCAAGGCTAAAGATGTTTTTCAAGCCTTAAGACGTTTAAGTGCCGGCTTTGGGCCTAAAAGATTATTAGAAGCTTTACTGATAGTATGTCACAAGGGAAAAATTACACTCGATTTGCCAGATGAAACCAAAGGCTTGAGCGCTGCGCATTTGAGTATCATCCATCAAGAGCCTAAAAGAGCCTGTTTATTGCTAAAATACGGTGCTTCATTTGATAAGGCCAATGATAAAGAGCCAAGAACGGCGCGTGATCTTTATTTAGCATCTACCTCTGCAATACTAAGAAACAATCCTGTATTAAAGCAAAAATTGAAAGGCTAAGAAGAAGTTAACCCTCTTGTGCATTACATAAGAGGGTTATAATTGAGATTAAGAATTGATTATTTTCATGGCTTCAACGTAGTTCTGGCCCAAGTGATATTGACCCCAGCACCATGCGTAACCAACTAAGCCGCCTATGGCTGCTCCGGCAATGCTGCCTGTTACAATTCCTACAGCTAGATTTCCTATTGCGCTACTTAATCCAAGTGCACCAGGTACAAAACCAATTAAGGCACCTAAGGCTGAGCCAGTAATAACGTATAGACTATCGTCTAAATGGCCTCCTTTCATGCCAGCAAGAAATGCATCCGAAAAAAAATGATCGTTACTATTATTTGCACCAGATACATATTGAACTTCATGAATTGATAGCGTTCGCATTTTTTAATGCCTCAAATATTACTACAAAGAAACGCCATTTTAACTTTCCAAGTTAGTTTGTCAAAAAAAACTTATCAAAAAAGAGAATAATCCTTGTTTTTATGTCAAACATTTTTATAGCAAAGTTCGCTGCATTTACACCCAATATCCTTACTTAACCCCTCTAAATTTATGTACACTGGCGTGTGCAGGTTTTTGAGATTGTTGAGTGGTTTTAGCATGCTGACGTCTTCTTTGCATTTGCCAGCCCGGTGTAAAAGTACCCTGGGGTGAAATAGGACATGGTGCTTTTGCCTGCTGTTGTAGCTGTAAAGGAAGCAAGTGGTGTTCTAAAAACCATTCATAGCATTTAAAAAATTTTTTACTTCGTGCTTTGTGATCGTTCACTGCTTTAAGATATGTCCTTTCTGCTTCTTCGATCATCTTACGATCTTCATACATACGTGCCAGCGTGATATAGGGCACTTCCCACGCGGGATGAGAGGCAATAAGCCCTTCTAAAATACTAATAGCAACAGCATAATTTTTAAGCCCAATTTGCGCGCGTGCTTTGCCATATAAACAGGTGTTGATATCTTGTTTGGTTTTAGCTGTGCCTAATCGCTTCTTAAAACAGGTTAGTGCTTGGTTATATTTTCCTTGACTCAGTAAGGCGAAGCCTGCTTGGATCCCAACCTTCATTTTCTTTCCTTGGTTAAAAAAAAAGGGAATTATATCCCCCTTTTAATTAGCTAGTCGAGAAAGAAAAATATGTCAGAAAATTATTTTTTAGCGTCTGTTTGCTGTTCAACCGCTAAACGAAATGCTAAAGGATTAGCAATGTTTTGAAAGTATTCGTTCGTGCCACCCGTGCCTATAATCACAATGGTGCCCCAGTTAAAAATTCGACCAAACAGACTTTGCTGCACCTCAATGGCTTCTATTTTTTGCAAAAACGTTTCCACTGTTTGGCGGCGCATGTAACCCACCTTCGCAATAACACGTTTGTTGGTGACAGCAAATTCGCTGGAAATGTAGGTAAGCATTGGGCTCAAAATAATTAATGCCCCAACCACAAAACTTAAGGGCGCATAATCGGTATAAATACTTACATGGGTCAACAACCAATAGCTCAAGGCAAAAAATGCCATGGCGAAAATGGCTGGCCCTACAAAAAGCACTTTATGGAGCCTGGCCCTATACGCCACTTCTTCCCCAGAAATTAAATTTTCATCAATATATCCCATAGTTACTCACTTTTTTAAAAGCCGGCATTATGAACAGTGACGCGCATTTAAATTATTCTTTTTAATGTCCCATCCTCTATTCTTATACCATATAAGCCACCTTATGTGCTTTTGATAATATTTGAATATAAATGCAGTGGAAGCGTCGGGGGAACGAATCATGGCCATATACGATAACATTTTGCTAACGGTTGATTTACACCTAAATCACGATGAATACACCACTGAACGTGCTGTGGCCCTCGCTAAAGCCATGAACGCCAATCTGACCGTGTTACATGTCTATGAAGAAATTCACACTTATGGCACTGTTAAACCTGAAAAAGTAATGCAAGTAGAAAAGGAATTAACTCAGCAAGCGCGGGTGGCGTTAAGCGATCTGTTATCTGGTTATAACATCGATGAAAACCAAGTTATATTAGCTATGGGCAACCCTAAAGAAGTGATAATTGAACAAGCTCAAAAAATAGGTGCCGATTTAATTATTGTGGGTGGTCATACCCACCATGGGCTTACTGGCATGCTGGGCCGTACAGCAAGTGCGGTGATAGAGCGCGCCACGTGCGATGTGTTAGCTATTCATGCACATTAGATTTCTTGACTAATTCTAATATCTCTTAAAGTTTTTGAGCATTGCAGATACGCCACATATTTTCTAACTAATTACTATACTGTTTCTTAATTTGTACATCTTGGAGTATAGTAATATGTGTAAACATATCGATAAAAAATTACATCTGCTAAAATCTACAAGCGCCCTACTAACATTAGCATTTACCAGCGGTAGCCTTTATGCGGTCACATGTAATCCAGCGGATTCCACTACCGTAGATAAAGTAACAGCATGTATTTCTCAAACACACATGACGAAAATGATGCAAGATTTCCAAAAAATATCTGATTCCAATCCTGATTATACATTTATTAATTTCATAAAGAAGGGAAGCAAAACACCACCTGGAAGTCGTGATTCTGGAACACCGGGAGACAAAGCTTCGGTAAAATACATTTCTGATTACATGAAGTCGCTGGGTTATACCGTTACTGTTCAATCTTATGAAGTTCCTTATAGCGCAGATAAAATCATACCTATACTCGACGTAACAGCCCCAACGTTAACCAGTTACATACCGGGAAAGGATTTTTCATCCGCTGTTTTCTCAGGATCAGGTGATATCACTGCACAAATACAACCTGTTGGCGCGATCATTGATGCTGCCCCGCCCACTGCACCTTCAGCAAGTGGCTGCAATGCTGCTGACTTTGCAAATTTTATCTCCGGGCGCGTTGCCTTAATGCAACGCGGTGTGTGCCCTAATAGACAAAAAGTTCTCAATGCAATCGCAGCAGGTGCTGTGGGTGTCATCACCTTTAATTACTCAGATGAAAACACAGGTAATACCTTACTATCTCCTGATGGTATGACCGTGCCAGTCTATGCTTACATCCCTTATAGCATTGGCATAAATTTATATCGCCAAGCATTAGCAGGACCGGTAACAGTACACATCAAGGCTGATGTGCTTACAGAAATTAGAACGACATATAATGTCATTGCCGACTCTAAATACGGCGACCCTGGTTCTACAGTAGTGCTAGGAGGACACTATGATTCCATATTTGGTGCAGGTATGCTTGATAATGCTTCTGGTGTAGTCAGTATGATGGAAATAGCAGCAGCAATGAAAGATACGCCTACAGTTAATCGCTTACGTTTTGGTTTTTGGGGCGGCGAAGAATTAGGACTTTACGGTTCGGATTATTATGTTAGTAATTTATCATCTGCCGATCTCAATAAAATTGTATACAATCTTGATTTTGATGTGACAGCAACAAAAAACTATGTTTTCAATATCTCAGATCCTGCCTATGCGATAGCTAACCCTTCAGGCAGCATTTCAGATGCTTCTCTATGGAAAAGCAATGCAGTCAAGGCGTCTGCACTGAGCGTAGGTTTATTTAAGAATTATATGGATTCAGTGAAAATGCCCTATTATTTTAAGTGGTCAGCTGTTGACATCAGCGGTAGTGATGATGATACCTTTATTATTGCTGGAACTCCAATTGGTTCACTCGTAACGGGTCAGGGCAGTGGAAAAACAAAAGAAGATGTAGCTTTATTTGGAGGAACCGTAGGGCCTTTCGATGTATGTGCGGATACCCCTTATGTTTTTTGCGATAATATTGATAATACAGATCCAGTTGTTCAAACAAAAGTAACTAAAGCCTTCGCTGCTGTGACTGTTGGGCTTGCTTTTGATCACAACATCAAAACCTCAAGCGGCCAGGCCGTATATAAGAAAGGAACAGCAATTACAGGATGGACTGGAAAACACTTTAAACCTTAATCAAATTGTTTTTATTTTCTTTACTTAAAACCGAGGCAATCCTCGGTTTTTTTATTTATGCTAATAAAATATGGGATGTACATCCGTAAATCTTTATTTATTCCTCAATTTTCGACTCTGCAGTTGTGATGGTAGCTGTGTCGGTAAAGATTGAGACATCATGGCATCGTACCTTGGTGTAACCGTTGCAGGTCGCGATGCTATCGAAACTTGTTGAGCAGATTCATCGGTAATATCTATACCACTTAATTGCTGGGCAACCGCTAATTCTTCTTCATCACCCCAAAATTCTCGCTCTAATACTGCGACTTCTTCATCAAATGCTGCGGCTTCTTTGGCTGCAGCTCTTTGTGCCTCTTTGTCCTTTTGTTCTGCTTCTTTCCTTACCATTGCGGCCTCTTTAGCAAGAACAATATCGGGCCGCTCTTTAAGCAGTGCCGATTCAGCTAAAACATCTTCAGTGAGATCTGGGGCATGACGATCGATAAATCGCAATCGATTCCTTACTGGGTTTGCCGGTTCACCTGTGTTTCTTCTGCCGGTAATAGCAACTGGCGCAGACTTTGGTTCATTGGGTTGATTGGGAATTCGCCATGGTTTCATGATTTATCCTCTGTCAGAATTTTAGTGGCGTAATTTACCTTACCTGGTTTCTAGGTGCAAATTATAGCGATATAATAAAATACCTCTACAGTAAAAAGTTTTCCGTCTGACATAGGCATGAGACATGAAATTCAATGATATTTTTGCCAATCAAAAACCTATTATAGGCTGCATTCATTTATTACCGTTGCCCGGTGCGCCCTTATACGATGGCAATCTTGATCGTGTTTATGAACAAGCGCTGTTAGAAGCGACCATTCTTGAACGTGAAGGCGTGCATGGCTTAATTATTGAAAACTTTCGTGATCAACCCTTTTTTCCCAAACATGTGCCCACAGAAACTGTTGCTGCATTAAGCAGCATCTCACGTGAAGTGATCAAAGAAACTAAATTGCCCACGGGTATTAATGTGTTGCGTAACGATGGTGAAGCAGCCATGGCTATTGCCACCGCAGTAGGCGCGCAGTTTATACGTGTAAATGTGTTTATGGGGGCTATTGTCTCTGAGCAAGGCGTTATTGAAGGCATTAGCCATCAGGTGCTACGTTTACGTTCTAGTTTAAAATCTTCTGTACTGATTTTTGCTGATGTGGGCGTAAAGCATGCAGCACCTTTAGCTTCACGCGGTTTAGCCATGGAAGCAAAAGATGCCCAAAACCGAGGCTTGGCCGATGCTTTGATTGTTTCAGGTGAGCTCACAGGCGCTCCAACGGATTTAAATGATGTTGCCACTGTGCGTGAAAATTCTTCTTTACCCATTTTAATTGGCAGCGGTGCAACTGCCGAAAATGTGCACCAATATTATGATAAGGTGGACGGTATTATTGTGGGTAGTTACTTCAAAAAAGAGGGTAAAGGCAATAATTTTCTGGAAGCAGCAAAGGTAAGATCCTTCATGCAAAGTATTAAAAAATAGTCATAAGTAGGCTAACTTATAGCTCTTCTTCTGAGTAATTCAATAAATTTCCCACAAAAACGCTTGTTTATTTAAAACACGCATGTTAGCTTCGAATTATCCATTATTATTTTTGAGCTTCACATGAATTCTATTAGTTTAAATAGCCTTTCTTATTCAGCACAAAATGCTGTGCACGCTATTTGGACTCTGGTTGGTAAACACGTCACCGCCTATTTAGGCCTATCGAGCAACATATCTGAGCCTCGTTAGGCCCAGGTTCCATCAGATAATCATTGATTAAATAAGCCTTATTTTGCAATGTGGCATTCATTGTTTCATTTTGGTAGGAGCTTTATCATGTATAGTGGAATAAGTGTTTGGGGAAATATTTTGAGAGCGATTATTGGTGGCAGTAAAAACAACTTTGTTCCTAACCATCCTTTATGGACAATTAACATTGATAAATTTACTGATGAGCAAAAAAAGTTATACCAAGCTATAGTGCCATTTGCATTGTCCATGACATCGATTGCTTCTCAGCATAGAGATCATTCCTCTTGTATGTTCAATTGAACAACAAGAGGCTATCTCTGCAATATTCATATTTATACTGATTTAATCAATACTTTTTGCGGCTATAGTTATTTATGACAATACTTTTCACCTATAAATTGATATCTTCCTAACTCATCTTTTCTGGTGTGTTTACATTGAATCTACGTTAAGAGGACTATTCTGATGATATTGGGTGTTAAAGACATTGATGCTCGACGTAAGGAACCCGAATCCAATCCCATACACTATTTACTTGAAAAGTATCCCAATGTTCAAAAAGGCTTGTCAGAACAATATAGATTAAGAATTGAGTATAAAAGCTTTAAAGAGAACAAAGATCCCTATTTTCTAATCGATATACCTGTGGCAAATGATCTTTCACTTAACTTGAATGGTAAACAAATGAGGGTAGTTTCCCATCATTTTACAGTCCCTAAACACATACAGAAAGGATCCCGATATCACTATACCGTCAATCTGCGTGATACAGAGTCAAAAGAATATCGTGTGCATGTTTATTATGACAAACTCGATAGAGTCAACCTAGAACCGACACTATTTAGCTTTACAAATAAAGATGGACAAGAACACGAAATTACTGCAATAGATCAGCAAGGTCGCGATCAGTTACTAAATCTTGCTTTACCACAAACGAATATTATTATGAAACTCAAGGAATACCAAAGCAATGTAACAGATATACTTTTAAAATTGGCACAAGAACCGCAAAACAAACTCGCATCACTACGTGAACATATCCCTGCAACTCAAACAGAATATATTCAATTGGCGCAAAAGCAAATTGATCTCATTCAACAATTGGAAAGTTTAGGGAATAAAACATATACGCAAGATAGAAAATTCTACCAAATGGACATAGAATTCTTTAATCAAGGCACAATTATTGGTAAAGAAATCGAAAAGGAACCAGCGCCTAATGAATTAAGAGAAAGTGACGAAACCGTAGAATCTGCCCCTGTTGAAGCATGCTCGTCACCATCAACAAGCATTACCCTAAAATCTAAATCCCAACAAAATTCGAAAATTTTAGTAAGCCGTGCTGCCGCTGTGATTGAGGAATATGGTCAATATGCCAAAGATCCAGTTAAACAACATGCTATCTTGCAAAAAATATTTGATATTTTAGCAATTTTTCATGCAAGTGATGAATATGATCCGCAAATTAAATCTGAAGTTTTAATTTTAAAAGCCAAGTTAAAAGGCATAGTGATTCAATTTTTTAGCAAGGTGGATCTCCTTTTACATGAAGATTTTGTAACCCAAGCATTACAATTAGGCATTTTGCCTTTTGACAATCAATTGCTTGAAAAGATCCTCAAGGCTGACAAAGCATCATTCCTACAAAAACTCCTTAACATGGACTTATTTACTGAGGCAAGTGTGTATGCTTTAGGTAATGATGGTAAAAAATACACTTTAGTTGAATGGTGTATACGCTTTGAAAGCGTAAATTGTTTTGTGATGTTATCTAATGCCAGATTTTCGTTAGATTATATATCTGAGCATGATACACCATTACTATCATTAATTAATGATCAAGAATTATATGGCAAATTTGCAATTAATTTAAACCTAAGTTTATCCACATTGAACAGATTAATGCATCGTTTAACATCTATGCTAAGAGAAAAAATCAAAAGCACGAATAATGAAGATGCAAAAAAACGTTCTGAGGCTCAAATTAAATTGATGGTAGCATATACTAACTTTAGAAATTTACTAAAAAGAAAACCTTCTTTCGAAAACATTTTACGCCAATGCGATCCAGTGAAGCAAAAGATGGCGATGATAGAACGCGTGGGGATTGATAAATATCTCAAGTATGCAGATATCCTTAAAAACCATACGGATTACCTACTTGCTACAGCGGAGTTTTGTGAGGAAGTTTATTCTTGTTATTCTGTTTTAACCCCCGAGCAACTTAAACTTATAAATTTCAATTCAACCGTAGACAGTATTGATCAAGAACTCGTAAATTTAATCCTTGCTGATAAGTATGAAGCGGCAGTTAATTACTCAATTCAAGCCATGAAAAAATTGTCCGTTCTAACATCTTTAACAAGAGCCATGTTAGGCTTAACTGTGCCTTCTTCTAGCACCAATATCTCACCTGCTTCTGAACTACTTTTGCATAATCCGCAGGCGCCCAGAAGCACCACGATGGCATTAGGCCAAGCAGCAAATGCAAGCTCTTTTTCCTCAAAAAATGAGGATGAAAAAAGTTCAAAATCAAAAAAGAAGAAAAATCGCAAATAAGGCGTATTGCTTTATTTGCGATGCCTTGCTTTTTTCTCAGCGGGCCTTTGGTCATTTTGAGGCGCTTTGGAGTCATTTGATTTTAAATTCTCAATATCCTTTCTTAAGCGATCATTATATTTAGTTAAGATAAGCGCTCGGCAATTTAATATTTCCAATTGATTTTTATAGATTGCTATTTGGCTCTTCACTTGTTCAACACTATTTTGTTGTGTTAAAACTTTATGACTAGGTTGATCAACTGCAGATGCTATACAGACAGGTCGCATAGTCGATGAGGAGCTACTGGCTGCTGCAACGGCAGGAGATTCGGTTGGTTTTACAATATTATCTGGTCTTATAGTTGAAGCGCCGCTGCTATTAGCCGCCGGTACCGTTGGAGCAACACTTGCGCTAGACTGTTGAACAACTTTCATACTAGGAGTTTCTGGTGGTTTTTCAGGTGTATTAATAGATGTTCTAATCAACATCTCACAATGGGCGATCCCTTGATAAGCTGCTGTGCAACAGGGATTTATCCGAGTTGCATTTGTATAACAGTTCAAGGCTGCCGAAACATTGTCTACAAATAAAAAGCCTTCTGCTTCCTTTACTAATTTATCCGCCATAGCTTTCTCTTGTAGTAGATTGTTTCCGGCATTGATATTCGCACCCTTTTTCATCAGTTACCTCTTCTTTATCATTTATTTTTTTCTGGCTCTACGTTTGGTTGTTCGCTCGTTGTCTTTTTGTGCACTTTCTATTTTTCTTTCAGCGCTGGGTGAAACTTGAGCCAAAACACTCTTTAAGTGATTATTTTCAGATTCTAAATCTGACACTTCTTTTTGCTTGCTCTCAACTTCAGCCTTTAGACTTACTAATTGCTCTTCCAAATCAGAGACGAAAGTCACTCTTCGAATTGCAGTGTTATCTACGTTTGTTGAAGATGGATCAAGTTCGTCAAGCTGTTCTTTTAATTTGGCATTTTCAGCTTGTAAAGCTCTAAGCTCCCCTAACTTTACTCTAATTGCATCGCTTTGCTTTGATATCAGTTGAAGTGATGGTGTGCTTGAAAGTCTTGTTGTATGGTTATTCTTTTGATGACGTATCATTCTTTCAATAGATACGCTTTGTAGTTGGACTATCTTTGGGGCTTCTTTCTTCAATGCTTCAATTACCCCTGGATAATTAGGGATGTGTTCATAAATAGCAAGCATACCGGTATTATCAAAGGGGGCCGGACGTACAGAGCGTCGAATTTCCTGTGCACTTTGAAAATATTTAATAGCCACCTGCTCATTTTTTGGAATAATTAAGCCTTCCCAATAAAGCTGTCCGACACTATTAAGTATTGCCGGACACAGAATTATCGCTTTATTAGAAATTGTTAACGCTACCTTTAGTCTTTCAAGTATTAACTTTTTTAGGCCACTTAATTCATTAATTAATTTCTTTTTATCATCTTCAGCCTTTTTCTTCTCTTTTAAATCTTTAAAATTAACTGGATTGCTGCTATTAGCAGTGAGAATGTCCTTATTGGCAGTGATAATACTCTTATATTTTTGGAGATAATAATAGGCGGTATTATTTAAAGCTTGAACACAATAAGGATCCAGAGACAGAGCGTCCTCATAAGCATTATTTGCATTATCTCTATCTTGCTCTCCGCCAATCCCCATTTGATAACAATATGCCAAGTTGACTAACGCTTTAACAACAAAATGTCTGCAGGTATCTGCTGTTTCAAGCTCTAAAGCGCGCGTTAATAAAATACGTGCCTCAACCGCTTCAAAGGAGTTTTTACCATTTTTAATTAAGTCGCACGCCCTTAAATAATGTGTTCCTAATTCCGTATATCGTTCAAGATTTGATTCTCCAGAAACAACGCTACTATTCTGGAATATATTCATTGCCTGCTGATAGCAGCTTTGAGCTGCCTCGGGATGGGGCTGATCATTAATGCCATATCCTTGTTCATAATATTCAGCCAATTTTACCCAAACATCTATATTATTAGGATCCATTAAAGATATTTTTCGGTAAATATACAATGCTTGGCGTTTATTGATTGGTATTTGATTACCTTCATCATAGCAGCTTGCCAGCCCCCATAAATTTTCTACGGATTCTTGCTCTTTTAGTGCCTGAATCCAATAAGAATACCCTTTTTGAGTGCTTTGGGGACCCTCTTGCATCATTAACCTCTTATAAAAAAATAACAACCTGGGAATAAACTATTATATTTTAGCGGTAGAATTCACTTTTTCTGACTCATCCCTAAGTTGCCGTTCACGTTTGATTACCTTCCTCATTAACCTCTCATTTTCCTCAGTTATGTCCTTAATTTTTTGATCTAATTCAGACAAATATTTTTTATTACTTTCAATTTGTTTATCTACAAGAACACTGTGATTTCGTTGAGGCAAAAAAGTCTGTCCCTCTGCAACCGCTGCATCCGCCACAGGATTTAACACTAAGTTATTCATCAAATTTTCAAGCACAGTTTTTGGTTTTTTTTCTAGATGTGAACTTTCCTGCGTAATCTGTGCTTCATTAGCACTTGAACTTGCTGCCGCTCGAGTTATTCTACTGCGCTGAGTCATACTCGCATTCCTTAAGGCTAACCATCTATCATAGGCTTCTTTGGCGAGTTTATGGCTATTGGGAGCCCCCATCCCTTTGAGGTAACAAAGCCGCAGTCTGTCCCACACATCAACATACTTTGGATTCTTATCTCTGGCTTCTTGGTAATAGTGAAATGCTTGCACAACATTTACCGGCGTTCCCTTCCCCCAAAAATGACAATCACCTAAACCTACTAAATTTTGTGCATTACGATCCCTCTTAATCATAAAATCCCAGAAACTTAGATTTAAGTTATTACTAGGTCCGTAATTCATCGTATACCTCTTTGAACCAAGTGAAATTCAGTCAATTGGCTTGCGAGTATAACTAAAATGTGACTAAGATTATGTCGTAATATTTATGAAAATTGCTCATTAATTTTTATGACTTGCTAGTAAAGTGATGGCCTACCTATAATGTTACTCCATTCCCGCAATTGATTTTATAACCACAAAATCAACGTTATTTTGGTCAATTCCCATCATTTCTTCATCCAGGAGTTATCATCGTGAAACAAGGTCCAGCGAGTAACACAAATTCTATCTTTGAAAAAGTCAATCTCTTTTTGCTGGCGTACTTGCCCATCAAAGCCAAATTAAAATTGGGGGCAAGATCTGAATTCACTCATTTTGCACAATTGACCACTACCTTCAATGCCTATTTAGATGAACTTTACAAGCACTGCTCACGCTTGGGTTGCAATATCTTAGATGATAGCATTCTTCAACAATTCGGTGTTCAGTGCTCCTTGTTTGTTGAATTATTTCAAGAGCACTTTAACGATGAATATTTAAAAAACAACCTTAGACTAGCCCCCGCTGTGCTTGAATTATTAAAAGGTTGCACATCAAAAATTGCTAAAATAGCAAAATTATTTAAAAATAGTCCCCGCTCAGAAGATATAAAGGTTCACGCCACCATTGCTCTACATTTATTACATTATTATGGTGAACAACATGCCTTATATCAGCATCTAGATAAACCCGAGCTTGCTCTTTTTGCGGCAAATAAGATGTTAGATTTTGCATCCTTTTGCCATGAAGTTGCCAAAGACCAGGTGCCCCATCAATTCGCTCATTATAAAGACCCTACCATCGTCACCAAAGAGGCAAAAATAGATGAAATTTATCATTTCGTGTATTCGAGTTTAAGTAATTATTATTTTAACCTTGGCTATTATGGCAAAGGTGTTGAATACATTATTAAAGCAACGTGTTTAACACTCTCTGAGATTGATCCTAATACGCATATTAATTTAAGCAGTTACATATCTAATCTTTGCATCTCACGCCGTTGGAATTTAGCTTATCGTTTGCAAAAGTTTCAACTTGAACGCTTAACGGATGCTGCGCTAGAAAAACTAATCCCCCAAGCAAAACAATATTTAACGAACATGAGAGCTCAAGGCCAACGTAAATTAGCGCTTATCAAAGAAATGGTTGACCAAGAATTTCGCACCTTGACTTTGGCCCGTGTTAAAATGTTCCGTCAATTTGGTATTTTATTTTGCGATTGGAAGATGCCTTTAAATTTTTCTCAAGACAAGGTTCTTAAGTTATTGCAAGAAGCAGGTGTAAACGGCGGGTTTAATGCCGATCTTCATTTAGTTATTACTGATTATTATCAATATAGCCCACGCAAATTATCAAAGGTTTTGCAAAAACTGGATGACATGCTTACAAATCCAGAGCAAGACAGCATCGCTAATTTAACCGCTGCATTACAAGCATCCCGCCTCACTGATACAGCGATTCCCCTTAGTGGGCCTGAAATGAAAAAAGGGATCTATATGATCCGCCCTATAGCGCAAGGTATTTTTCCCAAAGAGCTTAATGCCACTGACGTTGAGCGATTGCAAGCACTATTACGTGAAGGTAAAATTGTTAATAAACGTTACCCTGGTATACATATCGCCAGACGAAGATCAAATGACCAAGACAGGTTACAGCTTTGCCTGAAAACACCCGAGATCCCATATAAAGTGGAAATTGAGCCCGTGGGCACCACTAAAGATGCCAAAGGGCGCACCAAAGTAATTTTTGAAGCCACCCGCTGCATCAAGAAAAATAGAGTTCGCTAGAGCCTCTCGTTAAAAAGGGGCCATTTGCTCCTTAAATTCAATTTCTTGTATCATAAAAATCTGATCTGTGTCTGGCGCAGGTGAATTTACTACTTGCGCATTGATCAGAATATTTTGATAAACGTTCTCTACTTTTTTATCATTTTCAAATGAAAGCTTTAAGTATAATTGTACATTCCAAGCATTATTCCCATTCACCACGCCTTGCGAGACAAGCATGCTGTTTTTAGCGAATGAAACCGATAATGAATAGCGATGATTTATCATGGCATTTATGTCGTTTGTAATTTTTAAATAATTCAACAAAGATTGATAAGCCTGTTTTGAATATTTTGGCGAAACAACAGCAATTACTTGTGCATAGTTAGTATAATTAAAAGTAAACGATTCTGTAATCGTTTGATTCACCCAATCAAGCACTGGTTGCGCATTCTGACTTTGATTGCTGCTTTGTGCTTTGAGCGTAAACGATGATACTATCAACATTAAAATGAACGTCGCGTACCATAAAGGTTTTTTCATAGATACCCTGCCAAAATGCTTTAAGAGAAAGTACTGTACATTATGTCGGCAGGGTTAAAATAAACTTTAGATTGTGCAGCCATCACTGGTTGTTGGGCAGGAATGTTTGCTTTTATGCTATATGATTTCATATACAACTTAAATAAAAGAACCCATTTCTGATGGTGTCGAATCAAACAACCCGAAAGCCTAAAGTTGCCTTAGTGGTGGGAAGCGGTGGCATTAAAACGCTGGGCGTGATCTCTTTGTTTGAACTTCTCAATGAACACCACATTAAGCCTGACATTATTTATGGCACCAGTGGCGGCACTATCTTATCTTCGCTTTGGGCAAGTGGCTACACCATCGCACAAATGGATATATTTATACAGGATTATATTACCCTATTAAAAAAGCATCCCCTTTCCAAGCAAATTGATTATAGAACCATGTTAAGCTTAGCCGGATACCCTGGGGGGCGATTTAAAGCGGATTCCGCTGTGCTGAAAAAAGAGTGGCTGCTTCATTTTTTTTCAGAAAAAACAGGCTCAAAAAAAATAGAAGATTGCGAAATTAAACTAAAACTCTTATGCACTGAGCTCGAAACAGGCCTTCCGTATTTAATTGACAAAGGGTTAATAGGCGAAAGTGTTTATGCTTCCTGCGCTTTATATCCTATTTTGCCCCCCATTTTTCTTAATAACAAATGGTTGGTCGATGGCGTATATTACTCTTCCATCCCTGTTCTTCAAGCAGTAAAAGAAGGCTACGATAATATTATTGTGTTATCGTTTGAGGAAAAGAGTGCTACCAATTATGGTAGTTTTTTTGAGTTTTACATTGATTTTGTTTCCAAAATGTTTATTAATAAAGCAAAAAAACAAAACTCACTGGCCATTGACATACATCATGGTGAAGTTAAATTTATTAATTTCTATTATGATAAAGCCATTAATTTTTGGGATGTAGATGAAATTGATTATATTAGAAAACTTTCACAAGAAGTTGTACATAACCACAAAGATGAAATTCTCAACTTTATGAAACCTTTATAAATTTATTATCACTTTAAAGTGTCTAAAATTATCTGCGCTTTTTCCTGAACATTTCTTCTCGCAAATTCAATACTATACTCTAAAGCCAACAAAGGATCTTTAAATTCTTGATGTTCAATTTTAATGGGGATAATCAAGATCTCATTACTATGAAGATCATAAACTAACGCAGTGTACGGCATGGAAGATACCTTAAAAGCTTTATCTACAAAATTTGTATAAAAGCTTAGGAAATTCTCCTTTTTATGTTCAGCCTCATTGTTAATATCTGTGGCAATAATAATATCTGAAGATTCATCTAACAATGCTCTTAGGGGTAAGGTTTCCGAGAACAAACCCGCAGCTAACCATTTGTTATGTAAATGCACAGGTGGGTAAAAAGGTAATATGGCCGATGATGCATAAATGGCTTGAGCAATACTGCCATGCTTTATTAAATAAGGATCGCCAGTTTCAATGTTGGTTGTATGAAAGTATGTTTTAATTGATAAATCTTCTATAACTTCTTTGTTAAAGATCCTTCGATATTCTTCTTTAATATCTGCCTTTAAGAGAGCGCGATTAATATCAAAGTTTTTTTTAGGGGCTTTAAAAAAAAAGAAGGAAGTATAATGATCTATTCGTGGTTTCATGAGGGTTAAATATACTTCACGAACCAGCGCTAAGGCTTCTTTAGGGCTATATCCTTTTGCCCATAAGCCTGCAACAAAGGCAGCCGATGAACAGCCGACAATGGTATTGGGCACAATGCCGTGTTGATGGAAAAACTCCATCAAGGTGATAGTACTAAAGCCGGCTGTGCCTACGCCTGATAGAACGACAGTGACATTTTTCATTTATATAATTATAGCTTAACCCACTCTAGGCTAACCAATCACCACAACAGCGCCTATCCTAGTTTGTTGATTTTATTGATATTTTATAATTTACATCAACAGCCTGGCACGCTGTATTTCACCGTGCTGTTCTGCCAACTTAGTGCATGACTTTCTTCTGTTTATTTTTTGTACACAAGGGAGTGGATTATCGAGAAATGCCAAGTCCATCATCGAAGGTTTTTGACGGTACCGATCTTTGTGTATTAGAAAAGAACAAGAATGTTGCTCATTTTGTTTATCCGTAATATATTTTTTTAACCTATTTTTTTCTTCTGTTGTTAATAAGGATGAATAATTATTTTTTTTCATCTCCTCAGTTAACCAAAAGCAACCAAAGGCATCCTTTTTAAAATTATTTGTTTTTAATCCAAAGAAAATACGGTCTTCTATCGTATAATCTTTATGGTTAAAATTAAGTAATTTTAGTGCTTTTTTAATAATATCTAGGGTTGTACGTTTATTGTGGTTATTTAAGAAATCAATGACTTTCAGCAAAGTTAACATCGGATCTACATTCTTGCGCGACTTTTGGATCTTGGGACCTTCACTTGACATATACAACTCCAACTCATACTTCTAAATAAGTAGCGATCTTAAACATCCATAAAAGAAATTGCAATTCTTCTTGTTGCTAGAAAAATTATGGCTAATTTATGGGAATGTTGATGCGCTAAGTAAATTACCGAATACCATCCCTTAATTACACCCTGCTGATCATTGTTAACATTGCAAGATATTCTTCTGTCTATTAAACCAAGTGTAGTTACCAATGCATAAAGTACTGTGTATTTACCCTAAATAATAATCATGCAACCACAAGCTCATCGTTGATAACTATTTGATTATATAGGCAACATATTACATTGCCATATGCGGGTGTTGAATTTCTTAAGAACTTTTAGATATACATCGAAGTCTTAAGATATAGCCATATAATTAATATGTTTATTCGGGGTAACTCATGCCCACTTCAACAAAAGACTTCTTAGATTTATTAGGTGAATTAAGCGAAAAAAATGCTAAAGATATTGATGAGGATTCTGTCAAACAAAAACTTAAAAGTCTGATAGATAATCTGCCAGAAAATGAAGCAGAAAGAAAGGCAATACTTAATCCACCACCCCCCACGCAAAGTCCTGTTACTTTACTTGGCACACTCATAGCACATAATAAACTAGGTATGGATTGTTTTGTTTATTTTCAACAATTAATTGATAAAGGAGGAGATCCAAATTTGCATGATGCTAATGGTTTATGTGTAATCCATCATGCATGCTCTGTTCATAATATTAATACTAGTTCATTTGTCCAAAAACTCATTGGCCTAAAAGAAGTTGATAAAAACACCCTCACTAAGAAGCCTCCGCAGCTAAAAGAACAAAACGCTGCTTTCACGCTAGTTAATCTTTTATACACTTGCTATCGTACAACATCTGATAAAAATGCACCCCGACGTACAAAAGAAGTTGCTGATTTAATTGCTGATTTAATTACAAGTGGTCATGGTGAAACATTATTAAAAGCAGTAACAAAAACAGATCCGTGGACCTTCAAAAAATATTTTTCTACTATTGATTTTGGCACTACCGTTGAAAAAGCTTTACTTGCTGGAGTAAATGAAGATGCTGTAATTCGACTAATAACCAGTAAAATAAAAATTGATAATAAACCTGTTCTAGAATATATCATGGACAAAGTCAAACATGAACAGTTAACTGAACCACAAAAAACAACACTCAAAGCTATTAAAACAGAAGCTGAAACTTACAACAATAAAAAAATGATTGGGCACTGCTTAGGCTTGCGTGGCAAATTCGAGTGTGGCAAGGAAAGTGTTGTTACATATGAAGAATTTTCTGTTGAAAACACCTTGCCACGCTTAGCAAAGCAAGCGAGGGATTTTGCAAATTCTTCTACTACAGAAAATAAGGAATTACTATCTATTACAGCTGAAGCGTTCGAAGCCGCTGCCAAAAGTCTAGCGTCAGGTGATTATTCTGATCAAGCAAAAAGTTATTTTGAAGGCAAACCAGTCGTTATACCATGCCTTTTTGTTGGCCATTATGCTTCGGCAGTATTGCATGGTGATAAATTATATTTTTGTAACAAAGATCATTTTACCAGCGGTTTTAACCCCGGCATCGAATGCTATCAACTAGATCCTAAAAAGATAAAAAGTTTTATAGATAAGTATAATGATTCGAACAAGATAAAAGATCAATATTTAACTTTAATCAAAGAATTTTTAACCAAAAACAGTATTACTCTCAATACACCCTTGTCAATTCATAATCTTGAAAATTTGTTCAAAGAATTAGAACAGCACAAGGACAAAATGGGATATGATGATGTATCAAAATTGGCGGAAACATACAAAAAGCAAAAACATTTCTTAAATGCAGCAATGAGTGATATGACAGATCTAATCAAAAATTTAAGCACTCAAACAAGAGGGCACGATCAAGACACTACTCAAAAAAATCTAGGATTACCTGATTTTGAAAAGTTACTCCCTGAGAATCCCAAACCGTTATATATCAAGCGATTACACGGACAAAAACAAGGAAATTGTTCATATACAAACACCAAGCGAGCGTTTGAAGTTGTTATGATGGCTGTCCAAGAAGACAAAAAAAACGAAGGTAAATATAAGGACCAAAATCCTAAAGTAATTTATCAATCTTTTAGCAAGCATGATCGTAAAAAAACAGTTGATGAACAAATTGAACGCTACAAAAATGATAAGAATATGCAGCATCTTGAACCTTTGTTTATATTTTTGCGCCACAAAACACACTCCAAAAGCCAAAGCAAAATTGAGATGGCCACCTATATGATAAGTGAGTTACGTAAAGCTGGCATATCCGACAAACAAATTGCAGAACATATGCTCAACATTAAATACCCTCCTCATGGAACCCTTACCAAAATTATTAATGCTGCTACAGATTTATATGACAGTAAATCAGTAGAAGGCAAAAAGACCTTTTACTTAAAAAGAGCTGTTGATGCGATTATTGGAAAAAATAGCCGCAAAATGCGAGAGGTAATGAAATTGGCAGGCATGGAAAAGGACGCAATTGATCTACTTAAGTCTGGAAAAGTAGCTCCAAAAGAACATACAGTTACGAATCCTCAGCAACGGCATTCCTGGACACCACAACAACATATTCACCCCACTGCGACAAGTGCCACTACAGCAACAGTTGCTGCAGTAGAAAAAGAGCACCTCCATAAAAAGCTCTAGGATTCAAACAAAACATCAGCAAAATATGAGAACCTCTTGTGCAATTGCCCTCACTGTAGCAACTATATCAACAGTTGACGTTAACCGTTCATGTAGCCTAATACGCCTCTTTTAGGAGTACTCTATAAGATTATGCTTTACCTTTTTATATACTTTACGTTACGATAATGTAGAAAACCAATTTCTTCTATAAGGTTGAATACTATGGAATATAGAACCCTTGGCTATGCTGGATTAAAAGTACCTGTTTTAAGTTTGGGTACCGGAACCTTTGGCGGCAAAGGTGAGATGTTTCAAAAATGGGGCAGCACGGATGTTAAAGAAGCAACTGAGCTGGTTAATCTGTGTCTGGATGCTGGCCTTAATTTATTTGACACAGCAGATATATATTCAGCAGGGGCGGCAGAAGAAATTTTAGGTAAAGCCATACAAGGTAAACGTGATCAAGTGCTGATTTCTACCAAAGCCACTTTTCCAGTTGACAGCACCCCAAATGGAAGAGGATCTTCGCGTTATCATTTAATCCGTGCGCTGGATGCCAGCCTTAAGAGATTAAACACAGATTATATCGACATTTATTTTATGCATGGCTTTGATGGCATAACGCCAATTGATGAGGTGTTGCGTACACTCGATAATTTTATTCAGAGTGGAAAAATTCGTTATATTGGTTGCTCTAATTTTTCAGGCTGGCAACTGATGAAAGCACTCGCCTGCTCTGAAAAATTCGGTTTAAATCGCTATTGTGTTTATCAAGGATATTATTCCCTTATCGGGCGAGAATATGAGTGGGAACTGATGCCGCTGTGCTTAGATCAAAAAGTAGGCACAATGGTATGGAGCCCCTTAGGCTGGGGAAGGTTAACTGGAAAGATTAGACGTAATCAACCTCTGCCCTTTGGAAGGCTTTCCCAAGGTGGCGCACAAGGCGGCCCTCCAGTTAACGAAGAACAGCTGTATTCCATCGTCGATGTTTTAGAGGGAATTGCGAAAGAAACGGGCAAACTTATTTCTCAAATTGCTTTAAATTGGTTATTACAACGCCCAAGCGTCTGTAACCTGGTGATAGGCGCTCGCAATAAAGAGCAATTAGTGCAAAATCTCGGCGCTGTGGGTTGGCAATTAAGTCAAGAACATATTGCTCAATTAGACAAAGTAAGTAGTGTGCAACCTATTTACCCTTATTGGCATCAACAAGGCTATGATGAGATCTGCCCAAAGCCGGTAAAGTGGTAGCGCTGCACAAGCGCCTTAATTTGCACTTAGCTTTTTCTCGCTTGCTGTTAAAGCCCCAGCTTCTTTTAATATCTTGGCTCGGTGCATTTGCTTATTCTGATTAGCCCAATCTAATGGCGTTTTACCCTCTTTAGTACCCAGCTCATTTATCACCTCTGCGTGAGCATTCAATAAGTAACGCATTTCTCGTAAGGGGCCCCATCCCGCAGCTAATCGACGAAGCGCATGCCCGGGTGTTGTTGTCTTGGTATGCGCATAAATTTTTTCCATCGTGATCCCATCAAGTGGCTTGCCAATTGCCTTTAAACGCAATGATTGCCGACGATAGGTTGTATACCCTGTTAAGCTCTCAACTTCATAACAAGATTTCCATTGTGCAATTTTTTGATCAACTTCTTTTTCTTGATGAGGGTAAATTTTAAGCAAATTCTTTCTCATATCTGTATAAGAATGTCCCATCTTGACCGCACGTTCGCCTAATGCAGTTACATCTAACCATTGTACATTCTCGCGAAGTAACGGGCATGCAATAGGCCCTTGGCCAAGAGAAAAGGAGGGTTGGGGTATTTTGCTCTTATTATTTAATTGTGCAAAGGTTAATTTACTTAACATCCTACTAAAAATATAAGCAAAGGTATAACAACTGCTCATGTCTTTTTGTAAATCGCCTTGAATTGCTAATATTTGATGTCTAATGCCTCTGGCCATCAATCTCGTAGATAATTCTAAAATAAAATTGTACTGTGCAATCAAAATTGAAGATTCCACACAAATCATTTCAAGCTGCCCTGTATTTGGGTTCCAGGAAACATCCAGCGCCAAAGCATGGGTTTGCCCATTAGGGTCAACAATAAATTGTGTTCGTTTAGCCTCACCTCTTGCTATTTTTACAACCTCAGTTACTAAAGCTTCCATACAATGTGCGTCTATTTCTTTAATGGAAGTTGGCGCAGGGCTATATATGAGTTTGGCGTGATAATCCGATTGTTCTTGTTCGCTCTGTTTGTTCTTTCTATCGATATGAAATTGCAACTCATTAAAACCTAACCACAAATTATCAAAACGCTCATGCAAACGATTCATCAGTAAAATAAGTGCTTTTCTAAGCTCCATATATTCAGCATGCAAGTCAGCTGCACCATAAAAGTAATGAGCATAATAATGATGCATCTTCATTTTATCAAAGAGTTCTTTTATGTCTGTAAGCTCGTGCGCACTCGGATTTGGGTTTTGCAGACACTGGACTAATTTATCGTAGCAAGCAACAACATTAAACATGTATAACTTAGAAACAAAGCAAGACATGGCATTGTTTGATTCAACAGTTTTCCTAACTGCATCTGCGCCCACCAGAATCATCAACACACCACTTAGCGTTGTTTCCCATAAGCTATTTATATCAATTCTATCTTGAGGGTTCACATTAGATTTAGGATCTTTAGATTCAAAATATTTATCAACTTGTGTGTTAAGAAACCGATAAATAAAATCAAATTTGGCCTGCGGCATTATTTTCTTAACAAATTCAATTAAAGGGGTCGCCTCTGCTATATCTTTTACGAGTAATTCTTTTAAAATGGCTGGATGAGCAAATTCAAAAGAGGTAAATACAGGGTGAACTGGCACTACGGTTTCTGGGCTCTCTTTCAGATTAAGCTCGCCCAGCGCTTTTTCTAATTCCACATGGGTATGGATGACACCACTTTCTGTGATATGTACTTCGCCAACGGTTTGATAATTTTCAGCAGCTTGTTGAAATATTAAGGATTTAAGATAATTGATAAATTGCGCGTCGCGCTTCAAAACCGGATGTTGTTTGGCAATTTGTAAAACAGTTAGGTTTGCTTTATTGGTACAAATCAGCTGCGTCTTTGGGAGCAGTAATTGTGCTACGGCTTTATGCCCCGCCATAAGCGCTAACATTAAGGGATTATTTTGTTCTGAATCCGGTTCGTTTAAAGGTGCACCTTCACTGACCAAAAATTCAACCACAGCAAGATGTCCTTGGCTAGCAGCGTAGTGAAGTGCTGTTTTACCAGAAGGGGTTCCTTTGCTTTTAATAAATGCTGCACAGCTGATTTTTTTAAGCGCTTCAAGCTTGCCGGCGTTAGCAAAAGTGCGGAATTTCTTACTTAAATCTTCACCCAACATAATAGTTAGCCTGCTTTCGGAGTGCGTCGAAAAAATGTATTCTAAACCAGGCAGAGGGGTCAGTAAATGTGATTTATCCAGAAATGAAGAGAAAATACTGGCATTAGTCGCATAGAGTGCTCACCATCATTCCAATAAAGCTAGGGCAAGTGGCAAGGGCTGGATGGGAATATTATTAACAGCAGAGAAATTATTCACTTTTGCAAAAATGCTTCCATTCTTAATATTTACTAATTTGTTTAAGTTCATAAGGTCGTAACTGATTCGTCCATTTTACCTCAACAGGAAACATACGTTCATAATACAAACCCATAATTTACTCAATGCCAATTGAGCAAATTTACTCAATGGTGACTGAGTAAAATTAAAAAATCATTATATGTTGCTGATTTTAAACAAAAATTCTCTGTGTTTCTCAGAGGTAAACAAAAACAAATAAGGCTATGCTACAAAAGATAAGAATAAGCCCATATAATGCAAATACACTGTATATTATTTCTGACTTTTCATTAGCAGTACTACTTTTAACTCAAGAGATGGATTTTGTGAGGAAGTAACATGTTCAAAAAAACAACATTTTTTTTATTAGCTATCATCAATCTTTGTTGGGCACCTCTTAGCTTAGGCGTCAGAGACCATGATGCTCCCCCTATTTTGGCGAATGTTGAATTACCGCTGCCAAAGCAAATATATGCCTTTGGCGATAATGTCATTAAAGTTGTATTTACCAATCAAAGTGCGCAACCTATAAATTTACAAAGTGTTGTTTTAAGTGCAACACTTGATGGTCATGATGTTTCAAATTGGTTAACCAAGGGCACTACCCCTGGCGTTAATGATACTTGTAGCAATCAAAATTTGGCCCCACAAAAAACTTGCCATGTTTATATTTCCGTTGTTCCTCAAGATGATGGAAATCAGCTCACCGTGAAAGCGACTCTATCTTTTGGCATGCAAAATGTAGCTGCTGTAACCTCAAGTCAGGTAATCACTGCTGATCCTACTATTCACATGGTTAATTTTATCAATCAATGTCCGTACCCAGTTTGGCTTGGCGTAAGCAATTCTGATGCGCATGTTGATCCACTCAATGGTAGCTCTCCGGATGCATACAAAATAAGTAAGCAAATACCAGGTATGGCGCCAACTACAAAGTCTATTAAAGTAAACCAATATGAAAATGGATTATTTTGGGCAAAAACTAATTGTAAAATTCAAAATAATACGCTTGTTTGTAACACTGGTAGTTGCCCTACCCTTACCAATGCGCAAGGTGGCGTCACTGGCACGTGTGTGCAAAAAAAAGAGCCCATGTCACCATTTACCCGTTTTGAAGCTTTTATGTCTAATGTTCCCAATAACGATGGGATCTATAACACTTCCATAATCAATGGATTTAATTTGCCTGTTGAAGTTAAAGGTTTAGGTAATAAAAGCGCGGTTCCCTCGGTTCCAGCTCCCTTTGATTGTGCGGCAAGTGGCGCTGTTATTCAGCCACAAGGTTCAACACTTGGTTCCTGCTCATGGGAATTTCAACCCCCGACGCCTGCCCAAAATTTCTATTTTGTTTCCCAAGGAGCGGATGATAACTGTACTAGTTGCAAAAGCCCCAATCTCTGTGGCATGGCTTATAATCAGGTCAATACAGATGGCGGACAAGCACCTATAAACAGACGCTGCGGCACTTTCCAAGGTTATTGGACAATCGCATCGTTTAATTACCCCATTGCAACCCAATGGGGCTCTCAAAACCTTTATAACTTCTACGCATTAGGCACTCCCTTGCCAGCAGGGCCTGATGGTGATTATGGCCAAGGCGCTACCTATGCCAATATGTATGGTTGCATAGTTACCAGCAACAGTAGTTTAAATACAGGTTACGCCCAAGGAACACCGAATGTGTGTGGTTGCTATGATTGGAACAAATCACAAAGTGCAGTCCCTACAGCGCAAGCCGCTAACTGTGTTAAAGACAATGCAGATTGGGAACGTGTGGTATTTCCCAAAATTGTCTGGCTAAAACAAGCATGCCCAACGGCTTATGCATATCAATTTGATGATAAATCTTCTTCTTTTCAATGCAACCCAAACAAAGGCGGTTACACGAGCTATCAAGTCACCTTTTGTCCGGGTGGCAAAACAGGTGCACCTGTCGTTATGCAAAAGGCAAAGAGAAGCTAAAGCCCATGTCCCACTGTTGCTCACCTAGGTGAGCAACAGCTTTAAAACTGGAAATGTTGGTTGTCAAACCTCGACACACTATGCAATAGTTCCACAAATTATTTTTAAAGAGGGGTGCAAAAATGCCCAGTCCAAGGGAACTCAGAAAAAAGCAGAAAAAAAATTTAGAAAATACACGTGCCTCTATCACCTTAAAAATACAAGAGCCTCTGTATCTTCAGCATTCCTATACCACCGATGAGCTTATTTTTATTTTAAAATATGCTCATCATTATCATTTTCCACCAATGGATGCCTTTCGTGTCAGTGAATCTTCAGACGATGAGAACGATAAACTGCTGGCCGCCATGCTGGATAAAATATTGCAAGACACCAGTGATGAATCCTCAGAAAACCCTGCTGATCGCCACAGAATTAGCTTAAGCATTAAACCAAAACAGATGCCTTATGCATTAGCGGCATTAATTAAAACAGCCATAAGAAAATGGGTTTTTACCGGGGAAAAAGATGCTAATTTAAGCAAAATTATTAATAAATTTAATCAACAATTACAAGAAGCCTATTGGCAGGCACACGCTATTATTGCCGAAAAATATTACCTGGGCAAACGTACTTTCCAAAATAATGTTCCACAATTACTTTCCTCCTTAAATTCTTTTACTAACCCAGCATTTTTTCACAAGATAGAAAATTTAATCATTAACTTAATAATGGAACTTACCGCTCAAGGTTATAGCAAGCAAGCCAAAGCTATCCATCTGTTTTTCATGGTTTGCAAAAAAATCATTGCTACCTGCTATGCAGATAGTAATGGTTTAGATAGATCCGAAGATAGAGAAAAAGTAGCGCCTATGCTAGCATTGCCTCTGATTGAAGGGCTAAAAATAACGCTAGATAAGCCTGCGGCTTTAGATGAAACATCTGAGCTCATATCAACATTGGATTCAGAGTCAACCCAAGAAGCACAGGCAGCTGCGCAGACAGATTCAGAGATAACATCAGAACCAGAAGAACCAATAACTGATGATGTAAACCCAGAGCCCAAAGCAACTCAAGACACGCATGCAACAACGTCTTCTGCAGATCTTATTGCATTTACAGCTTGCCTGTTCAACATCGCCGTGCGTCATCCCTTATTTGATGCGCCTTACAATAAAAAAATATATTCCATCTATCACCGTCTAAATCAGCTGTGCGAAAAAAGCGGGCTTTTCGAAAATCATGCTATGCCAGATTTATTAAATCGTGATCTTAAAGCTCCACTCAAAGAGGAACTTTTCAATAAGCTTGAAGATATATGCGATAAGCTATGGAATCAAGCTGAAAAACATCAAGCAAAAGCGACGCATAGATTCTTTATCAAGTGGATTAAAAAGCATTATGAGTTACAAACGCAGCAAAGCGGAAAAGATATACATAATGTGATTTATTTGTTGGGTGAATTATATGATAAAGACGAGACTCCAGAAAAAAATGAGCACTATGCAAAAGTGCTAAGACAATTGCTACAGCTTCCTTCCCAAGGCGAAGAAAGAGATATTTTATTCGACAAGCTGGTGGCACGTGTTGTATTTAACGGAGAATATTCTCAACGCTTCAAAAAGCCCTTTGATGAAGCTGATTATAAAATGACTCCGGTTGAACCTGAAACATATAGATACATACGTGCTTTACAATATTCATTAAATCAAGCGCTAAAAGATATTGTCACGTTATCTAGAGCTAATACGGATCATTTAAAAGCCCAAGAGGGATACCGGGATGATGCAGTCCGGTTAGAACAAAAAGTGTCCAAGCTAAGCGCACAAGTAAATGATCTAAAACTCGCGTCACCAGATGACAGATCTCTATCACCACCCTCCTCACCTCCCAAAGAAAGAAATTTTTTACATCGCTTTAGGAAACTCAGCAGCGAGAAACCTGAGAAGCCAGAAGCGCTCACTCTTGCTAACAGGACTAAAAGTAGCCCAGCCTTGCCTAAATTCAGGAGTTCACCATCTTAAAATAGTTATAATTTACATTACATTCATGTATTATTACGTCCGTTATTTTTTCAAATAACACTAACTTAAGATTAATTTAAAGGAGAACGGACTTGAAACTATTTAACATTATTCGAGCAATCACTATCTTTTCCCTGCTAACCTTGGTGTCTGCCACGCATGCAGCGCAAGGGCCAAGTTTTACTGAAATAAAAAAAGAATTTGACAATAACAAAGCCTGGGGCTTGTTAACATCCATAGACTTACATAATTGCAATCCCAAGAAGGTACGCTCAGAAGCTGATATTAAGCAATATGTAAAAGAACTTTGTGAACTCATTGATGCCAAGCGTTTTGGCGAAACCGTGGTGGTGAATTTCGGTGAAGATGAGCGCATTGCCGGGTTTTCCATGACCCAATTGATTGAAACCTCTTTAATTTCTGGTCACTTTGTTAATGCAAACAATTATATTTATATGGATGTATTTAGCTGCAAGCCATATGATCCTGCTGTTGTTATTGCATTCACCAAAAAGTTCTTTGAAGCCAAAGAAGCTGATGCTCACATCTTAATTCGTAGATAGATATCACAGCATTAAATGCTCCAAGACTTTTCATAGCCTGGAGCATTTACGTCAACTGACTTATACCTTATGTCAATTCAAACCTACCATTCATCTGGTAAAGTTTGCTTATTTGTCAGAAATTCAAACAATGGAAAACCTTGAAAGAAAAGCAGACAAGAATTTATTTTATGAGCAAAGACAAAAGCACCACAGCGCAAGATGATAACATTACGTTATTCTCTATTAGCAAACAATTATATCAACTATACCGTCCACATTTTGGCCTTAAAGGCGAAAAGCTCAAGCGCGCCATTTACCTTTCTGGCATTTTTTTAGGCAACTTTTTACTTGCCTTTGCACTTGTTTTCGTAAACACAACCATGGCCTCACTGATGGGGTTATTAGCTGTACCTGGCGTTACCTATACTGCCTTTTTTTGGGCAGCAGCCAAATCCGTTACTGCGATAGTATCCTACGGATTAATAACGGGCGTAGATGCCTGGCTAGCAAGCCTGCTGGGAAGCTCGTTGGCACATGCGGTCAATAAAAAATTAGAAAAAAGGTGGATGAGAAACAATGCCTATTATGGCACAACCCGCCTTACTCAAAACCCGGCGAATCCTTCTCAGCTCATCAGCCACGATAATGAAGAGCTTGCTCGCTCTGTCGGTGAATTATTTGATAATTATTTAACTACCGTGAGCAATTTTGCTGTTGGTTTGCTTGGGCTTTATACTCTTTCTGTGCCCTTGCAAATATCGTTTATGTCGCTTTCTTTTGCTATTCCCGGCTACCTTGTGGGTAGCACGATCATTTATGCGTTGGTTTACAATTATGTTACCAATAAAATTGGCGATTCTTTGGAAGATCTGCAAACAACCCAAAGAGATATGGAGGCCAAATTACAAACCAAAATTCATCATGTTAAAACCCATGCCGAAGCCATTGCCTTTAAGAAAGGGGCCGATTTTGAACACCATTCACTATTGGAAACCTTAAAACAAACTAAAGTTGTGCAAACTGGGGCTTCTAAAGTTCGCTCTTTGTTATCATTTATTACCAATTTACACGCTGAATTTACCTCGTTTTTTGCACTCTTGTTATGTGCGCCTAATATTATTTCTCAAAAATTAAGTTTTGCCAGCATTTTAGAAATTCCTTACCATTTCCAAAATGTGGTTAATTTCTTTACCTGGAAAAATGATAATTTCGACAAAGTGACAGAATGCGCCGTAACCATTAAACGTATCGCTGAATTTAACGAAGCCTTAGAAAAATGGGAACAAAAACACAAAAAAGGGGAAGAGCAACTTCGGTTTTCTAAAGGCGATGAAAATACAATAAAAATTAAAGATCTCACTTTAAAAAGGCCCGATGGTACCCCTATTCTCAAGAAATTTAATCAAACCATTCCAAAAGGAAGAATTACCTTGGTACAAGGTGCCTCTGGTGCAGGTAAAACTTCTCTTTTACGTGCAATGGCTGATCTTTCGCCAGATGCTAGTGGTGAAATTCAAGGCTTAGAGGAAGCGCATTTTATACCATCCCAACCTTATTTCCCCGAAGATAAAAGCTTACTGGATGCGATTATGTATCCCAGCACAGCTAAAGCAACCGGCTATGAAATCAATAAAATTAAGCATCTTATGAAGCAATTAGGTTTCAAGCCAGAAACCATCAGAGATCTGGAAAAAGTCAAAGACTGGTATGGTCAACATTTAAGTGATGGTGAAAAACAACGGATAGAAATTATTGGGGCAATCATGAAGCAGCCCAAAATACTGGTTATGGATGAGGCAACCTCAAGAGTGGATCATCATGCCAAAACCGATAACAAAGGCAAAATCGAAAGAATGCTTAAAGAACATTTGCCAAAAACAACCATTATTTACACCGATCACAACCCAAGTAACAATGGATTTTGCGATCACACAATTGATATTTCAACGAAAGTGCGCGCGAAAGTTTGATTTTTTATAAAACCCCCCGCCGCTAAGGCGACCGCTTTGATTCCCCCCTTTGTTTTCAAAGGGGGGATTAAGGGGGGTTTATTTCAAATGTTATTAACGAGAAGTGATCGTTTCTTCACTAAGCAAATCGGTAATCCAAGTTTTTAATTCTTCATTGGAGCTTGCTTCAATTTTTTGAAGTGTGTTTTGGGGAATGTTGCCCATCACCTTTTGCAATAACGACGTTAGAAATTTACGTTCTTGCAACCTAACTTGTTGGACGCCTTGCTTATACCCTTCCTCTCTTCCGATGCGCTCTGCGGTTGAAATGTACTCCACTTTCTTTTCCTCTTCAATATGCTTAATTTCTTCATGATATTTTAACTCAAGCTCTTTGGGAAGCGCCAAAATCCAGTCTATAAACAGATATAAATTAATAATATCAGCTTTTTTCCAGCCTTTATCATATAAGCGCCTGGTGATGGACACTTTTTGCTCAAATCGGTTTTCTATAGAACCTTTATTAGTCGCTAGTGCCGCTAGATGCGCTTCAATAACCGTACTAAATGGATTGGTACTGTGCTGTAACTGAAAAAGGCGATCTTTAAAATCCAATAATTTGAATGTCACAAACTCCATTCTTGTTGAGCTACCCCACAAAGATTCCTCGTAGGCATTTGGTCGCCAATTGACATTGGCATCCGTTAATACGGCAAAGCTTGCCACTGGCTTATCATAAAAATCAATGAGCCTATAGCGATATACAAACATGCGCTTGGGGAATTCTGCATCTCTTTGTCCTTGAATTTCACAATGCACTAATACCCATGCTTCTTCTCCGCTTTTGCGATAAACCTTCATAAGTTTATCAACAACTCGATTATGCGTTTTTGTATCACGCATAATTTGGGTCATTTCCTTATCTAAGGGCTCATATCCTTTATTCCAATCAATTTCGGCGCAAGCATAAGGAAAACAATATTCCATAAAGGAAGGGAAAAATTGATTTATAATATTCTTCCATGGAGGATCATATTGTGCATGAAGTTTATTGGCCATAACTACTTAACAATCCTTGTTAAAAAGGTTGTGATTTTAAGAGGGATTCAAAATTTACACAAATATGTTTTTTAAAATATTCATTAATGCATAAATACTAATTCAATATCATCTACTTAAATGTTCTTCTGCAGCACCCCTGCCGGGGTTTGGAGAGAGGGGGGAGGAATTCTTGCTTTCCCCGGGCTGCGCTCGCAAAGCTCGCTTACCCAATGGAATGGACCCACCCGCCTTTTAAATACGGCTTCAAAGAG